>CAVPCF010000035.1:0-18017 GCA_963702275.1 Candidatus Melainabacteria bacterium
CGAACTCGACAGGTGCCCACCGGACCTCCGGTCGCTCGCGGCCGTGGACGGCCGGCTGTACGCGGTGGACCGGGCCGGTCGGCTGTGGGCCGCGAACCAGGCGGGTGACCGGACCTGGTGCCCCCCGGCCGATCCAAAACTGCCCGATCCCCAACTGGTCGCGATCGCCTCGATGAACGGTCGGCTGTACGCGGTCGACACCGAGGACACCGTGCTGTGCCGGGCGCCGCTGCCCGACCAGCCCTGGGTGCCGGTCGCGCCCGCCGACGGCATCGATGTGCTGACCGGACACGCAGGCCGGCTGATCGGTGCCGGCGGCGGCCTGCCGCTGCGGTGGCGAATGACCGCGTTCGCTAGCCGCTGACCAGCGCCAGCGGTGCCGGCAGGTCGGCCAGCGGGACCGGGCCACCGGCGGCCGTGACGACCAGGTTGTCCACCGATTTCAGGAACGCCAGCACGTGCCGTCGCGGCAGGTAGGCGCTGTCCGCGGTCACCCGCACCGCCAGCCCCTCGTCCGCGTCCGCGAGATGCAGGCAGAACCGGCAGTCGACCTTGTCCAGCGGTGGCGCCCAGCCGATCAGCGATCGGGCGGCCAGTTCCGGCAGCGGCGTGCCGGCGAACGGCAGGCCCGTCGCCGTGTCGTCGCGCAGGTCGTTGAGGCAGCAGAGCGGATGCACGAACTCGCCGCGGCGTTCGCTGGTCTCCCGGACGATCCGGTCGCGGTCCAGTTCGTCGTACTGCGCGTAGCGGTACGCCGGTAGCGACGCCCGCGCGGTGGCCAGGACGGCGTCGTCGAAGTCGGCGAGGTCGGCCAGTGGCACCACGAGCAGGCCCTCCAGCGCCAGTGGCGAGACCATGTCCCGTGTCCGCGCCAGGAACCGGTTCTTCGTAATGGTCAGCAGCGCGCACGTCCGGTGCCCGGTCAGCGCGCCGATGGTCACCGCGAACGCCGCGTTCAGCACGGCGGAACCGCTGGTGCCGAGCCGTTCCGCGACCAGTTCCACGGCCTGGCTCAGTGCCGGCGAGATCAGGTACGCCCGGTGGAAGCGCGGCTCTTCCGGCGCGTCGAGCTCGTGGTCGAACATGGACGCCGGAATGCGTTGGTAGGCACGTTCCCAGTAGGTGGCGGCGGCCTTCGCGGCGCGGCGACCGGCAGGCGACCGTTGGTGCCGCGCGAGCTCGACCGGCTGGGTCGCGGTGCGCACCGGCAGTTCGGCACCGCTGATCGCCGTCGCCAGATCGGCCAGGACGATCATGCTGCCGGTGAAATCCGTTGCCAGATGGCAGAAGCACAGCACCAGTGTGCTTGGCACGCCGTCGTTGGTGAGCATCGCGATCCGCAGTGGCCAGTCTTGTTCGTAGTCGAACGGGATGGCGGCGTAGCGGTCGCCGGTGGCCGCCGCGAGTTCGTCGGTGTCGTCGGCCTCGATGATCTCGACGGCCAGTTCGCCGCCGTCGTGCACCTGTTGGTGGGGTTCACCGTCCACGACGGTGAACCGGGTGTGCAGTGCCTCGTGCCGGCCGATGACGATGCCGAGTGCCGCGAGCACCGTGTCCACGTCGGTGTTCGCCAGCGGCAGGGTCTTCACGAAGTTGAAGTACGCGTCGTTCGGGCTGATCCGTTCGATCGCGGTCCAGATCGCGCGCTGGCCCCAGGTGATGGTCTCGATCGCGGGCCGTGACCCGGTGAACTCGACCGTTGCCGTGCGCGTGGCCGTCATCCGGCGAGCGTAAACCCGCTCCTGGAGTCTGGTATGGATCGTCACGGGCACCGTTCGGTGTCATCCACCCGGTGGCGTGGCTCTGGTCGGATGCCCGCGAGTCGAACGCGGTCTTCTCTGCTCCCGAAGCAGATGGGTTGCCGTCTCCCTCGCATCCGAAGGGTTCCCCCATGGTCCGCAAGGGGGGAACCGCGCTCTCGGCGGGACTCGAACCCGCGATGGTCCGCTCGACGAGCAGCTGCCTTGGCCGTAAGGCGACGAGAGCTTTTGAATCACGAATAGTGCGCACCGAAGTTTGGAAACCTGTCGCTTTCCCGTGCGCCCGGGTATTTAGGGTGCGCGAAATAGCGAAAGCCGCCCGGATCGGTTCCCCGATGGGCGGCTCCCTGGCGTGACGTCTAGGACGTCACGGTGGGGAACCTGTGCTGGTCAGCCGCACGTGCTCCGGTCGGCCGGGGAGGTCCGACAAGCACACGGCAGCGATCGGCGTACCAGGGTATTGGCCCTGTACTCCTCGCTTCCACATGCTCGCCATGGTGACTCCTCGGCTGCTGGGATCGGTGTGCCTGCATCATCTCCGATTATCGGACTGGCGTCAATCATATTTGTCAGGAGATAATCCCGGTCATGGCATACGATCTTGAGCTGGCCGAGCGGATCCGTGAACTGGTCGCCGCTGAGGTCGGCGTCGTTGAACAGCGGATGTTCGGCGGCCTGGCGTTTCTGATCAACGGGAACATGTCGGTGGCCGCCACCGGTAACGGCCTGCTGGTCCGGGTGAATCCCGACGAGACGGACACCCTGGTCGACGACGAGCACGTGCGGCCGATGGAGATGCGCGGCCGGGAGATGCGCGGCTGGCTGCGGGTCGACGGCGCGGTCGTGGACGAGCAGGGCCAGCTCGAATCGTGGGTGGCTCGCGGCGTCTCCTGCGCCCGGTCGCTACCCGCGAAGACCAAACGCCGGTGACCGCCTGATCACTTTTTGTCGAACATCAACTGCCACGGCAGTTTGAGCGCTTCGAGCTGGATGCGCAGGCTGATCTTGCTGCTGCCCGCGTAGCGCTCCTCGAAGTGGATCGGGATCTCCACGATCTTGTGGCCCAGTTGCTTGCAGCGGTGGTTCATCTCGATCTGGAAGCTGAATCCGTCGCTGCGGATCTGGTCGAGGTCGATCGCTTCGAGCACCTCGCGCCGCCACAGCTTGAACCCGCCGGTGGTGTCGCGGATGCCCAGCCGCATGATCGCGTTCACGTACGCGCTGCCGCCCCGCGACAGCAGCCTGCGGTGCAGCCCCCACTGGTCGGACAGGGAACCGCCGAGCACGTACCGGCTGCCGATCACCAGGCCGGCGTCGGTGGACAGCATGGTGCCGAGCATCTCCGGG
This sequence comes from Candidatus Melainabacteria bacterium, assembly GCA_963702275.1. Taxonomy (GTDB): domain Bacteria; phylum Actinomycetota; class Actinomycetes; order Mycobacteriales; family Pseudonocardiaceae; genus DATEPR01. Next base: position 3,108 of record CAVPCF010000035.1, read on the forward strand.
ATGGTCTCGGGCTGGTGGGACAGGTCGCCGTCCATCTGCACGACGAAGTCCGCGCCGCGCGCTATCGACTCGACCATGCCCGCGATGTGCGCCCGGCCGATGCCCTCCTTGGCCTTCCGGTGCAGCACCACCATCCGGTCGTCGCCCGCGCCGGTCGCCAGCTCGTCCGCGAGCGCGCCGGTGCCGTCGGGTGAGTTGTCGTCGGCGATGACCAGGCGCAGGTTGGGCAGCGGCAGGCCGAGTACCCGTTCGGCCAGGATCGGCAGGTTGGCCGCCTCGTTGTAGGTCGGCACGACGACCGCGATCCGGGACTCGGCCCACGGGCTCGGCAACGCCTTCGCCACCGCGACCTGGTCACGGTCCTCCGCAACAGCCATCTGAGCCACTCCCTGCGTCCCGAATACAAGGGGGTGATCAATCTAGCAGAGCGTTAGGCACGGGCCGCCGCAGTGCCCCACGAGCGCAGCGAGCCAATGTCTGGGCACGGGGCCGCCGCAGTGTCTTCCCGGAGCGGAGTGGAGCGCAGGGAAGACACTGCGAAAAGGCGGCCCTGTGCCTCGCGAGCGGAGCGAGCCGATGTCATGAGTCCCAGCGCGCCCCATAAGCGAAGCCCGGGTGCAGTTCCTCGAACCGCAGGTGCAGTTCGCCCGCCGCGTCAAGGGCCACGCTGCCGCCCTGGCCGCCGGGGTCGTCGATGTCGCTCTGAAAGGTCTTGTTGAGCTGCCACACCTTGAGCGGCGGCCGGTCGCGGTCGAAGCGCACCCGAAGGTCGAACAGCACGCAGCGTTCCCGCGGCACGCAGACGTAGTGCGGCTGCATGGCCTCGCCGTCGGGCACCACGAACCGCATCGCGAACTCGGCGTGCTCGCCACGGCCCAGCGGCTTCGGCAGCACGACGGCGAACGAGAACCGGCGCGTTGCCGCCATTTCCTTCGTCACCAGGGTGCCGCCGTAGAGCATCGAGATTCCCAGCCGGGCCGCGTGCGTCGCGTCGAGTGCCTGCGGGGCGGTCAGCGTGAACGCCAGGTCGAGCTCTGTCAGGCCGTCCCGGTTGGACACGATCCGGCGCCACTCGAACGCCTCCGGGTTCGGCTGGTCCAGCACCAGGCTCACCCGGATCTTCTCGGTGTACCAGGCCGGACCGCGTTCACCATGGCCGTTGCCCTCCAGGCTGCCGATGCTCGCGGCGGCCAGTTCCGCGAGGTGCACGATGCCCTCGTTGATCCGGCGTTGCGCGGTCCGCTCGTCGCGTTCGAGTTGATTGGCGACCCACCGCACGCGTTCCTGGTAGAACCGTTGCCGGGTGTCCGGCAGCAACGCGAATGCGGCCAGCACGGCTTTGCGCAGGTCGTCCGGGAGTTGGTCGGCGAGTTCGGTCAGCCGGGCGGACAGAACACGCCGGATTTCGGTCGAGCCCGCGCTCTGGGGTATCCCGCAGGCCGCACGCAATGCGCGCCCGATCCGATCCTCGATCCGTCCTTCCAGAATGGCTCTGCCGCGTCGCAGTGCCTTCATTTCCTCGACCAGTTCGGCCACGATGTCGTTCATGTGACACCTCCCGACCAAGATCCGTCGTCGCGGACGCGAGTCTAGTGCGACACGCGGTCGACATGGTCCGATTCGCCACCGTGGTTCGGATTTGTACCTGGATTTGGCACGGATTTGTCAACTTGTCCAGACGGGTCCATGGGTGTTTCCAGGTCCGGCCGGAGTACGAAACAGGAAACCACTGGCCGGCCCATCGGGTTCGGATTCATGCTTTTCGGTATGCGGGCGAGTACCGGAAAAGGGGCGGTGACGACTGTGCTGTGTTCGGTGTCGAGCGTGGTCCGGATCGCATTCTGGTGCGTCCTTGTCGGAATGGTGCTCGGCATCGTGGTCGGCTACCAGGCGGCATCGCCTTCGCCGGCGAAGGTCCCGGCCTCGCCCGCGGTGTCCGTGCTCTCCGTGAATGGGGGGCCGTCAGTTGATGGACGGAGGTGTGGACCATGCAGACCCATGTGATCGTCAGCCTCCTCGTCGTCATCCTGCCGTTGTTCGTGCGTTGAGCTGAGCTGGTGGGGCCCCGGCCGACGGTGGGAGGACCGTCGACCGGGCGCCGGATCTTGCCGAGTACGGACCGGACGAAATGGCGGCGGGCGTGCGGAACACGCCCACCGCCCACGTCGGACCTAAGTGACCGGTCAGTCCCGTTCGCGCAGGATGGCCACGCCGTCACCGGTCAGTGAGTCCAGTACCGCCTTGCGGCCGGACATCGCCAGCAGCAGCGGCACCAGTGGGCCGCGTACCTCAGGGCCGGTGCCGGTCGACCAGTCGACATCGGTGGCGTGCAGGGACAGGCCTGCGATCCGCTTGCGGCAGCCGACCAGCGGCTGCGCGTTCTTCGCGAAGTCGGCGGCGCCGCGCAGTCCCTCCGGCGAGTGGTCGATGGTCCTGCCCAGCGCGAACGCGATGTCCTCGCCGTGCACCACGACCTCCATCAGCATCGCCGCGACCGGGCCCGGCGGGTGGCTGTGGCTGGGCGCCGACGCCCGCAGCCGGTTCACCAACTGGCCGGGCTCGTCCGCGCCGACCCGCCGCACGTCGCCCGCGACCATGCGGTTGAAGTTGAATCCATTGCGGACAAGGCCGCCGAGGAAGCCGCCGGTGGACAGCTCCGCCGTTGCCACCATGTGCGCCAGCGTGTCCCGGTTGCGCCAACCGTCGCATAGGGACGGTGCGTCCCAATCCGCACCACCCAGCGCCGCGAACGCGTTCGCGGTTCGGGTCCGTTCGGTCTCGATGAGCTGCCAGGTGTCCACGATGGCTCCGTTCGACGTCCCACCGAGCCTATCGGACGTGACTAGACCGGCCGCTGCACGACAAGCAGGTGGAACGCCAACTCGTCGGTACCCACCCGACTGTGATCCACCTGCCGCAAACCGGCCGTGGTGAGGCCGTCCAGCAGCGCCTCGACCGGACGCAGCCGAAAACCGTACGGCGCCCACGGCATCCGCGCCATCCAGGTGGGATCCGCGACGCCCAGCACCAGCCGGCCGCCCGGCACGAGCACCCTGGCCAGTTCGCCGAACGCGGTCGGCAGGTCGTCGACGAAGTAGACCGTGTTGACGCAGATCGCGCCGTTGACCGACCCCGTGTCCAGCGGTAGCGCGGTCACCGAGCCCACGTGCAACCGGAGGCGGTCGGTGCCGAACTGGGCGGTCGCGCGGCCGACCATCGTCGGCGAGATGTCCACGCCGTGCACGTGCCCGTTCGGGCCGACACGATCCAGCAGCAGGCCGATGCCGATGCCGCCGCCGAACCCGATGTCGGCCACGGCCGCGCCGGCAGCCGGTGCCAGCGCGTCCACTGCCGCGGTGACCGTGCCTTGGTTGCCCTTGTTGAGCATCCGGGCGACGACCACCCGGCCGAACACGCCGCTGGGCCGGCCGAACTGCTTGGCGACCCGCCGCAACACCACACCAGGAACTGCCATGAGATTTGTTCCTTCCCTCAACGAATCGCGGCTCGGGCGAGCGTGAGATCGCCGAGGGCGTCCGTGTTGTTCCATGAACTGGTCGACGGCCCCTGCCAGCGGCCGGTCGCGCAGGTCCGGCGCCGCGATGCCGGCCCGCAGCGCGTTGGCGAACGCAGGATCTCGATCGCGGCAGCCGGGCGAATCCGGATTCCGGACCTTGGCACGAGCCGGATCCGGTTTCCCCATGGTCACCGGGTGGCCAGGTGGCCGAGACCGGCCCGGCGAGCCAGCGCGATCGCCTCCGCGCGCCCGGCCACGTCGAGCTTGCCGATGATCGCCGAGACGTGGTTGCGGACCGTCTTGGTGGACAGGTCGAGGCGGCGCGCGATGGCGGACGTGGGCAGGCCGGCGGCGGCGAGGTCGAGCACCTCGTGCTCCCTGGCGGTCAGCGGCGGCAGGTCCCGTTTGCCGGTCAGCAGTTCGGCGAGCCGGGCGGCCACCGTCGGGCCCAGGATCGCGTCGCCCGCCGCGACGCAGCGGATCGCGCGCACCACGGCGTCCGGCGCGGCGGCCTTGCGGATGTAGCCGAGCGCGCCGGCCCGGATCGCCCGGCACACCGACTCGTCGTCCTCGGTCGCGGTACGGACGAGGACGGCGACCTTGTGCGCCGACCGGACGATGTGCCTGATCATGGTGGTCTCGTCGAATCCCGGTATCCGTGGCTCGACGACCAACACGTCCGGCTGGTGCAGCAGTGTCCGACAGACGGCGTCGTGCCCGGTTGCCGCCTCGGCCACGACCGTGATTCCGTCGACGTCCGCGAGACAGACCAGCAGGTCGGCGCGGGCTGCGGACTGATCCGCGACCACCACCGACAGTGGCGACTCCATGCCGGTTTCCCCCAACTACGGCTGGTGCCTTAACCTTTGTCTGGTTTGTGACCAGCGGTGGACACGCCCGGACGCCGCCCCCCGCGGTGTCCGGGCGTGTTGTCCCCCCCGGTCGAACAATCAGAGTGTCGATGGGCTCGCCAAAGATTCGCCAAAGGTGGTTAACGCGTGGCGGAGACCGTGGACTTCCGGGTGTTGGGCCCGTTGCGGGTCCTTCGCGACGGCGAAGCCGTCCGGCTCGGCGGGCCACGGCCGCGTGCGCTGCTCGGCGCGCTGCTGGCGCGGGTCGGCCAGGCCGTGTCGGTCACCCATCTGATCGACCAGGTCTGGGGCGACGAGCCGCCCGCCACCGCGACCGCCAGCCTGCAGATGCACGTCTCGGCGCTGCGCAAGGTGCTGGGCGCCCGGCTGGTCACCGCGCCGTCGGGCTACTTCCTGGACGCGACCGCCGATGACGTGGACGCTGGCCGGTTCGAGGCCATGGTCGGCCAGGCGCGGCAGCACCTCGCGGAGCACCCGGCCAGGGCGGTCGCCGAACTGGCCGCGGCCGCCGAACTGTGGGACGGCGAGCCGTACGCGGACGTGCCGGCCGGTTCTGACGTGGCAGCGGCCCGGCTGCGGCTGGCCGAACTGCGCCTTTCCGCGCTGGAGGACCGGTTCGACGCGGAGCTGACACTGGGCCGGCACTCGCGGATCGTGGCCGAACTGGCCGGACTGGTCGCCGAGCACCCGCTCCGGGAACGACTGGCCGGCCGGTACCTGCTCGCGCTGTACCGGTGCGGTCGGGCCGCCGACGCCCAGTCCCACTACCGGGACCTGCGCAGGCGCCTTGACGAGGAACTCGCCCAGGCGCCGGGCGGTGACATCGCCGCGCTCGCCGCCGCCATCGACCGTCGTGACCCGACGCTGGACCCGCCGACCACGATTCCGGTGCCACCAAGCAGATTCGTCGGCCGCCGTGGCCTGCTGGAACAGCTTGCCGACCGGCTCGGCCGGTCCCGGCTGCTCACCGTGACCGGGCCCGGCGGCTCAGGCAAGACCCGGCTCGCGCTGGAGCTGGCCAGGGACACCGCGATCGACCATCCCGACGGCGTGTACCTGGTCGAACTGGCCAGCGCGTCGGACGACGGGTCGATCGCGGACCGGCTGGCGAGCGCGCTGTCGGTGCGCCATCGGGTCGAGGAGCCGCTCGTCCGCACCATCGCCGCGCACCTGCGCGACTGGCGCGCTCTCGTGGTGCTGGACAACTGCGAACATCTCATCGACGGCTGCGCCGCGCTCGCCGCCGACCTGCTCGGTCACTGCGCCGGCCTGCGCATCCTGGCCACCAGCCGCGAACCGCTCGGCGTCACCGGCGAGCACGTCTGGCCGCTGGCGGGGCTCGCGCTGCCCGACGCCGTCCGCCTGCTGGCCGACCGTGGCGCGGCCGCCCGGCCCGGGTTCACCGTCGACGGGCGCAACGCGGACATCGCGGGCCGGCTGTGCCGCTGGCTGGACGGCCTGCCGCTGGCGATCGAACTCGTCGCGGCGCAGTTGCGCACCAGGTCACTGGCCGAACTCGCCACGCACATCGGCAACAGCACCACGCTCGCACTGGCCGACCGCCGCTCCCGCACCACACCCGAGCGCCACCAGACGATGCGTGCCGCGATCGACTGGAGCTACCACCTGCTCGCACCGGCCGAGCAGGCCCTGTTCCGCCGCATGTCGGTGTTCGCGGGCGGCTGCCAGTGGGACGCGGCGGCCCGCGTCGGCGACGAGTCGCTGCTCGACCGGCTCGTCGACCAGTCCGTCGTGATCACCGACCAGCGCGCCGACGGCACGCGCTACCGCATGCTCGAACTGGTCCGCGAATACGCGGCAGGCCGGCTGGCCGAGTCCGGCGAGGCGGTCGACGTGCGCCGACGGCATGCCCGTTGGTGCGCGGACCTGGCCAAATCCGCGGAACACTTCGGCGGCCCCGATCACGTGGCCCGGATGCGCAAGCTCGGTGTCGAGGAGGCGAATCTGCGGGCGGCCATCGACTGGTGTCTCGGCGATGGCGCCGACCCGATGTGCGTGCTGGAGATCGCCAGTCCACTGTGGTGGTACTGGTGGGCACGCGGCCTGATGGTCGAGGGTCGCGACTGGCTGCGCCGCGCGCTGGCCGCCGCCGACCCGGCCCCGACCCTGTTGCGCGGCTCCGCGTTGCGCGCGGCGGCCGCGCTGACCCGCAACAACGGCGACTTCGCCGAGGCCCGCGCGCTGGGCGAGGAGTGCCTCGCGGTGTACCAGGCGCTGGCCGACCGAACCGGTGCCACCATTGCCTTTGGCAGCCTGTGTGTCACCGCGCTCGCGCAGCGCGACTATCCGGCGGCGATGCGCTACGCCGTGGACGCCTGCCGCATGGCGGGGGAGGACGGCGACCTGCGCCGCTACGGGTCCGCGCTGAACAACATCGGCCTGATCCACCGGATTCAGGGTCACCTCGACGACGCGGTGCCACCGTTGACCAAGGCACTGGGGATCTGGCGGGAGATCAAGGACCAGCGCGGCGAGGGGGCCGCAACGGGCAACCTGGCGATCATCGCGCGGCAGGCTGGCGACTTCGCCCGGTCCCGGCAACTGTCCATGGCCAGCCTCGCCCTCTACCTGGCGGTCGACATCCCGGACGGCGTCCTGGACAGCCTGGACGCGTTGGCGTGCCTGGACATCGCGGCGGGCGAGGCCGAGCGGGGCCTGCGCCTGCTCACGGTGTCCGAACGGGAACGCACCGGACTCGGCGCCCCCATCCTGATCGAGGACGAGATCGCCGACCGCGCCGCGGCGGTGGCCGCCGCACACCGCGCACTGGGCCCTCGAGCCGCGGCGATCGTGGCCGCGGCCCAGAACCTGCCGCTCGAAACCGTTGTCGCCGAACTGCGTGGGGAATGAGCGCCGGCACGACATCACATTGCGCGTCGCTGGATTTCGTTCTGTTGGCCGGTGCCGGGCGACCGGTAAACTGCGGGGTGTCGACGTCGCAAGGTGCGAGAAGGTGATCGCCGCGGCCGCGAGTTAACGTAGTGGCGCGGCGGAGGTTTCGCATCCGTCGAAACACACTGTTGGAGAAAAAATCGTGGCGTGATCACGCTCGTTGTCGGGCTGCTGTGCCAGCGCCGCCGCAACCGCCTGATGCCGCACAACAGCCCCGCGGTAGCCGCCACCGCGGGGCTGTTGTGAGAGATCCGGCCGAAAACGTTGGCTCGGCTCGACCGGATCAGGTTCGGGGAATTATGTGACGGCGGTTCCACCAGCGATGCTCGACATCAGGACTCCGATCGCTCGGACACGCCGGTGATTCCGGTTCGCACCAGCCCAACCTTCGTCGTAACCAACTGCCGTGTCATCTCCTGTTGTGCTGTTCGCCCTGTTCCGATACGCCAGTGAATTGCTCGATCCGCGACCCGTATCGACGGTGAAATGGTGCTGGCGACAACCCGCGACCGGCACGAGGAATGGGCCCGATCCGCACCTGGCTGAGCCGGTGATCGAGGCCACCACCGCCCTCGTCGCGCGCATACCGACTGGTTGGTACGCTCGGCTCGACCCGAGGAGGGCTGATGACCGCCACCAACCGCCAGATCCAGCTGGCCACCCGTCCGTTCGGTGCCGTCAAACCGGACAACTGGGCGCATGTCACCGCTGCCGCGGCCGCACCGGATGACGGCGAGTTCGCTGGTCGAACCAGGGTCATCTCGCTGGATCCGGCCATGCGGGGCTGGCTGGACGACCGGCCGTCCTACCTCCCGCCGGTCCAGCTCGGTGCGGTCATGCGGGCCGCATCGGTGGTCGAGGTGACGTCGTCCCGTCATCCCGACTACCAGCCCGGCGACCTCGTCGTCGGCCCGTTCGGGGTGCAGGAGTACGTGGTCAGCAACGGCAGGGGCGCGCGGAAGGTCGATCCCGCCGCCGCGCCGCCCGCGACCTACCTCGGCGCGCTGGGTTCGCCCGGCATGACGGCCTACTTCGGCCTGCTCGACGTCGGGGCGCTCGCGGCGGGCGAGACCGTGGTGGTCTCGGGGGCGGCCGGCGCCGTTGGCACGATGGCCGGCCAGATCGCGAAGATCCGTGGCGCCAGGGTGATCGGGATCGCCGGCGGCGAGGCCAAATGCGGCATGTTGACCGACGAACTCGGCTTCGACGCGGCCATCGACTACCGCGCCGGCGACGTCAGGAAGGCGCTGCGCGCGCACGCCCCGGACGGCATCGACGTCTACTTCGACAACGTCGGCGGCGAGATCCTGGATGCGGCGCTGGCCAACCTCGCGCTGCGCGCCAGGGTCGTCATCTGCGGTGCGATCAGCCAGTACAACAACGAAACCGCTGTTCGGGGGCCGTCCAACTACCTGACGCTGATCGTGCGCCGTGCCAGGATGGAGGGGTTCGTGGTGTTCGACTACGCGTCCCGGTACGGCGAGGCGGAGCGGGAGATCGCCGGTTGGCTCGCGGACGGGCGGATTCACGTGCGGGAGCACGTCGTCCGGGGCACCGTCGACGATTTCCCGGCGACGCTGGACATGCTGTATCGCGGCGCGAACACCGGCAAGCTGGTACTGGAACTGGTCTAACCGGCGTGGCGGAGCAGCCACGCCGTCGCGACAGGGCCGTGGTTGAAGATCGACAGGTGCCCTTCGCCGGGACACACCTGGAACTCCGCGCCGCGAATCCGGCCCGCGAGCCACTGGCCGTGCGCCATGGGCACGCAGCGGTCCTGGTCGCCGTGCAGGAACAGCGTCGGCGCGACGATGTCCGCCGGGTCGAAGCCCCACGGCGTCACGGAGCCCCGGTCGTCGTCGAGGAACCCGTCGTCCCCGTTCGCCCTGCCCTGCGTGGACGTGGTGATCAGCCACGGTCCGTACGGCCCGGTCAACATGTCCAGGTCCGCGGTGGTGAAGACGTCGGGTTCCGCGTCCCGGTGCGCGGCGAGATGGGCGCGCAGGGCTTCCCGGCCCGCAACGGCGGCGCGGAGTTCCGCCGCGCCGGTCGAACCCATGCCGGCGTACCAGTCGAGGCCGTCCGCGTCGAACGGCGCGATCCCCGCGATGCTCACGACGGCCACGACGCGCTCGGGCAGCAGCGCGGCGCACGCCAGCGCGGGCGGCCCGCCCCCGGACGAGCCGACCACCGCGAACCGTTCGACGCCAAGGGCGTCCGCGATGGCGGCCACGTCGGCGGCGGCCGACGCGACGTCGCGCCCTGGCAGCCGCGTCGATCCGCCGTACGCGGGCCGGTCGTAGCCGACCCAGCGGATGCCCGGCGTGTCCAGCAGCGGGTCCGGCGGCAGACCGGTCTGCGGGCTGCCGTGGTGCCAGAACACGGTCAGCGCGGCCGCCGCGCCCGTATCGTGGACGCGCAGCGTGCGGCCGTCCTTGACGGCGACGTCGATCTCGGTGAGCACCCGCCGAGCCTACGTGTCACATCGGACGCCGTGACCCGTCTAGGTGGTGACGAACCACGACGGACAAGGAGATCGATCATGGCGGCAACGACCCGTGTTCCGGCCGTGACCCCCGATCGGGCAGGCCTGCTGGTCAAGCTCAGCTACTGGTACGCGAAGCGCCGCTTCGGCGAGGTGCCGGAACCCTTCGCGGTGACGGCGAACCACCGGAAGCTGTTCCTTGCCAGCGCCCTGCACGAGTACGCGGTGGACCGTGCCGCGAAAGTGTTGCCGGCGAACGTGCGCGACCTCGCGGTGTATCGGGTGGCGTGGACGATCGGCTGCTCGTGGTGCGTCGACTTCGGCACCATGCTGCACCGGTTGAAGGGCCTGGACGTCGAGCGGCTCAAGCAGATCGGCGACTACGCCACCGCGCCGCTGTACACCGACGACGAACGCGCCGCGATCGCCTACGCCGACGCGATGAGCGGCGCCCAACTGACGGTCACCGACGAGCAGGTCGCCGACCTGACCCGCCGCTTCGGCCGGGCCGGCGTCGTCGAGCTGACCTACGAGATCGGCCTGGAGAACATGCGCTCCAGGTCGAACTCGGCACTCGGCATCACCGACCAGGGCTTCGGTTCCGGCGACGCGTGCCGCGTCCCGTGGCCGACGGAATCGGCACCCACCGGTAAATCCCACGACGGTAGGCTCCCGCGGTCGTGACCGCCTTCCCCGAGCCGACCGAACCCGCCGCCGCCAGCGCCGAGGTGTTCCTGCGCTACCTCGACTACTTCCGCGACAAGCTCATCGACAAGATCGAGGCCCTGCCGGCGGCGGAACTGCGGCACAGTCGGCTCCGTTCCGGCTGGACGCCGCTGGAACTGTTGCAGCACCTGACCTTCGTCGAGCAACGACCCCGCAGACGGCCTTCGTGGCCGTCTGCGGGGTCGCTAAGGTCCCTATAGGACAGTCAGTCGCGGAAGATGTCCTTGACCTTCTCGCCTGCCTGCTTGACCTTGCCCTTGACCTGGTCGGCCCGGCCCTCGTTGGCCAGCTCCTCGTCGTCCGTGACGCGGCCGACGCCTTCCTTTGCCTTGCCGCGGAGTTCTTCTGCCTTGTTGTCGATCTTCTTGTCCATGTTGTCCATGTTGGAGGGTTGCCCCGGCCGAGCCACCGTCAAACATCCCACTGCCGCGTCGGCGGCGGAACATCACCCGTCCTGGTGACCGGGCGCGCGCGGTCGGCGCGCGTGATGTACGAGATGTTGACCAGGGGAATCGTGATGGCCAGGCCGATCAACAGGTTCAGCAGGGCAGTGGCGATCTTGTCGTCCATGTTCACGACCAGGCTCAGCGGGATCACCATCGCGATCACGACCAGCAAACCCATGATCCAGCCGAAGAACAGCGTCGCCCTCGGGGTCGTCACCATCAGGAAGTGCAGCAGCCCGGTCGCGATCAGCGCGGCCACCGCCGAGAGGATCACGTAGGCGGTGGTGCTCGCGGTGCCCCAGGCACCCGCCCCCTGCGGCGCCAGGATCGCGACGTGGGCGAGCCCTCTGGCGATCAGGATGCCGACGAGTGCCGCGAGTGCGGCCACGACCGCCGTCGCGCCCCCGCCTGCCCACAGCCGACCGGCGTCCGGGCGGCCTTCCAGTTCCGTTGCCTGCACGTTCATCGTCGGCCTCCAGTACCGCGCGTCACTAGCCGACGTGGGGTACCCCGTCGGTCGACATGCCAATCATGGTAGGCCGTTCGGCGGAATCGGGCCTGCCGGCGGACAGCCGGAAACCGTTTCACTTCACCGATCCGGGGGAAACCGGGTGTCACCCAACCGTGGATGGACTACCAGGAGGTACACAATGTCCACGAGTGCGATCGTCGTGATTGTCGTTGTGGTCGTGGTGGTCGCCCTGGCCGCCGCACTGTTCTTCGGACGGTCGCGGCACCGCAGGCTGCGCAGCAGGTTCGGCAGCGAGTACGACCGAACGCTGCGCAGGACCGACGACCGCAAGGAAGCCGAACGTGAACTGGCGCAGCGGGAAGAGCGCCACGCGAAGTTCGACCTCCACCCGCTGTCGGCCGAGTCCCGTCGCACCTACGGGACGGAGTGGCTGCGCGTGCAGGAGCGGTTCGTCGACTCGCCCGCAGCCGCCGTCGCCGAGGCCGACCGCCTGATCACCGCGCTGCTCGCCGCACGCGGCTACCCGACGGACGAGTTCGACCAGCAGGCCGACGACCTTTCGGTGGACCACGCGGACGTCGTCGACCGCTACCGCAACGCGCACGGTCGAACCGACGGCGACCACTCCACCGACGACCTGCGCCGGGCGCTGCTGGACTACCGGTCCGTCTTCGAAGCCGTGCTCGGCCGCGACAAGACGAGCGAACTGCACGACAGCCGTACCTGAGAAGGGAATCACCATGACCCACCACGACACCGACGCCGAGACGCCCATGAACAACCGGCCGGCCGACGAACACGTCGACACCACAACAGAAGCCCCCGAAGTGGCAGTGGCGGACACCAACCGTGTCACCACCGCGATCGGCCGCACCGATTCCGCACCGGAACTGTTAGAAACCAATAAGAACCCAGCCGGCCAGAACACAATGGACAGTGAAACCACGCTGTTCCCGGCCGACGACGTCGCGCGGTACCGCGACGAATGGCGTGCCGTCCAGGCCGGCTTCGTGGACGACCCGCGCAGCGCGGTGCGCGATGCGGACAAGCTGCTCGAGCAGGTCGTGGACGAGTTCACCAGCCGGCTGGCCGACCGCCGGACCGCGCTGTCCGCGGGCGACGGCCATGAGACCGAGGACCTGCGGCAGGCGTTGCGCAGCTACCGGTCGCTGTTCGACCAGCTCATCGGGGCTTGACGGCCGCGGCGAGTTCGTCGAGCATCGCGCCCATCGCGCCGACACCGATCGACAGGTGGCCCTCGCCGGATTCCAGATGTGCCGTCACGCCCGGGATGTGGCCGGCGAGCCACTGACCGTGCGTGAACGGCACCATCAGGTCCTCGCTGCCCTGCCACACGAACGTGGGCACCGAGATGTCTGCCAACGAGAAACCCCACGGCCGCACGAAGGCCAGGTCGTCGTCGAGCCAGCCGTCCACACTCAGGCGGAGGGCCTCGGCGAAGTTGGCCGCCAGGTCGGCGCCGTACTCGTCGGTCAGCACCGCGCGGTCGACGTCGGGCAGCAGGGTCTCCATGCCCTTCACCAGATCGGCCACGGTCGCCTGCCGCATCGCCACCGCCTCGACCTCGAGTCCGGGGCGGATCGCGGCCTCGCCGCGCACCGCCAACCCGAACTCGTCGACGTTCTGCTCGCCCATCCCGGCGAGGAAGTCCAGCCCGTCCGCGTCCCACGGCGCGACACCCGCGATGACCAGCGCGGCGGCCACCCGGTCGGGCAGCAGCACGGCCGTGGCCAGCGCGTGCGGCCCGCCGCCGGACCAACCGGCCACCAGGCAGCGCGGCGCGTCGAGCTGGTCGAGCACCGCGGCCACGTCCCCGGCCACGTCGGCGACCGAACGGCCCGGTAGCCGGGTGGAGTCGCCGTAGCCGGGCCGGGAGAACGTCACCAGCCGCAGGCCACGCTCGTGCGCGGCCCGCTCGACCACCCCGAACCGCTTGACCGAGCCCGGCGTGCCGTGGTGGAAGACCAGCGGCAGCGCGCCCTCCGGTCCGGAGATCTCGATGTCAAGGCGTCGCCCGTCGGGCAGTCCGAGTGTCGTCACAGGATCGACTATGCGCGATCCGCGACCATCGCACAACGACCCGGTACAGTCACGACATGCGCACCGGTTTCTATTGACGTTGAACGGCCAGAGCACCGCCTTCGCACTGGATTCGCGTCCACGACCGCATCCAGTCCAGAAGGAGAACACGTGTTCGGCCAAGATCAGATCGCACACTTCCGCGCGTTCGGTTTCGTCGTACTGCGCGGCCTGCTCGACCAGCGGGAGACCGCCGCGTTGACCGAGGAGGTCACCACGTCGCTCACGGCGGCGTTCGGCGGCCTCGGCACCGATACCGATCCCGACCACACCGGCGGCATCCGCGGCGACTACCTGCCGCTGACGGCGGACAGCGCACCGCTGTCCCAGGCGCTGCTCGCCGACGATCCCCGGCTCTACCAGGGCGCCGCCGACCTGCTCGGCACTCCGGTTGTCCCGACACCGCCGACCGCGACCTGCTTCACCAGCAACGCCGGCTGGCACACCGACCAGGGCCCGGACATCGGCGGCGTGAAGTACCTCGCCCACCTCCAGCCGCGTACCGAGACCGACGGCGCCCTGCGCGTGCTCCCCGGCTCGCACGACCGCGGTTACGCGGCCCGGCTGCGCACTTATCAGGGCGCCGACCCGGCCACGCAGGGCTTTCCCGGCTGGCCGGTGCCCTACGTCGCGCTGGAAACCGAACCGGGCGACGTGATCGCCTTCGACGTGCACCTGCTGCACGCCTCCGCAGGTGGCACCCGGCGACTCGCCTGGACGGTGGAGTACCTGCCGTGGCCGGGCCTTGCCGACCGGTCCCGGCTGGCGGCCACCCGTGACCTGATCGTCGACGCGGCCGACTTCGGCGACGAGCCGTACGACCGGGACCGGTGGCCGACGTGGCGCGAGTGGGCGGCCGGCGCCGCCGATATCCCGTCGCGACTGGTTGCCGTGCAACGGTTGCGGCTGCTGGGCGTGCTCGGATGAGCCGGCCGCCGCACGGTTTCAACGAGGACGCGGCCACCCGCCGTCTGTTGCGTTCCCGTCCGCCCGCGGCCGCGCTGGCGTGGGTCGAGTCGGTGGTCGGCGGCCCGATCGAGGCCGTCCGCGCGCTGCGCGGTGGCACGTCGTCGTCGGTGCACCTGGTCACGGTCGCCGGCGAACGCATGGTGCTACGCCGTTACGTCCGCCCAGAAACCCCCGTCGACGACCCCGGCATCGCCGACCACGAGGCACGCGCGCTGGACTTCGTGGCACAGCTACCGATTCCCACACCGCGACTACTGGCCACCCAGGCCCAGCTCGATGCACTGCGCACCATCGTCATTCCCAAAGTCCTGGAGGCGAAAGCAAAATTTCCGCTGCGCCGGCTGCGCATCTGGAGTGCGCGGCTAAGCTCGGCGGGGGAGGGGGGGGGGGGGCTAAGTGTAACCCTTTGC
>CAVPCF010000036.1:0-19031 GCA_963702275.1 Candidatus Melainabacteria bacterium
CGAGGCGCTGGCGGTGCTTACCAGCACCGAGAGCGTCGCGCCGCAGTGGCTGACCGGCACGCTGGCCGAACTGGGCCTCGCCGTGCCCATCGCGACGGCAGGCCCGGTGTCCGACGGCAGGGCCGCGACCGACATCTGGTCGGCGCTGGGCGGTGAGCTGAAGCCCGCGATCGACCTGAAGGTGACCGCGCCGCTGGCCGGGCCGAGGAAGGCCGCTCCGCCGGTCGTCACCGACGGCGTCGTGCTCCGGACCAACACCCCTGGGGTGCGCACCGACGACGACCGGCACCTGCGCTACGCGGGCACCTCGGCGCAGGGCGTCGGCTTCGCCGCGCACCGCCCACCGCCCGATGTGGCCGCGCGGCGCAGGCGGCGGGCGACCGAATCGTGACCGCGACCCTGTCCGATGTGGACGCCGCGGTCCGGCGTGCCGTGGCGTCACGGCGGGCCACCGATCCCACACCGGACGACCCGTTCCGCGGCCTGTACCTCACGGCGGACATGGTGGCCGGGATCCTCGAAACGGAACCGGACAGCGGAACCCCGCCGTCCCAGGAAGCGCTTGCCGCGCTCGCCGCGAACTTCCGCCTCACCGCGCTCGACGTCCGGTTCCTGCTGGTGGCACTGGCTCCGGAGATCGACCCCAGGTTCGAGCGCCTCTACGGCTACCTCAACGACGACGTGACCCGGCGCCGTGCGACGGTCGGCCTCGCGCTGTCCCTGTCCGGACTGCCGGCCGCGGGCCCCGGCCGGTTCCGGCTGGCCCCCGGCGCGCCCCTGGTGTCCGGCGGACTGATCGAGGTGCTGGACGAAGATGGCCCCGCGCTGTCGCGGCCGCTGCGCGTGCCCGACCGGGTGGTGGCACACCTGTTGGGGGACAACGAACTTGACCCGGCCCTCACCGGAAGTTACCACGTCGGCAAGGCACCGTTCGATGCCGCCGCCGCGCGGGTCGGCATCGCGGTGGCGGCCGGCGCGCGCCTGCTGTACCTGCGGGGTCATCGGGACGCGAGCGGCTGGGCGCTGCCCGTGCTCGCCGCGGCAGGCCGTGCCGGGCTGGTCGTGGACGCGCCGCGCTTCGCCGCGGACCCGCAGGTCCCGACCCTGGTGCGGGAAGCCCGGCTGCGCGGTGCCGGCCTCGTGTTCGGCCCTGTCGATTCATTGCCGGGCACAGTGTTGCGCGATCTCATCGCCCGCACACCAGACGTGCCGCTCGTCCTGCACGGCAACGGCCACTGGGATCCGCACTGGGGCGACCGCACACCCGTACCGCTGACCGTGCCCGCCGACCCGGACCGCCAGGCAGCAGACTGGGCGGACGCGCTGGGTGCGCCGGCGGCCGATCTCACGGCGGGCCTCGCGCACCACCGGCTGGGCCGCGACCAGATCCGCCGGGCCGCCCACGTCGCCACGCACCGGGCGCTGCTGGCCGGGCGCGGAGTGGACGCGGACGACGTTCGCGCTGGCGTGTTGGCGCAGAACGGCGCCGGGTTGGCCCGGCTGGCGCGTCGGGTCGTGCCCGAGGTCGGTTGGGACGATCTCGTGCTGCCCGAACGGGTTCGTGCGCGACTGGTCGAGCTGGCCGTTCGGGCCCGGCATCGCGATCAGGTGCTCGGCCGGTGGCGGATGCGGCCGGGCGGTGGCCGGGGGCGCGGTGTCACCGCGTTGTTCGCGGGCGAGTCCGGCACCGGCAAGACGATGGCGAGCGAGGTGGTCGCCGCGGAACTCGGGCTGGATCTGTACGTCGTGGACCTGTCCACGGTGGTCGACAAGTACGTCGGCGAGACAGAGAAGAACCTGGAACGGATCTTCGCGGAGGCCGTCGACGTGCATGGTGTGCTGCTGTTCGACGAGGCAGACGCGATCTTCGGCAAACGCTCCGCCGTCACCGACGCGCACGACCGCTACGCCAACCTGGAGTCCGCGTTCCTGCTGCAGCGCATGGAATCCTTCGACGGCATCGCGATACTCACCACCAACCTGCGGGCCAACCTGGACGACGCGTTCACCCGCAGGCTCGACGTGATCGCCGACTTCCCGCTGCCCGAAGCCGACCAGCGGCTCGCGCTGTGGGACCGCTGCCTCGGCACCGAACTGCCAAGGGCGCCCGACCTGGACCTGGCCTTCTGCGCCACGAAGTTCGAACTGACCGGCGGCTCGATCCGGGCGTGCGCGGTGACCGCCGCGTATCGCGCCGCCGCGGACGATCGCGCGGTCACCATGGCCGACCTGGTCGCCGCCGTGCGCCAGGAGTACGTGAAGCTCGGCCGTCTCGTGCTGGAGCACGAGTTCGCCCGGTAGGGCAACGACGGTGCCCTCGCCGCGGGTACGCGCAGACCTGTTGCGCGGCAGGCGATCCGGCGAAACTTAGCCGTACAGAGGCAACACTGACAGTGGCACGAAGGAGCGGGTATGCCGTCGTATCTCTCCCCGGGCGTCTACGTCGAGGAGATCCAGTCCGGGTCGCGGCCGATCGAGGGGGTGGGCACCGCAGTGGCCGCCTTCGTCGGGTTCGCCGAGCGCGGCCCGTTCCACGAGCCCACCCTCGTCGCCAACTGGAACCAGTACGTCCAACTGTTCGGCGGTTTCGTCGACGGCCACCACCTGCCGCACGCCGTCTACGGCTACTTCGCCAACGGCGGCGGAACGGCGTACATCGTCCGCATCGGCGGGGCGAACGGCGGCCAGGCCGCGGCGGCCACCGCGCCGCCGGTCGAGCTCGGTGGGCTCCGGGTCGCGGCGCTGCCGGCCGCGACCGGCGAGATCTCGGTCGAGGTCACCGACGTCGACGGCGAGAACCCGCCGGAGGACCGGTTCCGGCTGCTGGTGAAGCAGAACGGCGAGGTCGCCGAGACGTTCGACGTGTCGACCCGCAGGAACGTCCGCTCGTACGTGGTCAACCAGGTTCGGGAACGGTCCAAGCTGATCGAGGTCGGCGAACTGGCCGGCACCACGCTGACCCGGCCGGACAAGCAGTCGGTCACCGTGCCACCGGCGGCGGCGCAGACCGCCACACCGGCCACAGTGGACAGCAACGAGTACGTGGGCAACGTCGACACCCGCACCGGATTCGGCGGCCTCGAGACGATCGACGAGATCACCATGGTCGCGGTGCCGGACCTGATGAGCGCCTACCAGCGCGGCGTGCTCGACGCGGAGGGTGTCAAGACCGTCCAGCTCGCGATGATCTCGCACTGCGAGCAGATGGGCGACCGGATGGCGATCCTCGATCCGCCGCCCGCACTCAACGCGCAGCAGATCCGGCGGTGGCGGCAGGACGAGGCGGGTTACGACTCCAAGTACGCCACGCTGTACTACCCGTGGATCAAGGTGTTCGACCCGGCCACCGGCCGTGCCGTCCAGGTGCCGCCGAGCGGGCACGTGGCCGGGGTGTGGGCGCGCAGCGACGCCGACCGCGGCGTGCACAAGGCGCCGGCCAACGAGGTGATCCGGGGCGCCATCGACCTCCAGATCAACCTCAGCAAGGGCGAGCAGGACCTGCTCAACCCGATCGGCGTCAACTGCGTCCGCGCGTTCCCCGGCCGCGGCATCCGGATCTGGGGCGCCCGCACCCTCTCGTCCGATCCCGCGTGGCGCTACCTCAACGTGCGCCGGCTGTTCAACTTCCTCGAGGAGTCGATCCTGGCCGGCACCCAGTGGGTGGTGTTCGAGCCCAACGACGACCGGCTGTGGGCCAGCATCCGCCGCAACGTCACCGGATTCCTCACCGAACAGTGGCGGCGCGGCGCGTTGTTCGGCCGCAACTTCGACGAGGCGTTCTACGTCAAGTGCGACCGCGACAACAACCCGCAGGACTCCATCGACATCGGCCAGGTCATCTGCGAGATCGGGGTGGCGCCGGTACGGCCCGCCGAGTTCGTGGTGTTCCAGTTGGCCCAGTTCTCCGACAGCACCAGCCTCGTCAGCGAGTGAGGGGATAGATCCGGATGACATCACCAGCAGGCGGCGACGCGCTCGCCACCCACCGGTTCGGCGTGGAGCTCGGCGGGGTGACCGTCGAGTCCGTCCAGGAGATCAGCGGGCTGGTCGTTGACCAGTCCGTGGTCGACGTCCCCGGTGTCACCAGCACCGGCCAGCCGTTCGTCAAGAAGCAGCCCGGCGGGTTCAAGGGCGGTGAGGTGACGCTCACGCGCGGCTTCGACAAGAGCACCGCGCTCTCCGAGTGGATCAACCAGACGCTGAACCAGGGGGCCGTCACGGCGGCACGGCAGAACCTGACCATCGAGTTCATGGACACCGAGGGCAATACTGTCCGGCGGGTCCAGCTGATGAACGCGTGGGCGTCCAAATGGGAGGGTCCGTCGCTGAAGGCGGGCGACACCGCCGCCGCCACCGAGCAGGTCACCATCACCTTCGAAGAGATCCAGGTCCAATGAGGCGTCGTACGCTGAACATGGCCGACCTGGACGAACTCGCCCAGGCAGCGGCACCCCGTGCGTCGAAGGCCGGCCCGGCCGTCGCCGAGTTCGACTTCGAACTGCCCCGCGGCTATGTGGACGACCACGGCACCACGCACCGGAACGGCCGGATGCGCCTTGCCACCGCCCGCGACGAACTGCGGCCGCAGATCGACATCCGGGTCAAGGAGAACCCGGCCTACCTCGGCGTCGTGCTGCTGTCCCAGGTGATCACCCGGCTCGGCACGATCACGGACATCCATGTCGGCCTGGTGGAACAGATGTACGCCACCGACATCGCGTTTCTCCAGGACTTCTACCGGCGGATCAACAGCGAGGGCCACACGAGGGCCGGGGTCACCTGCCCGTCCTGCGGCAGCGCGTTCGAGGTCGATCTCGCCGGGAGCCGCCTGGGGGAATCGTGACGTACCCGGCAGGCCGGTTGCGGGAGGAGATCGCCTACGTGGCATATCACTTCCACTGGCCGCCCGGGGAGATCCTGGACCTGCCGCACCACGAGCGGCAGTCCTGGGTCAGGGAGATCGCCCGGATCAACACGCGGATGAACGAAGGCGGCTGACCGATGGGCATACTCGACCGGTTCCGGCGCCCCGTCCCTCGACTGTGGACGGACGTGCCACCGGACGGCGGCTGGCGCTCGGTCGCACCGATCATGCCGGTGCAGCGGGACATCCGCGTCGCCCCCGGTCTTCCGTTCCGTGACGGACTGGCATCCTGGCAGGACGCCAGATTCGGCACGCCACTCGGCCACGCGGTCAACCCGTCCGCCCCGGTCGGGACCGTGCACGGCATCGTCCGGTACCGCACACCGGGCCCGTCCCTACGCCCGGGTGGCGGCGCGTTGCTGCTCCTGCGATCCCCTGACGCGGTACCGGAAGAGCCGACATCGTCTCCCGTACCAGCGCCCGTCGTGGCTCGTGCTACGCGGGACCGCGTCACGACGCTCCCCGTTCGCTCGCTGCCGACAGTCCGATCTGCCGATGGCCGGGCCGCTGCCGCCCGGCCTCGGCCGGGGCCGAGCCAGCCGGTGGTACAGCGTGTCGCCGAGGACCGGGCAAGCCGACCGTCGCCCGCCGACGGCCCATCGCCCGCCGACGGGCCGCCGGCCGAGCCGACCACGTCGCCGGTACAACGGCGCTCGAGTCGGCCCGGTATCGGCAAACCACTGACATCGATGCCCACCACCGCCGTGCTGCCGTCGACCACACCGCTGACATCGATGCCCACCACTGCCGTGCTGCCATCGACCACACCGCTGATACCGGGCGCCCCTGTCATGGGAGCTGTTCGGTCCGGTTCTCCCATCGCCGATGTCCCCATGCCGGTCTTCCGGTCGGTCGCCGGTGCCCCGGTCCCGAGTGAGCGACCGTCGTCGTCGGATTCCCGACCGGGTTCGGGGGCGTCTGTCGTCGGCGAGCGGCCATTGGCTTCCGATTCCGAGGTCCGTTCGGGTCTCTCGGCGTCTCGTGGCAGGGCCGTGGCCGGCTCCGCGACTGCCGCGGGGCCAGATTCCGGATCTGTTTCCGGTGCGTCAATGCCTGGCGGGCGGCCGTTGTTGGGTTCGACCGCAGCGCTGCCCGGCGCACCGGTCGATGCCGGTGGGTCGTCCGGCGAGCAATCGGTGCCGGGTCCCGCGGCCGCTGTCCCGTTGCCGGTTTCTCGGGCTGTTGCCGGTAGGTCATCGTCCGACGAGCGGTCTGCTGCGCAGAAGGCGGCCGGTGCGATGCAGTTGCCGGCTTCGGCTGTGGATGTGGTGCGGTCCGATTCGGGGTCGGGCGGGCGGCCGTTGCTCGGCTCGGCTGTCGACGGCACGCTGCCCGTTGCTCGGGCTGTTTCGTCGTCCGGCGATCAACCGGTGCCCGGTTCGCCGGCCGCCGGTTCTGTGGCCGGTGCGTCCAGCCGGCGGTCGTCGTCGGCGGCTGCTGTCCCGTTGCCTGTTTCCCGGGCTGTCGCTGGAGCGCCGTCATCCGGCGAACGGTCGCCGGCTGGTGAGTCCGACAATCGGCCGCTGTTGGGTTCGGTTTCCCAGGCTGCCCGCGGCTCCGCGGGCCCGCTGCCGACGAGCTTGGCGACTACCGACGCCTCGCCCCCTTCGAGTTCGAACGCCGCCGGTTCGCCCGCTGTCGGTGCTTCGCGGGCCGGCTCCGCGGTTGCGGACGGTCGGCCGGCGCGGCTGCCGGTGGCCCAGCGATCGGTACTGGCACCGCGACCGGTGACGCGGCTGGCTCCGGCGGTCGGTGTCGGTTCGGTGCCGGGTGTGCCGTCGTATCGCGTCAAGCCGTTGTTGAGCGCGCAGCGGTTGGCTCGGCCGGTCGTGACGCCGAACGCCGCTCCGTCGAACCGGGTGGCACCGGCCGTGTGGCGGCCACCGGACAGCCGGTCAAGACCCGTTGTGCGCCCGACGGCGCCGCCGACCGGTGGGCCGGGTCAGGGTGTCGACGTCGTCGCGATGGGGGCGGGGCGACCGTCGGCGCTGCCGGTGACCCGGGTGCAGCGCGCGGGGCCCGTCGCCGGACCGCCGGCCCGACCGCGGTCGGTGTCCGCGCCGCCCGCGTTGGGCCGGCCGACCGGCACGCCACCGCTGGAGAAGGCAACCAAGCCGCCGAAGCCGGATCCGTTGGCCGGGGTTGAAATGGACCGGCTCGCCCGGCAGTTGTTCGAGCCGATCAGTCGCCTGTTGCGAGCCGACCTGCGGCGCGGCCGGGAACGGGCCGGTGTCGGGCAGGACCACCAGCGACGTTACTAGCGAGGAACTTCCATGACCGCCAGTGTGTTCGCGACCACCACGTTCTTCCAGTTGACCATCGCAGGGAACTCGTTGGGCAACTTCCACTCGTGCAGCGGAATCGGCGCGCAGATCGAGATGGAGGAGCACGTCGAGGGTGGCAACAACGCCTTCGCATGGCAGCTGCCGACCCGGATCTCGTGGACCAACATCACGCTGACCAGGCCGGTCACCGCCGACACCATCAAGGTCGCGAACTGGATCAACAAGATCATCCGACGGGTCGAGCCGCAGGACGGCGAGATCGTCGCGCTGGAGCCCGATCTCTCGCCGATCGCCCGGTGGCAGGTGCTCGGCATCGTGCCGGTGCGGTGGCAGGGACCGTCGTTCGACCCGGCCGATCCGCAGGCCGCCGTGGAAACGCTGGAGATCGGGCACCAGGGCCTGATGGCTTCGTGAGAAGGGAACCGAAGTGGCATCGTCGATGTCCAACACCGGCCTGGCCAGGGCGCGGCTGCGGATCATGGAACCGCCTGCCTCGGTGGGCGCCGGCCCGGGTGGCGTGCTCGCCACGGTCGCGTTCCAGTTCAACCCGAACCGGCTGTCGCTGACGAAATCCGTCGCGTGGCAGCGCACCCCGGCCCGCACGGCGGCCGAGTCCGCGTTGCCGGAGTTCCTCGGCAGCGGGCCGCGGTCGCTGTCCGTCGACGTGTTCCTGGACGCCACGGGCACCCACGACAACTCGGTCGAACAGGGAGTTCAGAAACTCATGGTCGCGTGCGTGCCGACGCCGAGCAGTCTCGCGGCGCACAAGCCGGCCAGCCCGTGGGTCCGGTTCGAGTGGGGTACCGCGCGGACCACCGCGTTCAACGCGGTGCTGACCAACCTCACGGTGGACTACGCACTGTTCGATGTGGACGGTAAGCCGCTGCGCGCGACGTGCACGCTCAGCCTCGAGGAGGCCGCGACCGGTCCGGCCGGCCAGAATCCCACGTCCGGTTCGCGCGAGACACGCCGCACGCACCGCGTGGTGGCCGGGGACAGCCTGCCGCAGTTGGCGTGGCGCGAGTACGGCGACGCGACCGCGTGGCGGGTGATCGCCGCGGCCAACGACATCGACGACCCGATGGAACTGCCGCCGGGCACCGACCTGCTCGTCCCGGCCACCACGTCGGCCGAGCCGGACGGCGACCGATGACCGCGGCGGGTGGTGACAGGGCGTTCGCCGCCGAGGCGATCATCGCCGCACCGAACGCGCTGCCCGACGAATGGGCCGGGCTGCTCGAATCGTGCGTGGTCGACCAGAACGTGGGCCTGCCCGACGTGGCCACGCTGACCTTCCGCGACGGCGACCACCAGTTCCTGGCCAGGACCGGAATCACCATCGGCGTGAAGTTGACCGTCGCCGTGCGCACCGTGCGGGACGAGCAGCCGCTGTTCGCGGGCGAGGTGACCGCCCTCGAACTGGACCTGGAGACCATGACCGGCACGTTCACCGTGGTACGGGCGCAGAGCCCGGCGTACAAGCTGTTCCGGGGCCGCAAGGTCAAGGTTTTCAACGGCAGGACCGCCGCGGACATCGTGCGCGACGTGGCCAAGTCCGCCGGGCTGCCGACCGGCCGGATCGAGACGGCGCCGATCACCTATCCGCAACTCAGCCAGGCCAACGTGTCGGACTGGGACTTCCTGCTGGGCATCGCCGAGGAACACGGCGTGACACTGCGGGTGGACAACCAGACCGGGGAACTGGAGATGCTCCGGCCCGCCGCTGCTTCCGGTGCCCCCGCGCCGTCGACTCCGTCCAAGAACAGCCCGTACGTGTTGCAGTACAACGACAATCTGCGTGCCCTGCGTGCGGTGCTGACCAGCGGCGACCTCGTGGACAACGTCGAGGTGCGCGGCTGGGACGTGGCCACCAAGACCAAGCTCGTGACGAACACGCCGGTCGGCACCAGCCGGACGGTGGTACCGACGAAGCCGGTGCCACCGCCTGCCGCGGACACCACGCTGGTCGTCGCCGGCACGCCGTACCGCACGTCGGCCGAGACCACCGCCGTCGCCAGGTCGGTGGCGGCCGCGGTGAGTGCCGGTACCGGCGAGATCGAGGCCGTCGTCTGGGGCGAGCCCCGGTTGCGGGCGGGAGTGCCGGTGGCCCTTGGCATCCCCGACTCGCCGTTCCAGGGCAAGTACACCGCCACTGCGGCGCACCACGTGCTCGACCGTGCCGGCTACCGGACGACGGTGCTGGTCAGCTCGTCGCCCGACCGGTCGCTGGCCGGCCTCGCGATGGGCGGCAACGCGCCGTCCCGAGGACCGCGCATGCCGGGGCTGGCGATCGGGAAGGTCACCGACGTCCGGGAGGCGGGGCAAGCCCAGCGCGGCTGGGTGAAGCTGGAGTTCCCGTGGCTGTCCGACACGTACGTGACCGACTGGGTGCGCACCGTCCAGATCGGTGGTGTCGGGGGCGGCGGCGTGTTCTGCCCCCAGATGCACGACGAGGTGCTGGTCGGGTTCGAGCAGGGCCGACTGGACGCGCCGTACGTGCTCGGCGGCCTCTACAACGGGGTCGACCACCCGTCGCACCACGCCGACGACCTGGTGAACGAGACCAGCGGCGCGGTACAGCGGTGGTCGCTGGTGTCGCGTAGTGGGCAGCGCCTCGAACTGCTCGAGGTCCAGAACGGCCACCGGGGTGTGCACCTGGCCACCGGCGACGGCCGGTTCGAGATCCGGCTGGACGAACACGACCACAACGTGACGGTCAAGGCCGGGGAGAACACGATCACCCTCACCGAGACCGGCATCACGGTCGAGGCCAAGACCGGCAACCTGACGCTGCGCGGTGACACCGTGTCGATCAACGGCACGGCCGAGGTGAGCGTGCGGGCCCCGATCATCCGGTTGAACTAGAAGGAGAACGACATGCCACCCGCCGCGCGCACCGGGGACGAGACGTCCCATGCCGGCACGATCACCATCCCGCCGCCAGCGGCGCCGACGGTGGCGACCGTGCTGATCGGCGGACAGCCCGCCGCCGTCGTCGGGAGCCTGCACGTGTGCCCGATCCCGGAACACGCCGTACTGGGTCCGGCGAACCTGGTCATCCCGTCGCTCGGCGGGGTGGGCGGGGGTGTCGTGCTGATCGCGAACCTGCCGGCGGCCACGATGGGCAGCCAGACCGTGTGCCAGGCGGAGATCGTGACCGGCGCGTTGACCGTGTTGATCGGCGGCGCGTGATGAGTACGCCGTTCATCGGGCGGGGTTGGGGCTTTCCGATGCGGACCGGGCCGACCGGCGGGATCGGCATGGTCGAGCGGGACGAGGAGATCCAGGAGGCGATCCGGCTGGTGCTGGGCACCGCGCCCGGCGAACGGCCGATGCGGCCTGAATTCGGCTGCGGCATCCACGAGTACGTGTTCGCGGGCACCGACGGCGGCACGGCGGGCCGGATCGCGCACGAGGTGCGGACCGCGTTGGAGCGCTGGGAACCCCGGATCGAGGTGACCGACGTGGTGATCGCGTTCGACTCGGTCGAGCAGGGCCTGCTCTACATCGACGTGTACTACGCGATCCGTTCCACCAACGACCGCAGGAACCTGGTCTTTCCCTTCTACACGATCCCGTCCGATGGGGACGATGCCTGATGGTGCTCGCAAGCCCCAACCTGGACGACCGCCGGTTCCAGCAACTGGTCGACGAGGCAAAGCGCTACGTGCAGCAGCGGTGTCCGGAGTGGACTGACCACAACGTGTCCGACCCCGGCGTGACGCTGATCGAGGTCTTCGCGCAGATGGTCGACCAGCTCGTCTACCGGCTCAACCGGGTGCCGGAGAAGAACTATCTTGCGTTCCTGGACCTGTTGGGGGTCAAGCTGTTCCCGCCGGAGGCCGCGCGGGCGGATGTCACGTTCCGGCTGTCCGCGCCGCAGCAGGAGACGGTGCTGCTGCCGGTCGGCACCGAGGTGGCCACGGCGCCGGGCGAGACGAGGGCGGCGGTCGTGTTCGCGACAGTGGACCACCTGCCGATCGTGCCGTGCAGCCTGGACCGGCTGGTGACCGTCGCGGCGTCCGGCGAGCAGGTCGAACGCACCGCCGACCTGCGCGCCCGCCGGGACGTCCCGTGCTTCCAGGCCGCACCGGCGCCCGGTGACGCCATGCTGTTCGGCCTGTCCGCGGCGGTGCCCCGGTGCCTGATCGCGGTACGGCTGGACAGCCGGGTCGAGGGGATCGGCGTCGACCCGACCCAGCCGCCGCTGGTCTGGGAGGCGTGGGACGGCCTGACGTGGACCGCGTGCGTCACCGACCGGGACACCACCGGTGGCCTGAACCGGCCCGGCGAGGTCATCCTGCACGTCCCTGCGTCGCACGCGCTGTCCGTCGTCAACGGCATCCGTGCCGGCTGGATCCGTTGCCGCGTCACCGAACACGTGCCGGGCGTGCCGTTCTACTCGGAGACACCGACGGTGCGCGTCGCGGAGGCGTTCACCATCGGCGGCACCACCACCGTCGAACACGCAGAGACCATGACCGACGTGTCGATCGGGACGGCGGACGGCGTGCCTGGGCAGCGGTTGCGAGTGCCGCGCGTGCCGGTGCTGACCGACGGCGACCCGGTCGTCGTGCAGGTGTCGGCGCAGGATGGCTGGCAGGACTGGGCCGTGGTGGCGCACTTCGGCCGCTCCGGGCCGACCGACCGGCACGTGGTGCTGGACGCGGCGAGCGGGGAACTGCTGTTCCCGCCGGTGATCCGGGAGGCCGACGGGACGCTGCGGTCCTGCGGCGCGGTGCCGGGCAAGGGCGAACAGATCCGGATTCCGCGGTATCGCACCGGCGGTGGCCGGGCCGGCAACGTGCCGCGCGCGGCGATCTCCGTGCTGCGCAGCTCCGTACCGTACGTGGCGGGCGTCACCAACGGCGAGGCGGCGGGCGGCGGAGTGGACGGCGAGACGGTCGCCGAGGCGAAACTCCGCGCGCCGCTGGATCTCCGCGTCCAGGAGCGGGCGGTGACCGCGACCGACTACGAGCACCTGGCCCGCATCGCTGGCCCGTCCGCCGCGCGGATCCGCTGCCTGCCCGCCGGGGACGGTGCCGAGCCGGGCGCGGTGCGGATACTCGTGGTGCCGCAGGCCGTTCCGGACGAGGGGGACCGGTTGCGGTTCGAGCAGTTGATCCCACCGGACTCGTTGCTGGCCGCCATCACCGCAGGTGTCGCGGAACGCAGGCTGATCGGCACCCGCCTGGTGGTGGAACCGCCGCGGTACCAGGGGATCACGGTCGTCGCCCGGCTCGTCGCGGCCGGTGGCGTGCTGGCCGATCGTGTGCAGCGGGACGCCGTGCATGCCCTCTACCGCTACCTCAACCCGTTGCGCGGCGGACCGACCGGCGCGGGCTGGGAGTTCGGCCGTGCCGTGCAGTTCGGCGAGGTGTTCTCGGTGCTGCAACGGGTGCCCGGGGTCGCGCTGGTCGAGGAGGTACGGCTGTTCCCGGCCGACCCGATCACCGGCAGGCGCGGCACGATCGTGGAACGCGTCGACCTCGAGCCCAACGCGCTGGTCTTCTCGCACCAGCACCAGGTGGCCGTGGCACCGGGGGTGCCGAGGTGACCCGCGCCGCGGTGCCCGGCCTGCCAAGCCGGCATCCGTTGGGCGGGCTGCTGCCCGCGATGTACGCCGACGACGACTTCGCGCAGCGGTTCACGGCCGGCCTGGACACCGTGCTGGCCACCATAATGTCCACATTGGACAGCCTGCCGGCCTACCTGGACGCCCGGCTCACGCCGCTGGACTTCCTTGCCTGGCTCGGCTCCTGGGTCGCGGTCGACCTGGACACCGACTGGTCGGACGACCTGCGGCGGCAGGTCGTGCGGAACGCGATCGACCTGCACCACTGGACCGGCACCGCGCGCGGGCTGGTGGAACGGCTGTGGCTGTGCCTCGGCGTGCACGCCTCGGTCGCCGATGGCATCGGCGCCGCCTGGTCGTCGGCGCCGGACACGCCGTTGCCCGGCGACGCCGTGACCGAGGTGGTGGTGCGGGTGTGGCCCGGCCGGTCCGATGTGGACGTCGCGCGGGTGACCGCCATGGTCGACGCGGTCCGGCCCGCGCACCTGACCTGCCGGGTCGAGGAACTCCCCGGCCCACCCGACGAGGAAGGCGGTTGACCGTTGCGTACCTGCACCAACTGCGGCGCTGCCGTCGCGGACACCGACGAGTTCTGCGCCAACTGCGGCACCTACCTGGCCTGGCTCAAGCCGGGCGACGATGCCGAGCCGGAGATCGAATCGCCGCAGGAGGCTCCGGAACAGCCACCGGCCGTCGCGCCGGCCCGTCCGGTGGCACCGCCGCGCACACGCGGGGCGTCGCAGGCGACCGAGACCGAGGAGGACGGCCCGCAGTGCCCGAAGTGCGGGACGGTGAACCGGGCGGGCGCCAAGTTCTGCCGGCAGTGCGGGACGGCGTTGACCGAAGCGGCGCAACGACGAGCGCCGACGCGCCGGCGCCGCGCCCACCGGACCGGCGGATCGCCGTGGCCGCGCCGCCTTGTGGCACTCGGCCTGCTGGCGGTACTCGTCGCCGCCGGTGTCGTGCTGGCGCCGTACATCGGGAACCTCACGCAGACCGTGCTCGACAAGCTGGGCACGGCGGCGCCGATCAGCCCGACCAAGGTGACCGGCAGCGCCGCCGTCGCGGGGCATCCGGTCGGTGCGGCCGTGGACGGCGTGTCGAACCAGTACTGGGGTGCGCCGTCGGTCGGCGACTGGGCCCAGTTCGGCTTCCCCCAACCGTTCCGGCTGCTCGGCGTGGTGATCACCCCTGGCGCGTCGGCCGACCCGACCGCGTTCGGCCAAGAGGCTCGGCCGACGAAGGTCCAGCTGGACATCACCACGTCGAACGGCTCGACCACCACGCTCCCGATCGTCCTTGCCGACAAACCCGGCCCGCAGACCACCAACACGGGCATCAGCAACGTGACCACGATCCGCCTGGTGATCGTCGCCGCCGCCCACCAGAGTCCCGGCCGGTCCATCGCGCTGGGCGAGGTCGAGTTCTTCAAACGCTCCTGACGACGTGAGGTACGCCGATGCACCGCCACCAGCACCGCGACCAGCAGGACCCGGCCGCCGCGCAGCGGACCTCCGCCCACCGCCAGCACCCCATCGCCGCGTTGCAACAGACGCACGGCAACACCGCCGTCAGCCGGCTGGTGCTCCAGCGGGCCGGCGGAAACCAGGGCACGGTCCCGCCGGCCGCCGAACTGCGCGCGTACGTGGACGACTGGCTCACCAAGACGGACGTGTCCTTCCAGCGCAGATCGGCCGAACTCAGGGCGATCGACAAGGCGATCACCACGTGGCTGACCGGAGGCAATCGGACGCCCGGCGACCTGGACGTCAACGAGACCCAACTGGTGGCGATTCGCACGGCGGTGCGGGCGTGGCGGGACAGCAAGACCGGCCAGAGCTCGCGCGGCACTTTCATCGACGACCTGGCGACCCGGGTCGACGCCGCTGTCGGTGAAATCGCGCAACGAAGGGCGACCAGGGCGGGACAACAGGCCGAACTCGACAAGTACCGCAAGATCGACCCGGACATGGCCGGGTTCGCGGCCCGAACCAGGCGGACCGACGCGCTCGACCCTGGCAACAAGCTGCACGAGGCCCTCAGCGCCGACCGCGACACGCGTGGCGGGCTGACCGGTCGGTCGATGGACATGCTCGACGAGATCGCCCGAGGGCAGTTGGGCGACCACCTGGCGATCATCGGCGGCGTCACCCCGAACGGCGTCACCCCCGCCCAGGTCCAGCAGATCATGGCCAATAACGTCAACCAGGTCACCGGCCGAACGATCTACCCTGAGCTGGCGTCCTATCTCGACACCGCGGGCAACCAACCCGCGCTGCCAACGGAGCAGAGTTCGATGGCGACCGGCGCTACCGAGCAGGTGACGCGCGCGGTCGGCACGACCCGGCTCACCGTGCACTGGGACCGCACCGACAGCCAGCGCGACCGGCGGCTGGCCTCGCTGGTCAGAGCGGTGGAACTGGTGCAGCAGAACAAGTTCGACGTGCCGCCGCTGACCGTGTACCTCCCAAGGTACGGCCGCAACCTGGTCCTCTCGCCCGACCAGGTGCGGGAGACCGGTACCAAGGTGAACCGGGCCGAGTACATCCCGCCGGACGCGCTCGTGGCCAGCCCAGAACTGCTGGACAATCCGCTTGCCGTCAAGTACGGCGCCGACTACCAGCACCTGTCCACCCAGCTCGACCCGTCCGGCGTCGGCACGATGGTGCACGAACTCGGCCATTTCCTGCACTACCACCAGAACCGCAGCATGTTCCACGATCTCACCGCGACATCGTTCGCCAGCGGCGCCAAGGCGAGCGCGGCGGATACGGTCAGCGGTTACGCGGGACAGAAGCCACGCGAGTTCGTCGCCGAAGTCTTCCTTGGCCTCGTTTACGGCAGGACGTTCTCGCCGGACGTCATGGAAATGTACCAGGGCCTCGGCGGCCCGAAGCCCTCGCAGCGGCCCTAGCTCGTGAACTTGGCCGTCCACTTGAGACTGGCCGGCAGCCGGTCCTTGCGGAGCCGGTGCTCCACGTAGGCGATCAGCTGGTTCATGGCCTGCGCCTGCGGCATGCCGCCCTGGGTGTCCTTGACGTACTTCGCGGCGGCCTTGGCGCTGGAGACGTTCCGGTTCTCGGCGCTCGCCTCGTCGTAGTTCGCGCCGACGGCCCGCAGCAGGTTCGAGTTCTCGGTGAACACCGAGGTGAGGTCGGCGAACGCCGATTTGATGCCTTGTCCGACCAGGTCCTTCACCGCGGCCAGCCGTGCCGGTTCGTCCAGGATCGCGGTGACCTGCGGATTGCCGGTGTGCGCCGCGCGCAACCGGTTGAGGAACCCGGCGATCAACGGGTTCTGGCCAGGGGGCCTGCGCAACTCGTCCAGATAGGTCACCTTGCCCCGCAGCGCGTTGTCCACCGCCTTGCCGCCCGCTCGCGTCGGCCCGACGTTCGGGGCGGGGAACCGGGAGTCGTTGTCGACGGCGTGGATCTGGGGCGGCGCGATGGCGGTGGCCACCTGGTAGATGAAGTTGCCGAGGTTGACCCTGGGTACCGCCCGGTCCTCGTTGCCGAGGAACGCGTCGACCACCATCGTCCGGCCGGTGAGCCGCAGGGCCGCGTCGTCGCCGAGGTACTGCACGGCGTCGTCGCCGCCGATCCGGTGCAGGCTCTCGCCCTGGACCGCTTCCATCACCAGGAATGCCTGCGACTGGGTCAGTTGCTCGGTGACCTCGGTCGGCGTTCGCGCCCCGGTCGTGTTGGTCCGCAGGAGTTCGCTGATCGCCTGCCCCTCCGGTGAACTGATCGAATAGCGGACGGTCCGGGGCGCCGAGACGCCCATCTGCGCCAGGAACTCGTGGGCGTATTCCACGTTTCCGGTGGACGCCAACGGTTTGACCACCACCTCCTGCCCGGCCGGTCCCACGAAGAAGACGCCGTCCCGGCCTGCGGCCGAGCGCCGTACCGGTTGGCTTCCCCACGTCGTCGGACTGTCGCCGATGGCGAGGCGCTGGATGTCCACGGCGGGCGCGCGCTGCACCTGGCGGGTGTGCGGCAGGCCGGCCATGGCGCGCGTCGCCACGGCCTCCGCCTCCTTCTCGTGCGGGTCCGACGGCGAGCTCACGCTGAGCCCGTCCGCGGTCGGCGTGCCCGCGACCGGGCCCGCGGACTGCTGGATGACGTGCGTCAACTCGTGCGCGAGCGTGTGGTCGTCACCGCCGCCGCGCCCGATGACGATGTGGTTGCCCGACGTGTAGGCGCGGGCGCCGAGTTCGGCGGCAGAACGCTGGGCGGCGGCGTCGGTGTGGACGCGGACGCCGGAGAAATTGGCGCCGAGCCGGGCCTCCATGTCCGCGCGTTTCCCGGTCTCGAGCGGACGGCCGCCGCCGCGCACCACGTCGTGCACGGCCGACCGCTGCACCGCCGCCAGCGCGCGTACCACGGCCGCGTTGCCGGCCGTGCGTTGCAGGCTCAGGAGCGTGTCCTCGGCAGGCCCGCCGGGCCGAGCGACCGCGTTCGGCCTGCCAGGCACGCCGTCCCGCGCGGGGGTCTGCTTCTCACCGTGTGCGTGCAAGACCGACTCCTCGTTCGACGGGCGAGAGCCCCATTACGCCACGGGGAGTCGGTCTTCGGCAGGGACGCGAGGGCACACTTGGGGCCGAACCGACGCCCGGTTCTGCCCGTCCGGTCAGGAGCGGGCTTCGACCAGGCCCCCGACCAGTTCCCCGGCCTGTGCGGCCTGGTCCAGCAGCGTGGTTATCAACATGAAGGGGCGTTCACTGGTGGGCCACAGGCCGATCGCGCCGATCAGCACGGCGCACCGGTTGGTACGGGTGATCAGCGTGCGCCACGGCCGAGCCTGGCCGCATTCCCCGTCCCAGATGAGCGACCCGTCCGGGGCGGTCAGTCGTGCCGCGCGGTGGGCGGACAGCTCGAGCCCCCACCCCGGAGCGGGCGGCAGGATCCCTGTTTCGGTGCCGGCCGCCTTGGCGTAGGCCAGCGCCACGGTCCGGCCGTCCATGGCGTCCGCGAGATGTTCGCTGATCGTGGTCACCCGTGTCATGCCCATGCTCAGCATGGCGGAGAAGAAGGGGTCCACGGGCTCGGTGGGGCCGCTGCGCACGGCCATCTCGGGTCGTTGGTCGAGGACCAGCAGCGGCAGGAAGCCGTCCGGGCCGGGCAGGTCGGCCGTCAGGGGGCGCATGGCCGCGCCCGCCTGCGGCTCGGTGCTGGCAGGCGGAGCGCCGGTGTCGACGACCTGCGATCGCGAGCACTCCGCGTGTGCGAGGGCGGTCCGGGCGGCGCCTTCATGCGATGCGGCGATCACGGTGGCGCGCTCGCTGTACGCGTCGCCAGGGCCCAGTTCGGCGATTACCGTTGCTGGCTCGGTGTTCGCGTCGCCACGCTCATCGCAATCGCCCTACTCTTCTTCCGTCAAAATTTCTTTCCTGATTGTGTGAACGATGATACCATAGTGCGCCAAGTGAGTCGAGTGGCAATTTATCAATGGATGTATTGATTGCTGATACCATATTGTTTCTTTCAGCAGTACAAACGTATTATAAGTGACTACTGGCAGAGAGAAAGAGAACCCAGGAACAAACACTGGCCTGAAAATCATCCAAACAACTATGTAGGAACACGTAACTATGCTGCTATTTTTCCACGTACCCACGCTAACTTCAACACTCCTCATTGTTAGCGTAGCTATACTCACCCTCCTCGGCATCATGACGCGCCCATTTAAGTGGAACGAAGCTATGTTTGCTTTGGCGGGAGCAGCACTGTTACTTGTTATCGGGCTCATTAACCCACTGGATGCAGCAACTACCTTGCTCAAAGATTGGAACACCTTCCTCTTTTTCCTGGGTAATGATGAGCTTATCAGCATTAGCGGAGGTAGCGGGACTTTTCGATTGGTTAGCATTTCAAGCGGCACGGCTCTCAGGGAACAGCTCGCGCGTCTCTTTCTCAATACATTTCTCCTGGGCAGCCTTATCTCAATGCTCCTCTCCAACGATGCTACTGCCCTTATTTTAACGCCTATTATTTACAGCCTGGTGACACGATTGCGCTTACCTGTGCTGCCCTTCCTCTTCGCCTGTACGTTCATTGCTGATACGGCTTCTTTCTTGCTCCCCGTCAGCAATCCTATCAACATCATTATTACAACAAAATATCCACTTGACCTGCTGACATTCCTGCGCCTACTCACGTTGCCTTGCTTGCTTGTTATCGCTGTCAATATAGGGATTTTCTTCTTACTCTACCGGCGACAATTACAAGGGCGTTTTGATTTACGTCTC
>CAVPCF010000037.1:0-10213 GCA_963702275.1 Candidatus Melainabacteria bacterium
AGCATGCCGCCGTTGCTGCCGCCCACGCTCAGCCGCAGGATCTCCTCCACCGCGGCCGGCGCCTTCGTCGGATCGTCGGCCAGCGCCCGGTACTGGCCCGTGGTGTGCAGCAGGAGCAGCGTGCCGACGTCGATCCGGACGACGGTGGTCTCGTGGCCGGCGAACAGCACGATGGCGCCGAGGCGGGCGATCTCGTCGTCGGTCAGCGCGCCGTCCTCGATCGTGGTCAGCTCGGACAGCATGTCGTTGCCCGGCTCGGTTCGCTTGCGGCGCACGAGATCCCGCACGTAGTCGATCAGCTTCTGGTACGAGCCCGTCGACAGCGTGTTGTCGTTCAGGTCGGCGATGCCGGTGGACAGCCCGCGGAAGTGCTCGCGGTCGGCGTAGGGCACGCCGAGCAGTTCGCAGATCACCAGCACCGGCAGCGGGAACGACAGCGCCTCGTGCAGGTCGACCGGTGGCGTCCGCGCGTCCAGCTTGGCGAGCAGGTCGTCGACCAGTTCCTCGACCCGTGGCTTCAGCGCGCGCATCCGGCGGGCGGAGAACCTGGGCACCAGGCGGGCACGCAGCCGGGCGTGGTCGGCCTCCTCGGTGTCGAAACCGTCCGACGCGCCGCCGAGCACCGCGGACTGCGAGACCCGCGCGGCCTCGTCCGGCTTCGGGTGCGAGCGGCCGAGGCGCGGGTCCGCGAACAGGGCCTTGACCTCGTCGTACCGGGTGACCAGCCAGGCTTGGTCGCCGGTCGCGGTGCGGACCAAGGTGATCGGGCCGTCGGCCTGGAGCTCGCGCAGGCGGGGCGCGACGTCGAGCACGTTCGGTCGGTCGAACGGCAGCGTGGGCAGGTCCATTTTGTGTTCCCTTCGGTCGGTTCGCGAACTATACTTCTGCGTATAGATACTTGTGTCAACGTCCATTTGGTGGAGACTGGGGCCATGTCCACCGAGGGCGCCACCCGCCGGCTGCCCAGGGCGCAACGGCGGGAGCAGATCCTGGCGGCGGCCACGTCGGCCTTTGCCCGGTCCGGTTTCGCCGCGACCAGCCTGGACGACGTGGCGGCCGAGGCAGGCGTGACGCGGATGGTCGTCTACACCCACTTCGAGTCCAAGACCGCGCTCTACCAGGCGGCCCTCGACCGAATGCGCAGCCGCCTGCACACCGCGACCGGCGCCCCCGACTACGACCGTTTCAGCGTCGCGGGCCTACTGGCCGCCGCGACCGCGGACCCGGCCGGCTTCCGCCTGCTGTTCCACCACGCGGCCCGGGAACCCGAGTTCCGCGCCGACATCGACCGGATGCGGGCCGCCAGCTACCAGGTCACCCACCGGTACCTCGCGCCGGACATACCCGATCCGGCCTGGGCCGACTGGGCCTGCCGCCTCGTCCCCAGCGTCGTGCAGGAGGCGGTGATCGCCTGGCTGGACGCGGGCCAACCCGACCCGGACACCGCGGCCGAGCGAATCACGCGGGTGATCGCCGGCATCGAAGCCGCGGCCAGGGCTACCCTCCCGTGATCGCGTCGGGATGTGCCAGCAGCCACCTGGCCACGTGTCCGACCCGAATCCAGTCGCAGACGGTGTAGTAGATCGGCACGGCGGCCGTGTACGGCGCCAGCGCGGCGCGTTCCTCGTCCGTGAGCCGCGATCCCGCGCCGCTTTCGTAGGCTTTCAGCAGTTGTGGCACTTCCTGCCACGGAAAGGTGTCCGCGGTTCCCCGGTGCTCGAACAATGCCAAGGCGAGCGCATAAGCGAGGTCGTGAATCCTCGGTCCTTGGCCGGCGCCGCCGAGATCGAGGTAGCACGGTGTGCCCGCTGCTTGCCTGATGTTGTCCTGATGTGCGTCGTTGTGGATCAGGTGGGCGGGCAGCCGACCCGATGGCACCCAGTGGCGCCGCAGCAATCGGATGAGTTCTGCCGCGTCCTCGGTGTCGGTCTGTCCAGCGGCGCGATTACGGTCCAGCCATCGATGGAGTGTCCGCGGTGACACGCAGGTACTGATCAGTGGCCGCGGTCGTGGCTGGGTCAGCGCCGACATCGCTCGGTGAAGTTCGCCGATCGCCTCGAACAACGCGATCCCCGTGGCCGGCATGAGGTCCGGCACGTATTCCTCGAGTTGCGCCCAGGACGTCCCGCAGCGGAACACCTCCTCACCGTGCCGGACCATCGGAGCGGCGACGCCGAGCCCCCGCGACGCCAGATACCGCCGAAGTTCCTGGTCGGCCACTATGCGACGGCGGCTGACCCACGGCTTGTTGACCCGCAACACGATGCGCGGCCCGGCGAGGAGCAGGTTGAGACTGTCCGAACCACCCAGATCGACAGGCTCCGTCCCCGGCGCGAAGCGCGCCACCAGTTCGCGCACGCCCGGCTGGCCGAGCATCGGCCGCCCCTGCTGCAGCTCGTGTCGGGCGTACCAGGCGCGTAGGACCGGGTGTCCGAGCACCGCGCTATTGTCGCGGTGCCGGCCACGCCGCTCCAGCGATTTTCCGAGCCAACCAGCTTACAACAAACCGCGGTCCGGGAGGCTGGCTTGCCTCCCGGACCGCGGGACTTGTCCACAGGTGCCCCGGTTATCCACAACCGGGCCTGAGCCACCGAAATCGCCGCCCAAACGGACTAGACTGGGACAGGGGACGCCCCCCTAGGGATGGGCGGGGGCTGCCACTTTCTGGATTCTTCGGCGATTTTAGCTCAACTTGGTTTGCGGTTCGGTGCTGTGGTTTTGGTTCAGATCTTTGGGAACAGGCCGGGCTGTACGGGCAGGACGCCCGAGATGCCTGGTGCTCCCTTGCTCATGGACTGGGCGCCCTGCAGCATCGACGCGGGTGCGGCGGTCACGTGCTGGATGGGCAGGTCCGAGACCTTGCCGACGGCCGCGGTGGCCAGCGGCAGCTTCGGCACGCTGGGCAGTTGCCCCGGGTTGACGCCCTGGACCGGCAGGCTCTGCGGCTGCACGCCGCGCGCCCCGCCGAGTCCGCCCAGTGCGCCGAGCAGCGGCAGGCCGCCACCGCCGGTCAAGCCACCCGTCAGTCCACCGGTCAGGCCATTGGTCAAGCCACCGCCGGTCAGGCCGCTGGTCGCTCCACCCCCGGTCAGCCCGCTGGTCAAGCCACCATTGGTCAGGCCACCGGTCAAGCCGCTGGTCAGGCCACCGCCGGTCAAGCCATTGGTCAGGCCACCGCCGGTCAGGCCGCTCGTCAGGCCGCCGCCGGTCAGGCCCTGGCCGCCGGTGACGCCGGACACCAGCGGCAGCTGGGCCAGCAGACTGCCACCGGGCAGACCGGCGCCGGACACGCCGGGCGCGGCCGGGGTGCTGGTGCCGTAGCCGAGCACGCCACCGACGATCGGCAGTGCCATCTCGTTGTTGTCCGAGGTGGCGTAGCCGTTGTTCAGGACGCTGTTGTCCTCGACCAGGGTGTCGGCCGAGCCCAGGATGCCGGGGCTCACGTCCACGACGCCGATGTCGGCGCCCAGCGGGTCGTTGAAGTTGTACGCGCTGAGCGGGCCGCCACCGGCGGTCGTGGTCTCGCCACCGTTGTTGATCATCGACTCGTTGTCCGCGATACCGGTCGCGTGTCCGACCGCGCTGACGGCGTTGCCGTACGCGTCGGGGTCCAGCGCCACCGGCACCGCGATCGCGTTGCCCGCGCCGGACCCGTCCACCGCCGAGGTGGTCGCGCTGCCGCCGCTGGTCAGGGCCGTGTTGTTGGTGCCGTTGGCCCACGCGTTCGACCCGGCCGCGACCGCGTCGCCGAACACCTGGTCGCTGAGCGTGTCGGGGACGCCGATCGCGTTGCCGGACAGCGAGCTGTAGTCACCCGTGGTGGTGATACCGCCGCCGGCCTTCGAGTTCGTGGTGTTGGTGGTGTTGCTGCCGACGAGGCCGACACCGGACGCGGCATTGCCGTACGCCTGGTTGACGACCTGGTTGGACACCTCGGCCACGTTGCCGGACAGGCTGCCGCCGCTGCCGGTGCTGCTGGCGTCGCCGCCCGCGGTGGAGGTGGTGCTGTTGCTGGTCAGCGTGCTGCCGTTGCCGACAACCGTGCCCGTGTCACCGAAGACCTGCGTCGGCGTTGACGACGGGACGTACACGATGTTGCCCGCCGCGGTGGCGTTGTGGCCGGTCGCCTCGGGCGGCCCGCCTGCCGTCGTGGTGGTGTTGCTGTCGGTGTTGACGTTGGAGTTGCCGACACCGGCCACCGCGTCGCCGAACGCCTGCGCCGGGACCGCGGTCGGCACGTCGACGATGTTGCTGGTCCCGGTGCCGCCGTCGTCGTGCGTGTTGGGCGTGCCGCCGGACGTGACCGTCTTGGTCTCGCTGGCGCTGGACGCCGCCTGGCCACCCGCGCCGACCGCCGCCCCGTAGCCCTCGACCGGCACGGTCGTCGGTGTCTGGCCCTCGTTGCCGGACAGGACGGAGCCGTTGCCGGTCGTGCCGTTGTAGCCGCCGGCCGTGGACGTCACGTTGTTGTTGCACTGACCGGTCGCGCCACCGACGCCACCCGCCGAGGCACCGCACACGTCGACCGCACCGGCGGGCGGCACGTTCGCCGAGTTGCCAGACAGCGTCGCGTTGTTGCTGTCGGTCACGGTCTGACCGCCGGCCGACGAGCTGGTGTTGTTGGTGTGGCTGCTGGTCGCGTTGCCGACGCCGACAACGCCGTTGCCGGCACCGCTGGTGGGCAGGGCCACCGGGGCGTCGGCGATGTTGCCCGACCCGGTCGAGCCGTTGCCGGTGGTGCTGGTCACCCCGCCTGCCGTGTCGGTGCTGTTGTTGGTACTGGTCGCGGACTGGTTGCCGACGAGGCCGCCCGCGTTGTCGTCCACCGACACCGGGCCGGACAGCTGCGGCTGCGCGACGTTGCCGGCCGCGGTGGACGGGTCGCCGCTGGTGCGGGCCCAGCACGTGCGGCCGCCTCGACCGATGTTGTCGGCACCGGTGGT
Organism: Candidatus Melainabacteria bacterium; assembly: GCA_963702275.1. GTDB lineage: Bacteria > Actinomycetota > Actinomycetes > Mycobacteriales > Pseudonocardiaceae > DATEPR01. The sequence continues at coordinate 4,944 of CAVPCF010000037.1, forward strand.
GCCCGCCGTCGAGTTCGCGGTGCTCTGCGATGTCGACGACGCGTTGCCTGCGCCGCTGATGCCGTTGCCGTCGAGCTGGAACGGCACCGCGAGCGGCACGCCGCCGACCGTGCCGCCACCGGTGCTGGAGTCACCCGCGGTGCCGAGCGAACCGTTGGAGGCGGCATCGGACTCGGACGCCGAGTTGGCCGCCGCGTCGCCGCCGCCCGCGATCGCGTTGTCCGCGACCTGCACCGGGGTGGCCACCTGGGCCGCGCCGATGGTGCCGGACAGGGTGCCGCCGGTACCGCTGGTCCTGATGTCGCCGCCGGTGAGGCCGCTCTGCCCGGCCACGCTCTGCGAGGACGCGTTGCCGAGGGCCGCGATGGCGTTCCCGGTGCCCTGCACCGGAATCGCGCCGTTGGCCGCGACGACGTTGCCGGCCAGCGCGTTGTTGGACCCGTCGGTCTGGATCGGGTCCGCGTAGCCCTCCTGCTGGCTGCACATGTAGTCCTCGTGCGCGTCCCCGCCGACCGCGATCGCGTTGCCGCACAGCTGCACCGGCACGACCACGTCGGCGACGACCTTGTTGCCGCGGAACACATCGCGGCCGCCCAGCGCCTGCAGGCTGGGCTGCGCCTGCCGCACCAACGGGTTGGCCTGCGAGGTGACCACGGCGCTCTGCGGCACGACGCCGCTGATGTCACCGGTGCTGATGTCCCGGTTGACCGACGGCGTCTCGTACTGGCCGAGCGGGGTGCCCAGCGCGTTGTGGCCGGCGTCGATCGGGACCGAGACCCCGGCGTCGACGGGACCCGGCGGTGTGTCCGGGTTGACGGACTCGTCTGCCGAAGCGATGCCCGTACCGAGCATCAGCAGACCACCGGTCACGAGCGCGGTTTGAAGACCGCGCCGTACCCAGGTGTGCATGGATTCTCCTCTCGTTTCCCTTGCGGGAGGGGTCGGGCGGCCGGACGCGATGCGTCGGGGCAAGCGGCCGCCCGGGTCATTGGCACGGGCGAAGCCCGCGACGGACTGTGTGGCAGCAGCCAAAAAACAGGCACGGGTCAAACCCGGCCGTTGGCCGCGTGCGGTGTCAGTCCGGTGAGGTGCCCGGCTGGTGGCCGGGGGCCACGGGTAGCCGTGGCGAGTTCGACGTGCCGACCGCGTTCGGTGCGGCGCCGAGGATGTTCACGAACGGCAGGTACGCGCTGCCGGAGCCACCGGCAGAGCCGCCGGATCCGTGCGCGCCGGCATCGGATGAGCTGGCCGGCTGCAACGGCGGCAGCGGGTGCGCGGGGACGCGGGGCGCCGACGTGGCCGGGTGGCCACCGGATCGCCGTTCGCTACCGACCACTGACTGCCGATGTTGGCGCAGCGGCAGGACGAACTGGCTCACGGCGCTCTGCGCGACCGAATCGACAGTGGCGACACCGGGCACGCGCACCGGGCTGACCGGTACCGAAGGCACCAGGACAGCCACGGGCAGTACGGCGGGCACCACCCGGTCGTCGCCGGCCATGGCCAGATGCACCTGCTGGGCGACCTGACCGAGGTCGGGCGGCGCGCTGGGCAGCTTCGGGGTCGGCAGCGTCGGGGTGGCCGGTAGGGCGGGCGTTGCCGGCAGGATCGCCGGCAGCGTGACCGTCGGGACGACGGACGACACCACGGCCGACGGCACGACCGGCACGCTCGGCAGTTCGGCCGCACTCGCCGACGCCGAACCCAACAGCCAACCGAGCACGGTCACGACCGCCGCGCCGCCGAGGACCAGCAGCGCACGGGTCAGCGACCGGCGCACACGGCCGGCCTCCACCCCCACACACTGGTCCGCCACTGGTCCTCCAAAGTTGATCTGGACCGCAGACTGGCAGTTAAGTCGGCCGCACGCACGCGCAAACCGGCCTGAATCCCCAGATCGTGTGAATCACCGCACGTCCGAGCATCGTCCAATTACCTCGGTGACCGATATAATCGGTGGCAGACACACGAGCGAAGGGCAACCCGATGGCGCTGGCGTTCCTCCGCGCGGAACGACCGCGGCCGGACGTGGTGCGCACCGCGCGCAACGGCTGGTGGCTCGCGGTCGGCACGGTGTGTCTCGGCGCGTTCATGGGCCAGCTCGACGCCAGCATCGTCACGCTCACCTATCCCGCGCTGCGGGCCGCGTTCGACGCCGGCCTCGCCGCGGTGGCCTGGGTGTCCCTTGCGTACCTGGTGACGCTGGTCGCCGTGCTGATCGCGGTCGGCCGGTTCGCCGACGCGCACGGCCGCAAACTCGTCTACCTGTACGGCTTCGCGGTGTTCACGGTCGCGTCGGCCGCCTGCGGGCTCGCGCCGAGCCTGCCCTTGCTGGTGGCGTTCCGGGTGGTGCAGGCGGTCGGCGCGGCCATGCTCCAGGCCAACAGCGTCGCCCTCGTCGCGGTCAGCGCACCACGCCGGGCGGTGCGCGCGGCCCTTGGTGTGCAGGCCGCGGCGCAGGCGGTCGGCCTTGCGCTTGGCCCGACGCTGGGCGGCCTGCTGGTCTCCACGATCGGCTGGCGGTGGGTGTTCGGCATGAACATCCCGGTCGGCGTCGTGGCCATCGTGGCAGGGCACTACCTGCTGCCGAGGACCAGGGAGCGCACCCCGGTCACCCGATTCGACTGGCCCGGCCTCGGTCTGCTGGCCATCGCGTCCACCAGCCTGTTGCTCGCCGTGTCGGCGGTGTCCGGTCTCGGCCTGCCGGCCTGGGCGACGGTCGCGCTGTTCGTGGCGGCCATGTTGGCCGGCAGCGGTTTCTACCGTCGCCAGCTCACGGCGGCGCGGCCACTGGTCGACCTGACGTTGGTGCGTACCCGGTCGGTCGGCCTCGGGCTGGTCGGCGCGTTGTGCGGTTATCTGGTGTTGTTCGGGCCGTTGGTGCTGGTGCCGATCGTGCTGGCCCACCGTGGCCCGCTCACCGCGGGCCTGGTCCTCACCGCGCTGCCGGCCGGTTTCGCCGTGGCCGCGATCCTGGCCGACCGGGTGTTGCCGGCACGGTGGACCGACCGGTTCCGGTGCGGCGTCGGAGCGGTGCTGTGTCTCGCAGGGTTGGCGCTGGTGGTGCCGTTCGGCACGGGATGGCTGGTGGCGGGCCTCGGCGTGCTCGGCGTCGGCCTCGGGGTGTTCACGCCGGCGAACAACTCGATGATCATGACGTCGGTCCCGACGCGCGCTGCCGGCACCGGCGGTGGCCTCGTCAACCTGACACGCGCGCTGGGCACCGCGCTCGGCGTTGCGCTGATGACGCTGGCCCTGCACCTGAGCGCGTCGCCGCTGCCGGCGATCGGCATCCTGCTGGCCGCCGCGGCCGCCATGGTATTGGTGAGCGGCAGAACGTGATCAGGCGAGCAGTTCTCGAATGTCGTCGGCGTCCAGGCTCCCGCCGAACATGTCGCCGTCGTCCATCACGCTGGCGAACAGTTCGGCCTTCCTCGTCTGCAACGCCAGCACCTTCTCCTCGATGGTGTCCTTGGCGATGAGGCGATAGACCATGACGTTCCTGGTCTGTCCGATGCGGTGCGTCCGGTCCACCGCCTGTGCCTCCGTCGCCGGATTCCACCACGGATCGAGCAGGAAACAGTAGTCCGCCTCGGTCAGGTTGAGCCCGAATCCGCCCGCCTTGAGGCTGATCAGGAACACCGGAACCGTGCCGGTCGCGAATCGCCCCAGCACGTCGGCGCGGTTTCTCGTCCTGCCGTCGAGATAGCAGTAGGCCACGTTCTCGGCGTCCAGCCGCGCCCGCACGTGCGCGAGAAATCCGGTGAACTGGCTGAACACCAACGCCCGGTGGCCGCCGTCGACCACATCGCGAAGCTGCTCGACCAGTGCGTCGATCTTGCTGCTGGGCAGGTCCCGGTGTGTGTCGTCGACGAGCCCGGCGTGCAGGCTCAGTTGGCGCAGCAGCGTCAGCGAACGCAGGATCGTGAACCGATTCTTGTTGATGTCGTCGACGAGGCCGAGGATCTTCTGCCGTTCCCGTTGCAGGTGGGTCTGGTAGAGCCTGCGGTGTCGCGGATGCAGTTCCACGTCGAGGACCTGTTCCTGCTTCGCGGGCAGGTCGGCGGCCACCTGTTCCTTGGTACGGCGTTTGATGAGCGGTTTGATCCGTCGCCGAAGGCGGCCGAGCAGTTCGACGTCGCCCCGTTTCTCGATCGGCTGCGCGTAGTAGTCGCGAAATCGGGTCGGATTGGGAAACAGCCCCGGCGCGGTGATCGACAGCAGCGACCACAGCTCCATCAGGTTGTTCTCCATCGGCGTGCCGGTGATCGCGATCTTGAATCGCGTTGGGAGTCGCCGGGCGCACTGGTAGATCTTCGACTGGTGGTTCTTGACGTACTGGGCCTCGTCCAGAATCAGTCCGGCCCAGGAAATCTCGGTGTAGGCGGCGAAGTCGAGCCGGAACAATGTGTACGAGGTGACCACCACGTCCGCACCCGCGACCAGTTCGTCGAGGGCCCGGCCGCTGCGCCGCATGGTGTCGGAGAGCGACACGACCGTGAGCCCCGGCGCGAAACGCGCCGCCTCGGCCGCCCAGTTCGACACGACGCTGGTCGGCGCGACGATGACGAACGGCGCGATCGTCGGATCGGCCTGCCTGGCGTGACAGATCAACGCGAGCGACTGCAACGTCTTGCCAAGGCCCATGTCGTCGGCGAGGACGCCACCGAGCTGCGACCGCCACAGGAAGGCCAGCCACCGGAACCCGTCCACCTGGTACGGACGCAGCCGCGCGGTCAGCGTCGCGGGGACCTCCGTCGCGTCGGTGGCGTCGACCGACAGCAGTCCGCGCACCTGCTGGGTCCAGGCCGCGGCCTGGCGGCACCTCACCAAGGCTCCTCATACGCTGGCTATGCTACTACCATAGCAAAAACTGCAAACATTCTAGCTATTGGAACCCAAGCATCTCGATTCACTGGAAAATTTCAAACGGATCTACTTAAATCTCTGAAAAGACACGAAGCTGAGCTATTAAGGATTGCAGGAGAAATTTAGGATTCTAGTTGAAGGTGCTCATAATGCATTGAAACAGTACATCAAAGTTTCAACAGGAGATTTGAAGTATGTTGTCGATGCTTGTGAAAGGCTTATGAAGAAGCAAATCAAGGAGCATTTATATGCACTTGAGAAGTGGAGGCTTCGATATGTAGAGACCATCAAATTATGTTATTTGAATAGGTTGTGGATTATGTAAATCCCAAAGCCTTGGACATGGTCTTAGATCATTGGGAGAAGTTGAAGGAAAAGGAGATTCCATCTAGTTGCAATGA
>CAVPCF010000038.1:0-43966 GCA_963702275.1 Candidatus Melainabacteria bacterium
CGCGGGCTAGGGGCTGGTGGCCGCAGAGACCAGGGGAAAGCGACTGTTTACTAAAAACACAGGTCCGTGCGAAGTCGTAAGACGATGTATACGGACTGACGCCTGCCCGGTGCTGGAACGTTAAGGGGACCGGTTAGTCTTTCGGGGCGAAGCTGAGAACTTAAGCGCCAGTAAACGGCGGTGGTAACTATAACCATCCTAAGGTAGCGAAATTCCTTGTCGGGTAAGTTCCGACCTGCACGAATGGCGTAACGACTTTCCTACTGTCTCAACCACAGGCCCGGTGAAATTGCACTACGAGTAAAGATGCTCGTTACGCGCGGCAGGACGGAAAGACCCCGGGACCTTTACTATAGCTTGGTATTGGTGCTTGGTTCGGCTTGTGTAGGATGGGTGGGAGACTGTGAAGCGGCCACGCCAGTGGTTGTGGAGTCATCGTTGAAATACCACTCTGGTCGTACTGGGTGTCTAACTTCGGACCGTGATCCGGTTCAGGGACAGTGCCTGGTGGGTAGTTTAACTGGGGCGGTTGCCTCCTAAAGGGTAACGGAGGCGCCCAAAGGTTCCCTCAGCCTGGTTGGCAATCAGGTGGTGAGTGTAAGTGCACAAGGGAGCTTGACTGTGAGACTGACAGGTCGAGCAGGGACGAAAGTCGGGACTAGTGATCCGGCGCTGGCTGGTGGAAGTGGCGTCGCTCAACGGATAAAAGGTACCCCGGGGATAACAGGCTGATCTTGCCCAAGAGTCCATATCGACGGCATGGTTTGGCACCTCGATGTCGGCTCGTCGCATCCTGGGGCTGGAGTAGGTCCCAAGGGTTGGGCTGTTCGCCCATTAAAGCGGTACGCGAGCTGGGTTTAGAACGTCGTGAGACAGTTCGGTCCCTATCCGCCGCGCGCGTAGGAGACTTGCGGAAGGCTGTCCCTAGTACGAGAGGACCGGGACGGACGAACCTCTGGTGTGCCAGTTGTTCTGCCAAGGGCATGGCTGGTTGGCTACGTTCGGGAGGGATAACCGCTGAAAGCATCTAAGCGGGAAGCCTGTTCCTAGATGAGGTCTCCCACCCTGTGTGGGGTAAGGCCCCCAAGAGATGATTGGGTTGATAGGCCCGAGATGGAAGCCTGGTGACGGGTGGAGTTGACGGGTACTAATAGGCCGAGGGCTTGACTACAAACGTGCTGCGCATCCACTGTGTGATTCTGAACCAACCACCTGGACCGACCTCGGAAGACGGAGGGGTTGGTGGGTGTGTGTGGTTGATAGGGTTACGGCGGTTATGGCGGGAGGGAAACGCCCGGTCCCATTCCGAACCCGGAAGCTAAGCCTCCCAGCGCCGATGGTACTGCACTCGTGAGGGTGTGGGAGAGTAGGACGCCGCCGAACACTCGTTTCCGAGAGGGGCTCGTGGCAAGGGCGTGGTTGATTCCGCCCTTGGCCACGGGCCCCTTTCGGCATGTGGTGTTTGGAGGAGTTCAGGTGTCCGAGTCAGGTCAACATGACCGCGACCCCCGGGATGGCGCGAGCCAGCCCCGAGGTGGTGGCGGTCAACCGCGCCGTTCATACGGCAGCGGCAACAGCGGCGGTGGCAGTGCCGGCCGTGGCAGTGGCGGTGGTGTCGCCGGCCGCGGCGGTGGCGCGGGCCGCAGTGCCGCGGGTCGAGGCGGGTCCGGCCAGGACCGCCGCACCGGTTCCCGGGACGGCGGCCGGGACAACCGCTCCTTCGGGAGCGACCGCGACCGATACAGCAGGGACAACCGAGACTCCGCGAGCGGCAGTGGCGGCTACAACCGCCCCGACCGCGACCGAAACGACCGGGGACGCGACTACCGCGGCAACAACGACCGCCGCGATGGCAGCCAGAGCGGCGGCGACCGACAGGGCAACACCTACCGCGGTAGCGCCCCCCGCAACGACTACCGGTCCAACGACCAGCGGCGCGACAACTACCGCGGCGGCGACCAGCGCGGCAGCGACCAGCGACGCACCGACGACCGAGGCCGCGACGACCGACGCCCCAACTGGCGCGGCGACGACCGACGCCAGGACAGCCGAAGCCAGGACAGCCAACGCGGCAGCAGCTGGCGCAAGGACGACCGAGGCGGCGACAACCGAACTCGCGACAACCAGGGCAGCGACAACCGAGGGCGCGACTTCCGGAGCCGCGACGACCGCGACCAGCGCGGCAACAGCCGAACCAATGGCAGCCGCGTCAACGGCAGCGGCGGCGACTTCCGAGCTCGCGACAACCGCTGGCCCGACCGCCGCAGCAACGATCGACCCACCAGCAGCAGCGACCGAGGCCCACGAGACTGGTCCGACCGGCGTCCGCAGCCCAACCGCGACAGCTCCGGTGACCGAGGTCCCCGCGACTGGTCCGACCGGCGTCCCCAACCCGGCCGCGACAATTCCGGCGGCCGAGGGCCACGAGACTGGTCTGATCGGCGTCCGCAGCCCAGCCGCGACCGAGACGGATCCAGCGGCAGCGACCGAGGGCCTCGTACCTGGTCGGACCGGCGCCCGCAATCCAGCCGCGATGCGTCCAGCGGCACCGACCGAGGCCCACGCGAATGGTCGGACAGGCGACCGCAGCACAGCGGCGACCGCGATGCCTCCGGTGGTAGCAGCCGAAATCAGCGTGACTGGTCTGATCGGCGCCCCCAAACCGGTCGTGATCGTGATGCGTCCGGTGGTAGTCGAGGTTCGCGCGACTGGTCTGATCGTCGCCCGCAGCCCAGCCGCGACCGTGATGCCTCCGGCGGAGGTCCCCGCAACTGGTCCGATCGGCGTCCGCAGCCCGATGGCGGCTACCGCCGCGACGACAGCAGGAGCGCTCCGCGCACCGATCGTGGTGATTGGCACAACAAATCCGACCGCGGCAGCGACGGTCCCCGTGCCGACGGTCCGCGCCGGGACAAGCCGCCCTACCGTGACAAGGCGCCGTACCGCTCGGATCGTGGTCCGCGGCCGTCACGTGACCGCGACAGCGATCGCCGCACCTCTTACGCAGATCGCCCGCAGCGCAGCCATGACCGCAAACCCGCCTACCGGGACAACAACCACTCAACGCCACACCAGGAGCCCGCTCCCCCACCCACCGAGGCCCCCGAGCCCGTCGAAACAGTAGAAGCAGCAGCGGTCGACACGCCAGAGCAGACCGAATCGCCGGAGCAGACCGAATCGGAGCACACCGAATCGGCTGACCGAACCGACTCAGCTCAGGCCGAATCGACCGATGTCGAGCCGGAACTGGCCGCGTCCGGGGCGCCGGAACTGCCGGAGGACGCGTCACTCGCCATGCTCGACCCGGAGATTCGGGCAGAGTTGCGCAGCCTGTCGAAGAACCTGGCCGAGGTCGTCGGCCGGCATCTGGCGGCGGCCGGAATGCTGATGGACGAGGATCCGGAACTGGCCCTTGAGCACGCCCGGTATATCCGGCCCAAGGCGGCCCGGATCGGTATCGTCCGCGAGGCCGTCGGCCTGACCGCCTATAACGCGGGCGAATGGGCCGAAGCGCTGTCCGAACTGCGGGCAGCTCGCCGGATGTCCAACGGTCCCGGTCACATCGCCGTGATGGCGGACTGCGAACGCGCGCTGGGCCGCCCGGAGCGGGCGCTGGAGCTGGCAAGGGAAGGCCAGGCACTCCCGCTGTCCGAAGCCGAGCGGATCGAACTGCGCATCGTCGCGGCGGGCGCCCGCCGCGACATGGGCGAGCTGGACGCGGCCGTGGTCGCCCTGCAGGGCCCCGAGCTCGACCCGCGCCGCCGCGATCCGTGGAGCGCCAGGCTGTTCTACGCCTACGCGGACAACCTGGCCGCCACCGACCGGACCGACGAGGCCATCCGCTGGTTCCTCAACGCCGCCCAGGCCGACGACGACGGCGAGACCGACGCTGCGGAGCGCGCCGTGGAACTGTCCATCCCGGCCGACCTCGCGGTGGTGGACGACATCCAGTGACGGAGCTTGCGGTGTCACCATTGAGGACAGGGACCGTGGTCGCGAAGCCGCCGAGCGCCGGCGAGGTCGGTTCGTGACGGCCGAGACGCTCCTGGACCGCTACGACGCGCTCCTGCTCGACCTGGACGGCACCGTCTACCGGGGTGGCACCGCGGTGGACGGCGCCGAGCCCGCTGTCCGGGCCGCGCACCAAGCCGCTGTCACGGTCCGGTTCGTCACCAACAACGCGTCGCGTTCACCGGAGGACGTGGCCGACCACCTGCGCCGCCTTGGCATCCCGGCCAAGCCCGACGAGGTCAGCACCAGCGCCCAGGCCGCCGCCGGGATGCTGGTCGACCGGCTGCCGCGCGGCGCGCAGGTGCTGATCCTGGGCACCGACGCCCTGGCGGACGAGGCCGAAACCCGCGGCTTCACGCCGGTCCGCAAGGCGGACGACCAGGTGGCCGCCGTCCTGCAGGGCCTGTCCCAGACGTTGGGCTGGCCGGACCTGGCCGAGGCATGCCTGGCCATCCGGGCCGGCGCGCTCTGGGTGGCCAGCAACGTCGACGCCACCCTCCCCACCGAACGCGGCCTGCTCCCCGGCAACGGCGCCCTGGTGGCCGCGCTGGTCACCGCGACCGACCAACACCCGTTGGTGGCCGGCAAACCGGCCCGCCCCCTGATGGACGAAGCGATCGCGGCCGCGGGTGCGACACGCCCGTTGGCGATCGGCGACCGCCTGGACACCGACATCGCGGGCGCGGTCAACGTCGGTATCGACTCACTGCTCGTGCTGACCGGCGTGGCCACCCCGGCCGGCCTGCTGGCCGCCGCCCCCAGCCAACGCCCGCGCTACGTGGCCGCCGACCTGCGAGCCGTGCAGCGCCCGGCGGAAAGCCTGGAGATCCGGGCGCACCCGGACTGGCCGGTCGACGACCAGCTGCGCCTGCGCTACCAGGGATCGAACCCGGACCCGCTGGACGCACTCCGCTCCCTGTGCGCGGCATGGTGGCCAGAGCACAACGGCCCGGCCACCGTCCAACCACAGGACGACGCGGCAAGGGCCGCACTCGCCACGCTCAAGCTGTGAGGCGACACCGGCGCCGCGCCCACATCGGCTAGCGTTGTGTCGTGTACCCCGCTGCAGAGCCCGTCACCCCGGTACCCGGCCCACCGGACCGGGACACCGTCATCGACCAGGTCGCGCAGGCGGTCGATCGGCTGGACGGCCTGGACGCGCTGCCGATCACCGAGCACGTGACCCGCTTCGAGGCGATCCACGCCGCCCTGACCGAGGCGCTGTCCAGCATCGACAAGGTGTGAGCCGTGTCCCGACGGGCACGGTTGGACGCCGAGCTGGTGCGGCGCGGCCTGGCCAGGTCCCGTGACCACGCCGCCGAACTGATCGCCGCCGGCCGGGTGACCCTGCGCGGCACCGTGGCCCAGAAGCCGGCGACGGCCGTGGACGCGGACGCACCCGTGGTGGTCCGCACGGACGCCGACGACCCGAACTACGCCTCCCGAGGCGCCCACAAGCTCGTCGGCGCGCTGGATGAGTTCGACGGGATCGTGATCAGGGGACGCCGCTGCCTTGACGCAGGCGCCTCCACCGGCGGTTTCACCGACGTCCTGCTCCGCCGTGGCGCGGCTGCGGTGGTGGCCGCCGATGTCGGCCGTGGCCTGCTGGACTGGCGCCTGCGCACCGACGACCGGGTGGTCGTGCACGACCGCACCAACGTGCGTTCGCTGACACCCGAGGACATCGGCGGCCCGGTCGACGTGGTCGTCGCCGACCTGTCCTTCATCTCGCTGACGCTCGTGCTGCCCGCGCTGGTTGCCTGTGCCGCCGACGACGCCGACCTGCTCCCGATGGTGAAACCGCAGTTCGAGGTGGGCAGGGAACGTCTCGGCTCTGGCGGCGTGGTCCGCGAACCCGAACTGCGCGCCGATGCGGTGCGCACCGTGATCGGCAAGGCCGGTGCGCTCGGCCTGACTGCGAAGGGCGTGGTGGCGAGCCCGTTGCCGGGACCGTCGGGCAACGTGGAGTACTTCGTCTGGTTCCGTCGCGGCGATGATCCGCCGTCCCCCGATCATGTGGCCGAGATGGTGGGCTCGGCGGTCCGGAAGGGGCCCCAGTGAACGACGATCGGGAAGTACTGCTGGTCGTGCACGGCGGCCGGCAGACCAATCTGCAGACGGCCGAGAAGGTGGCAGGCTGGTTCCTGTCGGCCGGCGTGCGGCCACGGGTGCTGGCCGACGAGGCGGGCGACCTTGATCCGTCCTGCTACGCGTCGGTCGTGCCGGTCGGCCCTGCCGCGGCCGCCGGCACCGAGTTGGTCTTCGTGCTCGGCGGTGACGGCACTCTGCTGCGCGCCGCCGAACTGGCCCATCCGGTCGGCGTGCCGGTGCTCGGCGTGAACCTGGGCCGGGTCGGGTTCCTGGCCGAGGCCGACTCCGACGCTCTGGAGGAGACGGTCGCCCGCGTGGTCGCCCGCGCCTACGAGGTCGAGGAGCGGATGACGGTCGACGTCACCGCGATCCACCAAGGCCGGCTCATCGCCAGTACGTGGGCGCTGAACGAGGCGAGCGTGGAGAAGGGCACCCGGGGTGGCGTGTTGGACGTCTGCATCGAGGTGGACCACCGTCCGGTGACCGCCTTCGGTTGCGACGGCGTGCTCTGCTCGACGCCGACCGGTTCGACCGCCTACGCGTTCTCATCCGGCGGGCCGGTGATCTGGCCGGACGTCCAGGCACTGCTCGTCGTGCCCAGCAACGCGCACGCGATGTTCTCCCGGCCACTCGTCGTGGCGCCGACGTCCGTTGTCACCCTGGATGTCGACCCGGACGGGCCACCCGCGGTGCTGTGCTGTGACGGTCGCCGGTACTTCAAGCTGCCGCCCGGTTCCTCGGTCGAGGTGGTCGGCGGGTCGGTGCCACTGCGCCTCGCGCGGCTGAACGTGGGCTCGTTCACCGAGCGGCTGGTGCGCAAGTTCGAACTTCCGGTGCAGGGATGGCGGACGCGCCGGGACCGTGACCTGCCACCGGCCGGTGACACCTACTAGGGTTCCCCTGTGCTGGCCGAGATGAGCATCTCCGGCCTCGGTGTGATCGACGAGGCCACGCTGGAACTGCACCCGGGCTTCACCGTCCTGACCGGCGAGACCGGCGCCGGCAAGACGATGGTGGTGACCGGCCTGCACCTGTTGTCCGGCGGTCGCGCCGAGGCGTCCCGGGTGCGCAGCGGCAACCAGCGCGCGGTCGTGGAGGGTCGCTTCGAGCTGGCCAGCGACGCCGACGCGGTGAAGCTGGCCGCGGAGGCCGGCGCCGAACCGGACGACGACGGCAGTCTGATCGCGGTCCGCACCGTCGGCAGCGACGGCCGCTCCCGTGCGCACCTTGGCGGCCGGTCCGTGCCGGTCGGCGTGCTCGGCGAGCTGGCCGAACACCTGATCGCGGTGCACGGCCAGAACGACCAGCTGCGCCTGCTGCGCCCGGCGGAACAACGCGTCGGTCCTGGACCGGTTCGCCGGCATCCCGGTAACCGAACCGCTGGCCGAGTACCGCACGCTGCGCGCGGACTGGCTCCGGGTGGTCGCCGAACTGGCCGAACGCACCGAACGCTCCCGCGAACTGGCCCGCGAAGCCGACCTCCTCCGGCACGGCCTCGCCGAGATCGCCGCCGTGGCACCGAAGCCCGACGAGGACGTCGAACTGGTCGACGAGGCCAAACGCCTCGCCGACGTCGACCAACTCCGCGCGGCGGCCGCGGCCGCCCTGTTCGCCACGGCGGGCTCCACCGAGGGCGACATGGACTCGCCGGGCGCGTCGGGCCTGGTCGAAGAGGCCCGCCGCCAGCTGGCCGGCACCGACGATCCCCCGCTGCGCGACCTGTCCACCCGCCTCGCCGAAGCCGCCGTCCTGCTGACCGACGTGGGCGCCGAACTGAGCGCCTACCTGGAGAGTCTGGCCGCCGACCCGGACCGCCTGGCCCAGGTGCTGGCCCGCCAGGCCGACCTGAAGGCACTGACCCGCAAGTACGCCGCCGACGTGGCCGGCGTCCTGGCCTGGGCGGACGAGGCCGAACAACGCCTGGCCGGCCTGGACACGTCGGAGGAGGCGTTGGCCGCCCTGGCCGCGCGCCGCGACGAACTGGCCGGCCAGTTGGCCGAACGCGCAGACCTGATCACCATGGCCCGCCAGTCCGCGGCCGCGGATCTCGGCAAGGCCGTCACCGAGGAACTGTCCGGCCTGGCCATGGCGCAGGCAACCCTGGAAGTGACGGTCGTGCCCAGAACCGCGGAGCCCACCGACCCGCTGGCACTGCGCATCGGTCGCCGCACGCTGCACGCCGGCCCCGACGGCGTCGACGACGTGGAACTGCGGTTGCGCGCCCATGAGGGCGCCCCGCCGCTGCCGGTCCACAAGGGCGCGTCCGGCGGCGAACTGTCCCGCGTGATGCTGGCCCTGGAGGTAGTGCTGTCCCACGCCGACCCGGTGCCCACCCTGGTGTTCGACGAGGTCGACGCCGGTGTCGGCGGCCGTGCCGCGGTCGAGATCGGCCGACGGCTGGCCCGGCTCGCACGCAGCCACCAGGTGGTCGTCGTGACGCACCTACCCCAGGTAGCGGCCTTCGCCGACCGCCACCTGGTGGTCGACAAGTCCTCCGGCGGCGGCGTCACCAGAAGCGGCGTACGAACACTCGCCGACCAGGACCGAGTGATAGAACTGGCCCGAATGCTGGCCGGCCTCGACTCAACCGACACCGGCCGAGCCCACGCCGAAGAACTACTGGCAGCAGCAGCCGCCGACAAGGAAGCTGACGCAACCGGCCGCAAGAAGAAGAAACGCTGACCGGCCGGGCCCTTCTCCAGCATCAGAAGCTCCCATGCCCACCAAGGAGTTGTGGACACAATTTCGGTTGTCCACAACTCACCGGTAACCCCCCCATTTGGCCCTTGACAAGACTAGATTTGGAACTGGGACGCCCCCCGGTGGAGTGGCGGGGGACTGTCTCTCCGGCCTTTGGGGACCTGTCTTCGACCTTTTTTGGGGACCTGTCTTCGTGCCTTGGGATCTGTCTTCGGCGTGAGGGACTGTCTCCGGGTGGACTGTCCGGACGATGGCAGTCTTCCGGCGGACTGTCCGGACGTTGGCGTCTTCGGGCGGACTGTCCGGGCGATGGAGTCTATAACCCTTTTGGCGGGATATCTCGGGCACAAAGGTGCAGCTCGGCGTGGCGAACGGACTAACGCTGGTCCGTTTGTCACCATCGCCGCATGAAGCTGCCCGGCCTGCTGACCAGGACCAGTCGTGAACTGCCCGGTGTCATCGGGATCGCCAGGGTCGGCCGCCGCACCGGTGACCTGCTGCGTCGTGTCGGTCCGGGTGACATCGTCGTGCTCGATCAGCTCGACCTTGATCGGCGCACCGCCGACGCGCTGATCGCGGCGGAGGTCGTGGGTGTCGTCAACGCGTCGGCGTCCATTTCCGGGCGGTTTCCGAACCTGGGGCCGGAGATCCTGGTGTCGGCCGGCGTGCCGCTGATCGACAACGTCGGTGTCGCGGCGCTCCACGACATCAAGGAAGGCGCCCGGCTGCGCCTGCACACCGGCACCGTCTACCTCGGCGAGCGCGAACTGGCGACCGGTCAAGAACAGACCCCCGAGTCGGTCGCCGACCAGATGATCGAGGCGAAGGCCGGCATGTCGGCGCAGCTGGAGGCCTTCTCCGCCAACACGATCGAGTTCCTCAGGCGCGAACGCACGATGATCCTGGACGGCGTCGGCGTGCCGGAGCTGTACGAGTCACTGCAGGACCGTGAGGTGCTGGTCGTCGCGCCCGGCCACGAACACGCGGAGGACCTGCGCCGCCTGCGCCGCTACATCAAGGAGCACCGGCCGGTGCTCATCGGTGTCGAGTCGGGCGCGGACACCCTCTGCGCGGCCGGCTACCGGCCGCAGGTCATCGTCGGCGACCCGGACGGCATCCGCACCGAGACCCTCCAGTCCGGTGCCGAAGTGGTTGTTCCCGCGGACACCGACGGCCACGCGCCGGGCCTGGAACGCATCCAGGACCTGGGCATCGGCGCGGTCACGTTCCCCGCGTCGGGCAACGCGGAGGACCTGGCCCTGATACTGGCCGACACCCACGGCGCCAGCCTCGTGGTGACCGTAGGTTCGCAGGCCACGTTGGCGGAGTTCCTGGACCGGGGCCGCTCCGGCTCCAACCCGTCGACGTTCCTGACCCGCCTGAAGCTGGGCAGCCGCCTCGTGGACGGCAAGGCGGTGGCGACACTGCACCGAGCCCGCGTCTCCACCACAGCCGTGGTGCTACTGATCCTCGCGGTCCTGATCGCCATAGGCGTCGCACTGGCGGTATCCGACGCGGGCCCGACCTACTTCCACTGGCTGACCGGCGCCTACCACCACGCCGTCACCTGGCTAAAGGGGCTGTTGAAGTGATCTCCCTGCGCTACCACGTAATCTCCATCGGCGCGGTCTTCCTGGCACTGGCACTGGGCGTACTACTCGGCTCGACAACGTTGTCCGACTCCCTGTTGTCCGGCATCAGCGGCCAAAAAGCCCAACTGGGCGAACAGGTGGCCGACCTACAAACCCAGAACAACGCACTGAACGCCAAACTGTCCGCAGGAGACCAGTTCGCCAGCGGCATAGGCCCACGAACAGTAAGAAACCTGCTTACAGGCCGCACAGTAATAGTGATCAGCACCCCAAACGCCAGCAATTCAACAGAACAAGCACTGGCAACCCTACTAACCGCAGCAGGCGCACAGGTAACAGGCCAAATCCAGCTGACACCAGCCTTCAGCGACCCAAACAAGGCAGACCAACTACGCGACCTGGTAACCCAGTCGATCCCAGCAGGCGCCCAACTACCAGTAGCGTCAGACCCAGGCACCCTGGCCGGCGGCCTACTAGGCGACCTGCTTCTACTGAACAAATCCAACAAGCCCCAAGCCACCCCCAACGAGCGTGCGGCAGCCCTGACAGCCATGGCCACCGCAGGCTTCATCAAGCCCCCACCCTCAACAACACCCCCAGCCCAACTAGCCATAATCCTGACCGGCGGCCAGTTGGCAGACAACGCAGGCGACCAAGCAGCAATGCTGGCCAGATTCGCCACCCAACTACAAAGAACCGGAGCAGGCACAGTACTGGCCGGCGCAAACGGCTCAGCAACAGGCACAGGCCCAATAGGCGTAGCAAGAGCCGACACCGCAGACTCAGCACTATCCACAGTAGATAACGCAGACACAGCAGCCGGCCGAATAACAACGATCCTGGCCCTACAGGAACAGCTGAACGGAAAAGCAGGCAGCTACGGCACAGCCAGCAACGCCCAGTCCCCAGCCCCACAACCCACCAACAGCTAGCCCCCCGCACAACAGCCAGACGCGAGCCCGCGCCAGCGGACGAACAGCCTGCGCAAATAGGGAGAGGGCCCGGGACGAAGCCCCGCTGGCTGAGGCTGGCGGCTTGGCCCCAGAAAACACAGACGACGATTCCCGCCGAGCCCGCGCCAGTGGGCGAACAGGCTGCGCAAATGGGGAGAAGGCCTGGGGCGAAGCCCCCGCCGGCTGGGGCCGGCGGCTTGGCCCAAACACAGACGACGATTCCCACCAAGCCCGCGCCAGCGGGCACCGGGCTGCGCAGACGAGCAGAGGGCTGGGGCGAACCTCCCGCTGGGCAGGTGTCTGGGGTTTGGCGCCGGAGAACACAGATGACGATTCCGATCGAGCGAGTGCCAGTGGGCGAACAGGCTGCGCAAATGGGGAGAAGGCCCGGGGCGAAGCCCCCGCTGCCTGGGCTCGGCAGCATGACCCCAGAAAACACAGACGACGGTTCCCATCGAGCCCGCGCCAGTGGGCAACGGGCGGCGCAAATGAGCAGAGGGCTGGGGCGAACCTCCTGCTGGGCAGGTGCTGGGCTTGGCCCCGGAGAACACAGACGACGATTCCCATCGAGCGAGCGCCAGTGGGCGAACAGGCTGCGCAATGAGGAGAGGGCCCGGGACGAAGCCCCGCTCGCTGGTGCCGCGGCTTGGACCCAGACAACACAGACGACGATTCCCACTGAGCCGCCCCAGCAGGTAAAAGGCTGCGCCTGCGCAGGAGGTTCCGCAGACGCCAGCAAGGTCGCATAACCGCTGGTCGGAGTACCACTGAAAGTCGCTTGGCCGGATGGGTTGATCCTCCATTGAGGAGGATTGGGTGGGCAGGTGCAAGGGATCCCCTGCGCCACTTCAGATCGAAAAGCGACCAGTCACCAGGGCAAATCCCGGTGATTGGCCGCCTGATCTGCGAAAACAGGACCTCGCCGAACCCTTGGGGGGTCCGGGGGGCGAAGCCCCGCCGGCCGGGGCCTGGGGGCTCGGCCCCCAGAAAGCACAGACGACGAATCCCCGGGAGCCCGCGCCAGCGGGCGAACAGGATTCGCCAATGAGGAGGCCCCCCGGTCGTCGAGGGGGGAGGTTACGACCAGGGGGCCTGAACCCAGCCGGCGGTTGGGGGGACCGGCGGGGGCGCGCTCAACGCGCCTGAGGTTGAGCATACTCGGTGAGTAGTCGGTTGGCACGGGAACGTGACGATAGATTTTGACGGATTGGTCGGGGTGGGTGACGGCTTGATCGACTCCTCACGTCGGGTCGAATCCGGGCGCCGCAACGAGAACGACGTCTGACCAATCACTCGATGGGATGGTGTCCGGGGTGCCGCGAAGATCAATTTCAGGGCCTGGACCAGCCCGAAGGCGACGCACGACACGTTCGGATCGTCGGGGCGTTCGCTCCGGATGGAGGGGTGTCGTGCTACGGTGAAATCCCGTGGGCAGCCAGGTTGGCCGAATCGTTCGTGCCGACCGAGAACACGGGGAGCGTTGTTGGTGCTTCAGGCGCGGATGACCAAGCACGTTTTCGTCACGGGGGGCGTCGCCTCCTCGCTGGGGAAGGGCCTTACGGCCTCCAGCCTCGGTCAACTTCTCACGGCTCGTGGTCTGCGGGTCACGATGCAGAAGTTGGACCCTTACCTCAATGTCGATCCCGGCACGATGAACCCGTTCCAGCACGGCGAGGTGTTCGTCACAGACGACGGTGCCGAGACGGATCTGGACATCGGCCACTACGAGCGGTTCCTGGACCGGAACCTGTCCGGCTCCGCGAACGTCACCACCGGCCAGGTGTACTCGACGGTGATCGCGAAGGAACGGCGCGGCGAGTACCTGGGGGACACGGTCCAGGTCATCCCGCACATCACCGACGAGATCAAGGCCCGGATCAGGGCGATGGCCGACGTCGGCCCGGACGGGGAACGCCCGCACGTGGTGATCACCGAAGTGGGTGGCACCGTCGGCGACATCGAGTCGCTGCCGTTCCTCGAGGCCTGCCGCCAAGTACGGCATGACGTGGGCCGGGACAACTGCTTCTTCCTGCACGTTTCCCTCGTCCCCTACCTCGCGCCGTCCGGCGAGCTGAAGACGAAGCCGACGCAGCACTCGGTGGCGGCACTCCGGAACATCGGTATCCAACCGGACGCGATCGTGTGCCGGGCGGACCGGGAGATCCCGGCCGGCCTGAAGCGCAAGATCGCGCTGATGTGCGACGTCGACATCGATGCCGTCGTCGCCGCGCCGGACGCGCCTTCCATCTACGACATCCCGAAGGTGCTGCACGCCGAGGCGCTGGACGCCTACGTGGTGCGCCGCCTCGGCCTGCCGTTCCGGGACGTGGACTGGACGGTGTGGGGTGACCTGCTGGAACGCGTGCACAATCCGGCGGAAACGGTACGGATCGGACTGGTCGGCAAGTACGTCGACCTGCCGGACGCCTATCTCTCCGTGATGGAGGCGCTGCGGGCCGGTGGTTTCGCGCACCGGGCCAGGGTCGAGATCCGCTGGGTGCCGTCGGACAGCTGCGAGACCGAGGTGGGCGCGGCACGGGCGTTGGCCGACCTGGACGGCGTGCTCGTGCCGGGCGGGTTCGGCGTGCGCGGCATCGAGGGCAAGATCGGCGCGATCCGGCACGCCAGAACAAGAGGCATCCCGACGTTGGGACTGTGCCTTGGCCTGCAGTGCATGGTGATCGAGGTGGCGCGGCACCTGGCCGGCATCACCGACGCCGACTCGGCCGAGTTCGACGAGCGCACCAGCCACCCGGTGATCAGCACCATGGCCGACCAGGCCGACGTGATCGCGGGCGAACGGGACATGGGCGGCACCATGCGGCTTGGCGCCTACCCGGCGAAGCTCGAACCGGGCTCGCTGGTGGCCAAGGCCTACGGCACCACGGAGGTGTCCGAACGGCACCGGCACCGCTACGAGGTGAACAACGCCTACCGGAAGCAGTTGGCCGACGCGGGCCTGGCCATCTCGGGTCTGTCGCCGGACGGTCACCTGGTGGAGTTCGTCGAGCTGGCGACCGACCAGCACCCGTTCTTCGTGGGCACGCAGGCACATCCGGAGCTGAAGAGCCGCCCGACCCGGCCGCATCCGCTGTTCACCGCGTTCGTCGGGGCGGCGCTGGGCTACCTCGCGGCGGACCGGCTGCCGGTCGAACTGCCCGAGACGGCCACCGCTGGCGCGCAGTCGTGAGCGACGGGCCCGGCAACCACCGGTTCGACACGGTGGCGAGCACCGACATCTACCGGGGTCACGTGATCGCGCTGCGCGCCGACGAGGTGGCCATGCCGGACGGCCGGGTCGCCCGGCGCGAGGTGGTGGAGCACTTCGGTGCGGTCGCCGTGCTCGCGCTGGACGATCAGGACCGGATCGTGCTGATCCACCAGTACCGGCATCCGTTGGGCCGCCGGCTGTGGGAGCTGCCGGCCGGCCTGCTGGACGAGCCGGACGAACCGCCGGCCGCCGCGGCCGCCCGGGAGCTGACCGAGGAGGCCGGCGTTGTCGCCGGACGCTGGGAGGTGCTGGTCGACGTGGCCGCGTCGCCCGGTTTCACCGACGAGGTGGTCCGGGTGTTCCTGGCCACCGACCTGACCGAGGTGGACCGCCCTGACGCGTTCGGCGACGAGGAGGCCGACCTCGTGGTGCACCGGATCGACCTGGCCGAAGCGGTCCGGATGGTCCTGGCCGGCGAGGTGGTCAACGCCGCGTCGGTCGGCGGCATCCTGGCCGCGCGGGCGGTGCGGTCCGGCGCGGGTGTCACCCGGCCGGCCGACGCGCCGTGGCGGGACCGGCCGACCCGGTTCGCGGCACGGGGGTAGAAACAGCGCCATGACCAGCACGGCCGACATCGCACCGGCGCTGTCGGCCGTGCTGCGGCTGTATCTCGACCACCTGGCGGTCGAACGCGGCACGGCCCGCAACACCCTGACCTCCTACACCCGCGACCTGACCCGCTACCTGCGCCACCTGACCAGCCACGGGATCACCGAACTGACCCAGGTGACCGAACCCCGGATCACCGGGTTCCTCGGCGCGCTGCGCGAAGGCGACGACGACCATCCGCCACTGGCCGCGTCATCGGCCGCCCGGGCCGTGGTCGCGGTCCGCGGTCTGCATCGATTCGCCCTGCTCGAAGGCCTTGTCGACGCCGACCCGGCGCACCAGGTCCGCCCGCCGACCCCACCCCGACGGCTCCCCAAGGCCCTGCCGCTGGACGACGTCCTGCGGCTGCTGGACACCCAGAACGCCGACGAGCCGAGGTCGATCCGGGACAGGGCACTGCTGGAACTCCTCTACTCGACCGGCGCCCGGATCTCCGAGGCGGTCGGCCTCGACCTGGACAACGTGGACCGCGTCGACCGGGTGGTCCTGCTGGACGGCAAGGGCGGCAAGCAGCGCCTCGTGCCGATCGGCAGGCCCGCGCTGGACGCGCTGGACGCCTACCTGGTCCGCGCCCGACCTGGTCTGGCCGTCAAGGGGCGTGGTACGCCTGCGGTGTTCCTGAACGCGCGCGGTGGCCGGCTGTCCCGGCAGAGCGCGTGGCAGGTGCTCAAGGACAGTGCCGAGCGGGCCGGCATCCGGGTGGCCGTGTCGCCGCACACGCTGCGCCACTCGTTCGCGACCCATCTGCTGGAGGGCGGCGCGGACGTCCGGGTCGTCCAGGAACTGCTCGGCCACGCCTCGGTGACCACGACGCAGGTGTACACGCTGGTCACGGTCACGACGCTGCGGGAGGTCTACGTCACGGCACATCCGAGGGCACTGGGCTGACCGGGCGGGGTTTGTACGGAAGCCGAACGCGCTGCGTGTCGGGCCTGTACGGTGAGCGCGACATTTTGCCCCGCCTTGGGTCACGATGAGGTGATGGGAAATGAGCGACGTGGACGAGCCGGTGCGCGACGCCATCACGCTGGTCGGCGTGCTGCACGCGCTGTCCGACCCGACCCGGCTGGCGGTGGTCGGCCAGTTGGACAACGGCGGCGAGACACTGTGTGGCCAACTTGACGTGTCGGTGGCGAAGTCGACGTTGTCCCAGCACCTGCGGGTGCTGCGGGAGGCCGGCGTGACGCACACCCGCCCGGCCGGCACCCAGCGCTGGCTGTCCGTGCGCCGCAACGACCTCGACCGGCTCTTTCCCGGCCTGCTCGACGTGGTGCTGGCCGCTACCAGGCATGTCTCGCTGGCCGGTTAACCTTCGCCTTACGGCGAGGCGCGTTGCCGCCGGTATGACTGCCGCATAACATGCGGCAGTCGGTCCTATGACTACAGGGAGCCAGGTCGCCATGTCGACACCGCAGCCATCCGTCGAGGGACGGCCGCGCGGTAGTTCGGTTGAGCTGAGCCTCGCCCCAAGGGCACACGACGACATCGACGAGCCGCTGGACACGGCGGCGGGCGGCATCGGCTCGACCGGACGGCCGCGGCGCCGGGTGCCGGAGCCTGCCCTGATCGCGACCCACGGCCCGGCCAGGATCATGGCGATCTGCAACCAGAAGGGCGGCGTCGGCAAGACCACGTCGACCATAAATCTGGGGGCTGCGCTGGCCGAGTACGGCCGCCGGGTGCTGCTCGTGGACTTCGATCCGCAGGGCGCGCTGTCGGTGGGCCTCGGCGTGCAGCCGCAGCAGCTGGACCAGACGATCTACAACGTGATCATGGAGCGGGACGTCGGCGTGGCCGACGTGGTCATGCGCACCACGGTCGACGGCATGGACCTGCTGCCCAGCAACATCGACCTGTCCGCGGCCGAGGTGCAGCTGGTGTCCGAGGTGGGCCGCGAGCACACCCTGGTGCGGGTGCTGCGGCCGCTGATCCCGCACTACGACTACATCCTCGTCGACTGTCAGCCGTCGCTCGGCCTGCTCACGGTCAACGCGCTGGCCGCGGCGGACGGCGTGATCATCCCGCTGGAGTGCGAGTTCTTCAGCCTGCGCGGGGTCGCTCTGCTGATCGACACCATCGACAAGGTGCGCGAGCGGCTGAACCCGAAGCTGGAGATCACCGGCATCCTGCCGACCATGTACGACCCGCGCACCCTGCACTGCCGCGAGGTCATGGCCAGGGTGGTCGAGGCGTTCGGCGACGTGGTGTTCGACTCGGTGATCAACCGCACCGTCCGGTTCCCGGAGACCACCGTGGCCGGCGAGCCGATCACCCGGTGGGCGCCCAGGTCAGCGGGTGCCAAGGCGTATCGCGAACTGGCCCGCGAGGTGATCGCCAGGTGAGTTCGACGATCATCGCCACCGTGCGGGCGGTGGCGTGACCCGACGCGCCGTATCCGGGCGGGATGGTTGGGAAAGGGCGCTGCCGGGCACGGCCGAGTTGTTCCGCTCCACCCAGTCCCGGAGTACACCTGTCCCGGCCGACCTGGATGCTCGTCCCGGTTCCGGTCGCCAGAAGCACGATGCCAAGATCACGGTCTACGTGTCCGGCGAGGAACTCGTCGCCCTGGAACGGGCCAGGCTGACGGCACGGGCCGACCATGGCATCGTCACCGACCGCGGCCGCATCGTGCGTGAGGCGATCGCGGTGCTGCTGGCGGATTTTTCCGAACACGGTGCCGACTCGCTGCTGGTTCGCCGGCTGCGGGCAGACCCCGGCGAGTGACACTGGTGGACGTGAAGCACGAGCCTGTTCCTAAGCCTGCCCAGGGCCGGTTCACCGTGCACCTTGCCAACTTCGACGGGCCGTTCGACCTGCTGCTGCAACTGATCTCGCAGCATCAGATGGACGTGACCGAGGTGGCGCTGCACCAGGTCACCGACGACTTCATCGCCCACATCAGGTCCATGGGCGACGCGTGGGACCTGGACGAGACCACCGAGTTCCTGGTCATCGCGGCCACGTTGCTGGATCTCAAGGCGGCCCGGCTGCTGCCGTCGGCCGATGTCGACGACGTCGCGGACATCGCCCTGCTGGAGGCCCGTGACCTGCTGTTCGCGCGGCTGTTGCAGTATCGGGCTTACAAGCAGGTCGCGGCGATGTTCGCGGAGTTGGAGGCGGCGGCGCTGCGCCGGTATCCGCGGTCGGTCGCGTTGGAGGAGCGGTACAGCCGCCTGCTGCCCGAGGTGCTGATCGGCGTGGACGCGGCGACGTTCGCGGAGATCGCGGCGGCCGTGTTCCGCCCGAAACCGCCGCCGGTGGTGTCGCTGGACCATCTGCACACGCCGAAGGTGTCGGTCCGGGAGCACGCGGCGCTGCTGCGGGTGCGGCTGGCCGAGCTGGGTGCGGCCACGTTCGCCGAGCTGGTCGCCGACTGCGGGCACACCCGTGAGGTGATCGCCCGGTTCCTGGCGTTGCTGGACCTGTACCGGCAGCAGACCGTGGCGTTCGATCAGGTCGACCCGCTGGGCGACCTGCACGTGCGGTGGGTCGGCGGGTCCGAGCAGGAGGCGGCGGAGCGAGCCGCCACCGACACCGGTGAGGACGAGGAGTACGGGTGACCACCCCAGAACCGGAAGCCATGGCAGAACCCGAATCCGACACGCCAACCGGCCAGGCTGGCGCGACTGGTGAGGCTGGTCCGACTGGTGAGGCTGGCCCGACTGGCGAGGCTGGCCCGACTGGCGAGGCTGGCCCGACTGGCGAGGCTGGCCCGACTGGCGAGGCTGGCCCGACTGGCGAGGCTGGCCCGACTGGCGAGGCTGGCCCGAGTGGCGAGGCTGGCACGGTCGGCGAGACCGGCGAGACCGGCACGGTCGGCGAGGCTGGTCCGACTGGCAGGGCTGGCGAGGCCGGCCCAGTCGGCGAGGCCGGCGAGGCTAGCCCGGTCGCGGACATCGTCCCGGAGCCTGAACCGGCTGATGTGCTCTTCGGCGAGAGCACTGATCCGAGAGCAGTGCTCTCAGATGAGAGCACATGCTCAAATTCGAGAGCACTGCTCTCAAGCGAGAGCAGTGATCAGAGCAGTGCTCTCGATTCAGAGCAGTGCTCTCAGGTCGGTGCGGAGGACCCGGAGGGCGAGGCGGGCGAGGCGGTCGAGGAGTCGGACCTGCCGCCGCTGGCCGACGACACCGAGTTGGCGAACGCCCTTGAGGCGCTCCTGCTGGTCGTCGACGTGCCGGCCGGCGAGGAACTGCTGGCCACGACCCTCGATCAGTCCGTGGCCAGGGTCACCGACGCGTTGCACCGGATGGCGGCCGACCTCACCGAGCGCGGCAGCGGCATCGACCTGCGCCGTGTCAGTGACGGCTGGCGGTTCGTCACCAGGGACAGGTACGCGCCCTACGTGGAGAAACTCCTGCTGGACGGCCAGCGCGCCAAGCTGACCAGGGCCGCGCTGGAAACCCTCGCGGTGATCGCCTACCGCCAGCCGGTGACCAGGTCCCGGGTGGCGGCGGTACGCGGTGTGAACGTGGACGGCGTCATCCGTACCCTGGTGGCACGTGGCCTGATAGCGGAGACCGGCACCGACTCGGAGACCGGCGGCATCCTGTACCGAACCACGGAACTGTTCCTGGAGCGGTTGGGGCTGTCCTCACTGGAGGACCTGCCCGCGATCGCTCCCCTCCTGCCAGAAGTGGATGCGATCGACGATGTCTGACCGGGGCCGTGGAGAAAACCCACTGCCGGATGGGATTCGGCTGCAGAAGGTGCTCGCCCAGGCGGGCGTCGCGTCGCGGCGGGCCGCTGAGGAGTTGATCGCCGAGGGTCGGGTCAGCGTCGACGGTGACGTGGTGACCGAGATGGGTCGCCGGATCGACCCGGACACCGCCGTCGTGCATGTGGACGGCACCCGCATCGTGCTTCGTGACGACCTGGTCTACCTGGCGTTCAACAAGCCGATCGACGTGCACACCACGATGTCCGACGACCAGGGCCGCCCGTGTGTCGGCGACTACGTGCGCAGCAAGGTCGCGTCCAGCGGCCCGCGCCTGTTCCACGTCGGCAGGCTCGACGCGGAGACCGAGGGCCTGCTGCTGTTCACCAACGACGGCGAACTCGCCCACCGGCTGACCCACCCGTCCTACCACGTCCCCAAGACGTACCTGGCCGACGTGCTGGGCACCATCCCCCGTGACCTCGGCAAGCGCTTGCGCGCCGGGATCGAGCTGGCCGACGGGCCGGCCAGGGTGGACAGCTTCCGCCTTGTCGACACCGTGCCGGGCCAGGCGCTCGTCGAGGTCGTCGTGCACGAGGGCCGCAAGCACATCGTGCGGCGGCTGCTGGCCGAGGTCGGCTTTCCGGTGCACCGCCTGGTGCGTACCGCGGTCGGCGAGGTGCGGCTTGGCAACCAGCGGCCCGGCTCGTTCCGTCGGCTCAACCGCCAGGAGACCGGCGCACTGTTCGCCGCCGTCGGCATGTAGCCGTGCTGAGACCGATTCGATCGGGGTGGGTCGTCACCGACCGCGTGCCCGGTCCGGACGTGGACGAGTTCGCCGAGACCGACCAGGTGATCGCCGCGCTGGCCGACCCGGCTGCGGTCGGCGACACCTTGCTGGCCGTGCAACACCCGAACCACACGCCGGCCGCGCTGTCCAAGGGGCTCTCGCTCGCCGACGTCCTGCCTGCGGCACAACGGATGTTGGCCCGCGTGCGACGCTCGGCGTACCGCCAGGTCACCGAGGTCGTCGCGCCCTATCTGGCCAGCGGGCCGGACGGCACGGCGCTGGGCATGCTGTGCCTTGTCGACCCGGCCGCCGTGGACGCCGACGGTCTGGCGCGCGTCCGCCAGGCCGAACAGGTCTACCCGGACGTGGTGGCCGAACGGGCCGCGGTGCTCGCCGGCCTCGGCTGCGCGACCAGTGCCGCGATGCTGGTGCCGGTAACCGGGGGAGCGGAGCTCACCGAGGCGCTGCGCCAGCTGATCGACCGCGGGCCCAACCCGGCGGTGTCCCTCACCGACTCGGCGGGCCGCCGCCATCAGCTCTGGCTGCTCGGCCCCGGCACCGAGCAGGACGACCTGATCGCCCTGGCGGCACGGCATCCACTGCTGGTCGCCGACGGCAACCATCGGGTGGCGGCGTCGGCCGCCGCACGGTCGCCCCTGCTTGCGCTGGTCACCGGCGGGCCCGCGCTCGAGGTCGGCGCGATCCACCGGATGCTGGTCGGCACCGGGCTCGGCGCGGACGAGTTGGGCGCCAGGTGGCGCGGGATCGGTCTCGCCGTGCGCGATGCCGACCCGCCGGTCGTCGCGCCGGACCGGCCGGGCACCGTCGTCGTGCTGGCCGGCGACCGGGCGCTGCTGGTCCGCCTGCCCGAGCCGGCGCCGGGCGAGCCGCTGCCCAGGATCGACCATGGCGTGGTGGAACACCTGCTGATCGGCGCCGCGCTGGGCATCGACCCGGCCGGTCCGCTGGTCCGCGCGCTGCCCGCCGAGACGGCGCCGGTCGCCGGGGCGGATGCCGTACTGCTGCTGGCCCCGGTGCCGTACGCGGACGTGCTCGCCGTGCACGATCAGGGCCGCCGGATGCCCCGCAAGAGCACCTACTTCACGCCCAAACCGCGCAGTGGCCTGCTGTTGGCCGATCTGTCCTGAGACCTATGAAGCAGGTACCAGGGTCCAGTTCTGGTTGGGGCCGCCGTTGGGCGGGAACTGGATCACGGCGGCACCGTCGGACAGCGAGCCGTTGGTGTCGTCGGCCACCTGGCCGTCGTACTGGCTGACGATCCGCACCTGGTTGGGACCGGCGTCCGCGAGTTGCCAGCGGCTGTTGGTGTTCCCGTCGTCGTGGTACTGGATCAGTTGGGTCCCAGCACTTGTGGTCGGGCCGGGGATGTTGAGCAGCTTGCCGCTCTTGACGTTCGTGATCGTGTCGAAGCCGCCGCCCGCCGCTCGTACGAACCACTGCTGGTCGGTGCTTCCGTTGTCCTGCCACTGCAACACGGTCGCGGCGTCCGCGGTCGAGTCGCCGTTGACGTCCATCCGGCCGCCGCTCACGCCGTTGACCAGCTTGTAGGGGGTGTTCGCGTCGGGCTCCGGTACGAGTTTCCATTGTTGGCCGGTGGCACCGGACTTGGTCTGCTGCACCACCTTCGTGCCCGATACGTCTACGGCCAGGCCGTCTGAGCGGCCGGTGAGGGTGTAGCCGCTGCTGACCTGCCATTGCGCGTTGGTGTTGTTGTCGTCCGGCCACTGGATGAGTTGTGTACCAACGGTTGTCGACGCGTTCGGGATGTTCAACAACTGTCCACTCGCGACGTTGACGACCTTGTAGTCGGCGTCCCCGGTCGGCACGAGCTGCCACTGCTGGTCCGCGGCACCCGTCCCGGCTGCCTGCACCACACCGGCGCCCGCGCCGCCGGTCACGTCGAGGAACTGGCCGCTCGCCGTGTTCACGATGCCGTAGTGCATTGCCGTGTAATGGAAACCGCTCGACGGCGTGACCCGCAGCAGGCGGGACGCGTGCGCGTTGAGCGTAGCCGAGAACGAGCCGCTCGACGTGCCGAGGTCCGTGTGGCTCCACAGGTCCCGCACCGCCGCAGAGCCTGTGAAGCCCACGTCGGTCCAGTTCGCGGTGACGGTCGCGGCGGATCCCCCAAGATTGAACAAACCGACCGTGTAACTGCCGTCACCGTTGGCCGCCACCCAGACCTGCTGCTGGCTGGTCCGGTCGACCGGGTGCCCTGGATGGCCGTGCTGGTCGACGGCGAGCACCTCGTCGTTGGTGAGCAGACCGAGGTCCGTTGCGTCCAGGTGGGTCAGGTCCACGCCCAGCACGAGCGGCGCGTTCGCGATCGCCCACAGCGTGAGCTGGGTCTGCCGCTCGTCGACGGTCAGCCCGTCGTTGCCGCCGTTGCCCACTTCGACCGAGTCCAGGTCGTTCCAGCCGCCCGCGCCTGCGAACCGCGTCCACGCCGGGTCGTCGGTGAACCGGGCGGCCACGTTGTTCCAATCGGTCAACGGGTACGAAGTGGACGAGCAGTAGCACTCCACGTCGCCCTCGATCCGCCAGCCGTTCGCGTACTGCCGCCACACCGCGCCGTTGTTCACGTCCAGCGAGTTGGACAGCTCGAAGTGGATCGGCCTGCCGCTGGAGTTCAGTGCCTGTGACCAGTGCTGGATGTCCGCGATGTCACCGTCGCCGACGCCGTCCAGCTTCAGGTAGTCCACGCCCCACGACGCGAGCAGGTTCGCCCACGAGTTCAGGAACGCCTGTGCCGCAACGGGATTGCGGTTGTAGTCGATGAAGTACATCGACCCGTTGCCGAAGTTGTAGTTGGTCTCGAAGTTCGTGGTGTTCGAGACGATGTCCCGCGCGTGGAAGCTGGTGCCCTCGATCGGGGTGTTCTGCTGGTAGGCGGCGACCGGGATGCCCGGTGTCAGGTACATGCCGAACTTCTCGCCGAGCGAGTGGACGTAACTCGCCACGGCGGCCATGCCGTTCGGGAACTTGGCGCTGTCGGTGACCCAGCGGCCGAACTGGTCGACGGTGGTGCCCGGGTTCAGGTAGTAGAAGTCGTCCACGTTCAGGTAGGTGTAGCCGTGGCTGACCAGGCCGCTGTCGTGCATCGCCTTGGCCTGCGCCTCGATGACGGCCTCGGTCGGGTGCTGCCGGATGAAGCTCCAACTGCTCCAGCCCAGCTGCGGGCTGGTGGCCACCCCGTTCGCCTCGGCCCGCGCGGCCGGCGCGTCGACGACGCCGACGCCGACCAGCAGGCCGGCGATGACCGATGCGAGCCCGACCAGAGCAGTGCCCCGTGCGCGACGCCGCGCAGCCGATCCGGACATGTGCGCGCCACCCCGATGTTGGATGATGTTCGATAACTATCGATTGTGATGTTTCTAACATGAGATTCAACTCAGTTCAACACAGGTCCAGGCCAACTTGGGCGATGTCACGGTGGCTGCCGCCCGGTCCCGTCACGCCAACAGGCAGAATGGACGGCTGGGGCGGCCGAAACGCGATCATTGACCATTGACTACCCAGCCACTGACCACCAGGAGGAGCGCGGTGACACGCGGAGTGCACGGTCGGGCGGCACCTGGGCGGGATGGCTGGGGAAAGGTACCTGGGCGGCACGGTCGGGAAAAGGCACTGCGCGGCGTGGTGGCGCTGGACGGGCCGTCGGGCACCGGCAAGTCCACCGTGGCCAGGCGGCTGGCCATCGCCCTGCACGCGCGCTACCTGGACACCGGCGCGATGTACCGGGCGGTCACGCTGGCCGTCCTGCATGCCGGCATCGACCTGGCGGACGGCACGGCCGTTGCCGAACTGGCCCGTGACAGCGTGCCCGTGATCGGCACCGACCCGGCCGGCCCGACCGTGCGGCTGGCCGGTGCCGACGTGGCCGACGAGATCCGCGGCGCCGCCGTGACCGGCGCGGTGTCGGCGGTCGCCGGCGTGCCGGAGGTGCGGTCGGTGCTGATCGGCGAACAGCGCCGGATCGTGGCCGGCGTGGTCGCCGTCGGTGGCGGCATCGTGGTGGAGGGCCGCGACATCGGCACCGTCGTCGCGCCGGACGCCGAACTGAAGGTCTACCTGACCGCGAGCGCCGCCGTCCGGGCCCGCCGCCGCAGCCGCCAGGACGCGGCCGCAGGCCGGACCGCGACCGTCGCCACGACGCGGGCCGACGTCGACCGCCGCGACGCCATGGACACCAGAACGACCCCGCTGCGCCCCGCCGACGACGCGATCGAACTGGACAGCTCGGACCTCAACGTGGAAGGCGTCATCGCGACTCTGCTATCCTTTGTGGACGAACGCGGTCTCCTTGTCGACGAGGCGGTTCGGCAGTGACCGCGGTGGACCTGCCGCCCGGCACCTGGGTCTGGCTGCACGACGTCACCCGGCACGCGGCCCGGTGGGCGCTCGCGCTCCCGGTGCGGCGCCACGTGCACGGCGGCGCACACGTGCCGCGCACCGGCCCCGTCGTGCTGGTGGCGAACCACAGTTCGCTGCTGGACGGCCCGGTCATCGGGTCCGTGCTCGGCCGTCGCCCGGTGTTCCTGATCAAACAGGAGTTGTTCCACGGTCCGTTGGGGATGCTGCTCACCCGAGTCGGCCAACTGTCGGTCCGCCGCGGCGAGCCGGACCGAGGACCACTGCTGGCCGCGGTGCGCGTGCTGCGCGGCGGCGGCCTGATCGGCGTCTTTCCGGAGGGCACCCGGGGCAGCGGCGAGGTCGCGGCGGCGCACAACGGCGCGGCGTGGCTGGCCCGCGCGGGCAACGCGGTGATCCTGCCGGTGGCCTGCCGGGGCACCCTGCGGCCACCCGGCACCCGGCGCCGCTGGCGGCCGAGGGTCGACGTGCTGATCGGCGAACCGCTGCCGGTGCCCGTCGGCCGGGGACGCACGGCACTTGTCGAGGCCACCGAACAGGCCAGGGCCGCGTTGGCCGCCCTGGTAACAGAACTGGACCGGCTGCGCGGTGACGCACCGGTCGTCGACGAACGGAAAGTTGAGAGCAGTGAGTGAGTTGGACGGGACCTGGACCGACGAGACCGACTGGGCCGTCGACGATCCGTCCACAGTGGATGACGAGTCGGCCGCGGCGCCGCAGCCGGTGCTGGCCGTCGTCGGACGCCCCAACGTCGGCAAGTCGACGTTGGTCAACCGCATCCTCGGCCGGCGCGAGGCGGTGGTGCAGGACGTGCCCGGTGTGACCCGCGACCGGGTGGCGTACGACGCGTTGTGGAACGGCAGGAAGTTCACCGTCGTGGACACCGGCGGCTGGGAACCGGATGCCAAGGGACTACAGGCATCGGTGGCCGCACAGGCCGACATGGCGATGAGCACCGCGGACGCGGTGCTGTTGGTCGTCGACGCCTCCGTCGGCGCGACCAGCACCGACGAGGCGGTGGCGCGGGTGCTGCGCCGCTCGAACCGCCCGGTGCTGCTGGCCGCGAACAAGGCCGACGACCAGCGCAGCCAGGCCGACATCGCCGGCCTGTGGTCGCTGGGTCTGGGCGAGCCGTGGCCGGTCAGCGCGTTGCACGGTCGCGGCTCCGGCGACCTGCTGGACGCGATCCTGCAGGCCCTGCCCGAGTCGCCAAGGGACACCTTCTCGACCGCGGGCGGCCCACGCCGAGTTGCGCTGGTTGGCAAGCCGAACGTGGGGAAGTCCAGCCTGCTCAACCGCCTGACCGGCGAACAGCGCTCGGTGGTCGACCCGGTCGCTGGCACCACCGTCGATCCGGTCGACTCGCTGGTCGAACTGGACGACGAGATCTGGCGTTTCGTGGACACCGCGGGCCTGCGCAAACGGGTCAACACCGCCAGCGGCATGGAGTACTACGCGTCGCTGCGCACCAAGGCGGCGCTGGACGCGGCCGAGGTGGCCATCGCGCTGCTGGACGCGAGCGAGCCGATCAGCGAACAGGACCTGCGGGTCCTGACCATGGTGGTGGACTCCGGCCGAGCCCTGGTGCTGGCATTCAACAAGTGGGACCTGGTCGACGAGGACCGCAGGTACCGCCTTGAGAAGGAGCTGGACCGGGACCTGTCCCGGCTGCGCTGGGCGGAACGGGTCAACGTGTCCGCCACGACCGGCCGCGCGATCACCAAACTGGCCCCCGCACTGCGAAACGCGCTCCGCTCGTGGGACCAGCGGGTCCCGACCGGCCCGCTGAACTCGTGGCTGTCGGACCTGGTGGCCGCCACCCCGCCGCCGGTCCGCAGCGGCAAGCAGCCGAAGGTCCTGTTCGCCACGCAGGCCACCACCCGCCCGCCGACGCTGGTGCTGTTCACCACCGGTTTCCTGGAGGCCAGCTACCGCAGGTTCCTTGAGCGCAAGTTCCGCGAGACGTTCGGTTTCACCGGCACGCCGGTCCGCGTTTCGGTCCGGGTGCGGGAGAAGCGCACCCGCAAGTAGACCGCCGACGTGGTACTTGGTCAGAGCTCGAAGCGGTAGCCCATGCCCGGCTCGGTCTTCAGGTGGCGCGGTCGCGACGGCACGGGTTCCAGCTTGCGGCGCAACTGGGCCAGATAGACCCGCAGGTAATGGGTTTCCGTGGTGTGGCCCGGTCCCCACACGTCGTGCAGCAGTTGTTGTTGGCTGACGAGCCGTCCCGGGTTGCGGGCCAGGATCTCCAGCAGGCCCCATTCGGTGGGTGTCAGGTGCACCTCGGCGCCGTTTCGGTGCACCTTCTTGGCCACCAGGTCGACCGTGAACGATGCCGTCTCGATCACGGCGGCCGCGGTGTCCGGCATGGCCGCGGCCGAGCGGCGCATGGCGGCACGCAGCCGCGCGAGCAGTTCGTCCATGCCGAACGGCTTGGTCATGTAGTCGTCCGCGCCCGCGTCGAGGGCCTTGACCTTGTCGGTGGAGTTGGTCCGTGCCGACAGGACGATGATCGGCACGGTGGACCAGCCGCGCAGTCCGGTGATCACGTCGGTGCCGTCGAGATCGGGCAGGCCGAGGTCGAGCACGACGACGTCGGGCTTGTCCTCGACGGCGACCCGCAGGGCGGCCGTGCCGTCGTACGCGGTGAGGACCTCGTAGCCGCGCGCGGTCAGGTTGATCCGCAACGCGCGCACGATCTGCGGCTCGTCGTCGACCACCAGCACCCTGGTGCGCGGCGTGCCGGGTGTCACGCCGTGCCCTCGGCCGCCGGCTGGACAGCCGGTCGGGGCGCCGCGGGTAGCGAGATCGCCACGGTGAGGCCGCCGCCGGGGGTGTCCTCGGCGCGGATGGTGCCGTCCATGGCCTCGGTGAAGCCCTTGGCGACCGAAAGGCCGAGGCCGACGCCCGTCGTGGCGTCCCGGTCGCCGAGCCGCTGGAAGGGCGCGAAGATCGTGTCCGCCGCGCCCTTCGGCAGGCCGCGGCCGTGGTCGACGACGTGCAGTTCGACGTGGCCCGCGTGCGCGCTCGCCCGCACCGCCACCACCGGCCGGGACCCCGGCGCGGCGCCGTGGCGCAACGCGTTGTCCACCACGTTGGCGACCACCCGCTCCAACAGGCCGGGATCGGCGAGCACCTCGGGCAACTGCTCGTCCACGTCGACCTCGACCAGTTGCCGGTCGTCGATCCCGGACAGGGCGAGCCCGACGACCTCGTCGTAGCCGACAGGGCGGATGAGGGGTTCCACCGCGCCGGTGGACAGCCTCGAGGAGTCCAGCAGGTTGTCCACCAGGGCGGTCAGCCGGTCGGCGGACTGGTCGATCGTGGCCAGCAGTTCCGCTGTGTCCTTTGCGGACAGTCGTAGTTCCGGGTCGCGCAGGCTGCCGGCGGCGGCCTTGATCGACGTGAGCGGGGTGCGCAGGTCGTGGCCGACGGCGGACAGCAGCGCGGTGCGCAGTTCTGTGGTCTCGGCACGCCGCCTGGCTGCGGTCGTCTGCGCGCGCAACCGCTGCTGCCGCAAGGCAAGCAGCGCCTGGCCCGCAGCCGCTTCCAGTGCCTGGCGGTCGGCCGCCGCGAGGGTGCGGCCCCGGATGGCCAGGTGCACGTCCGGGGTGACCGGCACGTCCACGTCGGCGTCGTCGGGTTCGTCGCACGGGCTGGGCCCGACGCAGGCCACCCGATGCCACTCGTCGGCATCGCGTTCCAGGAGCGCGACCGAGGACAGGCCGAAGTTCTCCTGCACCTGGGTCAACAGCCGCACCAGCGGCGCGGGGTGGGTCAGCACGGTTCTGGCGTAGGACGCCAGCAGGGCGGCCTCGGTTCTGGCCTGCGTGGCCTGGGTCGCTCGGCGGGCCGCGCGGTCCACCACCAGTGCGACGAGTACCGCCACGACCAGCATGGTGACCAACGTGATCAGGTTCTCCGGCGCGGCGATGGTCAGCGAGTAGACCGGCGGCACGAAGAAGTAGTTGAGCAGCAACCCACCCAACAACGCGGAGAACAGTGCCGGCCCGAGGCCACCGACGAGTGCCACCGCCACGGACGCCAGCACGAAACCGGCCGCGTTGGTGGAGATGTCCAGCGCGTGGTGCAGGATCAGGCCACCGCCGGTGACCACCCCCGGCAGCAGCAGCGCCAGCACCCAGCCGTACACCTTGCGGCGCACGGCCAGCGGGCTGCGGTCCAGCCGCACCCGCAGGCCACGCGCTGCCTCGCTGTGCGTGACCATGTGCACGTCGATCGGCCCGGAGCCCTGCACGACCGTGGCGCCGATGCCTTCCTCGAACACCCGCGCCAATCGGGACCGCCTCGACGTGCCCAGCACCAACTGTGTCGCGTTGACACCGCGGGCGAAGTCCAGCAGCGCCGTGGGCACGTCGTCGCCGACCACCGTGTGGTAGGTGGCGCCGACCTGTTCCGCCAGTTTCCGATACCTGGTCACCGCGGCCGGCGGGGCGCCGGCCAGTCCGTCGCCGCGCAGCACGTGCACGACCATCAGTTCGGCGCCGGCCCGGTTGGCGATCCGGCGGGCGCGGCGGATCAGCGTTTCGCTCTCCGGGCCCGCCGTGATCGACACCACCACTCGTTCCCGAGTCTCCCAGGTATCGGTGATCTGTTGTTCGGCGCGGTAACGCTGCAACGCCACGTCGACCTGGTCGGCGACCCACAGCAGGGCCAGTTCGCGCAGCGCGGTGAGGTTGCCGACGCGGAAGTAGTTGCCGAGGGCGGCGTCGATCCGGTTGGCCGGGTAGACGTTGCCGTGGGCGAGGCGGCGGCGGAGTGCTTCGGGGGTGATGTCGACGAGTTCGATCTGCTCTGCCTTGCGGACGACCTCGTCGGGCACGGTTTCCTGTTGTGGCACACCGGTGATGCGGTCGACCACGTCGTTGAGGCTGGCGAGGTGCTGCACGTTCACCGTGGACAGCACGTCGATGCCGGCGGCCAGCAGTTCTTCCACGTCCTGCCAGCGCTTCTCGTTGCGGGAGCCGGGGACGTTGGTGTGCGCGAGTTCGTCGACGACGGCGATCTCGGGCTTGCGGGCCAGGATCGCGTCGACGTCCATCTCGGTGAACTCGAGTTCCCGGTGGATCATCCGCTTGCGGGGGATGATCTCAAGGCCGGTGAGCAGTTCGGCGGTCTTGTCCCTGCCGTGCGTCTCGACGAAGCCCACCACGACGTCGGCGCCGCGCTCCTGCCGCCGCCGGGCCTCGCCGAGCATGGCGAACGTCTTGCCGACGCCGGGTGCGGCGCCCAGATAGATGCGCAGCTGACCCCGACGGGGCTTGTGCTCCGTCGGGGTCAGTGGTGCCGCGGGTGTCATCGGATCAACCGTGGGCGGCTTGCACGGCCTTGGCCACCGCGAGGTTGAGCGCCTGGACGTTGACCGTCGGGTCGCCGAGCACGCCAAGCGCCCTGCCGTGCTCCGTGTCGGCCACGATCTGCCGCACCTGCGCGTCGGACAGCCCGTTCACCCTGGCCACCCGCGCGGCCTGCAGGTAGGCGTAGGCCGGGCTGATGTCCGGGTCGAGGCCCGACGCGGTCGCGGTGACAGCGTCGGCAGGCACCTGGTCCTGGCTCACCCCCTCGCGCTTGGCGATGAACGCCTTGCGGGCGGCGATCTGCGCGTACAGCACGTCGCTGTCCTGGGACAGGTTGGACGCACCCGACGAGCTCGGATTGATGTCACCCAGACCGAGCGCGGTCTTGTCCGTCACCGAGAAGTCCGACGCCTGCTCCGAGGGCCGGGTGTGGAAGTACCGGTCGTTGGTCGGGTCCTTCTTCGCGTTCGGGTCGATCGGGTTGGTACCGATCAGGCTGGAGCCGACCGGCTGCCCGTGGTAGGTCACCACCGAACCCTCGGCCCGGCTCTCCAGACCGGGGATCCGGGACACGGCCCACACCGACAACGGATACAGGATGCCGGTCAGCACCGTGAGCACGATCAGCAGCTTCAGACCGGTCCAGGTCTGCCGCAGCAGAGCGGAGTTACGCATCAGGTTCACCCAATTCCCGGGATGTGGCGAACGATGAGGTCCACCAGCCAGATACCGGCGAACGGCACGATCACGCCGCCCACCCCGTAGATCAACAGGTTGCGCCGCAACAGGCTGGACGCACCGGCGGGCCGGTACCGCACGCCACGCAACGCCAACGGGATCAACGCCACGATGATCAACGCGTTGAAGATCACCGCCGACAGGATCGCCGACTGCGGCGTCGCCAGGTGCATGATGTTCAGCTTGCGCAGGCCTGGGTAGATCACCCCGAACATGGCCGGCAGGATCGCGAAGTACTTGGCCAGGTCGTTGGCGATGCTGAACGTGGTCAACGCGCCACGGGTGATCAGCAACTGCTTGCCGATCTCCACGACCTCGATCAGCTTCGTCGGGTCGGAGTCCAGGTCGACCATGTTGCCGGCCTCCTTGGCCGCCATGGTCCCGGTGTTCATCGCCACACCGACGTCGGCCTGCGCGAGCGCGGGGGCGTCGTTGGTGCCGTCACCGGTCATCGCGACCAGCTTGCCGCCCTCCTGCTCCTTGCGGATCAGGGCCATCTTGTCCTCGGGCTTGGCCTCGGCGAGGAAGTCGTCCACACCGGACTCGTCCGCGATCGCCTTGGCCGTCAACGGGTTGTCGCCGGTGACCATGACCGTGCGGATGCCCATCTTCCGCAATTCGGCGAAGCGTTCCGCGATACCGGGCTTGACCACGTCGGACAGCCGGATCACGCCGCGCACGATGGCGACGCCACCGGTGAGCTCCGCGACCACCAGCGGTGTGCCGCCGTCCTGGCTGATCCCGTCGACCACGCCGTGCACCTGATCGGGCACCACGCCGCCGTGCTCGACGACCCAGTCCCGGACCGAACTCGCCGCGCCCTTGCGGACCTGCCGACCACCCAGATCAATGCCCGACATCCGGGTCTGCGCACTGAACGCCACGAACTCGCCGGACTTCTCCGCCTCGCTCGCCACGGCCGGCAGGCCGTACCGCTCGACACACAGGTCGATGATGCTGCGCCCTTCCGGCGTGCCGTCCGCGAGGCTGGACAGCCGCGCCGCGATCGCCAGTTCCTCGGCGCTGGACGTGCCGACCGGGATCAGTTCGGTGGCCCGGCGGTTGCCGAAGGTGATGGTGCCGGTCTTGTCCAGCAGCAACGTGTCCACGTCGCCCGCTGCCTCGACGGCCCGGCCGGACATGGCCAACACGTTGCGCTGCACCAATCGGTCCATCCCGGCGATCCCGATCGCGGAGAGCAGCGCGCCGATCGTGGTCGGGATCAGACACACCAGCAGGGCCGTCAGCACGATCACCGACTGCACCGACCCGGCGTACCCGGCCATCGGCTGCAACGCGACCACCGCGAGCAGGAAGATGATCGTCAGCACGGCCAGCAGAATGGTCAGCGCGATCTCGTTCGGTGTCTTCTGCCGGGACGCGCCTTCCACCAGTGCGATCATCCGGTCCACGAAGGACTCGCCCGGTTTGGTGGAGATCCGTACCACGATCCGGTCGGACAACACCGTGGTACCACCGGTGACCGCCGACCGGTCGCCGCCGGACTCCCGGATCACCGGTGCGGACTCGCCCGTGATCGCGGACTCGTCGACCGTGGCAATGCCCTCGACGACGTCGCCGTCACCGGGGATCACCTCGCCGGCTTCGACGACGACCAGGTCACCGATGCGCAGTTCGATGCCCGGTACCTGTTCCTCGTCGCCGTTCTCGGTGAGGCGGCGGGCGACGGTCTCCTTCTTGGTGCGCCGCAGGGTTTCGGCCTGCGCCTTGCCCCGGCCTTCCGCGACGGCCTCGGCCAGGTTCGCGAACAGCACCGTGAACCACAGCCAGATCGTGGTGATGATGCTGAACGTGCTGGGTTGGCTGATCGCGAACACCGTGGACAGCAGGGACCCGACCCACACCACCATCATGACCGGGTTCTTCATCATGTGGCGCGGGTTGAGCTTGCGCAGCGCGTCGGGCAGCGACTTCCACAGCTGCGCCGGGTTGAACACACCCGACTGCACCCGGCCCAGGTTCTCGGTGTGGTGTTGCCGCTGTTCCAGCGGGGGCCGCTGTTCGGTAGGAGTGATGGTCATGACGTTGCCTCCGCGATCGGACCCAGAGCGAGAGCCGGGATGAACACGATCGCCGCGACCAGCACGATCGTGAAGGTCACCATGGAGGCGGCCAGCACGCCCGTGGTGGGCAGGGTGCCCGCGTTCGCCGGCACCTTCTTCTGTTTGGCCAGCGCGCCTGCCAGCGCGATCACCGCGACGATCGGCACGTACCGGCCGAAGCCCATCGCGATACCCAGCGTGGACTGGAAGAAGTTACTTGTGACGGTGATGCCGGCGAACGCGCTGCCGTTGTTGTTCGACGCCGACGTATAGGCGTAGAGCACTTCGGAGAAGCCGTGCGCGCCGGAATTGTTCAGCGCGGACCCGGTCGAGGGCAACGCGATGGCCAACCCGGCCAGGACGAGCACCAGGGTCGGCATCGCCAGGATCGTGACCGAGGCCATGGTGACCTCACGCTTGCCCAGCTTCTTCCCCAGATACTCCGGGGTCCGGCCGACCATCAGGCCGGCAAGGAACACCGCGATGATCGCCATCACCAGAATGCTGTAGATACCGGTGCCGACACCGCCGGGCGTCATCTCGCTGAACATCATGTTCAGCATCGCGCCGCCGCCACCGAGTCCGGACAGGCTGTCGTGCATGGCGTTGACCGCGCCGGTCGACGTGCTCGTGGTGGAATTGGCGAACAGCGAGGACGCGGCTATGCCGAACCGGGTTTCCTTGCCCTCCATGCCACCGCCGGCCAACAGCGCGGCCTTGCCGACCGGGTGCGCCTCGGCCCACCAGATCACGGTCAGCATCGCGCCCCACAGGACCGTCATCACGGACAGCAGCGTGTAGCCCTGCTTCTTGTTGCCCACCATGATGCCCAGCGTGCGGGTCAACGAGACGGGGATCATCAGCAGCAGGAAGATCTCGATCAGGTTCGTCCAGGAGTTCGGGTTCTCGAACGGGTGCGCGGAGTTGGCGTTGAAGATGCCGCCACCGTTGTTGCCCATCTCCTTGATGGACTCCTCGCTCGCGGTGGGCGCAAGGGCGAGGGTGTGCTGCGTGCCGTCCAGACCCGTGACGCCGGTACCGGCGTGCAGGCTCTGCACCACACCGAAACCGATCAGCACGATCGCGAACAGGAACGACAACGGCAGCAGGATCCGGATCACGCACCGCGTGATGTCCACCCACACGTTGCCCAACCGGTCGGTCTGCGACCGGACGAACCCGCGGATCAACGCGATCGCCACCACGATGCCGACCGCGGCGGACAGGAAGTTCTGCACCGTGAGGCCGAGCATCGGCACGGTCGAGCCGAGCACGTTCTCCGGGACGTAGGACTGCCAGTTCGTGTTGGTGGTGAAGCTGATCGCCGTGTTGAACGACATGTTCGGCGGGACCGCGCCGTGGCCGAAGGCGAAGGGCAGCCACGTCTGCATGCGCTGGATGACGTAGAGCAGCAGCACTCCGACGAGGGAGAAGCCGATCACCCCGTAGCCGTAGGTGGTCCAGCGCTGCTCGGATTCCGGGTTGACCCGGACGAACTTGTAGATCGCCCGTTCCACCCGCCAGTGCTTGGCGGTGGTGAACACCCGGGCCATGTAGTCGCCGAGCGGCTTGTAGACCACCGCGAGGGCGACCAACAGAAGGCCGACCTGTCCGAGGCCGGCCCAAGTCGATGACATCAGAATTTCTCCGGTCGGATCAGGGCGACGAACAGGTAGATGATCAGTAGCAGGGCCAGCACTCCACCAATGACGTTCGCAAGGGTTCCCGACCCGCTCATTGCAGTTTCTCCAACCCTCGCAGCATCAACGCCAGCAACGCGAAGATGACGATGGTGAGCGCGACGTAAGCCACGTCGGCCATGCGGGGTGCCCTTCTCTCCTCGATCCGCGATCACCCCGACGGTGACCACGCCTGTGTCAGCGTGCACCAACGGACCAGCCAAATGGCGACACCTGACGGCTCCTTGACACCGCCACCGCCGGTGTTTACGCGGAATTGACGCCACCCGTCGCTCCCCGTCTCCAACCACGGAAACCAGTACCCCCATCAGGTGACACGGCAGAACAAACGGACAACGCTGCGTCGTTACGGAACTCAGCCCAGATCGCGGCGCAGCAGGTCCTCCTCGGTCTCCCGGCGGACAAGGGGCCGGGCCACGCCGGCCAGTACGCCGACGATCGGTGGCCGGCAGACGAGGTTGTAGTTCGAGGACAGTGCATGGTGGTAGGCACCGGTCACCGGCACCGCGAGCAGGTCGCCGGGGCGGATGTCGGCCGGCAGCGGCGCGTCCTCGGCCAGGATGTCGCCTGCCTCACAGTGCCGGCCGACCACGGTCACCGGCCGTCGGTGTGCCCGCGAATGCCGGCCGACCAGCCGCACGGTGTAACGGGC
The DNA here is from genome assembly GCA_963702275.1 of Candidatus Melainabacteria bacterium. Lineage (GTDB taxonomy): Bacteria > Actinomycetota > Actinomycetes > Mycobacteriales > Pseudonocardiaceae > DATEPR01. The sequence goes on from CAVPCF010000038.1 coordinate 35,538, forward strand.
GCCATAGAGCGCGGGGCGTGGGTTGTCGCTCATCCCACCGTCCACCGCCACGAACGTCCTGGCGCCACCGGCTTTCACGGTGATCACCCGGTAGAGGGTGACCCCGGCGTTGGCCACGATCGACCGTCCCGGCTCGACGATCAGCCGCGGCACCGCCAGCCGGTGCCTGGCGCACTCGTAGGTCAACGCGCACCGCACCCGGCCGGCGAATCCGGTCACGTCGAACCCAGCATCACCGTCCACATAGGGCACCGCGAACCCGCCGCCGATGTCCAACTGGCCGACGGTGACGCCGTACCGGTCACGCGCCGCGGCCATCAGGCCGACCATCCGCCGGACCGCTTCTTCGTAGGTGGCGACCTGGCAGACCTGCGAGCCGAGATGACAGTGCAGGCCGACCAGCCGCAGGTTGGGCCTGCCGAGTGTCCGCTCGATGCCGGCCATCGCCGCGCCGGAAGCCAGTGCGAAACCGAATTTCTGGTCATCGACGCCGGTGGTGATCGCCCGATGGGTGTGCGCGTCGATCCCGGGTGTGACCGGATCATGACCGCCTGTTCGGCCGGGGCCAGTGCGGCGACCTGCTCGAGCTCGTCGAGGGAGTCGAGCACGATCCGCCCGACCTGGTAGGCGAACGCCGCCTTGAGATCTTCCGGAGTCTTCACGTTGCCGTGCAACAGGATCCGCTCCGCGGGGAAGCCGACCGACCGGCAACGGCGAGTTCGCCCGCCGAGCAGACGTCCAGCGAGAGCCCCTCCTCGGCCAGCCACCGGCAGACCGACCGGATCGGCAGCGCCTTCCCGGCGAAGGAACTCGGCCGAGGGCAGCGCCGTACGGAACGCGCGGGCGCGCCGCCGGACCTCGACCTCGTCGAGCAACTGGCACGGGGTGCCGAACCTGGCGGCCAACTGGGTCATGGGCAGCCGACCGAAGCTGAGGTCGCCCCCGTCGGCCGGTCGGTTTCGGTGGGCACAGATCGGTGCCAGCGGTGGTTTGCTGACGTGCCAACGCTGGGCAGCAGTTCGGCGAGTGTCACGCGTCCTCCTCCATGCCTGGGTGCGCGTTCCAGTAGACGCGGATCGGGACGCTGTCGGCGGAATGTGGACGGGACCATGCACCTGTCAGGTCGTTGTTGCCAGGATCTTGACGGAGTACGCTGCCGGTTCGTGTCCGCATGGAACGCGATCGAGCAGGCGGAGCCGGCGTTCGCCGGGCGGGTGCGGCGGCTGTTCGACGCCGGTCGCCACAAGACGATCGCGACACTGCGCGCCAACGGCTCGCCACGCATCTCCGGCATCGAGCGCGAGTTCACCGGAGGCGACCTCCGCCTCGGTTCGATGACCGGCGCGCGCAAAGGGGCCGACCTGAAGCGGGATCCCCGTTTCGCCTTGCACGGCCCGACCTTCCACCCCGAGCCGGGCAAGGAGCGTGACTGGCCGGGCGAGGCGAAGATCGCCGGACGAGCCGTCCCCGCAGGCCCGGTGGCCACGGGCGAGGCGGGCGAGCAGCCGGACGGGGAGACGTTCGTCGCCGACATCACCGAGGTCGTCATCACCGGGCTCAACGCAGAGGACACCGAACTCGTCGTCGAGTCGTGGACACCAGAGCGGGGACTACGCAGGGTCGAGCGGGACTAGCAGCGGAACCGCGGTCAGCAAGGCCAACGGGGTGCGTCCAGGGAGAGGTTCTTTCGCATCGAACTGAGGCCGATGGTTCTGGCCTGCGTGCAGAACTGGTTGTTGCCGAGTTGGTACTCCACTTCGAACACGGCCTTGCCCGCGCGTACGAAGGGCAGCAGTTGATCCACTCCTGGTACTGGAAGGACTGCTCGTCGATCGTGAACTGGAAGTCGTCGACCAGTTACGGGATCTGGTCGAGGTCGCTTCAACCCGATCGACATGCCGCGTTGGTGTGCGGGCCGGCCAGCATTCGGTTGTACGCCAACTGGTCCCGCGCGGTCAGCGGAAAGCCGGTATCGTTGGCTAGCCGTAACCTCGTCGGCCTCCACGGCGTCGAATCCCTTGCGGTGGCAGTGTCGAAGCGCGCGGCAATGATCGGCGCAAGGACGCTGAGCTGCCGGATGTCCAGCCACCGCTGGCCGGGCCAGCCGTTCGAGCTGCCGAGCACGGACGCGGAGACGAACAGGCGTCGGGGCGATAGTCCTTGTAGCCGCCGGCATCGACTAGCAGATCACCTTCCTGCCGGCGGCATGCAGTGCGCCGACCTGAGCCGCCGTGGTCTCCACACCGTCACATCGTACACCGCGAATTGACACTCGTGTCGATGGGACCGGCCAGCTGCACCGCCATGTGGTGCCCGGCGCCGACTGCCACAATGCCGGCGCCCCAACGGGTCCGGCGCAGCCAGCGAGTAGATGGCACGGATCAGCAGCGGCCACCGTCATGCCGACAGGTCCGCGGGCAGGTGCGACGCGGGTCGGCGGCCGCCGTTGGGTGCACAGTCCGAGCCGACGTTGCGCTCGGCGGCCAGACCGCGATCCGCCGGTGCAGGGCGGGTGCCACGGCGTAGACGAGGTTGAAGAACCAGTCCGCCGGCAGGTCGTGCACCCAACTGGGCACCTCGGCGTCGCGGAAGGCCGGCCACGGGCCCTCGAACGTGCCGAGCAGGTCGCAGTGTCGCGCGAACTCCGGTGCCGGCGCGGTGCCGTGGCGACGCGACAGCCGCACCCCGGCCTGCCTGGCCGACTCGGCGAGCGCGGCGTAGTGGGCGACGCGCTCGACCCCGCTGGCCGCCCGGTCGAAGAACACGCTGCGCACGCCGTACCACTCGCGATACCGGCGCACCCGCCAGCGCGTCCCGCCGCGCCTTGCGGCCGTAGTCGGTGTCCACGTACCCGGCGACCGTGACGCCTGCCGCCATCAGCCGGGCGAGCACGTCCACGAACGCGGTGTCCAACAGGTCACCGGGACCGTCCGCGAGGTTCAGCACGACCAGCCGCAGCCGCCGTGCGGATCTCGCCAGGGTCGCCCAGGCGCCGGGCTCGACCGCGGGGTGGAAGTACGCCGGAACCACCAGTTGGATCATCGTGCCGTCCACAGTTCTTCCAGCGACGTGTGCAGTTCGAACTTCGGCCGCCAGCCAGGGTCCGGCGCTCGATCAGGGAAATGTCGGCCTCCTGCCAGGACACGGCAGCGGAACGGGGCGAGCCGTTGGCCGACTCGGTGATCGTGCCGGCGAAGCCCGCGATCCCGGCCAGCGTGTCCACCAGTGTCCGGACCGGCACGCCGCGACCGCTCGCCACGTTGAGCACCGGTATTCCGATTGCGGGCGCGGTGATCGCGGCGAGCACGGCGTCGGCAACGTCACGGGCGTCGACGAAGTCGCGCACGGCCCCCAGCGGCCCGAGCTTGATCTCGGCCGCCGCACGGGCGAACTCGCCGACCAGGTCGCCCGGGCAGGCTGTCCGACGGGGCGCCCGAGCCGACCGGATTGAACACCCGCAACACCACGGCATCCAGGCCGGCGGCGCGGCCCAACTCCACCGCCTGCGTGCCGGCCAGCTTGCTGACCCCGTAGCTGCCCACCGGCCTTGGCAGGTGCGACTCGGTGATCGGCGCACCCGGTGTGCCGATGCCGTACTGGGCGGCCGATCCCAGGTGCACCAGGCGCGCGTCGGACGCGCTGTCCCACATGGGCACGCACCAGCACGGCCGGACCGGCGGTGTTGGCCGCGACCAACTCGGCCGTGTCACCGGAGACCGCGCCGGCACAGTTGATCACCGCGTGCGGCCGGTATTCGGCGAGCACCGCGGTGAGCGCCGCCAACCCGGCCGGACTCAGGTCGACGCGGACGTGGCCGGGGGTGTCGGTCCGGGACGTGGGCCGGACCCACCAGCCATCGGCGAGCAGGACCTGGTGGATGTGTCGGCCGAGAAAGCCGCTCGCCCCGATGAGCAGAGCCCGCCGCATCGCTAGGCCCCCTTCAGCAGGGTTCCCCGCAGTTGGTCGAACTCGGCGTTCGCTCTGTCGTAGTCGTCCGGGCGGCCGATGTTGAGCCAGTAGCCGTCGAAGCGGTACTCCGTCGGTGGGGTGCGCTTGTGGTAGGCAGGTCCAGCATCAGCTCGTCGAAACCGAGGGGGGCGCCGGGCAGGTAGTCGGCCAGGGTCTGCCGGCTCAAGCCGTACACGCCCATGCTGACCTGGTAGTGCAGCGTCGGTTTCTCGGTGAACTCGACGATGTGCCCGGCATCGCTGGTGAGCACGCCGAAGTCGACGTTCACCTGCCTCGAGTAGGTGGCGACGGTCAGCGGCGCGTGGCTGGGCACGCGGTTGGCCAGCAGGTCGGCGTAGTTGAGGTCGGTGAGCACGTCGCCGTTCATCACCAGGAACTCCGGTGGTAGGCGGTCCATCAGCTGTAACACCGGTCCGATGGTGCCCAGCGGCGAGTCCTCCGTGGTGTAGTCGATCCGCAGTCCCCACTTGCTGCCGTCACCGACGTACGAGCGGATGAGGTCGCCGAGGTACCCGATGGCCAGCGTGACGTCGCTGAAGCCCCAGGGACAGTTGGCGCAGGACGATCTCCAGGATGGAGAACTCGTCACCGATCGGCACGAGCGGTTTGGGCAGCCTCGTCGTGTACGGCCGCAGGCGTACTCCCTTGCCGCCGGCCAGAATGATCGCGTGCATGGTCAGCTCCGGGTCACTGGTGGTAGATGCCCCAGCGAATTCTGGGCGAGGTTCTCCGGTCGACGGAACCAGTCGATGGACCGGCACAGCCCGTCGTCCCTGGTGTGTGCCGGCCGCCAGCCGGTGTGTTCGGTGAGCTTGGCCGCGTCCGCAACCAGGCGTTGGACCTCGGAGTTCTTCGGGCGGACGCGTTGGGTGTCCTCGGTGATGTCCACGTCGGCGGCCATCAGCCGAGCGATGTCGGCGGTCACCTGGCCGATGGACACCTCGTGCCCGGTGCCGGCGTTGAACAGCTCGCCCACCACCGCGCCCGCCGGTGCGGTGCCCACGGTGACGAACGCGGCCACGGTGTCGGCGACGAACAGGAAGTCCCGGGTCGGCGCCAGCGCACCCAGCTTGAGCTCCTGGGTGCCGCTCGCGATCTGGCTGATCACGGTCGGGATCACCGCGCGGGCGGACTGGCGCGGACCGAACGTGTTGAAGGGCCGCAGTGTCACCGCGGGCACCCCGAAGCTCAGGTGATAGGACTCCACCAGCTTGTCCGCGGCCACCTTCGAGGCCGCGTACGGCGACTGCGCCTGCAACGGATGGGTCTCGTCGATCGGCACCGTGCGTGCGGTTCCGGGACGTTTCTGACTCGTCGACGTGTGCACCAGCCGCGGCGTGTCGCAGGCGCGCACCGCGTCCAGGACGTTCAGCGTGCCGATCACATTGGTGTCCACATAGGATCGCGGTGCCCGGTACGAGTACGGGATCGCGATCAGGGCCGCCAGGTGGTAAACGGCCGCCGTACCCGTCACGAGTTCCAGCACCGACGCTGCGTCGCGGACGTCGCCGAGCACCACGTCGACCTGGTCGAGTACCTCGGTGTCCAGCGTCTCCAGCCAGCCCCACGAGCCGAACGAGTTGTAGAGCACCATCGCCCGCACCCGGTGGCCGCGGGCGACCAGCGCCTCCACCAGGTGCGAGCCGATGAACCCGTCCGCCCCGGTGACCGCGACGAGGTCCGCCTGAATCGATTCCTCCATTTCTCTGCTTGTCGAATCAGCTCAGCGATGTCGTACGGTCTGGCCGAGCACGATTCCGGCGCGGATCAGCAGGGCCAGCAGCAGGCCGCCGCAGACCACCAGTTGCACCCGCAGCGCTGGCACGGCCCGATCGATGGTCACGACCACGAGTTCGGTGGCCAGCGCGCCGCCGCACCACGCCACCACCGACGCCGGTCCGCAGGACGCCTGGAGCAACAGGGCCAGGAACAGGGCGCCGCCCAGCGCCAGGTATGCCTTGTAGGCCGCCAGGCTGTCGATTTGTGGACTGATGCCGACTCCGAGCCGATTTCGCGTGCCACCACCATCAGCACCGCGGCGGACAGCAGGTACTGCGCCAACGCTGCCAACAGCGGCCACCACGACCTGGCGGTGAAGTCCGACACCAGCCACGATCGCCGCAACAGGCGGTGGGTCGCGCTCCGGTAGCGGTAGAGGAGCCACTCGGCCGCGCCCATGCTCAGCGACAGCGGGAGCACCGCCAGCATGGCGTTGTTGGTGCCGCCCGCCACGAGCGGAAAGGCGAGCAGGCCTGCGGTCAGCCCACCGAACAGCAGATAGGGCCCGGTGGCACGGAGTTCGGCCCAGCGCGGTCCACCGCCACCGGCGGGCGCGGGGCGGCTCGTGCGGTCGACCGCGAGGGCCACGGTGAGCAGCAGCGAGCCGCCGAGCGCGGCCAGCGCGCCGGGACGCAGGCCCTGCGGGGAGCCCGCCGAGCACCAGAAATCCCGCGCCGGCCAGCACTCCCGGTGCCAACGCGACCAGCAGCCACCGTTCTGCCTTGTCGACCAGCAGGACCGTGGCGGCCAGCAGGTAGCCGCCCTGGGCGGCGGCGAACCCGGCCGCCGGACCGAACCGGCCGACGAGCACCGCGGTCAGCCCGACGACGACCAGCAGCAAAACCGCCGACCCGCCCAGCCCGACGCGCAGCAGGCGGCGCCCACCGTCCCGATCCCCGTTGCCCAGCCGCGAGTAGCCGAGGAAGGACAGCCCCTGGCTCAGCGACCAGGACGTGACGGTCGACACCACGAGCAGCGGTACCGCGTCGACACCGGACAACATCGGCGCGGCGACCGGATAGCACAGCGACGGCAGCCCGAACAGGTTCTGTGCAACACGCGTCGCCACCCAGGTGCGCCACGGATCCGGCTGCGCGGGCGGCTCGGCCGGGTCGCGGGGCACCCGCCGGTACAGGTCTTCTGCGAGGGCGAACACGTCCGGGAAACCGAAGCAGACCCGGACCGTCTGGTCCTGCTGAACCCCTCCGCCTCCAGACTCGCCGCGATCTCCAGCGAGTCGACCGCGTTGGCGCACAACGACTCGAAGCGTTCGCACAGTTCGGCAAGTTGCAGTTCGGTGACCGGCAGTGCAAGCGTTGGTAAAATCTAAGGATTTGGCGGCTCCAGCTCGGGTGTGGTGCTCGCGTTCACCGCGAGGCCCCCGATCCGGCGAGGCCGCGGTACAGCTCGCCGAACGTGTTGATCGCCTGGTCCACCGTGAAGTACGTCAACACCCGCGCTCTGGCGGCGGTGCCAAGGCGGGTCCGCAGCGCGGGGTCTTCGAGCAGTTGGACGCACGCGTCGGCCATCGCCGCCGGATCACGCGGCGGGACCACGACCCCGGTCTCGGCCACGGCTTCCGCCACGCCGCCGACGTCGGTGGCCACGCAGGGGCGACCGCAGGTCATCGCCTCGATCACGGTGTACGGGAAGCCTTCCGAGATGCTCGACAGCACCACGACGTGCCCGGCCACGTAACGCGTCCTGCAGGTTGTCGACCCGGCCCTCGAACGCGGTGGCGTCGCCGACACCCAACTGCTCGGCCAGTGCCCGGCACCGGTTCAGGTAGCCCTGGCCGACCGGCAGGCGTGCCACCGAACAGGCGTAGTCGCGTATTGGGAACCCGTTGCCGCACCAGCGCGAATGCCCGCAGCAGGGTCTCGATGTCCTTGATCGGGTCGACCCGGCCCGCCCAGCTGACGGTGGGCACCTCGGGTTCCGCTTCGACCGGCGGGAATGGTCCGGGTCGACGCCGTTGTAGACGGTGCGGATGATGGCGTGGTCGGCGCCCAGCCGCTCCTCCCACCGCTGGTTGTAATCGTTGCCGGGGGTGATCTGGCTGGCCTCGCGGTAGCCGAGCGCGCAGAGATGGCGGAAGAAGCCGAGCAGCACGGCCTTCGCCGGCCACCGGTACGGGCCCTCCCGGTAGCCGAGATAGCGCTCCCGCAGGTAGATGCCGTGTTCGGTGAGGAGAATCGGCGTGTCGTGCGCCCATCGCGCGCCGAGCGCGGGTAACACGGCCAACCCGTTGGCCACGCAGTGCGAGACCACCGCGCGGACAGGTCGTGCCGCCAGCGGCCGCGTCAGGTGCGCCAACAACTGGAGGGACACCAGTGCGTCGTGGACCGTTGGCGCGTCCCGCCCGCCGGCCGGCCAGCGGTCCCGCCAGATCTCGGTCAGGACGCGCACCATGTCCTCGGTGTGCAGGGCGGCCGAGAGATTCTCGTGCTGTGCGAACTCGAACAGCCCGCGCAGCACGGCGCCGAAGCGGGTGGTGGACGTGTCGAGCAGGCTGCACAGGAACTCGTGGCCCAGCGGCGCGAACCGGCCGCGCGCGGACCTGCCGATCGAGCCCGCACCGGGCTGCGTTGCCCGCCACAAACGGAATGGCGGTGACGGACGCGACATTGGCCGGCAGTTCCCAAGCCACCCCTGGTCCCCGCCGCCGACGAGCGCGACGA
>CAVPCF010000039.1:0-47878 GCA_963702275.1 Candidatus Melainabacteria bacterium
CAGGTCACCGATGCGCAGTTCGATGCCCGGTACCTGTTCCTCGTCGCCGTTCTCGGTGAGGCGGCGGGCGACGGTCTCCTTCTTCGTGCGCCTTTGGGTTTCGGCCTGCGCCTTGGCTGCCTTCCACGTAGGCCTCGGCCAGGTTCGCGAACAGCACCGTGAACCAGCCCGGCCGGATCGTCGTGATGATGCTGAACGTGCTCGGTTTCGCTGATCCACGAACGCCGTCGGACGCCAGGGACCGACCCACACCACCAGTTCATCAACCGGTTCCTTGGTCATTTCGAGCAGCAACTACATTGCGCAGCACGTCGGGCGGCGACTTCCACAGCTGCGCCGGGTTGAACGCGCCCGACTGCGCCCGGCCCAGGTTCTCGGTGTGGGGTTGCCGCTGTTCCAGCGAGGAGCGCTGTAGCCGGTAACCAGTGATACATGATGACATTGCCTCCGCCGATCGGACCAGCGAGGGCCGGGATGAACACGATGCGCACCACGACCAGCACGATCATGAAGGTCACCATGGAGGCGGCCAGCACGCCCGTGGTGGGCAGGGTGCCCGCGTTCGCCGGCACCTTCTTCTGTTTGGCCAGCGCGCCTGCCAGCGCGATCACCGCGACGATCGGCACGTACCGGCCGAAGCCCATCGCGATACCCAGCGTGGACTGGAAGAAGTTACTTGTGACGGTGATGCCGGCGAACGCGCTGCCGTTGTTGTTCGACGCCGACGTATAGGCGTAGAGCACTTCGGAGAAGCCGTGCGCGCCGGAATTGTTCAGCGCGGACCCGGTCGAGGGCAACGCGATGGCCAACCCGGCCAGGACGAGCACCAGGGTCGGCATCGCCAGGATCGTGACCGAGGCCATGGTGACCTCACGCTTGCCCAGCTTCTTCCCCAGATACTCCGGGGTCCGGCCGACCATCAGGCCGGCAAGGAACACCGCGATGATCGCCATCACCAGAATGCTGTAGATACCGGTGCCGACACCGCCGGGCGTCATCTCGCTGAACATCATGTTCAGCATCGCGCCGCCGCCACCGAGTCCGGACAGGCTGTCGTGCATGGCGTTGACCGCGCCGGTCGACGTGCTCGTGGTGGAATTGGCGAACAGCGAGGACGCGGCTATGCCGAACCGGGTTTCCTTGCCCTCCATGCCACCGCCGGCCAACAGCGCGGCCTTGCCGACCGGGTGCGCCTCGGCCCACCAGATCACGGTCAGCATCGCGCCCCACAGGACCGTCATCACGGACAGCAGCGTGTAGCCCTGCTTCTTGTTGCCCACCATGATGCCCAGCGTGCGGGTCAACGAGACGGGGATCATCAGCAGCAGGAAGATCTCGATCAGGTTCGTCCAGGAGTTCGGGTTCTCGAACGGGTGCGCGGAGTTGGCGTTGAAGATGCCGCCACCGTTGTTGCCCATCTCCTTGATGGACTCCTCGCTCGCGGTGGGCGCAAGGGCGAGGGTGTGCTGCGTGCCGTCCAGACCCGTGACGCCGGTACCGGCGTGCAGGCTCTGCACCACACCGAAACCGATCAGCACGATCGCGAACAGGAACGACAACGGCAGCAGGATCCGGATCACGCACCGCGTGATGTCCACCCACACGTTGCCCAACCGGTCGGTCTGCGACCGGACGAACCCGCGGATCAACGCGATCGCCACCACGATGCCGACCGCGGCGGACAGGAAGTTCTGCACCGTGAGGCCGAGCATCGGCACGGTCGAGCCGAGCACGTTCTCCGGGACGTAGGACTGCCAGTTCGTGTTGGTGGTGAAGCTGATCGCCGTGTTGAACGACATGTTCGGCGGGACCGCGCCGTGGCCGAAGGCGAAGGGCAGCCACGTCTGCATGCGCTGGATGACGTAGAGCAGCAGCACTCCGACGAGGGAGAAGCCGATCACCCCGTAGCCGTAGGTGGTCCAGCGCTGCTCGGATTCCGGGTTGACCCGGACGAACTTGTAGATCGCCCGTTCCACCCGCCAGTGCTTGGCGGTGGTGAACACCCGGGCCATGTAGTCGCCGAGCGGCTTGTAGACCACCGCGAGGGCGACCAACAGAAGGCCGACCTGTCCGAGGCCGGCCCAAGTCGATGACATCAGAATTTCTCCGGTCGGATCAGGGCGACGAACAGGTAGATGATCAGTAGCAGGGCCAGCACTCCACCAATGACGTTCGCAAGGGTTCCCGACCCGCTCATTGCAGTTTCTCCAACCCTCGCAGCATCAACGCCAGCAACGCGAAGATGACGATGGTGAGCGCGACGTAAGCCACGTCGGCCATGCGGGGTGCCCTTCTCTCCTCGATCCGCGATCACCCCGACGGTGACCACGCCTGTGTCAGCGTGCACCAACGGACCAGCCAAATGGCGACACCTGACGGCTCCTTGACACCGCCACCGCCGGTGTTTACGCGGAATTGACGCCACCCGTCGCTCCCCGTCTCCAACCACGGAAACCAGTACCCCCATCAGGTGACACGGCAGAACAAACGGACAACGCTGCGTCGTTACGGAACTCAGCCCAGATCGCGGCGCAGCAGGTCCTCCTCGGTCTCCCGGCGGACAAGGGGCCGGGCCACGCCGGCCAGTACGCCGACGATCGGTGGCCGGCAGACGAGGTTGTAGTTCGAGGACAGTGCATGGTGGTAGGCACCGGTCACCGGCACCGCGAGCAGGTCGCCGGGGCGGATGTCGGCCGGCAGCGGCGCGTCCTCGGCCAGGATGTCGCCTGCCTCACAGTGCCGGCCGACCACGGTCACCGGCCGTCGGTGTGCCCGCGAATGCCGGCCGACCAGCCGCACGGTGTAACGGGCGCCATAGAGCGCGGGGCGTGGGTTGTCGCTCATCCCACCGTCCACCGCCACGAACGTCCTGGCGCCACCGGCTTTCACGGTGATCACCCGGTAGAGGGTGACCCCGGCGTTGGCCACGATCGACCGTCCCGGCTCGACGATCAGCCGCGGCACCGCCAGCCGGTGCCTGGCGCACTCGTAGGTCAACGCGCACCGCACCCGGCCGGCGAATCCGGTCACGTCGAACCCAGCATCACCGTCCACATAGGGCACCGCGAACCCGCCGCCGATGTCCAACTGGCCGACGGTGACGCCGTACCGGTCACGCGCCGCGGCCATCAGGCCGACCATCCGCCGGACCGCTTCTTCGTAGGTGGCGACCTGGCAGACCTGCGAGCCGAGATGACAGTGCAGGCCCACCAGCCGCAGGTTGGGCCTGCCGAGTATCCGCTCGATGCCGGCCATCGCCGCGCCGGAAGCCAGTGCGAAACCGAATTTCTGGTCATCGACGCCGGTGGTGATCGCCCGATGGGTGTGCGCGTCGATCCCGGGTGTGACCCGGATCATGACCGCCTGTTCGGCCGGGGCCAGTGCGGCGACCTGCTCGAGCTCGTCGAGGGAGTCGAGCACGATCCGCCCGACCTGGTAGGCGAACGCCGCCTTGAGATCTTCCGGAGTCTTCACGTTGCCGTGCAACAGGATCCGCTCCGCGGGGAAGCCGACCGACCGGGCAACGGCCAGTTCGCCCGCCGAGCAGACGTCCAGCGAGAGCCCCTCCTCGGCCAGCCACCGGCAGACCGACCGGATCGGCAGCGCCTTCCCGGCGAAGGCAACCTCGGCCGAGGGCAGCGCCGTACGGAACGCGCGGGCGCGCCGCCGGACCTCGACCTCGTCGAGCAACTGGCACGGGGTGCCGAACCTGGCGGCCAACTGGGTCATGGGCAGCCCACCGAAGCTGAGGTCGCCCCCGTCGGCCGGTCGGGTTTCGGTGGGCCACAGATTCGGTGCCAGCGGTGGTTTTGCTGACGTGCCAACGCTGGGCGGCGGTTGTTCGGCGAGTGTCACGCGTCCTCCTCCATGCCTGGGTGCGCGTTCCAGTAGACGCGGATCGGGACGCCGTTGAGCAAATTGTGGACGGGACCATGACACCTGTCAGGTCGTTGTTGCCAGGATCTTGACGGAGTACGCTGCCGGTTCGTGTCCGCATGGAACGCGATCGAGCAGGCGGAGCCGGCGTTCGCCGGGCGGGTGCGGCGGCTGTTGCGACGCCGTGGCTAACCAAGCGATCGCGACACTGCGCGCCAACGGCTCGCCACGCATCTCCGGCATCGAGTGCGGATTCACCGGAGGCGACCTCCGCTTCGGTTCGATGACCGGCGCGCGCAAAGGGGCCGACCTGAAGCGGGATCCCCGGTTCGCCTTGCACGGCCCGACCTTCCACCCCGAGCCGGGCAAGGAGCGTGACTGGCCGGGCGAGGCGAAGATCGCCGGACGAGCCGTCCCCGCAGGCCCGGTGGCCACGGGCGAGGCGGGCGAGCAGCCGGACGGGGAGACGTTGTTCGTCGCCGACATCACCGAGGTCGTCATCACCGGGCTCAACGCAAGGGGCCCACGAACTCGTCGTCGAGTCGTGGACACCAGAGCGCGGACTACGCGGGTGGAGCGGGGGCTGGCAGCGGAACCGCGGTCAGCAAGGCCAACGGGGTGCGTCCAGGGAGAGGTTCTTTCGCATCGAACTGAGGCCCATGGTTCTGGCCTGCGTGCAGAACTGGTTGTTGCCGAGTTGGTACTCCACTTCGAACACGGCCTTGCCCGCGCGTACGAAGGGCAGCAGTTGATCGCACTCCTGGTACTGGAAGCACTGCTCGTCGATCGTGAACTGGAAGTCGTTGACCAGTTGCGGGACCTGGTCGAGGTCGTTCTTCAACCCGATCGACATGCCGCGTTGGTGTGCGAGGCCGGCCAGCATTCGGTTGTACGCCAACTGGTCCCGCGCGGTCAGCGAAAGCCGGTATCGTTGGCGTAGCCGTCAACCTCGTCGGCCTCCACGGCGTCAGTCCCTTGCGGTGGCACGTGTCGAAGCGCGCGGCCATGATCGGCTCAAGGACGCTGAGCTGCCGGATGTCCAGCCACCGCTGGCCGGGCCAGCCGTTCGAGCTGCGAGCCGGACGCGGGGAACTAACCGGCGTCGGGGCGATAGTCCTCGTAGCCGCCGGCATCGACGTAGCAGATCACCTTCCTGCCGGCGGCATGCAGTGCGCCGACCTGAGCCGCCGTGGTCTCCACACCGTCCACATCGTACACCGCGACATTGACACTCGTGTCGATCGGACCGGCCAGCTGCCACTGCCATGTGGTGCCCGGCGCCGGCTGCCACAATGCCGGCGCCCCAACGGGTCCGGCGCAGCCGGCGAGTACGATGGCACCGATCAGCAGCAGCCACCGTCTCATGCCGACAGGTCCGCGGGCAGGTGCGACCACGGGTTCGGCGGCCGCCGGTCGGTGCACAGTGCGGAGCCGACGTTGCGCTCGGCGGCCAGCACCGCGATCCGCCGGTGCAGGCGGGTGCCACGGCGTAGACGAGGTTGAAGAACCGGTCCGCCGGCAGGTCGTGCACCCAACTGGGCGCCTCGGCGTCGCGGAAGGCCGGCCACGGGCCCTGGAACGTGCCGGGCAGGTCGCGGTGTCGCGCGAACTCCGGTGCCGGCGCGGTGCCGTGGTTGAACGCGACCAGCCGCGCCCCGGCCTCCCTCGCCGACTCGGCGAGCGCGGCGTAGTGGGCGACGTGCTCGACCCGCTGGCGGCCCGGTCGAAGAACACGCTGCGCACGCCGTACCACTCGCGATACCGGCGCAACTCCGCCAGCGCGTCCCGCCGCGCCTTGCGGCCGTAGTCGGTGTCCACGTACCCGGCGACCGCGTCGCCTGCGCCATCAGCCGGGCGAGCACGTCCACGAACGCGGTGTCCAACAGGTCACCGGGACCGTCCGCGAGGTTCGGCGCGACCAGCCGCAGTCGCGGTGCGGACCGCCAGGCGCCCAGGCGCGGGCTCGACCGCAGCGAGGAACTACGCCGGAACCACCAGTTGGATCATCGTGCCGTCCACAGTTCTTCCAGCGACGTGTGCAGTTCGAACTTCGGCCGCCAGCCAAGTACCCGCTCGATCAGGGAAATGTCGGCCTCCTGCAGGACACGGCAGCGGAACGGGGCGCGCCGTTGGCCGACTCGGTGATCGTGCCGGCGAATCCCACGATCCGGGCCAGCGTGTCCACCAGTGTCCGGACCGGCACGCCGCGACCGCTCGCCACGTTGAGCACCGGTATTCCGATCGCGGGCGCGGTGATCGCGGCGAGCACGGCGTCGGCAACGTCACGGGCGTCGACGAAGTCGCGCACGGCCCCCAGCGGCCCGAGCTTGATCTCGGCCGCCGCACGGGCGAACTCACCAACCAGCCGCCCGGGCAGGCTGTCCGACGGGCGCCCGAGCCGACCGGATTGAACACCCGCAACACCACGGCATCCAGGCCGGCGGCGCGGCCCAACTCCACCGCCTGCGTGCCGGCCAGCTTGCTGACCCCGTAGCTCCCACCGGCCTTGGCAGGTCGACTCGGTGATGGCGCACCCGGTGCGCCGATCCCGTACTCGGCGGCCGATACGCGGTGCACCAGGCGCGCGTCGGACGCGCTGTCCCACATGGCACGCACCAGCACGTCCGGACCGGCGGTGTTGGCCACGACCAACTCGGCCGTGTCACGGAGTCCGCGCCAGCACAGTTGATCACCGCGTGCGGCCGTATTCGGCGAGCACCGCGGTGAGCGCCGCCAACCGGGCAGGACTCAGGTCAACGCGGACGTGGCCGGGGGTGTCGGTCCGGGACGTGGGCCGGACCCACCAGCCATCGGCGAGCAGGACCTGGTGGATGTGTCGGCCGAGAAAGCCGCTCGCCCCGATGAGCAGAGCCCGCCGCATCGCTAGGCCCCCTTCAGCAGGGTTCCCCGCAGTTGGTGAACTCGGCGTTCGCTCTGTCGTAGTCGTCCGGGCGGCCGATGTCGAGCCAGTAGCCGTCGAAGCGGTACTCCGTCGGTGGGGTGCGCTTGGCGAGCAGGTCCAGCATCAGCTCGTCGAAACCGAGGGGGGCGCCGGGCAGGTAGTCGGCCAGGGTCTGCCGGCTCAAGCCGTACACGCCCATGCTGACCTGGTAGTGCAGCGTCGGTTTCTCGGTGAACTCGACGATGTGCCCGGCATCGCTGGTGAGCACGCCGAAGTCGACGTTCACCTGCCTCGAGTAGGTGGCGACGGTCAGCGGCGCGTGGCTGTGCACGTGGTTGGCCAGCAGGTCGGCGTAGTTGAGGTCGGTGAGCACGTCGCCGTTCATCACCAGGAACTCCGGTGGCAGCCGGTCCATCAGTTGGAGCACCGGTCCGATGGTGCCCAGCGGCGAGTCCTCCGTGGTGTAGTCGATCCGCAGTCCCCACTTGCTGCCGTCACCGACGTACGAGCGGATGAGGTCGCCGAGGTACCCGATGGCCAGCGTGACGTCGCTGAAGCCCTGCTGGGACAGCTGGCGCAGGACGATCTCCAGGATGGAGAACTCGTCACCGATCGGCACGAGCGGTTTGGGCAGCCTCGTCGTGTACGGCCGCAGGCGTACTCCCTTGCCGCCGGCCAGAATGATCGCGTGCATGGTCAGCTCCGGTCACTGGTGGTAGATGCCCGGCTTGTACCGGGCGAGGTTCTCCGGTCGACGGAACCAGTCGATGGACCGGCACAGCCCGTCGTCCCTGGTGTGTGCCGGCCGCCAGCCGGTGTGTTCGGTGAGCTTGGCCGCGTCCGCAACCAGGCGTTGGACCTCGGAGTTCTTCGGGCGGACGCGTTGGGTGTCCTCGGTGATGTCCACGTCGGCGGCCATCAGCCGAGCGATGTCGGCGGTCACCTGGCCGATGGACACCTCGTGCCCGGTGCCGGCGTTGAACAGCTCGCCCACCACCGCGCCCGCCGGTGCGGTGCCCACGGTGACGAACGCGGCCACGGTGTCGGCGACGAACAGGAAGTCCCGGTCGGCGCCAGCGCACCCAGCTTGAGCTCCTGGGTGCCGCTCGCGATCTGGCTGATCACGGTCGGGATCACCGCGCGGGCGGACTGGCGCGGACCGAACGTGTTGAAGGGCCGCAGTGTCACCGCGGGCACCCCGAAGCTCAGGTGATAGGACTCCACCAGCTTGTCCGCGGCCACCTTCGAGGCCGCGTACGGCGACTGCGCCTGCAACGGATGGGTCTCGTCGATCGGCACCGTGCGTGCGGTTCCGTAGGTTTCGCTGGTCGACGTGTGCACCAGCCGCGGCGTGTCGCAGGCGCGCACCGCGTCCAGGACGTTCAGCGTGCCGATCACATTGGTGTCCACATAGGATCGCGGTGCCCGGTACGAGTACGGGATCGCGATCAGGGCCGCCAGGTGGTAGACGGCCGCCGTACCCGTCACGAGTTCCAGCACCGACGCTGCGTCGCGGACGTCGCCGAGCACCACGTCGACCTGGTCGAGTACCTCGGTGTCCAGCGTCTCCAGCCAGCCCCACGAGCCGAACGAGTTGTAGAGCACCATCGCCCGCACCCGGTGGCCGCGGGCGACCAGCGCCTCCACCAGGTGCGAGCCGATGAACCCGTCCGCCCCGGTGACCGCGACGAGGTCCGCCATCGATTCCTCCATTTCTCTGCTTGTCGAATCAGCTCAGCGATGTCGTACGGTCTGGCCGAGCACGATTCCGGCGCGGATCAGCAGGGCCAGCAGCAGGCCGCCGCAGACCACCAGTTGCACCCGCAGCGCTGGCACGGCCCGATCGATGGTCACGACCACGAGTTCGGTGGCCAGCGCGCCGCCGCACCACGCCACCACCGACGCCGGTCCGCAGGACGCCTGGAGCAACAGGGCCAGGAACAGGGCGCCGCCCAGCGCCAGGTATGCCTCGTAGGCCGCCATGCTTGTCCATTGTGGACTTATGCCGACTCCTGAGCCGATTTCGCGTGCCACCACCATCAGCACCGCGGCGGACAGCAGGTACTGCGCCAACGCTGCCAACAGCGGCCACCACGACCTGGCGGTGAAGTCCGACACCAGCCATGATCGCCGCAACAGGCGGTGGGTCGCGCTCCGGTAGCGGTAGAGGAGCCACTCGGCCGCGCCCATGCTCAGCGACAGCGGGAGCACCGCCAGCATGGCGTTGTTGGTGCCGCCCGCCACGAGCGGAAAGGCGAGCAGGCCTGCGGTCAGCCCACCGAACAGCAGATAGGGCCCGGTGGCACGGAGTTCGGCCCAGCGCGGTCCACCGCCACCGGCGGGCGCGGGGCGGCTCGTGCGGTCGACCGCGAGGGCCACGGTGAGCAGCAGCGAGCCGCCGAGCGCGGCCAGCGCGCCGGTACGCAGGCCGGCGGGCTCGCCGAGCACCAGAAATCCCGTGCTGGCCAGCACTCCCGGTGCCAACGCGACCAGCAGCCACCGTTCTGCCTTGTCGACCAGCAGGACCGTGGCGGCCAGCAGGTAGCCGCCCTGGGCGGCGGCGAACCCGGCCGCCGGACCGAACCGGCCGACGAGCACCGCGGTCAGCCCGACGACGACCAGCAGCAAAACCGCCGACCCGCCCAGCCCGACGCGCAGCAGGCGGCGCCCACCGTCCCGATCCCCGTTGCCCAGCCGCGAGTAGCCGAGGAAGGACAGCCCCTGGCTCAGCGACCAGGACGTGACGGTCGACACCACGAGCAGCGGTACCGCGTCGACACCGGACAACATCGGCGCGGCGACCGGATAGCACAGCGACGGCAGCCCGAACAAGGTCCCGCGCAACACGTGTCGCCACACCGAGGTGCGCCACGGATCCGGCTGCGCGGGCGGCTCGGCCGGGTCGCGGGGCACCCGCCGGTACAGGTCTTCTGCGAGGGCGAACACGTCCGGGAAACCGAAGCAGACCCGGACCGTCTGGTCGCTGAACCCCTCCGCCTCCAGACCGGCCGCGATCTCCAGCGAGTCGACCGCGTTGGCGCACAACGACTCGAAGCGTTCGCACAGTTCGGCAAGTTGCAGTTCGGTGACCGGCAGTGTGAGCGTTGGACGGTGTTCTTTCCCGACCATCCCGCCCAGGTGCGGCTCGAACTCGGGTGTGGTGCTCGCGTTCACCGCGAGGCCCCCGATCCGGCGAGGCCGCGGTACAGCTCGCCGAACGTGTTGATCGCCTGGTCTACCGTGAAGTACGTCAACACCCGCGCTCTGGCGGCGGTGCCAAGGCGGGTCCGCAGCGCGGGGTCTTCGAGCAGTTGGACGCACGCGTCGGCCATCGCCGCCGGATCACGCGGCGGGACCACGACCCCGGTCTCGGCCACGGCTTCCGCCACGCCGCCGACGTCGGTGGCCACGCAGGGGCGACCGCAGGTCATCGCCTCGATCACGGTGTACGGGAAGCCTTCCGAGATGCTCGACAGCACCACGACGTGCCCGGCCACGTACGCGTCCCGGATGTTGTCCACCCGGCCCTCGAACGTGGTGGCGTCGCCGACACCCAACTGCTCGGCCAGTGCCCGGCACCGGTTCAGGTAGCCCTGGCCACCGGCAGGCGTGCCACCGAACAGGCGTAGTCGCGCATCGGGAACCCGTTGCCGCACCAGCGCGAATGCCCGCAGCAGGGTCTCGATGTCCTTGATCGGGTCGACCCGGCCCGCCCAGCTGACGGTGGGCACCTCGGGTTCCGCTTCGACCGGCGGGAAGTGGTCCGGGTCGACGCCGTTGTAGACGGTGCGGATGATGGCGTGGTCGGCGCCCAGCCGCTCCTCCCACCGCTGGTTGTACTGGTTGCCGGGGGTGATCTGGCTGGCCTCGCGGTAGCCGAGCGCGCAGAGATGGCGGAAGAAGCCGAGCAGCACGGCCTTCGCCGGCCACCGGTACGGGCCCTCCCGGTAGCCGAGATAGCGCTCCCGCAGGTAGATGCCGTGTTCGGTGAGGAGAATCGGCGTGTCGTGCGCCCATCGCGCGCCGAGCGCGGGTAACACGGCCAACCCGTTGGCCACGCAGTGCGAGACCACCGCGCGGACAGGTCGTGCCGCCAGCGGCCGCGTCAGGTGCGCCAACAACTGGAGGGACACCAGTGCGTCGTGGACCGTTGGCGCGTCCCGCCCGCCGGCCGGCCAGCGGTCCCGCCAGATCTCGGTCAGGACGCGCACCATGTCCTCGGTGTGCAGGGCGGCCGAGAGATTCTCGTGCTGTGCGAACTCGAACAGCCCGCGCAGCACGGCGCCGAAGCGGGTGGTGGACGTGTCGAGCAGGCTGCACAGGAACTCGTGGCCCAGCGGCGCGAACCGGCCGCGCGCGGACCTGCCGATCGAGCCCGCACCGGACTCGTTGCCCCACAACGGAATGGCGGTGACGGACGCGACATTGGCCGGCAGTTCCCAAGCCACCCGCTGGTCCCCGCCGCCGACGAGCGCGACGACGTGGTAGTCGTAGCCGACCATCCCACGCACCAGTTGGTCACACCAGACGCTCACGCCACCGAAACTGTGTGGATAGGTGCCTTCTGTCATCAGCGCGATGTCCGTCATGGCCGGCCCAGACATTGCCGACTGTCGACAATGCAGGCGAAACCGACGCTCACTCGCACACTCCTTTCGCGTACAACTTCGGTACGCGTTGGTCAAGATCGTCGCTCTGCCTGCGACCCATTATTCATTGGCCTTGTGAAGTTAGAGTATTGACACCACGGGCCGATCGGCTACTTGCTGAGAATTTGCTGAACAAATGGTGAAAAGTAGCAGTCGTATTTGCGCCGGACACGTCTGGCCTAACATCCGCTACGGTGTGTCACTGTCTTGATCAGATTACCTGCGCTCTGCCAGCGAATACTACTTTGAGTAGTGAGATGGATGCATCCTGCGCAGCCAGACGTTTCCTAGGAATATTCACAGCCAAGATTAATGAGACAAACAGTACAAACTGGGGTCCATCCGGCGTACTGTCGTTCGTCTATTTGATAGCGTCGACTCCATTCGGACGCCTTGCGTGTCGGCCGCGATGAGGTATAAAGGCCTCGCGGAGTTTGGATGTCACCCTCGGCTTGGCTCGTCCCGGAAAGGGATGTTTCGTGCGCAGACTGGTTCGTTGGTCGAACGGTTTATTCGTGGTCATCGTTGTCAGCGCATTGTTGACAGGTATGTGGTCGGCGGTGACCGCGTCGGCGGCAACGCCGCCGCGACTCGACCTGAAAGTGCTGCTGATCGGCACCGGGTCGTCGGATCCGACGACCGCGGCGTGGCAGGCCGCGCTGGGCGGTGAGGGCGTCGCGTTCACCACGGCGACCGCGAGCGGGGCCGTGGGCAGCGAGACCGTGTCCCTGCCCGCGCTGTCCGCTGCCGACGTGGGCCAGTTCAACGGCGTCGTGCTCGCGGACTCCCCGACGAACTTCGCCGCGGGCGCGCTGAACCCGTTGTACGACTACGAATCGGCCTTCGGTGTCCGGCAGGTCGACGGCTACATGTTCCCGTCCCCGGCTCTCGGACTGACCAACGGCAGCGGCGCGACCCTGGACAACACGACCGCGCAGCTGACCGCGGCCGGCCTGACCGCCCTGCCCGAGCTGAAAGGGCCGGTGCCGTTGGACACCGGCACGTTCGGCTATCCGGCGTCGGTCGTGCCGAGGGCGCCGTTCACGCCGTGGCTGACGAACACGGCAGGTCAGGTTCTCGCCGGTGTGTACCAGCATCCCAGCTCCGACCGGCAGGCGAACGTGTCCGAACTGACGCTGACGTTCGACTACAACGCCACCCAGACGCAGTGGCTGCTGCTCGCGCCGGGCCTGATCAACTGGGTCACCGGTGGCCTGCATCTCGGTCTCTACCGCAACTACTTCGGCGAGGACGTCGACGACCTCTTCATCGCCGACAACGAGTGGAGCGCCCAGTTCCAGTGCACCCCCGCCGCCACCGAGCCGGTGGACGTCGGCTGCCCGGCCGCGGACCAGGGCAACGCGGCGGCCGGCCCACCCGATGCCCAGATGACCGCGGCGGACGTGGCCTACGTGGCCAACTGGGAGCAGCAGACCGGCATCAAGCTGGAGTTCGCCTTCAACGCGGTCGGGGCATGCACCGCGCCCAGTGCCGCCGCCGAGTCCAGCGCCAACTGCGCCGGCAGCACCACCCAGAACGGGACCACGTACACCGACCCTGGGCAGTCGGTGGACACCAGCGCCCCGAACGACGCCGGCTTGGTGAACGCGTTGCTGGCCAACCAGTCCAGCTTCAACTGGATCACCCACACGTGGTCGCACCTGTTCCTTGGCTGCGTGGTGTGGCAACCGCTGCCGGTCGACGCGGCGGTCCCCGGCACCGGCGGCGCACTGGCTGCCGGCGACTACAGCTACGAGGTGACCGCGGCGACCGCGTACGGCGAATCCGAGCCGTCCGCCCCGATACCGGCGACGGTCAGCGCGTCCGGCTCGGTGTCACTGAGTTGGGCCGACGCGCCCAACGGCGGCGGTCCCACACTGTCCACACTGGAGTCCCAGTTCACCGGCGGCACGGGATTCTGGGGCTACAAGGTCTATCGGAAGGATCCGGGCGCCACCGGCTACGGCCTGGTGGGCCAGGTCGCAGAGGACCCGGCCGGTACGACCGGCACCCACCAGTTCACCGACAACGGCGCGACCGCACCGGGAGTCGCACCGGGGACCACGGCCACGTTCCCGACCGCGACCGACCCTGGCATCTCGTGCGCCGGCTCGAACGGCTCCGGCTGGACGCCGGCCACCGGCACGTCCGGCATCGGCCAGGAGATCGGCCTGGACGACGCGTTCGCCGTCAACAACGGGCTCACCAACTGGTCGGCCGGTGCCCTGATCACCGGTGAGCACTCCGGGCTGGAGAACCCGAACATGCCGACGGCCATGGCCAACCTGGGGATCACCACGTTCGCCGCGGACGCATCGCGCCAGCCCGGCCCGTACTCGATCGGCACGGCCCGCTCGGCTCCCCGGTATCCGAGCAACATCTACTACAACGCCAGCAACTGGCCGGACCAGCTCAGCGAGTACAACACGCTCTACGTCGCGGCCGGCAACTCGGCCGGCAACAGCCAGTTCCCGGCCGAGACGGGCCGCTGCGTCCCGACGTCGGCGACCACCTGCCTGACCACGCCGGCCACCGAGGCATCCGTTCTCACATCGGAATCGCACATCATGCTCAGCCACGTGCTCGCCAACGATCCCCGGGTCGGCTACGCGCACCAGTCCGACCTCATCGGGCCGGCCACCCAGACCGTCAACGGCACCACCCAGGACTTCGGCTACACGCTGCTGACGCTGATCAGCAACATGTTGTCCCAGTACAACAGCTGGTACACCGCGCCACTGGCACCGGTGACCGACACCACCGAGTCGCAGATCCTCGGCGAGCAGGCGGATTGGGCAGCCGCGCAGGCTTCGGTGACCGCGTCGGAGCAGAACGGCACCGTCACGATCACCGACTCCGGCGGTTCCCCTGTCACCGTGCCGATCACCGCACCCACTGGCACCACGGTGAACGGCTCGGCCTTCGGCCAGTCCTACGGCGGCGATCTCTCCGCGTGGACCACCCTCGCGGCGGGCAACTCGTTGACGCTGACCGAAAAAGTCGCGCCGACGATCGTCAGCGCGGGCTCGGCGTCCTCGATCGTCGGCGCGCCGGTCACCTTCGCGGTCTCGGCCACCGGCGCGCCGACGCCGGCACTCACCGAGTCCGGCAACCTGCCGGCCGGCCTGACGTTCACCGACCAGGGCAACGGCACCGCGCTGGTGGCCGGCACCCCGGCGGCCGGCACCGGCGGCAGCTACCCGATCACGATCACAGCCACGTCGACCGCGGGCACCGCCACCCAGAGCTTCACGCTGACCAACGCGCAGGCGCCCACCATCACCAGCCCGGCGAGTGCCGGCTTCACCGTCGGCTCGGCCGGCACCTACACCGTCACCACCACCGGCTACCCGGCCGCGACGATCACCGACAGCGGCGCGCTACCGGCCGGGCTGACCTTCGCCGACCAGGGCAACGGCACCGCGCTGGTGGCCGGCACCCCGGCGGCGGGCACCGCGGGCTCCTACCCGGTGACGGTGTCCGCGACCAACGCCTCAGGCAGCACGGCGACGCTGCCGTTGACGATCACGGTACGGAGCCCCAGCGGACCGGCGATCACCAGCATCGCGGTCGCGAACTTCACCGTCGCCGCGAGCGGAGCGTTCGCGGTCGGCGCGACCGGCGCGCCGACCCCGGCACTGACCGAGTCCGGTGCGCTGCCGGCCGGCCTGACGTTCACCGACGAGAGCAACGGCACCGCGCTGCTGTCCGGCACGCCGACCGCGACCGGCACCACCGACCTGACGGTGACGGCACAGAACGCGACCGGCAGCACCACCCAGACGCTGTCCGTTGTCGTCGGCCAGGCGCCCGCGTTCACCACCCCGACAAGTGCCGGCTTCACCGTCGGCTCGGCCGGCACCTGCACCGCGGCCGCCACCGGCTATCCACCGCCCGCGATCGGCGAAAGCGGTGCGCTACCACCAGGATTGACGTTCACCGACAACGGCGACGGCACCGCGGCCATCGCCGGCACCCCGGCAGCGGGCACCGCCGGCAGCTACCCGGTCACCCTGACCGCCGTGAACGGCACCGCCACCGTCCCGCAGTCCATCACCATCACGGTGCAGAACTGATGCAGCGCAACGAGAACGAGGTCAGAGCGAGGCGGGCAGGCCGAAGGCCACGATGAGGTCGGCCGCTTCGAAGGCCGCGATGTCGACGAGCTGCCCGTCCCGGACGTCGAGCACGGTGATCGAGAAGGGCAGGAACGCGGTCTCGCCGGGGCGACGCAGGTAGCCGGCGGCCGCGGGCTGCCCGTTGGCGGCGGTCGGGAGCACCCGCCACGCCCCGAGCGAGGTCATGCCGGCGCGCAACGCGGCTGCCACCGTGCCGCGGCCGGTCCATTCGCCTGCCTGCGGCGAGATCGCCAGCCGGACGTCATCGCGCAACAGCGCGATCAGCGCTTCCGGGTCGGCCTGCTCGTGCGCCGCGATGAAACCCTGCAGCAGCCTGCGTTCGTCGGCGGCGGGCGGGACAGGTGCTGGTCCGCGGCTGGCCTGGTGCTCGTGCAGGGTCGCCCTGGCCCGTTGGAGTGCGCTTTTCACGGCCGGCACGCTGCTGTCGATCAGGGTAGCGACCTGGGTCGCGGGCCAGTCGAGCACGTCACGCAGGATCAGCACCGCCCGCTGACGCGGTGGCAGTAGCTGGATCACCGTCAGATAGGCCAGTGAGATCGACTCGCGGCTCAGCGCCGACGCTTCTGGACCGGCCTGATCGCTGACCAGTTCGTCGAGCAGCGCGTCGGGGTAGGGCTGTAGCCACGGCATCGAGGCGACCGACGGGCCCGCGGCGGTACCCGGCACCGCGCGGTTGCGGTGGCGGCGCAGCGTGTCGAGGCAGGCGTTGGTCGCGATCCGGTACAACCAGGCGCGGACGCTCGCCTGCCCCTGGAAGCCGGCCCGCGACCGCCACGCGCGCAGGAACACCTCCTGGACGTGGTCCTCCGCGTCGTCGAACGAGCCGAGCATCCGGTAGCAGTACACGTGCAGCTCGCGCCGGTGGCGGCGCATCGCATCGTCGAAGTCCCGCTCGTCCAGCAAAACGAGATCGGCATCCGCGGTGCTCACGCGGCCATTCTGCCGGCCACCGATTCCTTTCGGCCCGCCGGGTCGTCTCCATGACCGCGACCATCGATCACGCGGTCCCGACGTGACCGCGACACACCAAGGAGATCACATGCGTTCCGTAGTGCTGCAGATGAGTGTCTCGCTGGACGGCTACGTCGCCCTGCCCGACGGGAGCGGCGACTGGGGACTCCCGGACGAACACGATGCGGTGACCGCGTGGAAGCTCGACGCGGTACGCCGGGTCGGCACCCACATCATGGGCCGGGTCACCTACGAGCTGATGGCGGACTACTGGCCGACGTCCACTTCGGTCTACGCGCCCGCGATGAACGACATCCAGAAGGTCGTCTTCTCCCGCGACCTGGCGAGCGCCGACTGGCCCGAGTCGCGTGTCGCGCGCGGGGAGCTGGCCGACGAGATCGACGCCCTGCGCCACGAGCCCGGCGGCGACATCATGGCGCACGGCGGCGCCGCGTTCGTCCAGGCGCTGTCCCGGCGGCGCCTCATCGACGAGTACCACCTGGTGATCCGTCCCGTCGCGTTGGGACACGGGCTGCCGCTGTTCAAGGACATGGCCGAGCCGCTGCTACTGACCCTCCTCTCGGCAACGCCCTACCCGGACGGCACCGTCATCCACGTCTACCGCCGCACACAGGAGTGAGGCCGGTGCGGACGGCCGGGAATCGGCCGTCCGCACCGGGAATGCCGCTACGGGTAGGAAGTGAGCAGGGCGAGGTTGGTTTCCGAGTTCGACGGGCCGCCCGCGTCGTTGACGACGTGCGCGATGGTGCCCTTCCCGCCGCCGAGCGAGAAGGTGATCATGGCGTGGAAGCGGACGCCGGGCCGCTGCGGCGCCGCGATGGCGCGGTCGGACACGATGGTCGGGTCGATGGCGAAGATGCAGTAGCTGCCGAGTCCCCACGCCTCGTGGCTGCGCACGCCGGCGCCGACCTGGTAGGCCGGGAAGCCCCGGTGTGTGCCGTCCATCCACGCCGCCTGGTTGGGCGGGTCGTATGGCATTTCGTTCTGGAAGGAGTAGGTCCGGCCGTTCTCGCCGTTCCACAACACCTGTGCCTTCTGGTGGTGCTCGACGAACAGCCCGTACGCGGTGACGTTGTCGCCGTTGACCGCGAGCCCGGTGTCGGAGGTGTTGACCGTCCAGCCGACCCCGCTGCCGTGGTCGGCGCGCCAGATCCAGCTGTTGTCGATGAGCACGTCGTTGCTGTTGATCACCAGTGACTGCTTGGCCTTGCCGACGCCGTTGCCGCCGATCCGGAAGAAGACGTCGTGCAGGGTACTGGGATTGGCCTTGTGGCCGCGGCGCGAACCGGCCGGGCCGAACCGCATCAACGCGTCGGAGGCCTGGGCGCCTGCCTGGACCAGCAGGCCGGCCACGTGCACGCCGTCGACGTCGGCGACATCCAGCGCGACCACGCCGTTGTCCGGTTGCAGGGTGGCGAAGCCAAGCCCGAGTACGACGGTGTCGGGCCTGGTCACCTTGACGGACTCCGACAGCGGGTAGATGCCGGGAGTGATGATCAGGTTCTTGCCGGCGGCGAGCGCGGCGTTCAGGTCCGCCGCGGTGGCGCCGGGCTTGGCGATGAAGAAGTCCGAGATGGGCAGCGAGGTGCCGGCCGGCTTGTGGCCGAACCAGCTGGTGGCCTGGCTGTTGGTCCGCACCGCTGGCACGAACACCTGCCAGGCGCCGCTGCCGTCCACGTACAGGAACGGCTTCTCGCGGACGACCGGTGTGTGCGGGATCGTGGTGTAGGGCGGGGTGGGGAATGCGGTCTGCGGCGCGTTGGCCACGCCGACGAACACGAAGTTCCAGTTCGAGCCGATCCAGTTGCCGACGACCGAGTTGCGGGTGATCCACTGCTGTTGGGTGCCGGAGTGGACGGCCCCGGTGAGCTGGCAGTCCGCGATGAATCCGCCGCTGGACCACGAGCCGTCGTCGAGTTTGAGGTCGCCGAGCAGGTAGATCCGACGGTAGAAGGTGGCCTGCGACACGGCCCAGGTGTCCTGGCCGCTGGTCGGCACCGCGTTGAGGTTCTCCGCGCCGCGCCAGAAGTTGACCAGCGTGTTGTTGCCGTGCGCCTCGCCGAGGGATTGCAGCGACTTGGTGATGCTGCTGGCGGCGGGCTGGATGCCGAGACCGGCGATGTGGGTGTAGTAGCCGAGCCTGACGTCGATGCCGTAGCCGCCGGGCTTGAGCAGCAGCGCGTAGCGGCCGGTGCCGAACTGGGCGTGCTGCTGCTGGGCATAGATCGCGTCGATGGTCGACTGGATCGTGGTGGCCGGCATGCTCGAGTCGAACACGTACACGTTCGGGCCGAAGTCCGGGTCGCCGGGAGCGGCCGTGGCTGGCGGCGGCGGCGCGGCGGGGGCCGCGGTGGTCGCATCGCTCGGCGTCGCCGCCGATGCCGGGCCGGCGAGCGCGATCGCGGGGGCCGCGGCCAGCGCGGTACCGGAGGCCAGCAGGAAACCGCGCCGGCCCAACGCCGGTAGGCCGGACTGTGGCTGTCGGTCGGCTGGTTCGGTGGGATCGATTGGCATCTGCAGTCGTCCTTTCGAGAGGTCAGGACGCGCCCGGTGCATGGCGCCACGGCCCCGACCCCAATGTGGGCCGAGGCTTTAACCAAGACATGATTTAACTCGCGGAAATATTCACCCGTCAAGCGCCACACCGGTGGTGGCTCGGCAGGTTCGGCCGCTGCTACGTCCGGTACCTGAACAGGATCCGGCCGCGGTTGAGGTCGTACGGACTGAGCTCCACGAGCACCCGGTCGTACGGCAGGATCTTGATGTAGTTCTTCCGTATCTTCCCGCTGATGTGTGCGAGAACCCTGTGCCCGTTCTGAAGCTCCACTGTGAAGTTGGCGTTGCGCAGGCACTCGAGGACGGTCCCCTCGACTTCGATGCCCCCTGCTTTCTTGTTCATGTTCGCGCCCTTCTCCGGTCGGTGATTGCGGGTGCGGAAACGAATTCTGCTGACGCACCACGATCGCGGCGCGGCGGACGCCGTCAGCGGCGCACCAGTTCCAGGTTGCTGCCCGCACGCCGGGCGGCGGCGCCGTCGAACAGCGCCGTGGCCGCCGTGTTGGCTTCGTTGACGTCGGCCGACGCCGTCTCGATCCCGGCGCGGTGCAGCGAGTCCAGTACGTGCGCCAGCAGTGCCCTGCCGATGCCGAGGCGATGCTGGTCGGCCCGGACCGCGATCAGCCCGATCCGTGCCCGCCGGGTCACCGGTGCCACCCGGACCAGTCCCACGTACTGATCGGACTGTGCCGCCACCGCGTACTTCGACGGGTACAGCAGGGTGGCGCCGTTCGGGCGGGGCAGCACCTCAGCCGGCATCTCCTGCCAGCCGACGGTTGCCTCGACCTCGTCGCGAATCGCACGGTCCAGTTCGCGCAGCCGGCCATCGTTCGCCGCACCGGCCGGCAGAATCGTCACGCCCGTGGGCGGCCGCACCGAGCCGAGGCCGGTGACCAGAGGGTCGGTGGGCACGAGGTATTCCCACTCGCGGCGCCGGATCGTGAAGCCGGCCCGCTGCCAGTGGGACGTCAGGTCGAGGTCGGCCTCGTCGACCACCGTGTACAGCGGCGTCGGCAGGTCCGCCAGCATCACGTCGGCGATTCGGTCGAAGACCACGCCGTGCCACGAGTCGATGCTGACGAAGACCCGCCCGTCGGGCCTGCGCCATGCTTCGCCGCGGCCGACCGTCCGGTCGTCTTCCACGGCGTGCCACTGGGTCGCCGCGACCCGGTTGATCACGACCGTGTGGTCGCCGGTATCCGGCGGGAAATGCACAGAGTCCATAGGTCGTCGCCTTTCGGGAGTGCCCTGTTGTCCAGGCGCTCCCGGCGATACCTACGTCAATCGCCCGACCGTGACGACGAGGGGGAGCACCCACTCGATACAACGTTCATGGGTCTCACCTCCAGGCGTGATGTCACGGTCGCCGGACGCTATCAGCTCGAACGTCGTCCGCCCAACCATTTTTCGCCTACGCCGTCGGGTCGTCGCCGAGGGCGGTGTCCAACAGCGCTCCCAGTTGGTCGAGTTGGGCGGCCGACAGGTTGTGGAACGAGGACTCGAGGACGGCCTGCACGGCGTCCTGGCCTGCGGCGTGCAGCCGCGCGCCCTCTGCGGTGAGCCGGTGTTTGACCGCCCGGCCAGGGCCCGGGACCCGCTCGATCAGTCCGCGGTCGGCCATCCGGGTGGCCAGTGAGCCGAAGGACTGATCGGTCTGGAAGGTCAGCACCGCGAGGTCGTGCAGTGAGGCGTCCGGCTGCCGGTGCAGGTGGCGAAGGGCGTCCCACTGCACGAGCGAGAGTCCCAGCGGTGCCAGGGCGCGGCTGAACGCGCGGTGATGGCGGTCCTGCAGGCGTTTGACGGCCAGCGCGACGTCGGCCGGACAGTACGTCATGCGAGGAACACTACCTCAGTGTAGCCAGGTTGCTTATATAAGGAAGCTGATATAAGGTTCCTGATGTACCCACCGGAGAGAAGGAACGATGACCACTCACACTGCAACCCACACGCTCCCCCAAGGGGTCGAGATGACGGTCCAGGACCGCGACCGCACCCGGCCGTTCCTGCTGCTGCACGGCGGTGGCGGCGTGCCGACGATGGCCGGCTTCGCCGACCTGCTCGCCGAGCGCACCCACTCCCGGGTGCTGCTGCCCACCCACCCCGGCTTCGGCGGCACACCGAAAGCCCCTGCGCTGACCAGTGTCGCCGAACTGGCCCAGGCGTACGTCACCCTGCTGGAACAGTTGGACCTCACGGACGTGACCGTGATCGGCAACTCCTTCGGCGGTTGGCTGGCCGCCGAGATCGCCTTGCAGGGCAGCCCGCGGGTCAGCGGCGCGGTGCTCGTCAACGCGGTCGGCATCGAGGTCGATGGCCACCCGATGACCGACGTCAGCGGCCTCTCGCCTGCCGAGCTGCGGTCGTACTCCTTCCACGACCCGAGCAAGGCACCCGCTCCGCCGAGCACCGGTGGCGCCGGGCCGAGCCCGGACGTGCTGGCACTGATCGGCTACACCGGCCCGACCATGTCCGACCCGACGCTGGCGCGGCGGCTCGGCGGCCTCGACCTCCCGGTCCACGTGCTGTGGGGCGAGAGCGACCGCATCGTCGATCCGGAGTACGGCAAGGCCTACGCCGCCGCGATCCCGACGTCGACCTTCACGCTGCTGCCCCGCACCGGCCACCTGCCCCAGGTGGAGACGCCGGAAGAACTGCTGGGGGCACTGCTCGACCTCGACAACCGGTGACAGCTGACCGCGCATGGTTTGCGGGGACCCCTCCCGGAGGTCGGGAGCAGAATCCGGTCCGTCTGTTACCGGGCGGGAGGACGATTCGATGGGTCCGTCGGACAGGTTGGAAGCCGAGTGCGTCGCCGTGGTCAACCGTGGTTTGGCGCTGTGGAGTGAGGGGCAGCGGGAAGATGCCGTGGCCACCATGCGGCGGGGGATCGAGATCTGTCGCCGGTTGGCCGCCACGGACATCGCCAAGATCAATCTACTGGCGACCGCCCTGAGCAACCTCGGCGGCATGCTGGGCGACTGGGGGCGGCCGGTGGAAGCCATTCCCATTTTGGCGCACTCCATCGAGATCCAGCGCGTTTACGCGGACAGTGGCCACGAATTCACCGCCGTCCTCGCCGGCACGCTGAAGAATCTCGGCAGCGAACTGGAAGAAGTAGGATCGTCGGCGGAGGCGATCGACGCGCTGACCGAATCGGTCGACATGTACGTCGGGCTGATCGAGCAGGGCAGGCCGGAATACGAGGTCCAGCTCGCGCGGTCGTTGAACGGCCTGGGAAATGCACGAGGTCTCGACGCTGCCGCGCTGGCCGATTTCGACGCGGCGATACTGTTGTTGCGCCAACAGGATCTGGCAGACGATCCCGAGGCCTCGATGCTACTCG
Organism: Candidatus Melainabacteria bacterium; assembly: GCA_963702275.1. Classification (GTDB taxonomy): domain Bacteria; phylum Actinomycetota; class Actinomycetes; order Mycobacteriales; family Pseudonocardiaceae; genus DATEPR01. The sequence continues at coordinate 22,438 of CAVPCF010000039.1, forward strand.
CGGCCGTGCTGGCCAGCGAGTGCGGAGTCCTTGTCCACTTGGCGCAATATGTGCGGGCCCTGGCCAACGCAGAAGAAGCGGTGGTGATTTTTCGCCGGCTCGGCGAAGCCAATCCTGGGGGAGTCGAGCCGTACGTCGGCCGGTCGTTGGCGACGAAAGCCGAGGCTCTGCTGAAACTGAACCGGCTGGCCGAGGCGGACACCGCTGCCACCGAATCGATCGAGATCATCCGCCGTTGTTACGCCGCACATCCGGACGGCTGGCGAAAGGACCTGATCGCCGCGCTGCGGCTGCTCGTCGACCTGCTGCCGAGATTGGACCGTGCCGCCGAAGCGGCTGACATCGGCAAGGAGATCGACCAGTTGGTCGAGGAGGACAGCGTCGACGTCAAGCCGCTCCACCGGCCCGCTCCGGAGAAAGGGTCTCTGCTGTCCCGTTTCCGGCGCAAGCGGTGAACCGATCGATTCGAAACGCGCATGACGAGCTGATCTCGATCGAGTGAACGGCTCGACACGATCTGGCTGCCTTACTCGCCGATTCGGGGCGCAACTGGACCTTCTGCGCAGACGGATAGTGCCGTATGGACCATAGTGGTCCCGCAGCGCTGTGCCGTCCGGACCCCGCGACTCAGCCGGCGGACGCCTCGCACCCGGGACGCGGTGCACGGCATCCGCACCACGTCGCACTGCGGGGAGATGCCATGCGTGAAGACCTTCCTGGCGGGACCGACGGCTCCGACCCGCCGCACGTGCGGATGCACCCGCCGGATGCGAGTGCACGGACCTGTGACCACTGCCTGCGGGAACTGCCGCCGGGCCGGGTGCTGGTGGCGGTCGCGCCCGATTCGTCCGTCGTGCACCGGAGCGACCCGTCGCTCGATGGTTGGCGGCTGGTTCGGGCCTGCGCGGAACACCTCACCGAACTGATCGACATGGCCCGCGCCGGTTGGGTCGAGGAGCAACTGTGGTTCGGCCGGTTGGCCAGGGCCAGTGGCGTGCGGGAGCTGCGCGGTGCACCGCTTCGACAGGTGGCGCGGCACGCATCGCTGTCACCGGAACGGTTGCGCCAGGCGTTGCGCTGGAACGCCTGGCGTGCCGAGCCGACGCGGCAGCTGCCCGGCGGCCAGCTGGTGCCGCTGGCGGACACCTCCCTGTCGTGGCACGAGCCGACCGCGGCGGCACGCCATGGCTAAACATCGAAGAAGACCGCACGCGCACTCCGCCGCGCTCGAACTGCCGCCCGACGAGTTGACCGCCATCAGCGCGGACCTGCAACACCGGATGCCGTCGACGCCGCCCCACAAGGTCGACGCGGCCGTCCGCCACGCGGTGGACGCCCTGTCCGGGCTGGACACCGCGCCCCAGCATGTGTCCGCGCTCGTCCGTCGGCGAGCCGAAGCCACCCTGGACGGGTCTCCATAGGATTTCGTTGGGAGCCAATGGTTCGGGCTGCGATCTTGGTTGCGCCGGACGGTTGGGAAAGTCAAAGAAACTTGACATGATGTCGGCTCTGCTTTACCTTCATCGTGTCAAAGTTTCTTTACACCGTCGGCGGGGACAGCGATGTCGTACGAAGAGAAGCGCACCTGGATCTACCTCGTGGCGAGCGTCGGCGCCTACGTGGTCTACCTCGCGATCATCCTCGATCGGGCCACGCGTACCCCACTCACGCAGGTGCCGTACGTGTCGGCGTTGCTGTGGGCCACCGGTGCCTCGATCGTCGCCTCGATCGTGGGTGGCACGCTGGTCGAGACCGCGAGACCCAGCGACAGTCGTCACAAAGACGTGCGGGACAAGGAGATCGCCCGGTTCGGCGAACACACCGGCCGCTGGTTCGTCATCGCTGCTGCCGCGGCAGCCCTCGTGATGGCGATCGCGCGGTGGGACTACTTCTGGATCGCCAACGTCATCTACCTCGGGTTCGTACTGTGGGCGATCGTCGGATCCGCGGTGCGGCTGGTCGCCTACCGGCGAGGCCTGTCACCGCGATGAGCAAACCGACCAGGATCACCAACTCGATCCGCGCGCTGCGGTTCGCCAACGGCGAGATGACGCAGGCACAGCTCGCGCAGCGCATCGGCGTGACCCGGCAGACCGTCATCGCGATCGAGCAGGGGCGCTACTCCCCGTCGCTGGAGATGGCCTTCCAGATCGCCCAGGTGTTCCGGGTGCCGCTCGACGACGTGTTCCAGTATCCCGACAACGCAGGAGAGCCGCGATGAAAGCAGCCGTCTGTCGCCACTACGGTGCCCCGGACGTGGTGACCGTGGCCGACCTCCCGACGCCGGTACCGGAAGAGGACGAGGTGCTGGTGCGCGTCCACGCGGCGACGGTCGGGATCGTGGACAGCCTCGCCCGCCGGGGCACCCCGGCCTACGCACGGATCCACTTCGGACTCACCCGGCCCAGGTTCCCGACCTTCGGCTCCGATTTCGCCGGACAGGTCGAAGCCATCGGGCCCGCCGTCACCCGGTTCGCCGTCGGCGACCACGTCTTCGGCACCACCGCGCCACGATTCGGCGCACACGCGCAGTACTTCCACCTGTCCGAACAGGCCGCGATAGCGCCCAAACCGGTCAACCTGACCCACGCGGAGGCCGCCGCCCTCGTGGACACGACCGCACTGTGCTTCCTGCGCGACAAGGGAAACCTGCACCGCGGCCAGACCATCCTGATCAATGGCGCGTCCGGCTCTGTCGGCACCACCGCCGTGCAGCTCGCCAAGCACCACGGCGCGACCGTGACCGGGGTGTGCGGCGCAGCGAGCGCCGAACTGGTACTCGAACTCGGCGCCGACACCGTCCTGGACTACACAGAACGGACTTCACCCGAGGCACCCGGACCTACGACGTGATCTTCGACGTGGCCGGCACCAGCTCATTCACCCGCTGCCGGACCACGCTCGCGCGCGACGGGCGCTACCTGACAACCGCGCCGTCCCCGGCGATCCTGCTCCAGATGCCCTGGACAGCCGCGTTCGGCCGCAGAAAGGCCATGGTCGCGTTCACCGGCCTGCGGCCGGCGGGCGAGAAGCGGGTGGACCTGCGGTACATCAAGGAGCTCGCCGAGGCAGCGGTCCTCGTCCCGGTCATCGACGCGTGCTACCCCTTGCGGCGCATCACCGACGCATACGACAGTCGAGCGGGACACAAGAAGGGCAACATCGTCGTCACGATGACGTAACCCTGCTGAACCCGGCCGCGGCACATCAGGTGAAACAGGGCCGACCTTCAGGGGGTTTCGCGCGGTAGTTGGCATCCTGTATACCGAGTGGATGGTGTCGCGCCCGACACGAGCAACGACCAGGTTGATCGTGGCAGTCTCGGCGTTGCTGCTGGTCCTGACCTCGTGCACGGCCAGCGTTTTCGGCGCGGAACGAAACACGGGCTACCTGGTCGTCGCGCTCGCGGGCCAGACCGGCATTCTGGATCCGACGCAGTCCAGCACGTTCGACGGTCGCATCGTCTTCGCCAACATGTGCGAGAAGCTCTACGACGTCAACGCCGCACTGCGGATCGTGCCGGAACTCGCCGCCGGACTGCCGAAGATCAGCGCCGACGGGCTGACCTACGACATCCCCGTCCGCACCGGCATCAAGTTCAACGACGGCAGCACGTTGGACGCCAACGCCGTGCGCACCTCGTTGCTGCGCGACAAGACCGACGCGCTCTCCGCGCGCAAGTCCGAGCTGAGCCCGGTCACCTCGATCCAGGTGCTCGACCCGACCACGGTGCGCCTGCACCTGAAGACGCCGTTCGCGCCGCTCACCTCGATCCTGGCCGACCGTTCCGGCATGGTCATGTCGCCGGCCGCGCTGGCCAAGGAGGGGGACAACTTCGGGCGCGACCCGGTGTGCGTCGGGCCGTTCTCCTTCCAGGCGGAGCCGAGCCCCGACGAGATCGACCTGGTCCGCTCGCCGTTCTACTACGACAGCCGGTCGGTGACGCTGCCCGGCATCACGTTCCGGGTGATCGTGCAGCCCGCCGTCCGGGCGACCGACCTGCGCTCCGGCGACATCGACGTGCTGGAGCAGGCCGCGCCGCAGGATCGCACCACGCTGGGCACCGATCCCGGCCTGAGCACGCGGACCGTGCCGTCGCTCGGCTACACCGGGATCTACGTGAACGTGGGCAACGTCAAGGGTTCCACCAAGGCCAGCGGGACACCGGACAACGTGCTGGCCAGGTATCCCGCGCTGCGTACCGCGCTGGACCTGTCGCTGGACCGCGACGCGATCAACAAGGTCGTCTTCGACGGCGACTACACGCCCAGTTGCACGCCGTTGCCGACCACCGGACAGTGGGCGGTGAACCTCACCTGCCCGAGCCGGGACGTCGCCAAGGCGCGCGAGCTCGTCAGCGGGACCGGCCTGCCGACCCCGATCACCATCGACCTCCAGGTGCCCAACGACTCCCTCGACGAGGAGTTGGGCACGGTCATCCAGTCGATGGCCAAGGACGCCGGCTTCGCCGTGCGGGTGGACGCCACCGAGTTCACCACGCTGCTGGCCAACGGCGCGAGCGGCAAGTTCCAGGCACAGATAGCCGGGTGGTCCGGCCGCCTTGACCCCGACCAGGACATCTCGCAGTTCTATCTGCCGCTGAGCGCGCTGAACTATTCCGGCAACAACGATCCGCGGATCAACAAGCTGATCAACCAGGGTCGCACGACGGTGGACACCGCGGCACGCAAGCAGATCTATCGGCAGATCGCGCAGGCCACCCTGGCGCAGCGCGGCATCATCTACCTGTTCGAGACCGGTCTCACCCTGGCCAGCAAGAAGAGCGTCACCGGGATCGGGTACTACGGGGACGCGCTGATCCGGCTGGGGCACGCGAGCCTGGGAGGCAAGGCGTGACAAGGCTGGTGCTGTATCGGGTCGGTTCCGCGTTGGTCACCCTGCTGCTGGCCAGCATCGTGATCTTCCTGGCGATCCGCGCGCTGCCCGGCGGGCCCGCGGAGGCACTTTCCGCGGAGAGCAACGATCCAGCCGTGCTCCAGGCGATCAACCACAAGTACGGGTTCGACCAACCACTGGTGCCGCAGTACTTCCGCTGGCTTGGCCAGGCGGTGACCGGCAACTTCGGCACATCGCCCAACAGCGGGCTGTCCGTGTCGTCGACGCTGCTCAACGACCTGCCGGTCACCATGGAACTGGCCGTGCTGGGGCTGCTCGTCGCGGTGGTGATCGGCATTCCGGCCGGCGTGCTCTCCGCGCGCAGGCCAGGTGGCACGCTGGACTCCGTCGGCAGCACCGGCGCGCTGGCCGGACTGTCCATTCCGCACTTCTGGTTCGGCATCCTGCTGATCCTGGGTCTGTCGGTCTGGCTGAAGGTGTTGCCGGCCGCTGGATTCGTGCCGATCGTGCCCGACCCGATCGGCAATCTGGAGCACATGCTGATGCCCGCGGTGGTGCTGGGCACCGGTATCGCGGCCGTGGTGATGCGGCAGACCCGCAGCTCCGTCATCACCGCGATGTCCTCGGACTACGTGCGCACCGCGCGGGCCAAGGGCCTTTCTGAGTGGGACGTGATCGGCCACCATGCCCTGCGCAACAGCCTGATCACCGTGGTGACCGTGATCGGCCTGCAACTCGGTGCGCTGATCGGCGGTGTGGTGACCGTGGAGCAGGTGTTCGGCATTCCCGGCCTCGGCAAGCTCACCCTCGACTCGGTGTACAACCGCGACTATCCGACCCTGCAAGGGGTTGTGCTGCTCACGGCCCTCGGTTACGTCATCACCAACCTGCTGGTGGACCTGACCTACTCGGTGCTCAACCCGCGCATCCGAGTGGCCGGCGGTGCCAAGTGAGCGCCGTTACCGTGGACTCCGGCCGCGCGCTGGCCAGGCGCAAGGCGCGGCGGCGGTTGACCGCGCGCCCGCTCTCGGTGCTCGGCCTTGTCGGTGTGGTCGTGGTGGTGCTCGTCGCGATCCTCGCGACCTGGATCTCACCGCACGACCCGACCCTGCCGAACTTCGACCAGGTGCTGGCGCCACCGGGTGCCGGCGGCCATCTGCTCGGCACCGACGAACTCGGGCGCGACGTGCTCAGCCGGTTGTTCTACGGCTCTCGAACCACGCTGATCGCGGGCGTGCTGGCCACGCTGCTCGGCACGCTGGTCGCCGTGCCGATCGGACTGGTCGCCGGGTACTTCCGCGGCTGGGTCGACGTGGTGATCTCACGCCTGGTGGACGTGGTGCTGGCGTTCCCGTTCCTGGTGTTCGCGGTCGGCCTCGCCGCGATTCTCGGGCCGTCGCTGCGCAACGTGGTGCTCGCGCTCGGTGTCGCGCAGATTCCCGGCGTGATCCGGGTGGTGCGCGCGGAGGTCTTCGCGCAGCGTGAACTGGAGTACGTGCAGGCGGAGGTCGTGAACGGCACGCCGACAAGGGCCATCCTGTTCCGGCACATCCTGCCGAACGTGCTGAACCCGGTGGTGGTGCAGACCAGCCTCGCGGTGCCGGCCACCATCGTCGGCGCGGCGATCCTGTCGTTCCTCGGCCTCGGTGTGCAACCGCCGACCGCGGACTGGGGCACGATGCTGGCCGACGCGGAGAACTATCTCGGCCAGGCGCCGTGGCTCGGCGTGTTCCCGGGCGTGGCGATCTTCCTGACCACGTTGTGCTTCAACCTGTTCGGCGACGGCCTGCGGGACGCACTCGATCCGACGGCCGGGTGAGGAGAATGTCCGAGAATCCACCATTATTGTCGATCACCGACCTCCACGTGCGGTTTCCCGACGCGGAAGGCGACGTGCTCGCGGTCGGCGGGCTCGACCTGGAGATCCGGGCCGGTGAGATGCTCGCCCTCGTCGGCGAGTCCGGCTGCGGCAAGTCCCTGACCGCCCTGTCGATCCTGGGCCTGCAACCACCGACGGCGCGGGTCACCGGGTCGGTACGGCTGTCCGGCCGGGAGCTGATCGGCCTGCCGCCCAAGCAGTTGCGCGACATTCGCGGCAAGGACATCTCGATGGTGTTCCAGGAGCCGATGTCCTCGCTGAACCCGGCCTTCACCATCGGCCGGCAGATCGACGAGGTGACCCGGCGACACGAGCGGCTGGGCCGCAGGGCAGCGCGGGCACGCTCGGTCGAGCTGCTCGACCTGGTCGGTGTGCCGGAACCGGCCCGGCGGGCCAGGGAATACCCGCACCAGCTCTCCGGCGGCATGCGCCAACGCGTGATGATCGCCATGGCGATCGCCTGCTCACCCAGCCTGATCATCGCCGACGAGCCGACCACCGCGCTGGATGCCACGATTCAGGCCCAGGTGCTCGCGCTGTTCGAGAAGCTGCGTGCCGACTTCGGCTCCGCGGTGCTGGTGATCACCCACGATCTGGGCGTTGTCGCGGAGCTCGCCGAGCGTGTCGTGGTGATGTACGCCGGGTACAAGGTCGAGCAGGCACCGGTGGACCAGTTGTTCGCCCGGCCGCGCCACCCGTACACCGCGGGCCTGCTCGGCGCGGTGCCCATGTTGGGCGCGGTCGGCGAGAACGCCGTGCTCGCCGAGATTCCCGGCACCGTACCGGTCTTCGCCGACGTGCCTGAGCACTGCCCGTTCGTGTCACGCTGCGGGCGGGCGCAGCCGGACTGCCACGACGCATTTCCGGCCAGGCACGCCACCGGCCAGGACGCCGAGGTGGCGTGCGTGCACGAACTCGAAGTGACGTCATGACCGGCCCGGTGCTGGAGATCTCCGGACTGTGCAAGAGGTTCAGGGCCGCCGGTGGCGGCGTCGTGCACGCCGTCGAGGACGTCGACCTGCGGATCGAACCCGGCGAGATCCTCGGCCTCGTCGGCGAGTCCGGCAGCGGGAAATCCACCGTCGGCAAGTGCGTCGTGCGGCTGCTCGAACCCGATCAGGGCAGTATCACGTTGGTGGGCAAGGACATCACGCATCTGTCCCAACGCAGGCTGCGCCCGGTGCGCGGCGATGTGCACATGGTGTTCCAGGACCCGTACACCTCGCTGAACCCACGTGCCACGATTCGCTCGATCGTCGCGGAACCGCTGCGGCGCAAGGACAAGCTGAGCAGAACGGTGGCCAGGCGGCAGGCCGCCGAGCTGATCGAGCGAATGGGCCTGCCCAGCACGCTCATCGACCGCTATCCGCATGAGCTCTCCGGCGGCCAGCGGCAGCGCGTCGGCATCGCACGGTCACTGGGCCTGCGACCGAAACTGCTGATCGCCGACGAGCCGATCTCCGCGCTGGACACCAGCGTTCAGGCGTCGATCCTCAACCAGCTCAAGGAACTCCAGCGCGAACTGGGCTTCTCCTGCCTGTTCATCGCGCACAACCTGGCCACCGTCGGGTTCCTCTGCGACCGGGTCGCGGTGATGTATCTCGGTCGAATCGCCGAGCAGGGTTCGTGTGCCCGGATCTTCCGCGATCCGCGCCATCCCTACACCCGGTCGCTGCTGTCCGCGGCGCTGATCGCGGACCCGGTCGCGCAGCGGCGCCGCACGAAGATCGTGCTGCGCGGCGAGATTCCCAGCCCGATCGCGCCACCGAGCGGCTGCGTCTTCCGCACCCGCTGCCCGGTGGTCGAGGACGTGTGCGCCACCCCGCCACCACTCGTCGACACCGACGACGGCGGTACCGTCCGCTGCCACTTCCCGGGCCGCGTGCCAGCGGAGGCGACGCAACCGATCTGATCAGCGGCTCACGATGGTCTCCCGCTCCATGTGCGAGAGCTTCTCGGGGTTGCGGACGGCGTAGAGCCCGGTGATGAGGCCGTCGTCGACGCGGATCGCCAGGACGGTGTCGATCTCGCCGTCGAGACGGACAACGAGCGCGGGGTAGCCGTTGACCTGTGCTGGCCGCATCGATGCGGCAGGCAGCCTGGGCAGCCCGACGGTCAGCAGGTGGGCCACCCGGTCGGCGCCGACGACGGGCCGTAGCACGGCCTGCTTGACTCCGCCACCGTCGCCGAGGAAGACGACGTCCGGCGCGAGAAGATCGAGCAGGCTCTGCAGATCGCCGGTGTCGACCGCTCGCTGGAACGCTTCGAGTGCGGTTCGGGTTTCCGCTGGGGAAACGACGCCGCGCGGTCGGCGCGCGGCGACGTGTGCCCGCGCCCGGTGGGCGATCTGGCGGACCGCGGCCGGGGTCTTGTCGACGGCCGCGGCGATCTCGTCGTACTCCAACTGGAACACGTCGCGCAGCACGAACACCGCCCGCTCCGTCGGCGCGAGTGCCTCCAGCACCAGCAGCATCGCCATCGAGACGCTGTCGGCCAGCTCGACGTCGTCGGCCACATCGGGCGTGGTCAACAGCGGCTCGGGCAGCCACGAGCCGACGTAGGACTCCTTGCGGCGGCTGAGCGTGCGCAGCCGGGTGAGCGCCTGGCGGGTGGTGATCTGGACCAGATAGGCGCGCGGTACCCGCACGGTGTCGAGATCGACATCCACCCACCGCAGCCAGGTCTCCTGCAGGACGTCCTCCGCGTCGGCGGCCGAGCCGAGTATCTCGTAGGCGACCGTGAACAGCAGGTTCCGATGGGCGACGAACGTTTCGGTCGCCGGGTTGGTGCGGTCGTCGGGCGCGCTGGCCATGGCTGGCTCCTCTCGACTGTGTCACCCACCAGACGCCGGGCCGCGCAGATTTGTGACACCGCGCCGGTGGCGCACGTCACGCACCCACGCTGTCACAAGGATCGGGTCGTCCGGCATCCCGTGCTCAGTGGTACCCGACGCCACGAGTGAGGACGGAGTCATGGACGCCCGATTCAACATGTTCGACAACAAGATCGCCGCCGAGTTCGGCAAGCGGTTCGCCAACATCAGCCAGGTCATCGGCCGGTCGCCGCTGCCGAAGGCCACTCAGGAACTGCTCTGTCTGCGGGCGAGCCAGATCAACGGCTGCGGCTTCTGCACCGACATGCACACCAAGGATGCTGCGGCTGCCGGCGAAACCGCGGTCCGGCTCAACCTGGTCGCCGCGTGGCGCGAGGCCACCGTGTTCACCGAGGCGGAACGGGCCGCGCTGGCGCTCACCGAGGAGGGCACCCGCCTGGGCGACGCCCACCACGGCGTGTCCGACGACACCTGGGCGCAGGTGCGCAAGCACTACGACGACGACCAGCTCGCCGCGCTGGTCTGCCTTGTCGCGCTGATCAACGCGGCCAACCGGATCAACGTCATCGTGCGCACCCCGGCGGGTTCCTACGAACCCGGCATGTTCGACGCGATGCTGAGCTGACCGGCGGGGGAATCCCGGCCCGGCCCATGACCATTCGGGCCGGGCCAGGGGTTCATCCGGGGGTCGGTGCGTAGCATCCGGTCGAGCAGTTCATGGAAGGCGCTCTCGGCTTCGGCGAGGGCGTCCGAGGGGCTGTCGGCCCTGGCGATCATGAGCGCCAGCTCGTTCACCATGGCCAGCAGGGCGTGCGCGAACACGTCGACGTGCCGGGGATCGAGCACGCCCTGCGCGGCCGCCGCGGTGAGTGCCGCGCGGACGGCCTTCAGCGTGTTGACCTCGTCGCGCTCGCGCCAGCGCAGCCAACCGAGCACGGCGGGCGCGTCGATGAGCATGATCTGCTGCACGGCCGGGTCGACGGCCTGCCGGAGCCAGGCCGCGCAGCCGGCCCGCAGCAGGCCCGCCGGGGTGTCCACGCCGACCGCCGCTTCGGCCAGTGCGGCCTCGACCCGCTCGGTTATCCGGTCCAGCACCGCCTCGAACAGCGCGTCCTTGCCGGGGAAGTGGTGGTAGAGCGCGCCTTTGCTGACCCCTGCCGCGCGCATCACCGCGTCGATCGAGGTGCCGTCGAAACCCGCGGTCGCGAACAGGTCGGTGGCCACGTCGACGATGTGCTCGCGGGTGGCCCTGCCGCGCGTGGCGTTCCGGTTCACGGATTCTGCTCTCTTGACAAACAGACCGACGGTCGGTCTACTTCTGGATACAGACCGACAGTCGGTCTTACACAGACTAACGGGGGACGAGATGACGACGCTCGCCGAGTTCGACAGCCACCGCCACCAGGTCGACACCGCATCGGGCCCGGCAAGCTACGTCGACCTCGGCGAAGGGCCGCCCGCGGTGTTCGTGCACGGGGTCGGGACCAGCAGCTACCTGTGGCGGGGGGTGATCGATCTGGTTGCCGCCCAGCGCCGCTGCATCGCCGTCGACCTGCCGCTGCACGGGTGCACCCCGGCGGCGCCGGCGCAGGACCTCACACTCGGTGGCCTTGCCCGGTTCGTCGCCGACGTCTGTGCCGCGCTCGGCCTCGGGGAGATCGATCTGATCGCCAACGACACCGGCGGCGCCGTGGCGCAGATCGTCGCCGCGCGCGATCCGGCCCGCCTGCGCAGCCTGACGCTGACCGACTGCGAGAGCCACGACCGCGTCCCGCCCAGGGCGTTCCTGCCCACCGTGCTGCTGGCACGGGCCGGCCTGCTCGCCCCGCTCGGCCGCCGGCTGTCGCGCGACCTCGGCCGGGTCCGCAAGCGGATCTACGGCATGGGCTACCAGGACCCCGACCATCCCTCGGACGACCAGCTCCGGGCGTGGGCGCGGACCCTGGCCACGCAGGAGGGAGCCCGGCAGTACCAGCGCCTGATCGCCGGTCTGCGCCCGGACGACCTGCTGGCCGTTGAGCCGCGACTGGCCCGGCTCGAGGTCCCGACGCTGCTCGTGTGGGGCACCGACGACGTGTTCTTCCCGCTGAGCGACGCCTACTGGCTGCGCGACACGATCCCCGGCGCGGGCGACGTGGTGGAGCTCGCCGGCGCCCGGCTCTTCTTCCCCGACGAGCGGCCCGCCGAACTGGCCGCGGCCCTGCTGCGCCACTGGTCCGTGGCGACGTCGAGAAATTAGCTGCCGGGCGATGTCGATCCGGGCGGTCGCCGCTCGTGTAGCCGGTGAACGGACCGCCACCGCGGCGGTTCGCCGGGCCGGAAGGACATTCCGATGCGTTCGATCAAGGTCACGATGTGGGTCACCCTCGACGGCGTCGTGCAGGGCCTCGGCCGCCCGGACGAGGACACCCGCGGCGGCTTCACGCACGGCGGCTGGGGCGGGCGGTACGACGACGAGGTGCTGGGCCGCGAGATGGCCCGGTCCATGGCCGGGCCGGCGGACATGCTGTTCGGCCGCCGCACCTGGCAGGACTTCAGCGAGGTGTGGGGGCGGCGCGCGGACGGCAACCCGTTCACGGCGCGGATGAACCCCGTCACCAAGTACGTCGTGTCGAACACCCTCGAGGACGCCGACGCCTGGCAGAACTCGGTGCTGCTGCGCGGCGACGCGGCCAAGGCGGTCGCCGAACTGAAGGCGGGGGACGGCAACGACCTGGGCATCGTCGGCAGCGCGTCGCTGGTGCGCGGCCTGCACGCGGCCGCCCTGATCGACCACTACACACTGGTGATCTGCCCGCTGACCCTGGGCAGTGGCGCACGGCTGTTCGACGGCCCCGCCCCGCTGACCGACTTCGAGCTCACCGGCTAGCGTTGCGACCACCAAGGGCGTGCTCATCGCCCGGTACGACCGCCGGTGAGGAGGGCCAGTGCCGCACTACCTGCTGTCGATCTACCAGCCAGACGGCGGCATGCCCGACGCGGAAACCATGGCCCGGATCGCCGCCGACCTGCACCGGCTCAACGAGGAGCTGCGCGCGAGCGGCTCGTGGGTGTTCACCGGCGGCCTGCACGCTCCCGCCAGCGCCACCGTCGTGCGCACCGACGGCATGATCACCGACGGTCCGTACCTGGAGGGCAAGGAACACATCGGCGGGATCTACGTGATCAGCGCGCCCGACCTGGACGCGGCGCTGGCGTGGGGGCGCAGGGCCGCGGCCGCGACCGGGCTGCCGATCGAGGTCCGCCCGTTCCAGGACGTGCCACCCTTCTGATGCCATGACGCCGGAACAGATAGCGGCGGTCTTCCGCGCCGAGTACGGACGCGCAGTCTCGGTCCTGATCCGGACGCTCGGCGACATCGGGCTGGCCGAGGACGCGGTCGCCGACGCCTTCGCCGCCGCCGTCCAGCGCTGGCCGGCCGATGGCGCGCCGCCCAGCCCGGCCGGCTGGATCATCACCACGGCCCGCAACCGGGCCATCGACCACCTGCGCCGCGAGTCCACACGCGACAGCAGACACGCCGAGGCGGCCGTGGTGCACGCCAAGGACGAACCCGTCGAGGAGGGCGCCGTGGCGGACGAGCGGCTGCGCCTCGTGTTCACCTGCTGTCACCCCGCCCTGAACCGGCCTGCCCAGGTGGCGCTCACGCTGCGCCTGCTGGGCGGCCTGACCACGCCCGAGATCGCCCGCGCGTTCCTCGTCCCCGAGGCGACGATGGCGCAGCGGATCGTCCGGGCCAAGGCGAAGATCCGCGACGCGACGATTCCCTATCGCATCCCGCAGGACGCGGACCTGCCCGACCGGCTCGACGCCGTCCTCGCGGTCGTGTACCTCATCTTCAACGAGGGCTACACGGCAACGTCCGGCGGCGCGCTGGTGCGCGCGGACCTCTGCGCCGAGGCGATCCGCCTCGGCCGCGTGCTCGTCGAGCTCATGCCAGACGAGCCGGAGCCCGCCGGGCTGCTCGCCCTGATGCTGCTCACCGAGGCACGCCGGCCCGCGCGCACCGACGGCGACGGCGCACTCGTGCGGCTGGCCGACCAGGACCGGTCCCGCTGGGACACCGCTCTCGTCCAGGAAGGACGCGCCATCGTGCGTGCCTGCCTGCGCCGCGACCGCCCTGGCCGCTACCAACTGCAGGCCGCGATCAACGCCGTGCACACCGACCCGGTCACCGACTGGACGCAGGTCGTCGCACTCTACGACCGGCTCCGCCTGCTGGACCCCGGTCCGGTCGTGGCGCTCAACCGCGCCGTCGCCGTGGCCGAGGTCGACGGCCCTGCCGTCGCGCTGCGGATCGTCGACGACATCGACCACCTCGACGACTACCACATCTACCACGCCGTGCGGGCCGACCTGCTCGGCCGCCTCGGCCGCTCGCACGACGCACGCGCCGCGTACGACCGCGCGCTCGCGCGCACCGCCAACCCCGTCGAGCGGGAACACCTGGCACGACGCCGCCGTGAAATGTCATGACCGCAATCGAGCCCTTGCACCGGACGGGCCAATAGGCCATTCGAGCGGTAGCGGGTCGGAATAGTTCCGCGCGGTCGAAGGCGACGCCCGAAACTCTTGCTGCCGATCACGACGGCACCTAAGCTCAGCGACGCAGACAATGGAGTCGTCTCGGGAAGGAGAATGACCGTGGCGCAGTCCACCGCGATCAGTCCGAGTTCGCTTGCACCGACCACCGCGCACTTTACCCAAGGTGTGGAGATCGATCCGAGCGCGCACCGTCTGCTGTTCATCAGCGGCCAATTGGCGACCGATTCGCAAGGTCAGGTGGTCGGGCCCGGTGATATACGGGCACAGGCCCGCGCGGTATTCGCCAATCTCGCCTCGGTATTGAGTGCTGCCGGCGGGGACCTTTCCGATGTGGTCGGTATGACGGTTTTCCTGACCGCTCGGGCCGACTTCGACGGGTTCAACGAGGTGCGCAACCAGACCTTCCTCGCCGAACCCTATCCGTCGAGCACCCTCGTTGTGGTCGCCGGCCTGGTACTTCCCGAGCACCTCGTCGAGGTCAACGCCGTTGCCGCGCTGACCCGTCGGTGAGAGCGTGGTTCGGTTCGACCACCTTGCGCATCACGCAGTGGTTCTTGCCCTTGGGGCGGTCGTAGGTGAAGCCGGCCCGCTCGCACATGTCGCGGGTGGCGTTGAAGAGGAAGGACGCAGAGACCTTCTTGCCGGCGGTGTCGTACGGGTAGGCCTCCACGACGCCACCGCCCGCGTCGGCGATCAGCGTCAGTGCGCCGTCGAGGGCGACCGCGGCCACGCCGTGGCCGCGGTGGCGCCGGTCGACGAAGAAGCAGCCCAGCCGGTAGTCGGGCCACGGCTCGCCAGCTGACTCGACCTCCTTGCGGTGGGTGATCCCCGGCAGTTCCGCCGGGCTGCCGTACTGACACCAGCCCACCGCGGTCCGGTCGTCGAAGACGAGTGCGGCATGCGCGTTGCCCTCGCGCACCAACCGCTCCTTGTAGCCGCGCCAGTCGCCGCCGCCACACTCGCGTCGCTCCGCCATGGTCGCGTTGTGGAACCAGGTGCACCAGCAGCCGCCGAATCCGCCGCCGCCGTGCCTGGCGCACAGCTCGGCGAACGCGTCCCAGGTGCGGCTCGTCAGCGCCCTGATCTCGTACTCACCCATCGTGCCGACGGTACTGTCGATTCCGGACGAAAGCCTTCCGGGAGAGATCAGGTGTCTGGCAGGCGAGTTGTCCGCGGCTCCCGGCGCGGGTGGGAAGCCGATCCACGAGTGGCTCGAGGTGCGCCCGTTCCTGGGCGCGCACTCGACCGTCACGGAGTGACGCACGGTGGATGAGGCCCTGCTGCGGACCTCACCCCCACCGTGATCGGCATCCTCGTCCGCCGCGGCGCCGACTTCGCGGCGGCCGAGGATGCCGTGCAGGACGCCCTGATGGAGGCCGTGCGCGGGTGGGCCGGACGGACCCGCCGCGGGACCCCAAGGGCTGGCTGGTCCCGCGGGCCGGCCTTGCCGCCATGGCCGGGCTCGATCCGGCACTGCCCCGCCACACCGCCGTCGCGGCGTACCTGCACGAGCGCGACGGCGACCCGGTGACCGCGGCACGCCTCTATGCCGAAGCTGCCCGATCAGCGCCCAACCTCCCGGAACGCGACCACCTCACGCGACAAGCCGCGCGCCTCAACGCGCAACTGCGCGGTTGAGCAGCGCCGTCCACAGTGGAGTCGCCGTCCAGGAAGACGTTACTGGCCAAGGCGTCCGTCGATCCGCTCGCGCAACAGGTCGACGTGACCAAGGTGGCGGGCGTACTCCTCGATCATGCCGACCAGCACCTCGCGCAGCGACATCGGCCCGCCGCCGCTGCCGTGCTGATTCAAGGGATCGTCGGCGGTGACGTCGAGACTGGGCGCCTCGGCCACGAACCGGGTGGCGAAGTCCGCCTCCGCACGCCATGCGTCCCACGCCTCCGCAACGACCGGGGATCAGGGACGGCGCCATCGAAGTCACCGTCGCGGTCGGTGGCGGAGGTGAACAGCCGGGGCACGTCCTGGCCCGCCATCAGCCGCCGGAACGTCGCACGCTCCACCTCGGCCAGGTGTCGCACCAGGCCGAGGAGCGACATCGTCGACGGCTCGACCGAACGCCGCGCCATGGCCGCCGCGTCAAGACCCGCGCACTTCAGCTCCAGGGTGAGGCGTTGGCAGCGCAGGGATTCGGCCAGGGTGCCGCGCTCGTCGCCCAGCCTTCGCCGGTTCTCCCTCGGGTCGTCGTCGGAAGGCTTGCCGTCCGCGGTGAACATGTCGGCTCGTCGGGTCGTGGCCATGGCCGCGATCGTCCGTGATTCGCGTGGCGTCCGGCAAGGGATTTAACGAACGCCGAGCAGTGCGCCGCTGCGGGGGTCGCCCCAGGTCGATGTGGGGTCCACGTACGGTCGCAGCAGTGCGGTGAGTTCGGCGTCGCCGCGGGTGTTGAGCTCCTCGGAGGCGATCCGTCTGGCCACGCCGGCCAGGAAGTCGGCGACCTGGACGCGCGGGTCCGACCGTGAGTCGACAAACCGTATGCCGGCAAGTCGACCATCGAGCTTTTCCATGAGCTGGGCGATACGGTCGTCGGTCAACGACGGTTGTTCGTCGTGCACGATGGATACCGGCCGGCCGTCGGCGCACCAGTGCGCGACCGCGCGCAGGATGGCCGGCATCAGGGGATCGAGGGCCGGAATCGCTTTCGGGTTGTCGACCAGTTGTACCCGGAACGCTTCGGCCGCGGGTCTGGCCAGGGCTATCCGCCGCACGATCTCGTGTGACTCGCCCAACTTGGCGGCGATGTGGAAGAACGTGTCGACGGCCGGTTCGCCGTCCTGCTGGGTCGCGGTCCGTTTCAGTTCGACGAACGACTCCAGGAATGCCAGCCATGCCGTGCTGCCGAACGTACGCGGACCGTCGCGATACAGGGCGCGGGTCATCGTCTCGGCCCGCGGTCGCTGCCGCCAGCCGATGCTGTCCGCGTAACCGACTTCGTCGACGAGCACGTCGATCACCTTGCCGACGAGAAAGAACGTCTTGTCCGTCAGCTGAACGCGTGCGTGGCCGGAGATCGGCCCCGCCGAGCCGAGTAGCCACGTCAGCGCCGATCGGTGTTTCGCGCGCAGCAGGTGGTTCGCCTTGTACTCCAGGGCAGGCGACCGTATCCGGTCCCGGAGTTCGGCGACGCAGGCCGCCGCCGCTGCGGTGGTCACGTGCACGCTGGCGTACGCGAACACGTCCGTCTCGCCGTGGACGAGGTTCTCACCCTCCGAACCGGACTCGTCGCAGGCGATGATGCGCATGACACAAGCTAACTCATGCCACCCACCCGGGAACGGACATCCGGCCTGATGGGCTGCCCGTGCGGACGTTGCGACCGGCGGCCGGATGGCGCAAGGTTGATCTTATGACGGTTCAGGGGCCCGAGGTGGAGGTATTGATCGTCGGCGGTGGGCCGGTCGGGCTCACCGCCAGAGCGCTGCTGGCACGCTGGGGCGTGCGGACACTGCTGGTCGAGAAATACCGCGAGCTGTCACCGTTTCCCCGTTCCCGGCTGGTCAACGTCCGCACGATGGAGATCTATCGCCAGCTCGGCCTCGCCACCAAGATCCGGGATCGCGCGTTCGCTCGGGAGTTCGGCCGCATCCGCTTCCGCGACACCCTGCTCGAACCCGACTTCGCCACCGAGGCGATGATCGGGGTCGACGCACCGATCTCCGAAAGTCCGGAGACCGGCGTCGTCACCTCGCAGGATCGGCTGGAACCCACCCTGCTCGCGGCGGCGGACGCGGACCTGCGGTTCGGGGTCGAGCTCATCGACCTGGCCGAGGAAACCGACGGCGTCGTGGCCGTGCTCGTGGACCGCGAACTTGGCGAGGAGACCCGGGTTCGGGCCCGTTACGTGCTCGCCGCCGACGGCGCGAATTCCACCGTCCGCCAACGGTTGGGGATCGACACCGTCGGCCCGGGCGCGGTGGGGCGCAGTACCACCGTCGTGTTCGACGCCGACCTCACCCGCTGGTCCGCCGACCAGCCCGCCGGGGTGTACTTCACCGCGCACGGCGGATTCGGCCCGATCTACCCGGAGCGAGGCTGGTTCTGGGCCGTGCCCACCCCTGAGGACCCCGACCGCGTCGACTGGCACGACCGCGTCTCGCGTGCCATCGGCCCCGGCGCGGACCTGTCGGTCGACGTGTTGCGGGTCCAGCACTGGGTGGTGAACGCGTTCATCGCGGAACGCTTCCGCCACGGCCGGATCCTGCTGGCCGGCGATGCCGCGCATGCGGTGCCGCCAACTGGTGGCATGGGCATGAACGTCGGCATCGCCGATGTGCACAGCCTCTGCTGGAAACTGGCGGGCGTACTGCGCGGGTGGGCCGGTCCGGACCTGTTGGCAACGTACGAGACGGAACGACAACCCGTCGCCAATGAGACTCTCCGCCAGACGGTCGCCAACACCCAGCTCATGCGCCAGGCACAGGTCCGGCGCCTCGAGCAGCTCCAAGCCGGCGAGACGGCGCAGGACCAGATCGAACGGCCATGGTCGGACCAGTACTTCGCGCAACTCGGTCTCGTGCTCGGCGCCACCTACCGTTCCGCCGCCGTCCTCACCGACGACAGCACCCCGGACCTGTCCGGCATCGGCACGGAATACGTGCCAACCGCCAAGCCGGGCCACCGCATGCCGCACCTCTGGCTCACCGAGAACCGCTCAACACTCGACGCCGTCGGCGAATGGTTCACCCTGTTCACCCCAAGCCCAGACGCGTGGCGGCAACACGCCACCGCACCGTGGCCGCTGCACATCGAGACCCTGCCCGAGGACCTGTGCGGCATCAGCCCACGGGGAGCGCTACTCGTGCGACCTGACGGCTACATCGGCGCCCGCTGGCCCGATTTCCCACCGAGCGACGCCACTCTCCACCAAGCCCTCGCCGCCATCACCCGCTCGGCATCCGCTTAGACAACGGCGATCGCGTCGATCTCGACGAGGAACCGCGGGTTCGCCAGTCCCGCGACGACGTGGACGCTGATGGCGGGCGGGTCGGCGGCCGCATCCCGCGCCGCGCCGAAGGCGGCGAAACCCTCCCGCAGCGGTTGGCCGTCGACGATGGCCACCGTCCAGCGCACGACGTCCGCCATTGTCGCGCCCGCCGCGGCGAGCGCCGCTTCGACGTTGCGCAGTGTCTGGCGCGTCTGCTCGGCCAGCGTGTCGCCGACGATCGTGCCGTCCGCCGTCACCGCGTTCTGGCCGCCGACGTAGATGGTCCTGGCAGGCGCCTCGACGACGACAACCTGGCTGAACGCCGGATTGCGCGCCAGCGACTCCGGATTGAGGTAGGTCTTCATGTAACCATCTAAGCTAGTTACATGGCCCGATTGCAAGGCCTCACACCGGATGAGGCCCGTCGATTCCGAACCGGCCGGCCGTGCCTCGACCTGGCGCACAGCGGTGGTGACGGTCCGTATGCGGTGTTCGAACTGCTTCACACGCCAGAGGACGTGTCCCGCTGGCTCGGCGTCATCGCGGACCTGGACGACATCAAGGCCGACGAGTCGAGTGTCTACAAGGGACGGGCGCTGCGCAGGGCGATCTGGCACACCGCCCACCGCGCGAGCAACGGCAGCGCTCCCGCCGACCGGGACCGGAACGTGATCAACGCGGCAGCCGCGGAATCACCGCCGGTCCCGATGCTGGCGCGGTCCGGCAAGGCCATGGTGCACCGGCCACTGCTGGCGTCACAGGTGTTGTCGGTGCTGGCCAGGGACGCGGTGGACCTGTTCAGCGGTCCACTCGGCGGCCGGATCCGGGTCTGCGCGGCGACGGACTGCGGCCTGCTGTACGTCGACCAGTCCCGCACCGGAAACCGCCAATGGTGCTCGATGCAACGATGCGGGACCCGAGCCAAGGTCCGAGGTCACCGCGAACGGCAACGGCCATGATTGTCGTCCTACATTCCCCGGCTTCCGTCGAGAGTCTCGCGGATGATGTCGGCGTGGCCGGCGTGCCGGGCGGTCTCCTCGATCATGTGTATCAGCACGTAGCGCAGGTTGCAGTCGATGATGTCCGTGCGTGCGCAGGAGTCGTCGAGCGCCATGGCGGCAACGATCTGCCGGGACGTCCGCGCCGCCTCCTCGTATCTGGCCACCCACTGCTCGACCGTGTCCCCGTCGTCGACGATGAAGTCCTGGCCCGGGGACTCGCGCTCCGGCCACCCATCCGGGAGTGGGCGCCCGGCGACGATGGCCTGGAACCATCGGTCCTCCCACGTCACCGAATGCTTGAGCAGGCCAAGCAAGGAGAGTGAGCTGGCCGTCGGTGTCCGGCGCGCGTCGGCGTCGCTGACCCCTCGGACCTTCCTGATCAGCGCATCCCGCTGTTTGTCGAGGAAGCCGGTGACTGCATCCCGCTCGTTCGAGGTGGAGACGTGAAATGCCACGTTGCGAACAGTACAGAAAGGTCGATCGCGGTGTTGCCAGGTGGTCAGCCGAAGCGGCCCTGTACGTAGTCGGTCGTTCGCGGGTCGATCGGCGCGTTGAACATCGCGTCGGTCGGGCCTGCTTCCACGACGTAGCCCGGCTCGCCGTTCTCGGCGAGGAAGAACGCGCAGTACTGGGAGACCCGCGCCGCCTGCTGCATGTTGTGGGTGACGATGACGATGGTGACCTCGTCGCGCAGCGCGGCGATCGTCTCCTCGATCCGGCGGGTCGACGTCGGGTCGAGCGCCGAGCAGGGCTCGTCCATGAGCAGGATGTCCGGGCGCACGGCCAGCGAGCGCGCGATGCACATGCGTTGCTGCTGGCCACCGGACAACGCGCCGCCCGGTTGGCCGAGCCGGTCCTTGACCTCGCGCCACAGCCCGGCACGGGTCAGGCACTCCTCGAGGAGATCGCGCCGGTCGGACCGGGACGTGCGCTGCCCGGTCAGCTTCAGGCCCGCGGTCACGTTGTCCGCGATGGACATGGCCGGAAACGGATTGGGCTTCTGGAAGACCATGCCGATCCGGCGCCGGGTCTCCACCACCGGCTGGTCGTACTGGTAGATATCGGTCCCGTCGAGCCACACTTCGCCAGCCAGCGACGCGCCCGGGATGAGTTCATGCATACGGTTGAGAATGCGCAGAAAGGTCGACTTACCACAGCCCGACGGGCCGATCAGCGCGGTGACGGTACCGGCGTTCATCGTCAGCGAAACACGTTGCAGTACCTTGCGGCGGCCGAACCACGCGGACACGCCGACCGCGTCCAGGGTCAGCCCGCTGATCTCGCCGGTACGGGGAACGTGTTGCGCTGCGTGGTCCTCCGTCCGGTCGGCCGGGTGCAGGTCCAACCTGGTCTGTTCGAGCTCCGTCTCCCGAGCACTGGTCACTGATGTTTCTCCCCTTGGCACGCGACAACCGGCAATGTGACGCTAGGTCGGAGCGACTGCCGGCGGGTGAACGAGAAGTTCACCGCGCATGGCGGATCGGCGTTGGTGGCAATCCGTGCCGTTCGGGCCGCCGCGCGTACATCGGACGACACACCGCCGTAACAGCGGTGGCGCGCCACCGAGTTGGTTGCCCGTTAACCGCAGCGGCGTGTGGCGAAAGCGCACGATTCGCCATAACGGCCTGGTAACTCCAAATCTGTTTTGGCAACGTCTGGAGTGCCCAATCCTGGGCAGGAAGACCGTTGGAGAACAGGGAGTTCTTTAATGCGTTCACCCTTCAAGGCCGCTCTGCTGGTATGCGGTGCCGCTGCGCTCGCGACCGCGCTCGTCCAGCCGGCCAGCGCCGACCCGGCGCAGTCGGTCGCCGCGACGGACATCACCGCCGCCGGCTCGGACACCATCCAGTTCGCGGATGACGCGATCGCCACGGCCTACAACGCCACCACCCCCACGCCCACCAAGCTGTACGACTCCTGGGACGCGGTGAACCCGACGACCGGCGCCGTGCATGACTCGATCACGATCAAGCCCGGCGTCAGCATCCAGCGGCCGGACGGTTCGTCGGAGGGCATCACCGCCCTGCAGACCAACACCAATGTGGACGTCGCCCGGTCCTCGCGTGGCCCGCAGGCCGGCGACGTGGACTCCAGCGGCAACCCGCTGCTGTTCCTGCCCTTCGCCGAGGACGAACTGCGGTACGCGTCGGCGACCACCACGAACGCGCCGCAGAGCCTGACCACGCAGGACCTGATCGACATCTACACCTGCGCGAAGACCACCTGGACCCAGGTGGGTGGCTCGTCGGCGGACACCATCCACCCGGTGATCCCGCAGTCCGGCTCCGGCACCAGATCCTTCTTCCTCAAGACCCTCGGCAACATCACGCCGGGCACCTGCGTGTCCACCGTGCAGGAGAACGACCCGACCGCGGAAGCCGGCAACGCCGACGCCGTCGGCCCGTTCTCGGTCGCGCAGTTCACCAGCCGGTTCAGCAACGCCGGTATCCAGTTGAACACCAACGGCACCGCCGGTACCGGCTACGACCAGTTCCGCGAGGTCTACCACGTCGTCGTGCTCGACCCGACGTCCGGCACCGTCAACCAGGCCCTGTGGCCGCTGCTCGGCGACGGCTCCGGCAGTGGCACCACGGGCTACATCTGCTCCGCCGCCGGGCAGACCGTCGTGCACCAGCAGGGCTTCTCGTCGCTGGACACCACGCACTTCCCGAACGCCGCGTGCGGTCTGGCCGAACACATCTGATCGCGTAATACACGAGGTGCCCGGCGGAATCCGCCGGGCACCCCGTTTTGCGTCTCAGATGCCGTGCACGTCCAGAGCCAGGACGTGCGTGGCGACGCTTGCGGAGAATCCGTTGTCCGACACCAGGACCAGGCTCCTGTCGCCGTTGGCCAGCATCGGTCCGAAGGTCAGGCCGGAGTAGTTGGCGACGCCGCCGGACAAGTGCAGGGTGGCGAAGTCCAGCAGCAGCGTCTTGCTGACCGGGGTGAAGGTGGCCCCGCTCAGCGACTTCACGGTGGTCACGTTGGTGGCGCCGGTGGTGTCGATCTCGTACAGCCGGACGCTGTTGCCCTTGCCCGGCGCGGTCGCCGTCTCCAGCACCAGGTAGTGGGTGGTGTCCACGGCGAGGATGTCGGAGACGATGTTGGTGCCGTTGCCGCTCGCGTCGGTCAGCGGCAGGGCGCTCAGTGGGTAGGCGAACTGCACGAGCGGCAGGCCGTTGAGAATCCGGCTGTGACCCATGATGCGGGTCACGGCGCCGCTGGTCGCGGTCGGGTCGGGGCCGTCCTGCAGCAGTGGGCCGCCCAGCGTGGCGACGGCGAGGAGGCCGTTGGTGGAGAAGGTGAGCCCGGTGAGTCCTTCGCCGTCGCGGATGCCGGTGGTCGCGGTGCCGGCCTCCTGGGTGGCGCCGGGCAGCTGCTTGACGAGATGTCCGTCCGTTGTGGATTCCCGGACGGCCGGGTTCTCGGTCAGGGTGCTGTTGTTCACACCTTCGTTGGCCCAGAACACGTCACCGGTGGTGGGATCGAAGCGGATCGCCTCCGGCTTGACCGTGTCCGTCCCCGCGGTCGCCGACGGCGGGTAGGGAGTACCGTCGGCGCGGAGCAGGGTCACCTGTCCGGCACTGATTCTCACGGAACTGCTGACGCTGGTCTTGAGCTGGGCGCCGGACGAGCCGAGGTTCAGGGTGTAGAACCGGGCAGGGCCGTGATCGGAACTGTCGCTGCTGATCGCCCGCCAGGTGTTGCTGGCCGCGTCGTAGTCGACGCCGGACAGCCCGCCGAACGGAACACCGTTGAAGGACAAGGAACCGGGCACCGGCAGGTCACCGAGCAGTTGAAAGCCCACCGAACCGGCAGCGGGTGCGGCCTGAGCCGGTAGCGCGCCGAGCACCAGCGCCGCACCGGTGAGAACGGCGGGGACAACACGTCTGAGCATCGTGAAAGCTCCTTCTCGCCGACGAACGTTTCCGCGCACGCCGCGCGGAAATCGCGTCGTGTTGCATCGAAGGCCCACAAGAAGACGGGCAAGGAAACAGGACGTGATCTACACACGTCGGCGCGGATGGTGCAATAAGTGGGGCAGCGAGCGTTCTCGGGGCTGTCCCCGGCTATTCCGGAAGCCGGCCGGTGGGGTGGGCCGGAGCGAGCCCCTGCCACTGGGAGTGTGAGCTGCGGGAATGCGGTCGACAGGTGTCTGGGCCGCTCCGTCCGTTGGCGGCTGGTTGTGGGCAGGTCAGCCACCTGCCGGCGTCTGCCCTTTGTGGTGGTGGGCGTCTTGCTGTCCGCTGTGTGGCTTTTTCCTCACGCTGTGGGCTTCTGCATCACCCCGATACTCCATTGTCGTGACGGTTGGTGGGGTTTGTCAAGGCGGGAAAGAGTACCTTGACAAACCCCACCAACCGCTTTAACAGAGGGCCCGTATCGGGGTGATGCAGAAGGACTGGGTAACGGAAGGAATGCCGCGTGATTTGGGTCAGTCCTTGGAAGGCGAAAGAGCCGCCTCGGTTGGGAGCCTGCTCCTGTTCGTCCGGCGGGTTCCCTTCAAAGGTGGGCGCGGCAGTGATCACTGGTGCTTGCCCCAGAGGCAGGCCAGGCCAGCCACGACTCATCGAGCGAACGCGACTCGCCGGACGAACAACAGCAGGCTCCAACCGGGGCGCCAGCAACCACCACCGAAACCGCAACCCGCCGGACGAACAAGCGTAGGCTGCCCACCGAGGCGGCTTTTAGTCTTCGGTGGGACTAACCCAACGAACGTGGCATCATTTGCATTACCAGTCCTTCTGCATCTCCCCGATACGGGCCCTCTGTTAAAGCGGTTGGTGGGGTTTGTCAAGGTACTCTTTCCCGCCTTGACAAACCCCACCAACCGTCACGACAATGGAGTATCGGGGTGATGCAGAAGCCCACAGCGTGCGGAAAAAGCCACACAACGGACAGCAAGACGCCCACCACAAAGGGCACTCAGAGCAGGTTGGGCAGCAGTCGGGCTATTGTCTCGTAACAGTTCCACGTAAGCGCGATGAGCGGCGGCGCAGCCAGCAGCAGCGTTGCCGGCCAGCCAAGCCGCCACCGGATCCAGGTGCCGATCCCGAGCAGCAGCCCGACCCCCTGCAACCACAGGGCCAACGGGATGGTCGCCCGTTACGTGACCAGACGTATGCTGGATTACAGAACAGTCCCCGTGTTTGACATTTAAAAAATGTACTACTGGCATGTTTTAAACAGCCCCCTTTCGTACTGCGATGCCTTCGCCTTGATTCGAGGCGAAACAATTAAACAACTCATACGAATACTGACGAAAAAACTTGAGGTACCTGTAAAACAGAAAAACTCCAGCGACGAGCGCAGTCCAACCGGCTCGCACATCAATACTGCCGGGAGAGATTCTGTTCTTGATCAACACACCAATCCCAACA
>CAVPCF010000040.1:0-10143 GCA_963702275.1 Candidatus Melainabacteria bacterium
GACTATACCGAGGCCTTGCCGGCGACCGGAACCCGCCGGACAAACGGAAGCAGGCTCCCAACCGAGGCGCCAGCAACCACCACCGACCGAAACCCGCCGGACGAACGAAAGCGGGCTCCGAACCGAGGCGCCCCATTCGCTCCCGGGATATTGCCTAAACCACGCGGCATTCCGCTGTTCGCCCAGTCCTTCTGCATCATCCCGATACGGGCAAGCTTTAAAGCGGTTGTTGGTGGTTTGTCAAGGTACTCTTTCCGGCCTTGACAAACCACCAACAACCGTTACCGACAATAGAGTATCGGGGTGATGCAGAAGCCCAAAGCCCAGGACCAGCCAGACAGAGGACAGCAACCCAACCCCACACGCAAACAGCACCACAGCGAAAGCACCACGCCACCAGCACAACGAAGCAGACGCCCCGTCATCAAGGCCCCCACCGACCTCGACAGACGCGACTTTGTCAGGCATCGACCCGGAAAGAGGCAGCCCCCACCACTCCACCGGGGGGCGTCCCATTTCCAATCTACCGTCTGTCAAGCCCCAAATGGGTGGTCCGCCGGCAACCTGTGGACAACCGATCGTGTTGTGCACAGATGGCGCCGAGGCTTGACAGCCCGGTCAACGAAGGCGAGCTGTGACAGCACCGTCCGACCACTCTGGCATGATGCCAGTCCGTGCGTTACTACGCGGATCTTCACGTCCACTCAAAGTACAGCAGAGCCTGCAGCCGCGACTGCGATCTCATGCATCTAGCCTGGTGGGCGCGGCGCAAGGGGATCACGGTACTGGGCACCGGCGACGTCACACACCCCGCATGGGCCGAGGAGCTACGCACGTCGCTGGTGCCGGCCGAGAACGGACTGTTCAAACTCCGAGACGATCTCGACCGCGAAGTCCTACGCACCCTCCCACCGAGCTGCCACGGACCCGTCCGGTTCCAGCTCGAAGTCGAGATCTCGACCATCTACAAACGCGGTGACCGCACCAGAAAAGTCCACCACCTCTGCTATCTGCCGGATTTCGACGCGATGGCCAAATTCACCGTCGCACTGGCAAAAATCGGCAATCTTGGCTCGGACGGACGCCCCATTCTCGGGCTGGATTCAAGGGACCTGCTGGAGATCACGCTGGCGGCGGGGGACGGAGCCTACCTGGTACCGGCGCACGTGTGGACGCCGTGGTTCGCCGCGCTGGGCTCGAAATCCGGCTTCGACGCCGTCGAGGACTGCTACGTCGACCTGGCCGACCACGTCTTCGCACTGGAAACCGGGCTGTCCAGCAATCCGCAGATGAACTGGCAGGTCTCCCGACTGGACCGGTTTCGACTGGTCAGCAATTCGGACGCGCATTCCCCGCCGATCCTGGGCCGTAACGCCACATTGTTCGACACTGATCTCGGCTTCACCGAACTGCGGGAAGCATTGGTGCACGGACCCGGCTACGTCGGCACAGTGGACATGTTCCCCGAGGAGGGAAAATACTATCTGGACGGGCACCGTAAGTGCGACGTCCGGATGGAACCGGCGGAAACCAGGGCACACCAAGGATTGTGCCCGGAATGCCGTAAACCACTGACCGTCGGCGTGCAGCACCGCGTCTCGGAACTGGCGGACCGGCCGGCCGGCCACCGACCGGACACGGCGGGCGAGTTCTTCAGCATCGTGCCGTTGCCCGAAATCATGGGCGAGATCCTGGGGGTCGGCCCGAAGAGCAAGGCGGTCGGCGCCGCCGTCGACGACGTGGTCCGCGTGCTCGGTCCGGAGCTGGCCATCCTGCTGGAACTGCCGATCGACGAGATCCGCAGGGCCAGGTCACCGCTGCTGACCGAGGCGATCACCCGCCTGCGATCCGGCCAGGTGATCCGTGACGCAGGCTACGACGGCGAGTACGGCACGATCTCGCTGTTCGAGCCGGGCGAGCTGGCCGCGTCCGCGCTCGGCCTGTTCGACATCGCACCCGCCGTCGCGCCCCAGAAACCGGTGCGTGTACCGAGGCCGCTCGCACCCGTCCTGGTCGAGCAGGCGCCCGAGCTGCCGCCCGGTGTCGACGGGCTCGATCCGGATCAGCATGCGGCCGCCGAGCTGGTGACCGGGCCGTTGTTGATCGTGGCAGGACCGGGCACCGGCAAGACCAGAACGCTGACCCACCGACTCGCTCGTATCGTGACCCGACACGGCATTCCGGCCGCGCAGTGCCTCGCCATCACGTTCACCCGCCGCGCCTGCGAGGAAATGCGCGAACGACTGGACAATTTGCTGGGAAAGCAAGCCGACGACATGACCGTCGTCACGTTCCACCGGCTCGGGCTCGACATGTTGCGCGAGCGGCACACCGATGCCGGCCTGCCCGCCGACTTCGCGATCGCCGACGAGAGCCGACGCACCGCGATACTGCGAGACCTGTTGCCCGGCGCCACTCCCGCCGAACTGCGGCGCGCACTGACCGACGTGTCGCTGGCGAAACGTGTTGCCGCAGCAATGAAAACGAACGACATCGCCGAACGCTACGACAAAGCCCTACACGCCGCAGGCCTTGTCGACTTCGACGATCTCCTGGTGCTGCCGGTGCGATTGCTGACCAGCCGACCGGATATCCTCGCGTCCTACCAAGACCGGTTCCGCCGAGTCTGCGTCGACGAGTACCAGGACGTGGACGAATTGCAGTACCGTCTGCTCCAACTGCTCTGCCCGCCAACCGGACCTGACGGCGGAAACCTGTGCGCCATCGGCGATCCGGACCAGGCCATCTACAGTTTCCGCGGCGCCGACGTCGGATTCTTCCTGCGGTTCCAACAAGATTACCCGGCCGCACGACTGGTCACCCTGACCCGCAACTACCGATCCAGCCCGGCCATCGTCGCCAGCGCCCTAGCCGCGATCAAACCGACCACCCTGGTACCCGACCGCACCCTCCGAGCCATGCGCCACCAGGACGGCGACCGCGCACGAATCGTGCTACAAGTCACCGCGGACGCCGACACCGAGGCCAGGTACGTCGTCCACACCATCGAGGAACTCCTTGGCGGATCGACGTTCCACGCCCACGACTCCGGCCGGGTCACGTCGGACGGCGTGCGTGGCGGCCTGTCGTTCGACGACATCGCGATCCTGTACCGGACCGGCGCCCAGGCTCGCCCACTGATGGCCGCACTGGCCAAGGAGGGCCTGCCGTTCCAGCGGCGCTCCCACGACCGGTTGCGTGACCACCCCGGTGTCCGCGCGCTGCTGCCGTACCTGCGGTCCACCCCCGGTTCGGCCACGGTCCCGCTGCTGCGGGCGGCGGGCGCAGCGGCGCTGCGGGAACTGCCGGACGACGAGGAGGAGCTCCGCGCCGCGATCGACCTGTTGGGCCCCTTGGCAAACCGGCACACGCCCCAGGCGTTGCTCGCCGAATTGGCGCTCGGCAGTGAGGTGGACACGTGGGATCCGCGGGCCAACCGGATCTCCCTGCTCACGCTGCACGCGGCCAAGGGCCTCGAGTTCCCGGTCGTCTTCATCGTCGGCTGCGCCGAGGGCCTGCTTCCGCTGCGTTGGCCCGGTGCGGACGATGACGTGTCGGAGGAACGCAGGCTGTTCTTCGTGGGCGTCAGCCGCGCCCAGTCCCACCTGTACCTCAGCCACGCGGCCCGCGACCCTCGCGACCGCGACCTGCGCCCGTCCTCGTTCCTGTCGGTCTTCGACGACACCCTGGCCGAACGCAACACCGCCGCCACCCGAACCCCACGGCGGTCCAACCAACTGACCCTCATGTAGTCAGCGGGCCGCGACCACCAGCTGCGCCACGTCCAGCAACGCCACCACCAGCACCGCGTTGAACGCCGCCCGCGACCCCGGCCGCCGCCCCAACACCAGACCAATGCAAAGCGTGACAACGGAAACCCCGGCCAACCCCAGCCGAGGCACCAGCTGCCCGACCGGCCCCACGACCAGCACCGCGGCCGCCGCCAGCAACAACACCACGGCCCACCACCGACTGGCGGTCATGCCGAGCCGATGCGGCAGCCCGTGAACCCCGGTCGCCACGTCCCCGGCCAGATCGGGCAGCACATTCGCGAAGTGTGCCCCCGCACCCAACAGCGCACCCGCCGTAGGCAGCCACCACACCACCGGGTGACCTTCGGCAAGCACGACAAACACCGGCAGCAACCCGAACGAGAACAGATACGGCAGCACGGACACCACGGTCGACTTCAGCCAGACGTCATAGGCCAACGCCCCCACGACCGCGACGAGATGCACAACCCCGGCAACGAGCCCGACCGACAGCGACAGCGGCACACAACAGATCCCGGCCACCACCGCGGCCAGTCCCACCGCCCGCCGGCTCACCCGCCCTGCCACGATCGGCTTGCCGGTCCGCCCGGCCACCACGTCCCGTGGCGCGTCCAGATAGTCGTTCAACCACCCGATGCACAACTGCCCGACGAACACCGCCGCCCCCACCAGCGTGATCCGCACGGGACTGCCACCCATGGCGACGCCCAACAGCACGGCGACCGCCGCGACCGCGGCACAGGCGTCCGGGTGGCAGGCCCGGATCACACCACCCAGCTTCACACCGTGAGTCTGCCAGGCACTTTCAGCCGTCCGAACGGCGGCGGTGCATGGTGAACGTCTCGAACACGGACAACGCACCGGACGGCTTGTTCACGTTGTAGTACGTGACAAGCAGCGAAGTCATGTCGCCAGGATGCCGGCCAGGATCGACAGTAAAAGCAGCGAAGCCGTACGGATGGGTCAGGTCCCGGACACCGCTCCACACCGCCTGCTCCCGAACGAACGTCGACGTCCGCTTGCCATTCGGGCCAGGCGTCGCCGAGACCGCTGTGATGACCTTGCCGGTGCCGTCCTTGAAGAAGCTCCCGTTGGTCGTACCCGACACCCCGCCACCACCGAGGATCATGTGCACGGTGCCGTGCGTCGAGTCGATCACGTCCGTCGCCGAGGACACCGGGTTCGGGGTGAGCGTCTCGCTGCCGCTGACCACGCCACGCACCGCGAGCGACCGCTCGTAGTCGTGCTCGTGCCCGCACAGCACCAGGTCCACGCCGTACTGGTCGAACAACGGCCCGTACTTCGCGCGCAGGCCGAGGTCGGCGCCGTTCGCGTCGGATGTGCTGACCATCACCTGGTGCATCGCCACGACGATCCAGTCGATCTCGCGGGAGTGCCGGGCGGCGGCCAGTTCCCGTTGCAGGAAGGCCAGTTGCCGGCCGCCGGAGTAGCCGTTGATGTAGACGTCGCCGCCGTCCTGCAGGCAGTTGTCGTCGTTCTGCAGCACGATCACGTGCACCGAACCGACGGTGAACGAGTACCACAGGTTGGCCAGTTCCGGGTCGGTCTCGGTGGACGGCAGCTTGAAGTAGGTCTGGAAGGCGTCAAGGCCGATCGGGCCGTTCGCCTTCTCGATCTCGTGGTTGCCCGCGGCCGGCATCCACGGCCGGAACCGTGCCGAGCGGGTGTTGTTGGTGAAGAAGTTGTTCCAGGTACGCACCCGGTCCACGTCCAGGTTGGCGTAGCACAGGTCACCGTTGAGCAGGTGGAACAGCGGCGCCACGGTCTCGATGCCGGCCACGATGTCCTTGCTGGCCGGCGTGGAGTTCGCGTCGAGCCCGACAGTGCCGTCGGCCGCCCAGGTCACCTCGGGGGTCGCCTGGTCACCGAAACTGGTGAACGTGAACGGCATCCGCCCCGACGGCGCGGTCCGGAACGTGCCTGCGTCGGGTGTGGCGCCGGTGTGCTGCACCGCGTAGAGGTAGTCGGTGTTCGGCCGGAGGCGGTCGAGTTCGGCGTGGTGGATCCACACCGTGCGGCCCGACGTGCCGTCGACGTACGTGCGGGTCTCGGCCTCGACCGTGTGGCCGAAGCCGCCGTCGAGCGTGCCGTAGAGCACCCGCGGCCGCGCGACGGAGCCCTGGGTGATCCACGAGGCGACCATGTTGCGCGACGGGTCGGCGCCGAACGTCAGGTGCAGTCCCTGCACGGGCGTGGCGCTGCCGACGCTCGGGCTGAGTGTGGGACTTGGCGTGGCGGCGTGGGCGACGGTGGTGCCCAGCAGTGGTGCGGCGCCGACGGCACCGAGCAGCCCCAGCGCGCCACGACGGGTGACGGTGTTTTTCGTGGCGTCGGACATGGAGGCTCCTCCGGCTCGATGTGGCCCCGAACCCTGCCAGGATCGAACGACGCCGTCGTGAACGCGGTCTGTCAGCCGGGTGAAGTGACGCCCAGTGCCCCGTCCGGCAGCACCGCGTGCACGCCCCACACCTGGTTGGCGACCTGCGTGACCCGCAGATCCACCACCGGGCTGGCCAACGCCAGCGCGGTCGCCCGCTCGACGCCGAGCAGTTTCTGCAACCAGTCGAGCATGGCCGACAGCGCCTGGGCCATGGCCTCGTTGAGATCGGCGTCGAACCCGAACGTGATCCGACCGACCGGCGTAACCGCGTGCGCGGTCGAAATCGCCGGATCGGCCGCGATGTCGATCACCAGCTCGGTCGTCATGCCGCACTCGATGGCGGTACCCGACACCTCACCGTCCCCCTGCGCCCCATGCCCGTCCCCAACGCACAACAGCGCACCCGGCACGGTAATCGGAAGAAAAAGAGTGGACCCGGCAACGAGCTCCCGGCAGTCGATGTTCCCACCGGAAGCCCGCGGCGGCACCGTCGAATGGTCACCGGGTTCGGCAGGCGGCAGCCCGATCACGCCGAGAAATGGTGCCAACCGCACGGAAACCCCAAGATTGTTCCGAGCAACACCAAGATCGGCATCCACATCCCACAACAACCAGGCAGGCTCACCGGGAAACACGCCGAGCCGCCGATTGAGCGCATTGTCGCGAGCAGCCGCGACCGTGAACCCCCAGTCGTCCGGCCGCAACGACAGCACCCGAACGGCCAGCATCATCCCCGGCGCGGCCCCCCGGACGCCGATCGGCCCGACAAGACAATGCCCACGAGAATCGACGATCAGCCTCGGCGCGGCCACACCCGGCCCCGGCTGCCGCGCCAGATGCCCGGACGCGTCCAAACTGTGCACAACAAGCGTGTCGCCGGGATCAACGGTGAGCACCGGCGCCCGCTCACCAGAGAAGACGTCGGTCACCGTGTCGGGCGTCGAATCGAGTCGATGTTCAGCCATGCCCAATCCTCTCGCGCCCACCAAGATCCAGACACATCACCTGGTAACCGGGCGACCGATCGAGGGCGCCCACCATCCGATATCCCCAACTGTCATACACGGCCCTGGCGACCGGAGCATCAACCCGAACCCACAGCACCGAACGGCTCTCACCGCGCCCCGCCAACAGCGCGTCATGCAGCCGCCGCGCGACACCGAGCCGGCGCCACCCGGCCAGCACACCGAACTCGGCGATACCAAAACTGGCCCCGCGCACCGTGGGCGCGCTGCCCCACCACCCACTGTCCGGCCGGACAACATGCCCCAGCCCAAACCCGACCGCCCCCGCTTCCGCACGAGCCAACACAAGCCGAATCCCCGGCTCGTCCCGCAATTGAACCCATTCGGCGGCGAACTCGGCAACGTCCTTCGGGCCGTTCCAGTAAGGCGCCCCGGCGTAAACGTCGCCGTAGAGCTTGAGGAACTCGGCAGAGGCCGCCGCCGCCAGCCGATCATGAGTCTCAACCCGCACCGCGTGTGCCATGAGGCTCAGACTGGCCCAGAAGTGCTCCCGGGGCGACGCAGTTTGTCCAGCCGCCTGGTCACCCGGACTCGCCGGCACGGACAGACAACGAAGGACCCCGACCGCGTTGGTGCTGGTCAGGATCCTTCGTGTGCTGACTGGGCGACGCGCCCCTGGCAGGATTCGAACCTGCGCTCCCGCCTCCGGAGGGCGGTGCTCTATCCCCTGAGCTACAGGGGCCCTTATCGGGCGACCGGGGAAGCATAGCGCACTCGCGCGGTCGGGCCGCACCGCCTACCGTGGATCACTATGAATACGGTACGGGTCAGTTCCGTCTGGTCTGACGGGTTGCGGTTGCTCGTCAAGGAGCAGGGTGCGGCCGGGCGGCCGACCGTGTTGCTGGTGCATGGCTACCCGGACAACTCGTCGGTCTGGGACGGGATGGCGGAGCTGCTCGCGGAGCGGTTTCACGTGGTCCGGTACGACGTTCGGGGCACGGGGGGTTCCTCGGCACCCGATGACCGGGCCGGGTATCGGCTGGATCGGCTCGCGGCTGATCTCGCTGCGGTCGTCAGGGCCACCAGTCCGGACCAGCCGGTTCACCTGATCGGGCATGATTGGGGCTCGATCCAGGGATGGCACGCGGTCACCGATCCGGAGTATGCGCCGCTGTTCGCCTCCTACACCTCGATGTCCGGGCCTTGCCTCGACCACATCGACGCCTGGATGCGCCGGCAGCTGACCCGGTTGCGGTTGGCGCCCGTGCTGCGTCAGCTCGCGCACTCCTGGTACATCGCGGCCTTCCAGGTGCCGAAGGTGCCGGAACTGTTGTGGGGCCTGCCGTTCCTGCGGGCCCGTTTCGGCGCCGAGAAGCGGGACGCGGTCAACGGGATCGAGCTCTACCGGGCGAACATGTTCGGCGTCCGCCGGACGGAGCGGCGCACCGCGGTGCCGGTGCAGCAACTCGCGTTGACCAAGGACGCCTTCGTGCTACCCGGCCTGCTGGACGCGGCGCGGCCCTACACCGACGCGCTCTGGCGGCGGCCGTTGCCCTACGCGCACTGGGCGCCGCGCACCCATCCGGCCGCGATCACCGCGCGGGTCACCGAGTTCATCGACCATCTCGCCGGCCAGCCTGCCGGCCGGGAACTGCGGCGGGCCAGGGTGACCAGCAAGCCCGCGCCGTTCGCGGGGCGGTTGGTGCTGGTCACCGGGGCGGGCAGCGGGATCGGCCGCGCCACGGCCCTGGCCTTCGCCACGGCAGGCGCCGACGTGCTGGCGGCGGACATCGACGAGACGGGCGCCGCGGCCACCGTGCACGCAGCGCGGGAGCACGGTGTCGAGGCGTATCCGTACCGGGTGGACGTCGCCGACGGGACCGCGATGGCCAAGCTCGCCGACCAGGTGCGTGCCGAGCACGGCGTGCCGGACATCGTGATGGCCAACGCCGGTATCGGCATGGCGGGCGGGTTTCTGGACACCGGCGAGGACGACTGGCGCCGGGTCCTGGACGTCAACCTCTGGGGCGTCGTGCACACGCTGCGCGCGTTCGCGCCGATGCTGGTGGCGCGGGGCCAGGGCGGCCACCTGGTCGTCACGGCGTCGGCGGCCGCGTACTGCCCGTGGCCGGACCTGTCGGCCTACGCCACCACCAAGGCGGCGGTGCTCTCGCTGGCGCAGAGCCTGCGCACCGAACTGGCGCCGCACGGCATCGGCGTCAGCGCGATCTGCCCCGGCCTGATCGCCACGAACATCGTCAACACAACGCGTTTCGTCGGCCAGGACGAGGAGACGGAGCGCCGCAGCCGCCAGGCCGCTGACGCGCTGTACCGGCGCCGGCACTACGGCCCGGACAAGGTGGCCACGGCGGTCCTGCGCGCGGTCGCGGCCAACCGCGCCATCATGCCGGTCACGCCGGAGGCGCATCTCACCGCGGCCGCCGCCCGATTGTCGCCGGCGCTGGTCCGGGGCATGGGCGGCCTGCTTCGTACCCGACGGTGATCGAACGGTCGCGGAGTTTGAACACGTACTGTCACCGATTTGTGAGCTTTTCATCGGTAGTTGACAGTTGTTCACTCTAATGGCCTAGCTGCAAGGTCGTGCTGGTGGCTTAGCGTTACAGCACCTCCTGGTGAAGGGGTTGTGCCCTCCAGTTCTACGGGGAGTCGGAGAAGGAGGGGGACAGGAAGACCTGTCACCCGACGCACGGGGCAGGCAACCGCGCCCGCTAGACCGCCTGCCTTGTGCGTCCCGCCGTTTCGCATTCCAGCCCTACCACACCAAAAGGGACAGACCCAACGCGCGGTGTGGGACGGATGTCCCATGTCGTGGTCGGTGCGGACCCTTCTAGACTTCTCGGGTGACTCCCGCCGCTCTCGCTGAACTTGTTACAGAGCTTCAGGACATGGTTATAAGCTTTCAAAGATCCAAAAAGTTCATCGTTGCGAGCCGCAAATAGCTCACACCTAAACTCCACTCCCCGTTGCCACCTCCAGCCCAACC
>CAVPCF010000041.1:0-5200 GCA_963702275.1 Candidatus Melainabacteria bacterium
GCCGGTCGGCCGCGGTGCTCGCCGATGACGACGACCCGGCCCTGACCGAGGACCCGACGAATCCCACCGGTCGGCCGGGCTTCCGCGCCCCGCACGTGTCGATCGTGGTCGGCGACACCGGGATGTCCACTGTGGATCTGTTCGGGTCGGGCTGGGTGCTGCTCGCGGGCGACGTGGAGTGGCAGGGCGCGGTCGTCGACCTCCCGGTGCGGTGTTACCGGCTCGGCGCCGACCTGTCGGAGCCGACCGGTCGGCTGGCCGCCGCGTACGGCATCGGCGCGTTCGGCGCCAGCCTGATCCGGCCCGACGGCGTGGTCGCCTGGCGCGCCGACACCCTGCCGACCGATCCGGCGGGCACGTTGACCAGCGTCCTGGATCGGGTGTTGGCCAGGGCGTGAGCGCACCGGACTACCACGATGGATCGAGCGCAGCGAGGCGGACCGGGCCCCTGCGGCGCGGAGCGCGCCAATCAGACGCAGTTGGACGGGGCGCCTGACACGGTGCCGATCATCTGGGGGGAGGCGATCGGTACGCATCCTGGTCCCTGCCAAGGCATCCATAGCGTTACCGCTCCAGGAGCCAGGCGTCCCGTGCTTTTACGACACCATGCCCGCCTGTGAGGTACCTGGCAACGACCTTCGAGTTCGGTGTCACGGTGTGCCGGCGTCCTCCGACAGGCTGTAGGGCACGGCGATTCGTCGATTTTCGACCTGAACCACCTTGTTGAGCAGTCCGTGACCGACCGGTCACCGATCCAAATAGGCCGTTCACGGTCACCGGTGGAATACGGCCGGTAGCCGATGGCATCATCGGGGGCTGTGGGGTCCAGCGGGCGGACCGGGGGTGTTGGGCGATGATGATCGACGACGCGGGCATGCGCGAGCGCCGCGTCCTGACCTATGCCTTCAGCAGGCCCGCGGTGATCGACGATTCCGTGTTCCATTCCCTGACCGACGAAGAGATCCGTCGGCCAGGGCGGTTGGTGCAGGACCGTAACGGTTACTGGTTTCCGATGCTGCTGTTCGGCCTGCTGATCCTGGTCGCGCCACTGGTGTATCGGCCGTCACAGTTACCGGCCGGTATCGACTTTCTGTGGAATCCGAACGGTGGCACCCAATCCGCCATTTCGGGCCTTATCTTCGCGCCGATGCAACAGTTCGGCACGTTCGCCGGCGCCTTGGGCGATCCGATGTCCGTGGCGCTGTACTGGTTCTGCGCGGTGATGTTCGGCCCGCTGATCACATTGACCTGGTACCACCTGCGGGCCCGGCGCCTGGGCACCGTGCCGCAGACCGGCTGGCACCTGCTGTACGCGTCGGCCAGCCTCGCCCTCTACGTCGTGCTGTATCCGGTGATCGAGTTCGTCACGCTGAACCTGCCACGGAACACGGTGGCCACGCTCAGCTCGGACACCCAGGACGTGGTGGCCGTGTTCAGCGTCTGCGGGTTCGTGGTCGGACTCACCGTGGCGGCCGTTGCCGTGGCCGGCATACGGACCGGCAGGCGACTGTCCACCGCGCGCTGGACGGTCGGGGGGCTCGGCCTGCTGGTGGCGATCGCGGCCGCGGCCGCGATCGAGTTCGTCGCGTACCTCCAGCCCCGCAACAGCTACGGCGCGCTGCTCATCATCGGTATCGGCCTGCTCGCCCTGTCGCTGGTGGAGCCGGGCCGGGTGTGCGCGGTGATCGCCGCGATCTTCACGGCCGTGGCCCTGGCGACCAACCTGTTCGGCATGCGCGTGTCCAACGCGCTGTCCAGCGGCCTTTCACCGGTGCACCTGGCGTTCACCAGCCTGTTCCTGCCGGGCGCCGTCCTGGTCGTCGGCGGGCTGATCGGGTTGGCCGGCCGCGTGCGGGCCCTGCGCCGCGCTCGTTGATCACGTTCGGTGGGTGACGGGACACGACGGGTGCCCGTGATCCACCGGCGAGATCGGTCCGGTGCGACGATGGTGCCGACGGATCAGCCTGGTCACGATGACGGAGCCGCGATGCTCACGGTGCAGGGAGTCGTCGACCGGGTGGGGCCGACGTTGTTGCGGGCGGTGCTGATCGCGCCCGCACCGTGTTCGGTCAGCGACGTGGTCATCGCGGAACCGGGCCGCAGGGCGCAACTGTCAGCGGGCGACCTGGTGCTGGGCGCTGCGGTGGGCACCGGCCGGGACGCGGTCGAACTGGTCCGGCACGCGGGCGAGCGCGGCGCGGCCGCGGTACTGCTCAAACCGCCCGCGGCGGCGCAGTCGGCGGTGGTCGCGGCCGGTCGGTCGGCGGGCACGTCGCTGGTCGAGGTCCGGTCCGGCACGGGCTGGGCGCAGTTGGTGTGGCTGCTGCGCACGGTGCTGGACGCCGAGGCGGACGCGGCCGAGACGGACCCGCGTGACGTGGAGCCCAGTGGCCTCGGCGACCTGTTCCGGCTGGCCGACGCGGTGGCGGCGGTGGTCGACGCGCCGGTCACCATCGAGGACGCGAACTCGCGCGTGCTGGCGTATTCGGCCCGCCAGGACCGCACGGACCCGGCCAGGGTGTCCACCATCATGGGCAGGCGGGTGCCCGACGACGTGCTGGCGCGCTTCCGCTCCCGTGGCGTGTTCCGCGAACTGTCCAGGGGCGGGAACCCGATCTACGTTGCCGCGCAGCGCGACGGCACGCTGCCCCGGCTGATCGTGCCGATCCGGATGGGCGGCGAACTGCTCGGCTCGATGTGGGCCGTGGTGCCCGGCAAGGTACCCGACGCGCGAGCCGCCGCGTTCGCCGACGCGGGGCCGGTCGTCGCGCTGCATCTGTTGCGCCGCAGGGCAAGGGTGGACGCGGAGCGCCGGCACTCCGCGGAACGGGTCAGGGCGATCCTGGAGGGCAGGGGCAGCGTCCGGGTCGCGGCCGCCGAACTGGACCTGGCCGACGTGCCGCACCGGGTTGTCGCGATCGACGCGGCAGGCCGGGAACAGGTGGACGAGCTGCGCACCGAGGGCCTGCGGCTGGCCATGTGGGAGCGGATCACGACCGGCATCGGCAGGCGGCCCGCTGTCGCCGACATGCACGGCCTGCTGTACGCCGTGGTGCCGGACGGGCCTGGTGACGGCGGCTGGGACGCGCTGCGTGCGGCGCTGGCGGGTGCCGGGGGTGAGCAGTCGCTGGCCGCGGCCGGCGCGCCGGTGCCGATCACCGAACTGCCCCGCTCGAGGGAGCAGGCCCAGGAGACGCTCG
Organism: Candidatus Melainabacteria bacterium; assembly: GCA_963702275.1. GTDB lineage: Bacteria > Actinomycetota > Actinomycetes > Mycobacteriales > Pseudonocardiaceae > DATEPR01. The sequence continues at coordinate 3,201 of CAVPCF010000041.1, forward strand.
GCCTGCTGCGCGCTGGACTGGTACCCGGTCGGGTGGCCGACTACCAGGACGCGTGGGCCGTGCTCGCGCTGCACCGGCTGGCCAACGCGGCCGCCGCGGCAGGCGTCGCGGACCTGGGGCCGGTGCCGTTGTTGCGCCAGCACGACGAGGCCAACGGCACCGAGTACGTGCACACCCTCTACGAGTGGCTGCGGTACCCCGGCGATCCGCGCGCGGCCGGGCAGGCGCTGCGCATCCACCCGAACACCCTGCGGTACCGGATGCGCAGGGTGGCCGACCTGAGCGGTGTCGATCTGACCGACGCGAACGTGCGGCTCGCGCTGCTGACCCAGCTGGTCGCGGTCCGCTGGGCCTGACTCGAACGGTCCAGCATTGTGCCGTGGGCACAAACACTCTGCGCCCAGCTGGTGCCGAGCGCATGATGACATCGGACAAACACTGCTTCAGGGTGGTGTCAGACACGGTTTCCACAGCCGCCGATGGGGAGAGAGGACACGCAGGTGAAGATCGCCGTCCCTCGTGAGATCAAGAACAACGAGTACCGGGTCGCGCTGACCCCGGCTGGGGCGCACGAGTTCACCAGCCGAGGCCACACGGTGTTCGTCGAGTCGGGCGCCGGTCTCGGCTCCGCCATCCCGGACGAGGAGTACTCGGCCGCGGGCGCGAAGCTGCTCGCCACCGCGGCGGATGTGTGGGCCGAGGGCGAACTGGTGCTCAAGGTCAAGGAGCCCATCGCCGACGAGTACCCGATGCTCCGTCCGGACCTGGTGCTGTTCACGTACCTGCACCTGGCCGCCGACCAGCCACTGACCAGGGCGTTGCTGGACGCGGGCACGACCGCGATCGCCTACGAGACGGTGCAGTCCGCGAACGGCGCGCTGCCCCTGCTGGCCCCGATGTCCGAGGTGGCCGGCAGGCTGGCGCCGCAGGTCGGCGCGTACGCGCTGATGAAGCCGTCCGGCGGCCGAGGTGTGCTGCCCGGCGGCGTGCCCGGCGTGCACCCGGCCCGCGTCGTGGTGATCGGCGGCGGCGTCGCCGGTGTCAACGCGGCCACGGTCGCGCTGGGCATGGGCGCGGACGTCGAGGTGCTGGACACCAACGTCGATCGGCTGCGGCAGCTTGACCACCAGTTCGGCGGCAGGCTGCGCACGGTGGCGTCCAACAAGTACGCCATCGACCAGGCGGTCCGCGAGGCCGACCTGGTGGTCGGCGCGGTGCTGGTGCCCGGCGCGCGAGCCCCGAAACTGGTGGACAACCACCTGGTGTCGACCATGAAGGCAGGCGCGGTGCTGGTCGACATAGCGATCGACCAGGGCGGCTGCTTCACCGACTCACACCCGACCACCCACGACGACCCGACCTACCTGGTACACGACGCGGTGTTCTACTGCGTGGCCAACATGCCCGGCGCCGTACCGCGCACGTCGACCTACGCCCTGACGAACGTGACCCTCCCCTACGCGGTCTCCATCGCCGACCACGGCTGGCGCACCGCCCTGGCCGCCGACCAGGCCCTGGCGCTTGGCCTGAACGCCCACGCGGGCGCCATGGCCAACAAGCCGGTAGCCGAGGCCCACGATCTCCCACACACCCCGTTGGCCCAACTGCTGACCTGACCGCACCAACCAGGCCACACCGCACCGAGAAGGCAAACTGCGATTTCACAGCGCGCGGACATACCCCTGCCCTCACCGGGGGCTTCGGCCCTTTTCAAACGTACCGTTGTCAAGCCCCAAATGGGTGGTTTGGCCGTTGCCTGTGGACAACCCCTGAAGCTGTGGACGGGCGGTTTGACAACTCCCTAGGGGCTGAGTAGAGCCCCGTCGCCCCTTCGGCCTACGCCGAAGGGAGGGGCGTGAGCCGACGGTCGGGGGTTATCCCAGGGTGCGCGATCGCCTACGCTCGGTGGCAGCCGGCTGCGTGCCCGGTTGTTTTATCGTACCCATTTCCGCATTACCGGATAAACACTCGCGGGTTAGCAGTGAATAACTCACAGTCTC
>CAVPCF010000042.1:0-10623 GCA_963702275.1 Candidatus Melainabacteria bacterium
ACCGCCAGCGGGCAATGGCCGGCTCGGTCGGTCCGGATCCGAAGTCCACCGGCGTCGAACCCGGTGCCAGGGCACACCATCGGCGTGCGGACCAGGATCGGGCACACGCAGGTCTGCCCGAGGCACAACCGAGATGCCCAGTAGGTCGGCCACTGGCCACGCGGTGTCCATCGCACGACGCACGGTCGAGCTGTATAGGGTGACGACCGGATACCCCTCGTCCTGCTCGGCGGCCAAGCGCCGTGCCAGTTGCCCAGCCTGCCAACGACCGATGTCGGTGAGGCCCTGGCAGGATTGGCTGGCCATGAGTCCGAGCACGTTGCAGATCGCGTTACCGTGCCGTACCAGCAGGATTTCTCTCTGCGGCCCAGACATAGTGTGTCCTCCTTCGCAAGTGACGCAGGCTGTATCGCCGTCTCTCAGTGATCGCCGTGCCGCAGCCCTGAGTTGGTGCGCTCGGGCCACAGCCGGAGCGGGTGAGATGCCACGCTCGCCCAGTTCCGTTAGCTGAAGTGAGGTCACATTCCTGCTCCTGGCCTTGTGGCCTGCGATCCAAGGCCAGTGCGAGCCAGCCCGCACACCCCACGCCACCGCATACCTCATCCATGACTGCTGACTGAGTCCTGGTAGCCGGCCAACAGTTCCGGCTCGTCACCGGAGAGCAACCCTTCGTGCACGTCACCCGTAGCCGCTGGATATGTCAGGGTGCACCGAGGGTTGGCGATCAAATCTCGGCGCATGGCGTCCAGGTCGACCGCCCACTGCGCGTCGACACCACACGCGGGCCGCACACCAGTCGTGTTGTTCAGCCGGCCGCGGGCGTGCTTGCCCACCTTGCCACGATGCGTGAAGCCAAATCGGCCGATCAACATCCCCATCACTATGGCGGCCGCGTAGCCGATGATTATGTAGGGCATGAGTTACCCCTCGATAGGACTCGTCTTTGGTTTCAGATCGGTGTCTGAACCGTTGTGCTGGTTTTCGTCATTCGATGGTGACGGGCACGGAACACAACGACATTGCGTACCGCCTAGGCATTGCCCGCACAGCCACAACACGCAACGGCCACGTGCTCGGGCTTGCTCGGTTGCCGTGCTCACCAGGCTCTCCGGGGTGACAGGATGGTCGTCGCAGGCTCCGACGGCACTCGGCACGCATCGGGTATCGGGTGCGGGCCGGCGCCCTGCTCGGGCAGGACCAGATCACTGATCGCTCGGGCCACGACCTCGATCGGCGCGATCACCGACCACACCGCCATCGACGCCCCGAACGGGTTCTGGCCGGGCATCACGACAGCGCGGCACGCCGCTGCGGCGTCCAAGGCCCGGATCACGATCATGTCCGCGTGGAACTCCGCCGCCCGCGTGTAGGCGACGACGTCCGGGTTCGCGGAATCGCCCCACACGTATTCCGTCCAACCTTCATACGGCAAAAGTCGGATGAGGGCCGCTGCTTGCCACGGGTCGCTCATGTTCGCGGTCATGGCTTTCTCGCCCGCGTTGTCCAGGTCCTCGATCGTGTCGCCCAGCGTGTCGAACTGGTCGCTCATCCACGGGCCGCTGTCCTGTTCAGCCAGGGCGCGCAGAGTGGCGACGACCGCTGCGCGGGCGAGTGGTTCCCATTCGTCACCTAGCCTGTAGCCGCGCCGGGTGGCCGTCTCGGACAGTGCTCGGGCGGCAGTGACCACGAGGTTCTCGGCGAGGGGTGTCATGTCAACTCACCCCGCCGCTTCGGGGTTGTCGTCGTCCTCGGGTTCCAGGGGCAGCGACATCTGGTGCAGGATGTCCTTGTTCTGGGCGGCCCGGGCGGCTTGCCGCCGACGTCGCGCAGGCGAACACAACAAGACACACGCCAAGGCGACGGCGACAATCACCAGACACCAGAGGGTCAACTCGCCGTTGCCCACATGACCGGACAACGCATTGAACGTGATGACGTTCGTCAGGTTCCGCACTGGACACACCTCGCTTCGGGTGCGGGTGGGAAGCAGCGGCGCCGGGGTCCAGGCCGATCGGACGTGCGACCAACCCGGTGAGGGCCTCACCCGGCGCCGCCGCTGCTGGAGGACGCGACCAGGGGCCACATCGCCGGGAAACCACGTGATGGCGATGAGCCCCTGGCCGCGTCGTGCGACCAGTTGCACCGACGTCTCGGGCGCAGCAACCAGTCACGGCCGGCGAGACCAGAGGACCATCGGGGGAAGAGTGGCCCCTTGGTCCCGCCGTTCCGTGCCCCAAGCCCGATAGGAGAAGGCCCGAGGCATGTCTTGGGAGGGGCAGGGCAGCGAGGTCACCGGTCCCCACCATCTCCTCGCTGCCCTGCCGGAATGCGGCCAGGTGACCATCGGGCGTCGTACCCATCCGAGCCACCTCCGGTCGTCAGGACCGGGGAAGGTCTGCCCGGCCGCATGGTCTGCTGTCAGCGCCTCCGCCGAGCCGCGTCGATCACCTCGGCTCTCAAGATCGCTGGCCTGGCTGCTTGGGGTGCCTGCCCCGCCTACCTGTGAGAGCCGGCGGGGCAGGTGCCACCCGGAGTCAGGGACATCCGTGGTGCAGAGGAAACATACGCGCAGGAAGTTCCTACGCGAGTTGCCCCGCCGGGTGAACTCTGTCGGCAACGGTGCTTACACAGTGCAAGATGACCTCTGACATCCGCACCGGAGGCCCAAGGAGCAGGGATGGTACGCAAGGTCGGCCCGACGATCCGCCGCTGGCAGCTTGGCAACGAGCTGCGCACTTACCGCGAATCTGCGTCGGTGACGCTGCGTACCGCAGCAGCCGAGATCGAGGTTCAGGCCGCCACGCTGTCCAAGATCGAAGGCGGCAAACAGGCGATACGCGGGACGTACATCAAGCTGCTGTCGCCGGTTTACCGCATCCCGGACGACGAACGTATCCGGCTTCTGGCTCTGGCCGAAGAAGCCAATCAACCAGGTTGGTGGGTGACCTTCGGCAAGCTTGTACCCGACTGGTTCAAGCTGTTCCTCGGGTACGAGGCTGACGCTTCTGACCTGCGCACCTACGAGGGCGAGCTGGTACCGGGCTTGCTGCAAACCGCCGACTACGCCCGCGCCGTGGCGCTGGCCAACCGGCCGAACAGCACTGACAGCGAACTGGACCGACAAGTGGAGCTACGCCGCGTCCGGCAACAGCGCTTGACCAGTGACGATCCGCCGAACTTCCACGCTGTGCTCAACGAGGCCGTGCTCCTGCGTCACGTCGGCGGCCGGGCCGTCATGCGCGAGCAACTCCAGCACCTGGCCGAGTTGGCTGGGTTGCCGCACGTCACCATCGAAGTGTTGCCGTTCACGGCTGGTGCTCATCCGGCTATGACTGCGCCGTTCCTGATGCTGGGCTTCGAGGCTGAGCCACGCATGAACACGGTGTACCTGGAGAACGGCCGAGGATCGCTCTATCTGGAGAAGCGGCTCGACCTTGATCGCTACACAGCGATGTTTACCCAGCTCTGTGAGCTGGCGCTTGATCCGCAGGAGAGCAGCAAACAAATAGCTAGAGTTGCTGCTGACCTGTGAGAGCAAGACCAAGGGAGGGGTGTACGTGACCCCACTGACGATGAACCCTGCCTCGTGGCGGAAGAGTAGCTACTCGGGCGGCGAAGGCGGCAACTGTATCGAGGTACGAAGCACTGTCGACGCAGTGCGCGGAAGCACTGTCGACGCAGTGCGCGACAGCAAGCGGCCGAATGGCCCTGTACTCCTGGTGTCCGGCCTGCCCGCCCTCGTTGAGGCGGTGAAGTTGGGACGATTTGACGGCTGACGTGGAGATGAGCCGGCGGGCGGTGCAGCGCGAAGTCGTCGATGTGCAGCTCAGTGGCTAGTCTGTTCTTCGTGGGTGGCCGGCAATTTTCTCCGCCGCCGGCCACGGAATCTGGCGTATCGCAACCATTCCAGGTTGTTCATCCGATGAAATCCCGATCGCTTGGAAGAAACGGCCAGGATTGAACGCGAGGCTCATTCGCGCTGGTAGACAGCTTGTGAGAGCTGGTCTTGAGGGCCAGTCGTTCGTGAACGTGCAGGGCGCGTGACGGACGACCACGTCCCTGGTTGACGGGCTACTTGTCGTCGGGATCGTTGCGGTACGCCGCGTCCTGTGCCCGTTCATCGAACCCCGCTTTGCGCGGTCGGTGACTCGGGTCACGTTCGGCCTGCCGCGCCGTTCGACGCGCGATAACGCCGCAGCAACGGTGGTTGAACCGTGTCCACGTCACTGACACGACGGCCGACGGTATGCGCCGCTCCGACCGGTGACTGTGACGACAGGCCTTACCTGGCTACGCCGTCGGCCCGTCTGAGCGGTGTAGCGCGATGCGCAGTTCATGGGCGCCACTGGCGTGGGGATGATCACGGATCAGGTCCAGGCCGATGCGGCGGATGGCGGGACGGCCGGTGAGTTCGGTGGGTGCTTCGCGGTAGGCGGCCAGCAGCGCGCGGCGGTCTGCTCAGGGCGGCCGTATTGCCACCAGGCGCGGGCGATGTCGTGTGCAGCCGGCCGCGCCGCTCCGGGGGTGGGAACTGTTCGGGCCGCGTCGAGGGGCGCGTGCGGAATCGCCGCAGGCCCAGTGCACGCCGACCCGGTAGAGCTGGACCTGCGCCGAGGAGATCACGTTCCCGCCGAAGCTGATCGGCCGGCCCGCGAGCTGGTGGACGGCGCGTTCGGCGTCGCCGATCAACTCCAGCGCACTGTGCTGGTCGCTACCGGAGGCGGCGGAGTACGCGGCGCGGCGGTCACCAGCACGTCGTCCAGCCGCTTCAGCACACACTGTGGAGGGCTCTCGGCGCGCCCGCACAAGGGGTGACTGGTGTCAACCGGGCAGGACGGCGGGGACCGCGCGGCTTGGTGTCGCCGCAGCGAAGGCGTTCCACAGCAGATTGAGCGGGTGGTCGGCGGCGTAACGCTGGCGTTCGCCTTGGCGGGCGAAGATGCCGGTGACGATCTCCAGGCGCGGTTGGTAGTCGTCGGCGAGGTCGATCTTGCGCAGGCCGCGGCCGGGCAGTCGCCCGTCGAGGGCGGCGTCGGCGACGCGTCCGGTGGTAAGCAGGCAGCCGTGCAGCAGGTCGCTGGTGAGCAGGTTGAGGCCGTAGTTGAGGGAGTCGATGTCGGCGATCACGTCGAGCACGCCGCGGTAGTCGGGGCCGTACCAGCGGCTGAGGAATTGAGAAAGCAGACCGGCGGTCGGGGCAAGTAGCGGCAGGCCGGGTAGATGGGTGGCGGCGACTGGGGTGTCGGGCAGTTCGCGGGCCGTGAGGTTGGTCAGCAGGGCGACGCGCTCGCGGTGCCATTCCAGGAAGTCGTAGTCCAGGGTGGGCGGGCGGCCTGGTTCGGTGGCGAAGCTGCCGCACACCAGGTCGACCTTCTTGGCGTCGAGTTTGCGCCACAGGTCGCGGGTGCGGACGTGCTCGATGTTGAGGTGGACGCCGCGGCGCTCGAAGTCCACGCGCAGCGCGGGCCACACGGCGCCGAGGAACTGCACGGTGAACTCGGTGGTGCCGAAGGTGACGGTGGACCCGACCCGGCGCCGGCTGCGGTGCAGGCTGTCGGTCCAGGACAGCAAGGTCTGCTTGGCCAGATCGACGACCTCCTCTCCGGAGGGCGTGAATAGGAAGTCCTTGCCGCGACCCTGCTTGACCACCAGCGCCTCGCCCACCAGACGGGTCGCGGTCTTGTTGAGGTTGTCCAGTTGCTTCTGCACGCTGGACTGCTCTCGTCCCAGTGCACGGGCGGCGCGTTGCGCGGTGCCGGTGGTGTGCACGACCGCGAGGGTGCGCAGTTGGTCGAGGCTGATGTCGAGCATCTCGGGCGGGCAGCCCAGGAGCTTGGCCAGCACGTCAGACGCGTCGGGGTCGTCGTTGATGTCCGGCACCGCTCCTCCTCGTTTTCGGCCCCTCGGCAGGACTCACTCTGACAGGGGAATTGTCCGCCCGGACAGTTGGGTTGTCGTTGATCGCAGTTCCCGTCGAGATGTCCAACAAATGTTCGATCGAACACTTCAGGTCACGATACTGTTCGTCCGAACATATTGTTGTGTGGCCGGAGCTGGCCGCACTCACGGCGCCCGGACGAGCCGGTTGCCCGGGAAAGGTGTGGGGGTTCGCTGGTGACCGCTCGCAGCATCGCCACCGATGACGTGGCCGCGTCCTGCTACTTCCGCACCACGGTCGAGCAGCCGTTCCGCAAGGCGCTGGTGCAGATCAACGAGGACTGCAACCTCCGCTGCGCCCACTGCTTCGTGTCCGCGACGCGTGTCGGCAAGCAGATGCCGCTGGCCGCGGTGGTGGAGAAGGTGATCCCGCGCCTGGCGGAAAGCCGCGTCCGGCGGGTCACCCTGACCGGCGGGGAACCCACGATCCACCCCGAGTTCCTGGAAGTCGTGCGCGCGTTCCGCGCGGTCGGGATGGACGTCGGGATCTGCACCAACGCCACCACCCTGAACGCGGTCCAGATCGCGGCGCTGGTCGAGTTGGGCGTGCACTGCAACGTCTCCCTGGACGGGTTCGCCGCCGACTCGCACGGCAAGTTCCGCGGTGACCGGGCCAGCTTCGCCGTCACCGTGGCCACCGTCGAGCACCTCGGTCGGGCTGGCATCCTGCAGGGCCTGCTGTGCACGCCGAACACGTTGGCGCAGAACGAGGAGTACGCGCGGCTGTGCGCGTTCGCCCGCGCGAACGGGGCTCGCTATGTGCTGCTCAACCCGCTGGGCAGCATGGGCCGCGGCGTCACGTCGCAGGCCAAGCTCGCCAAGACGACCCTGCACATGCGGGAGATCTTCGAGCTGACCGCGCCGTTCGACGGCCCGGAGTTGGACATCGCGCACATCCGCTTCCCCAACACCGAGGGCAAGCCACTGGCCGGGTGCGAGGCCGGGACGATCATCTACGTGTTCACCCCCGGCGAGGTCACCGTGTGCCCGTACCTGGTGTTCGCCTCCCGCACCCCGCAATCGCGGCACGCCGACACCGAGTTCATCGTCGGCAACATCTTCACCGACCCCGACATCGCGCAGCGGCTGGAGGACTACCGCTTCCACGACCGCTACCGGGTCGGCGGCAATGCCACCTGCGCCGCGTGCTCGATGAACTCCGGCTGCGGCAAAGGATGTCCCGCCGCTGTCATCGCCGCCGGCGGCCGGATCGGCGAAGTCGACACCGAACAGTGCCCGGTCACCGACGAGGCGCACACCCAGGGGCGTCGGCTGTTGCCGCTGATGCCCGCATGACACCCCTGCCCGACGAGCCGCGCCGCCTGGCCGGCACGCTGATCACCCTGGATGGTCCCGGCGGCGTGGGCAAGTCCACCACCAACCGCCTGGTCGTCGACATGCTGGCCGTGGCCGGGTTGCCCGTCCACGCGACGGCTCAGCCCTCCCGCGCTCCGCTGGGCGAGTTGGCCCGACACGGCACCGACACCTATCAGGGCATGGCCCTGGCCTGCCTGTGTGCCGCCGACCGGCACCACCAGCTCGCCACTGAGATCATGCCCGCGCTGCGCGACGGCACGATTGTCCTGTGCGATCGCTACGTCGCTTCCTCGCTGGTCTTGCAGGGCCTCGACGGCCTGTCCGCCGAGGTCGTGTGGCAGCTCAACAACGGTGTCTACCGCCCCGATCTATCAATCATCCTGACCGGCGACCCCGCCGTGATCGATGCCCGGCTGCGGACGCGCGGCGGGCACAGCCGCTTCGAGCGCGCCGAAGACAACAGCGGCAGGGAGACCGACCTGTACGTCCACGCCGTGGTCGATCTGCGGGACAAGGGCTGGCCGGTTGCCACACTGGATGCCACCACCGACCCGCCCGAGACGATTGCCGCCAGAATCGTGTCCCTGATCCAGCACGTCCTGAGCGAGAAGAGCCCGGCATGTCTTTGAGCCTGATCACTGTCAACGTCGGCGCCCCCTCACTGGACCGCGCCCAGCGCCAGCTTCGATGGCTGGCTGAGCGGGACGAGGACGTGCTGGTGCTGACCGAGACCAAGGCCACCGCAGGCAGCCAGTTCCTGGCCGAGGCGTTCACCGCCGCCGACTACGCCGTGACGTTCCCCGACCACGCCCCCGGCGAACTCGGCGTGATGATCGTCAGCAAGCTCGCCACCACCCCCGATCCACTCGGCGCGGCGATGGACTACCTGCCCGCGCGTGCCGCCGGGGTCGTGGTGGACACGTCGGACGGACCGCTGCGCGTTGTCGGCGCCTACGTGCCCTCTCGCGACGCCACCGCCGAGAAGACCGAACGCAAGAAGACCTGGATCCAGCGCTTCGGCCACGCTCTGGACAGCACCGCGAGAGACGCGCCTCTGCTGCTGCTGGGCGACCTCAACGTGCTCGAACCCACCCATCAGCCCGCGCATCACGGCCAGTTCGCGCCGTTCGAGTACGCCTTCTACACCGACCTGACCGAGCGACACGGCCTTCTCGACCTGTTCCGGCACCTGCACCCCGACCTGGTCGAGCACAGTTGGGCACGCCGGGCGGACCTGGGTTACCGCTACGACCACGCCCACGGCTCCCGCTGCCTGGCCGATCGGCTCACGGCGTGCGAGTACGTCCACGAGACCAGGCAGGCCGGCCCCGACGGCTCCCGGCTCACCGACCATTCCGGACTCGCCGTGCGGGTGGCACTGACCGCGACCACGTCCCTGCTAACGTCGGACCCCGCCACGGCGGCCACGCACGCCGAGCCGGAGCCGACCCTGTTCTAACTCGCGCGGTCTCCACTCGTCATCGGCTGCCGGACCACACGCCCGTCCGCCGACCGCGAGGACCTGCCGCAGGATGCCTGCCTCCACCAGCACCGTCACGCCACGAATCGGCGCCCGCGTCCTACTGCTCGACCCCACCGACCACGTGCTGCTCATCCACGCCCTCGACCCCACCGACCCCGCGCACCACTGGTGGGAACTGCCCGGCGGCGGTCTGGACGAGGGCGAGGACCTCCGCGCCGCCGCCCGTCGTGAACTCGCCGAGGAATCCGGGATCATGCTCACCGCCCTAGGCCGCGAGCTGTGGATCCGCGAATCCCGCTTCCGCTACAAGGGCCACGACCACCACCGCATCGAGCACGTGTTCCTCGGCCGAACCCCCAACACCGCGCCGCAGGTCGCGCTCAAGCCCACCGAGAACGAGAAGGCCGGTCTGATCGAACGCCGCTGGTGGTCAGCGAGCGAACTGCGGCAATGCGGCGACAAGCTCCTGCCCACCGAACTGCCCGAATTGCTCGATGACCTACTCGCGAACCGGTTGAGCCCAACACCCCTGGCGCTCACTGGCTGACCAGCACCCGGCGGCGCAAGGGCGGTCGGCTGCGCTTGGCAACAGGGTGATTGAGTTGTTCGCGTGAAGCGATCGCAGATCGCCGAAGGGCGCGGTGTCCAGGCAGGCGTCGAGCACCCACCGGGGGCCGGGCCGCAACCCGCCAATTTCGCATCAGGCCGACTATCGCGTCGGTCTTGTCCTTCAGGACGGTGGCCGGTAGGTGCCGGCTGGTCAGCCAGGTGGTGACTCGGCCCAGTACCGGGTCGTAGGGGTCGACCCCGCCTCGGCTGGGGATGGTGACCAGGTCACGGGTCAACTGGATTACCGACACGTGGTCTTCCTTGGCCGCGGCCAGCAGGTCATGGATGATCGCGTTCACGACCGGCACCTCCCTTCACCTGCGGTCTTTCCACGGTGCTGTGGGTCTAGCTTCGCACGGCCGGCAGGTCGTGCAGTGCTTGCTCAGTTTCCAGGTTGCGGGAGCCGGCCTGCCATTGGCGGGCACGGTCGATCAGCTTGACCAAGCCAAGGAAGAACTCGCCGAGGTCGGCCAGGTCACGCGGCTACCAAACGCCAATCAGCGGTCGGCCCGTTGAGTCGCGCCGGTGAACGACGAGTTCCACGGACGAGCGGAGGACCAGCTCCTGACCGGCGCCCGAATGGTCAGAAACCGCTGAGCCGCTGGCTACCAGCCGCCGACGGAGAACGACGCTCCACTGGTGATCTGAGCGAGGGCGATGGCCGTATACGGAACTGTGTTCGAGGGCAGACTGGCCGGATCTGCCCACAGCAGGCCGGCGCACTTGTGTGGCTCCTGATTCACCGGATCACCGCACCAGTTGCTGGTTGTGAAGAAGAACCCAATGCGAGCTTGACCTTCAGGGCTGCGGTAGTGGATCACGTGGGTGAATCGCAGGTCGGAGGGTTCGATGAGAACCCCGACTTCTTCCTTGGCTTCGCGGATCGCACCGTCGGCTACTGTTTCGCCTGCCTCCAGGTGGCCGCTCGGGGGCAGAGTTGACCATCGGCATAACCGGTGTTGGCACGCTCCAGCAGCAGCACCTTGCCGTCATCGCGCTGGAGAAGGACGTAGACGTCCACGATGCTGAGGTATCGGTCCTTCACGACTTCCTCGGGGTCTGGTGTGGTTGAGCAGCGTGATCGAGTTTCACCTGGCGATCCAGATTGCCGACTACGCCGGGGACTTTACGCAAGCATCACTTCGGCTGGCCGGCGCGTCTGACCGAGCAGGAGCGACGAGACCGACAAGGGTCATCCTGGCAACCGACTTGCCACATGAACGGACGGTGGGTTCCAGTCGCGGTCGGCCTAGCCGGTGTCCATGCGCTGGGCGAGT
>CAVPCF010000043.1:0-5419 GCA_963702275.1 Candidatus Melainabacteria bacterium
CGACGTGCTGGCGCCGGGCGCGCTGCCAGAGGACATCCGGATCGTCGGCGACGGCGCGCTGATGGCCGCGTTGGGCCGGGCCCGCGGCGACCAGATGCGCGACATCGTGGCCACGATCCAGAAGGAACAGGACGACGCGATCCGGGCCCCGTCGGCCGGTATCACCGAGATCACCGGCGGGCCGGGCACCGGCAAGACCGCGGTCGCGCTGCACCGCGCGGCCTATCTGCTGTACCGGCACCGCCGCACGATGACCGGGGCAGGTGTGCTCGTGGTCGGGCCGTCACCGGTGTTCACCAACTACATCTCGCGGGTGCTGCCGTCGATGGGCGAGGACAGCGCGGAACTGCGGGCGCTGGGCGAGGTGCTCGACGACGTCGGCACGACCCGGCTGGACAGCGCGCGCGTCGCCGCGGTGAAGGGCTCGGCCCGGATGCTGCGGGTGCTGCGCCGGGCAACCCGGCTGACACCCCCGGACGTGCCCGGCGAGCTGCGCATCGTGCACCACGGCGAGGTGCTGCGGCTGGACACGACCGAGCTCGAACGGGTCAGGCGAACCGTGCACCGCAGGGGCGGGCTGCCCAACCGGTCCCGGGTGGACGCGGCAGAGGCGCTGCTGGAAGCGTTGTGGCGCAAGGCAGAGTCGTACATGGCGGACGACAGGGCAGCGAGCGGTGCCCGGCCGTACCGGGCCCGACACGACGACCTTGTCACCGAGTTGGGCGAACGGATCGAGTTCCACCGCTTCCTGGTCGCCTGGTGGCCGGTGCTCACGCCGGCCGGCGTGCTCGGCTGGCTGGCCAACCGCGGCAGGCTGGCGCAGGCGGCGGGTCGGGTGCTGGACAAGACGGAGATCGACCTGCTGTCCGCGTCGTGGGCGGCGCCGTCGCCCTCGGTTGCCGACGTGGCATTGCTGGACGAGCTGCGGGTCCTGCTCGGCGAGCCACGCCGCCGCAGGTCAAGGCCGGACGACCCGGAGCGGCGCGCCGACCACCCGCGCCGGCCCGCGCACTACGACGAGTACGCGCACATCGTGGTGGACGAGGCGCAGGACCTGTCCCCCATGCAGTGGCGGATGGTCGGGCGGCGCGGCCGGTACGCGAGCTGGACGATCGTCGGCGACCCGCTGCAGAGCGCGTGGCCGGACCCGGCCGAGACGGTGGCGGCCCGGGACGACGCGCTGCGGTCGGTCCGGACGAAACGCCAGTTCGTGCTGCGCACCAACTATCGGAACTCGGCCGAGATCTTCGCCATGGCCGCCAGGGTGCTCGCCAACCAGTCGTCCCCGGACGACCTGCCGATCGCGGTCCGTCGAACCGGGGTGGCACCGGCAGTCCGTACGGTGGTCCCTGCCGACGTCGTCGCGCAGACGCGCGGGGCCGCCACGGAACTGCTGGCCGAGGTCACCGGCACAGTCGGCGTGATCACCACGTTGGACGGCGTGTCAGCGATGGCAGCGGCCCTGGCCGACGTGGACCCGGACCGCCTGCGGGTGGTCGGCAGCCTGGACGCGAAGGGCCTCGAGTACGACGCGGTGGTCGTGGTCGCGCCGGAACGGATAATCGCCGAAGCGGCCACACCGGCGGCCGGTCGGCGTTCGGTATACGTGGCGCTGACCAGGGCGACACAGCGCCTGACGGTCGTGACGACCGACGATGCCTGGTTGGCGTGAGTGTTGGTGGTCGAATCGTCGAAAACTCACCAGGCCAGGCCATACCCTGTGCCGCATGGGCCAAGTAACCCTTGAGCTGAGCGAGGCAACCCTGCGGAAGGCCGGTGCGCTGGCCGCCAAGAAGGGCATGCCGCTGGACGCGTTCCTGGCGTACCAGATCGACGAACTGGTGGCGGCCAACGACCGCTACGAGCGAGCAAGAGCGTCGGTGGCACAGATGTTCCCGGACACCGCCCAGGACGACCTTGCCATCGACGACCCGCAGCATTTCTTCAACCGCTGGCAGAACGACCCACCCACCGCCTGACACCGCCGAGGTCGAGAGGCGCCGAGCATCCGACCGCCACGGCGCTCCGACCGAACCCCGATCCGCTCCACGGCAGCGGTCGCCGGGGCCTGGCCCGGTCGCGAAGTCGCGTCCGCCACAGCACCATTCGCCCAGACCCGGCGAGTTGTCCACAATCGCCCAGGCCAGCCCAGCCGCAAAGTCGTGTCCGCCACAGCACCATTCGGCCAGGCCTGGGAGTTGTCCACAGTCGCCCGATCGAGAAGCGCGGATCGACGACAAACCGGGATAGATTTGAGATGGGTCGCGGTTCCCCTGGGTGGGCGGGGCTTCGGCCAGGTCGCGAAATCGTGCTCGGCGGACGCAAATTTGTGCTCGGTGGGGCGAAAATCGTGCTTGTTGGGTCGCGAAATCGTCTCGGTGATTCTCCGAGCCTTTCGCCGGGTTTGCGAGACTTCAGCTGCGGTTGAGGACTCGCGGCGGCGGTGCGTTGTGCCCATTGCCTCTCGCCTGTGGCCGCTCGCGGACAAACGCCTGAACTGCGCTAATGGCTCAGCTCACTCTCGGTTCGCTGAGGACACGATCCGCGAGATCGCGGCGCTCGCAGCGGAACGGGGCATATAAAGAGCGCCTGGCTCGCACAGGAGATCCGCGCATTCGTCGCGGCGAGAATCCATCACCCCGCGTGGTGGACCGGGTCGACAGCGGGCCCGGGTCGAGAGGCCGTCAGCCGAGGACGACCAGTAGGTCGCCACCCTCGACCTGTTGCACAGCACCGATTGCCAGGCGGGTGACCGTGCCCGCAACCGGGGCCGTGATGGCGGCTTCCATCTTCATCGCCTCGATTGTCGCGACCGTGGCGCCTTGTTCTATTTTGTCGCCTTCCGCGACCGCCAATGTCACGACGCCGGCGAATGGGGCGGCTATCTGGTTCTGGTCGCGCCGGTCCGCCTTTTCCGCGAGCGGCAGGTCCGCCGCGACCGAGCGGTCGCGGACCTGGATCGGGCGTAGCTGTCCGTTCAGTGTGGCCATTACGGTGCGCAGGCCCCGTTCGTCGGCCTCGCCCACCGCCTCCAACTCGATCAGCAGACGCACGCCGGGCTCGAGGTCGACGGTGTGTTCCTCGCCGGGGCGCAGGCCGTAGAAGAAGTCCTTGCTGCCCAGCACGCTGGTGTCGCCGAACTGTTCCCGATGGGAGCCGAACTCCCTTGCCGGGCCGGGAAACAGCAGGCGGTTGAGGGTGGCTCGCCGGTCGGTGGCGAGGGACGACCTGTCCTCTTCCGTGAGTTCCGCGACACCTTTCGGCGCGGCGCGGCCGCGTAGGGCCTTGGCGCGGAACGGTTCCGGCCAGCCGCCCGGCGGGTCGCCCAACTCGCCGCGCAGGAAGCCGATCACCGAGTCCGGCACGTCGAACCGGCCGGGATCGGCCTCGAACTCCTTCGGGGTCACGCCCGCGCCGACCAGGTGCAGCGCCAGGTCACCGACCACCTTCGACGACGGGGTCACCTTGACCAGGTGGCCGAGCATCCGGTCGGCCGCGGCGTAGGCGTTCTCGATGTCCTCGAACCGGTCGCCGAGGCCCAGCGCAATCGCTTGCGTCCGCAGGTTCGACAGCTGGCCGCCGGGGATCTCGTGGTGGTACACCCGGCCGGTCGGCGCCGGCAGGCCTGCCTCGAACGGTGCGTACACCCGGCGCACCAGCTCCCAGTACGGCTCGAGGTCGCACACCGCCTGCAGGTCGAGGCCGGTCGGGCGGTCCGTGTGATCGGTGGCGGCGACGATCGCGGACAGCGACGGCTGCGAGGTGGTTCCGGACAGCGACGCCGCCGCGCCGTCCACCGCGTCCGCGCCCGCCGCGACCGCGGCAAGGTACGTGGCGAGCTGGCCGCCCACCGTGTCGTGGGTGTGCACGTGCACGGGCAGGTCGAACTCCTTGCGCAGCGCGGCCACCAGCCTGCCGGCCGCGGGTGGGCGCAGTAGGCCGGCCATGTCCTTGATCGCCAGCACGTGCGCGCCCGCCGCCACGATCTGCTCTGCCAGCTTCAGGTAGTAGTCCAATGTGTACAGACGTTCGGCCGGGTCGACCAGGTCGGCCGTGTAGCACAGCGCGACCTCGGCCACCGCGGTGCCGGTCGCGCGGACAGCCTCGATGGCCGGGCGCATCTGCTCGACGTCGTTGAGTGCGTCGAAGATCCGGAAGATGTCGATGCCGGTCGCGGTGGCCTCGCCCACGAAGGCGTCCGTCACCTCGGTCGGATAGGGCGTGTAGCCGACGGTGTTGCGGCCGCGCAACAGCATCTGCAGGCAGATGTTGGGCACCGCGTCGCGCAGCGCGGCCAGTCGCTCCCACGGGTCCTCGGCCAGGAACCGCAGTGCCACGTCATACGTCGCGCCGCCCCAGCACTCCAGCGACAGCAACTGCGGCGTCGTCCGCGCGACATGTGGCGCGACGGCCAGCAGGTCCTTGGTCCGCACCCGGGTGGCCAGCAGCGACTGGTGCGCGTCGCGGAACGTCGTGTCTGTCACACCGATCGTCGGCGATTCCCGCAGCCAGCGGGCGAAACCCGCGGGCCCCTTGGCGACCAGCAGTTGCCGCGAGCCGTCCGGGGCGGGCGAGCTGAGGTCGACGTCGGGCAGCTTGCCGGTCGGGTTGGGCACCTTCGGCCGAGGGCCGTTGGGCTGGTTCACGGTGACGTCGGCCAGGTAGGTGAGCAGGCGGGTGCCGCGGTCGGCGGACTGCCGGGCGGTCAGCAGGTGCGGCCGCTGCTCGATGAACGCCGTCGTGACCCGGCCGGCGCGGAAGTCCGGATCGTCCAGCACGGCCTGCAGGAACGGGATGTTGCTGGACACACCGCGGATGCGGAACTCGGCCACCGCGCGCCGGGCACGTACCACCGCGGTCTGCCAGTCGCGGCCCCGGCAGGTCAGCTTCACCAGCATGGAGTCGAAGTGCGCGCTGATCTCGGTGCCGACGGAGGTGGTGCCGCCGTCCAGTCGGATGCCGGCGCCGCCCGGCGAGCGGTACGCGCTGATCATCCCGGTGTCCGGGCGGAACCCGTTGGCCGGATCCTCCGTGGTGATCCGGCACTGCAGCGCGGCGCCGTGCGGCCGGATGGCGTCCTGGGACAGGCCGAGGTCGGCCAGGGTCTCGCCGGCCGCGATGCGGAGTTGCGACTGGACGAGGTCGACGTCGGTGACCTCCTCGGTCACCGTGTGCTCGACCTGGATGCGCGGGTTCATCTCGATGAACACGTGGTTGCCGCGCGTGTCGACGAGGAACTCGACCGTGCCGGCGTTGACGTAGCCGATCTGCCGGGCGAACGCCACCGCGTCGGCGCAGATCCGTTGCCGCAGTTCGGGATCGAGGTTGGGGGCGGGCGCGATCTCGATGACCTTCTGGTGCCGCCGCTGCACCGAACAGTCCCTTCAGCATATGAACGAGCCAGGCCAGCCAGTAAGAA
>CAVPCF010000044.1:0-18120 GCA_963702275.1 Candidatus Melainabacteria bacterium
GGGTTTGTCAAGGTACTCTTTCCCGCCTTGACAAACCCCACCAACCGTCCCGACAATGGAGTATCGGGGTGATGCAGAAGCCCAAACCGTGCGGAAAAGCCACACAGCGGACAGCAAGACGCCGACCACCAAAAGGGACAGGCGCCTGCACCACTCCCCACACACCCTCAGGCTACGACAGGTTGTTGAGAAAGTCTTGGTAGGCCTGGTCTGGTCGCCCGTCCGTGGTCGGGACCACCCGTGCGGTCGGGCGGGACGCGATGATCACCAGCAATCTGTCGTACATTGTAGACAGTTCATCCAGCCCCCCGCCACGCGCCAACATCTCCGAGGCCGCCACGCGCGCGGGATCAGTTGCCGCATGGTCCACGAACCGGCGCAGTGCGTTCTCCTTGCTGTCCAGCAGCACTATCTCGTGAAAGTCGGCCCCGACCTCACCCGCGAGTCGTTCCACCTGTTCGAGAAATGCCGGCCGGCCGAGAAACTGCGGAATCACCACGTCGTGCCCGGCCACCAGGTGAGTCCGCGCGGCCGCGAGCGCGATGGCACGAGCAAGCGGACCCGACCGATCAGCCTGCTCACGCCAGCCACCGATCAGCCCCCGAATCCGATCGACGTCCAGATTCAACGCCAACGGATGCTCGTCCACATACATCTGGGCCAACGTCGACTTGCCGCTACCAGGCGGCCCGTTGAGCAGGATCAGCCGGGGCACGACCTCAGTCTAGGAGTGTTTCAGTACGACGGTGGCCAGCAGCCAGATGGTCTGCGCCCCGGTTCGGACGGTGGCCGCCGGTTGAGTGGCCTGGCCGACCACGCTGTCTGCCACCAGGAATTCGATGTCGCCGTCGGGTGACACGTTCGCTCGGCCGGTGAAGCCGGTGCCCGGGGTGAGGGTGTCACCGAAGCCCGAGTCGGCGTAGAGGCCGATGGCCAGTTCGTTGGCCGACGTGGTGGCGCCGGTCGGGCCGGACGATACCGTCGCGGCTGCCGAGGTCTTTCCCGTCGCGTGGGCGGACTGGTCCAGGATCGTGGTATCCGACACGGTGGACAGACCGGAGTATTCCAGCGCGGCTATGCCGACGTCGGCCGATGCGGTCGCGGTCGCGGTGACGACCGGGCGGGTGCCGCCGCCCTGCGTGATCGGGGCGCTCCATACGCTCAGTTCGGTGCCATCCGATCCGGTGAAGTGCGTCAGTTCGACGTAGTGGTTGCCGGCCGAGTCGGTGACACCGCTGGCGCCCGGGTTGGTCGGGCCCCACGTGGCGACCTCGACCACCAACCGGTTGCCCGTGGTCACAGCCGACGACGGGGTGGCCGACACGCTCTTCACGTTGGCCGCGTGCGCGGTGGCCTGTTGCACGAATCCGGGCACGACCGTGCCCGACGGGATGACCGGCGCGGATGCCGCCGACGCCGGACCGGTGCCCACCGCGTTCGTGGCGGTCACGGTGAACGTGTACGTCGTGCCGTTGGTCAGCCCGGTCACCGTCGCGCCGGTGGCCGGCGGGTTGCCGGTGACGACGGTCGGTGTCAGGGCGACCGACCCGACGTACGGGTTCACGGTGTACGACGTGATCGGGCTGCCGCCGTCGGCCGGGGCCGACCACAGCACCGACGCCGAGCCGTTGCCCGCGGTGGCCGTGACACCGGCAGGCGCGTTCGGCGGCGCGGCCGCGGTGGCCGTGATGCGGACCGTCGCGGCCATCGACGGCACGCCCTTGTTGTTGACCAGGAACAGCATGTAGTAGCCGGGCGGCGCGAGCGCCGATGCCGCGGGAGTCTGCACGGTCAGCCCGCCCGACCCCGCGGTGAAGGACAACGGGACGAAGTGCTCGTCCATGTCGCCCTGGTGCGTGTCGGCGCCGAGCGACACCAGGTTGACGCCGGTGATCGAGGCGGCGTCCGGCGTGCTGACCGACATCGTCGACGCGTAGGTCGCCGACGACGGCGCCTGCGTGATCGTGGGCCGCGGGCCGTTGAACAGGTACGGCGGTGAGTAGATCTGCTGGCTGAACTCGCCGGCACCGCTGTTGTCCGCCACGTGGCCGCCACCTGCGACCATTACGCGGCCGTCCGGCATGAGCACGGCGGTCGAGTGGTAGTTGCGGGCGGCGCTCATCGACGCGACCGTGCTCCACACGCCGGTGTCCGGGTTCCAGATCTCGGCCGGCAGCACCCCGCTCGTCACTACGTTCTGGTCGCTTGTGGACTCGCCGCCCACGGCGAGCACCGTGCCGTCGGCCAGGGTGGTCAGGGTGTGGTAGACGCGCGAGTGGTTCATCGGCGCGGCGGGCTGCCAGGTCGGGTTGGCGCCGTTCAGGTCGATGACGGCGGCGTTCGACTTGGCGGGTGTCGTCGTGTTCACGTCGGCGGCGCCGCCGGTGTAGAGGATCTTTCCCGGCCGGTACATGTCCGACGAGCCGTTGACGACGCCGCTGGATCCCATCGGGGTCCAGGTCTGGTTGCCGACGTCGAGCGAGAACGACTGGTCCTCCGACGGCCCGATGGTGAACACCTTCCCGCTGGGCGTCAGATAGGAGAAGGGGTATTCGACCTCGTGTACCTGCGGCGTGGACACATTGGACAGCAGCGTCCACGTGTTCGTGGTGGGGTCATAGACTTCCGGGGTGTCCGACCAGTGGTTGCCATCGTTCGAGTTGCCGCTGATGGCGACGTAGCGGCCGTCCGCGAGTTCGGTGACCGTCGGGTACCAGCGCGGCAGGTGCATGTTGGCCAGGCGGCTCCAGGTCGACGTGGCCGGGTCGAACACGTCGGCGTCGGTGATGCCCAGGTTGGTGGCCGACCCGCCGTAGCCGCCGACGGTCATCATGCGTCCGTCGGCCATCTGCACCAGCCCGGCGCAGAAGATGCTCGCAGGCGCGGTCGTGCTGGTGAAGGTCTGCGTGGCCGGGTTCCACACGTTGGTCGGCTGCGGATCCGACCACCCGTCCCACACCAGGAAGTTCCCGTTGTGCATCAGGACGGACTGGATCGCGACCAGCGGCCACGTCTGCAACGACGACCACTGACCCATTCCCGGCGAGGACGAGACCATGGGCGTGACCGGGTTGGACGGCACGGATTCCAGACCGGCGCCCACCGCGTTCGTCGCGGTCACCGTGAACGTGTAGGTCGTGCCGTTGGTCAGCCCACCGACCGCTGCCGACGTCACGGACACCGCGGTTGCCGGCTGGGCAACGGAGCCGATGTACGGGATCACGGTGTAGGAGGTGATCGGGCTGCCACCGTCGGGCGGCGCAGACCACGTCACGGCGGCCGACCCGTCCCCGGCCGTGGCGCTCACCCCGGTCGGCACGCCCGGCACGGTGGGCGTGCCCGAGCCGACGCCCGGCTTGAACACCACGACAGCGGCCAGCCACACCGTGTTCGCGCCGGTCTTGAACGTCGCGTTCGGCAACGCACCGGTGGCAACGGGTTTGTCCTCGGTGGCGGCCTCGATGTCGCCGGTCGGCGTCATGGTGACCCGTGGCGTGAAGCCGGTGCCCGCAGTCACCGCGTCGCCGAATCCGGAGTCGGCGTAGAAGCCGACGGCGAGTTCGTTGTCGGCGGTGGTGGCCGTCGTCGCGCCGGACGACACCGTCGCTGCGGCACTGGTCCTGCCGGTGGCGTGGGCCTGCCGATCCACCACGGTCGCATCGGACACAGTGGACAGTCCGGAGTAGTCCATTACCACGATGCCGACATCCGCCGCGGTGCCGGTTTTCGCTGTGACCGTCGGCTTCGTGGTGCTGGTCGACGTGACCGGCGCGGTCCACACGCTCAGCTCGGTTCCGTCGGACGCGGTGAAGGAGGTCACTTCCACGTAGACATCGTTGGCACTGTCGGTCACCGCGCTCGCGATGCCGCCGCCGGTGCGCCACACGCCGACCTCGACGATCAGCCGGTCACCGGCGGACGTGGTGGAGGTCAACGTCACCGGCAACGTGCTCACGTTGTGCGCATGGGTATACGCCTGCTGCACGAAGCCCGGCGTTGCGGACACCGCGAGTGCCGGCATCGCCACGACGAGCCCCAACGCTATGGCGCCCGTGCCGAGTGCTGCCGCCCAACGCACCCGGGCACCCCGAGTCACCAACCTGGCGCGCATTGTCCCCACCCGTCCCGGTGCTCGGCCACCCCGCTCGCGATGCACATCGGATCAACGGCATGGCTTCGTTACCAGGCACCCCTGACTGTCCGAAGTGGGCGGTTGCGGTAACATCCGGTGGATACGGGGAACACCGACAGTCCCCAGCCCGGCGAGTTGTCCGCGGTCGCCGAGCCGCACGAGTTGTCCGCGTCGCCCAGCCCCACGAGTCGTCCGCGGTCCCCTAGCCCGGCGAGGTCGTCCGCAGTCAGCCAGCCCAGCGAGTTGTCCACAGTCGCCCAATCGTGAAGCACCGTTCGACGACAAATCGGGATAGATTTGAGATGGGTCGCGGTTCCCCTGGGTGGGCGGGGTTTTGCCCAGCGCCAAAGTCGTGGGCGGGGCGCCAAAGTCGTGGGCGGGGCCTCGGCCGGCGCCAAATCGTGGGCAGGTCGGTCGGCGCCCTAATCGTGGGTGGGGTTCGGCCGGCTCCAAATCGTGGGCGCCGGCTGTCGGAGCCTGGATCTTGCTGAGTCGGCAAGAAAGCTGGGCGGTTCGGTGGGTGCGCGGCGACGATGGCCACATGACCGAGACCTCACTGACCGGGCCCGAACACGAGTACTGGGAAGGCCGTTACCGGGAGCACGAACACGTCTGGAGCGGGAAGCCCAACGCGCTGCTGGTGCGCGAAGTTGCCGCGCTCCCGCCCGGCACCGCCCTCGATCTGGGCTGTGGCGAGGGCGGTGACGCGATCTGGCTGGCCAGGCGGGGCTGGTCCGTCACGGCCGTCGACATCTCCGCGACCGCGTTGCGCCGGGGCGCGGACCATGCGGCCGGTCTGGACATCGTCTGGGCACAGCACGATCTCGCGCAAACGTTTCCGGCCGGGCTCTTCGATCTTGTGTCTGCCCAGTTCTTCCACTCGGTGGTCGCGCCGCCGGTCGAGCGGGAGAAGGCGCTGCGCCGGGCAGTGGACGCCGTGGCGCCGGGCGGGTTGCTGCTGGTCGTCGGGCATGCCGGCTGGCCGACGTGGATGACGCAGCCGCCGTTCGACTTCGACTTTCCGACCACGGGGCAGGTGCTTGACTCGCTCGGCGTGGCGGGGCGGTGGCGGGTCGAACTGGAGGACGTGGTCGAGACCGAGTCGACCGGGCCGGACGGGCAGCCGGGGCGGCGCGCGGACAACGTGCTGAGCGTCCGTCGGCCTCGGTAGTCACCGGGGTCGGGCGCGGACGTGGGCGCGTTCGCCCTGCGGTCCGAACAGGATCAGCAGTTCGACGGGTGACGTGTCCGCGGCGCCGAGCCAGTGCGGCATGTGTGTGTCGAACTCGGCGACCTCGCCGGGCGTGAGCACTAGGTCCTGGTCGCCGAGCACGAGCCGCAGCCTGCCGTTGAGGACGTAGAGCCATTCGTAGCCGTCGTGGCTCTTCCGTTCCGGCTCGATGGCGCGCGGGCTGCCGGGGATGATCACCTTGTAGGCCTGGACGCCGCCTGCTCGCCTGGTCAGCGGCATGAACGTGCGGTCGTGGCGGCGGATCGACCGGAGGTGGACGCGCGGATCGCCGGTGTGCGGTGCGCCGACGAGTTCGTCCAGCGGCACGCCGTGCGCTCGCGCCAGCGGCAGCAGCAGTTCCAGATTCGGCCTGCGTTGGCCGCTTTCCAAGCGGGACAGGGTGCTCTGCGAGATACCGGTCGTCGCGGCAAGGCCGGCCAGGGTGACACCACGTCGACGGCGCAGCGCTCGAAGCCGGGGGCCCACGTCGGTCAGCACGCTGTCGAGGTCGTCGTCCATCCCCACAGTTTGCCAAGCCGGCAAGATGTCGCTACCGGCCGTGCACCTCGGCGATCGCCGACTCGTACTTGTCCAGCGCCCGCTCGACCGGGCCGCGCCCGGCGGCCGGCAGCCACCGCACGACGCGGCTGAACCCGGCCCGCTCATAGGTTTCCAGCACCTTCGGGTCGGCGGGGATGCCCATCGCCATCAGTTCGATCGGCCGCTCGGCCCTGTCCCGCAGTTCCCTCGCGCGCTCCAGGATGCCCTCCGTGGCGTAGTTGGGCATCCACCCGTCGCCGAAGGAGAGGACCCGGTCCAGCACGGTCGGACCGCTGCCGCCGATGATGACCGGCGGATGCGGCCGTTGCGCCGGCTTTGGCCATGACCAGATCCGCTCGAACTTGACGTGCTCGCCCGCGTAGCTGGCCTCGTCCTTGGTCCAGATCTCCTTCATCGCCTCGACGCGCTCCCGCAGCACGGCCATTCGGTGCCGTGGGTCGGTGCCGTGGTTGGCCATCTCCTCCCGGTTCCAGCCCGCGCCGACGCCGAACTCGAACCGGCCGCCGGACAGCGCGTCAACGCTGGCGACCTCGTTGGCGGTGATGATCGGGTCGCGCTGGATGACCAGGCACACCCCGCTGCCGATGCGCAGCCTGCTGGTGGTCGTTGCGGCGGCGGTCAGCGCTACGAACAGGTCGTAGGTGTGCGAGTACTGGTACGGCAGTTCGCCGCCGCCGGGATACGGCGTGGTGCGCGCGGCCGGGATGTGGGTGTGCTCCGGGAAGAAGAGGGACTCGTGCCCGCGCTCCTCCACCAGTTCGGCCAGCGCGCCCGGCGGTACGGCGCTGTGGGTGGGGAACATCGCTACGCCCGTTTCCATGGTCTCGACCGTACGCGAGGGTGTTGCGAACCGCTGTGTTCGGGCGATCGGGCGCATCCGTGCGGTTTACTGACCGCGCTGTTGACCATCGCACGGGAGGTACACGCAGATGACGAATCCGAAGGACACGACGGTGCACCACCCCACGGTCGTCGCGCACCGCGCCCGGGTGGCCAGCAGCATCCAGTTGCGGGTCGCGGACGCGATCACCAAGTTCGCCGGTTCGATGCGGTTCGTCTACATCCACGCGATCGGGTTCACGCTCTGGATGCTGTTCGTCGAGTCCAGCCCGTGGCCCACGTTGACCCTCATCGTGTCGCTCGAGGCGATCTTCCTGTCGACGTTCGTGATGATCGGCCAGAACCGACAGGCCGAGTTCCAGCAGAGCAAGGCCGACCACGACTTCGTCGAACAGGAACTGGAGCTCAAGACGAACACCGAGCTGACAAGGGAGATCCACGCGATGACAACGGAACTCCACAATCGCATGGTGTCGGGGTCACCTGGCGCCTGAGCCGACCACAGCCTCAACTAGCCGCCGCGGCCGTCAGGAACGACGCGAAGACCAAGGCCGCCGCCCACCAGCGTGCCGTGTCCAACCGCTCCCACCGGCGGACCAGCGCTCGCCAGTCGGCCGGCGGCGCGGCGGGCTGCCAGGTGAGTGTTGCCTTGTTGATCGGTACGGTGCCGATGAACGTGACGAGGGTCCAGCCGAGCACGGCGACCAGTCCCGCGTACCGGAAGCCGGTGCCGTCCAGGATCGTGACGGCGACCGCGGACAGGGCCGTCGACGCGTAGACGATCGGCACCGCGACGCGCAGGCGGCGGATCAGCGCCTGGCGAAGCCGGATCTGCGGCTGTTCGTCCAGCACGGGGATGGCCCCACGGATCCCGTAGCGGACCACGAACTCGATCCCGGCCAGGATGCCGGCGCAGAACAGGTTCACGAACTCGAACACGGTCATGTCAAAACCTCCAGTCACTGAAAATTTACTGTAGCAGAAAATCTGCCGCCACTGGACTATGCTGTGGAACATGAGCGCGCGGACCGTCGACTGGACTGCCGGCAAACCCGAAGGGCTGCGGGAACGCAAGAAACGCCTGCTGCGTCAGCAGTTGTCCGATACGGCAACGGAGCTGTTCGTGGCGCGCGGCTTCGACGCGGTGCGCGTCG
Organism: Candidatus Melainabacteria bacterium; assembly: GCA_963702275.1. GTDB lineage: Bacteria > Actinomycetota > Actinomycetes > Mycobacteriales > Pseudonocardiaceae > DATEPR01. Next base: position 7,919 of record CAVPCF010000044.1, read on the forward strand.
CGGAGATCGCCGAGGCATGCGGGGTCTCCGAGAAGACGGTCTTCAACTACTTCCCCACCAAGGAGTCACTCGTCCTGGACCGCTGGGACGCCACCGCGGCCGCGCTGCGCACCGGCCTGGCCGACGTCGACATCCCGCCGGTCAAGGCGGCACTGCGGATACTGGCCGACGAACTGGGCGCCATCACGGCCTGGCTGGGCGCCCAGGCCGATCCGGCCGGCGCCATCACCAACTTCCAGCGCTTCGGCGACCTGCTCGAGGCCACCCCGGCCCTGCGGGCGCACCAGCACGACGTGACCGACCAGCTCGTCGGCGTGGCCGCCGAGATCCTGGCCGACCGTGCCGGCCTGAGCGCGGACGACCCGGAACCACGGATCGCGGCGACCGCCCTGCTCGGCCTGTGGCAGGTCCAGTTCCGCAGCCTGCGCAAACACCTGACCCACACCCGCACACCCGCCCGGATCAAGGCGGCCGTGACCGCCGACGTCCACCGTGCGGCGCAACTGATCGACGCCGGGCTGCGGCTGCTCAAATAGGTGCGCGAGGCGGCGCCTAGAATTGCCGCGGTGGAGTCGACCCGTGTGGATCGCTGGCTGTGGGCGGTCCGGCTGACCAAGACCCGGACGGACGCCGCGGCCGCCTGCCGCGGCGGCCATGTGCGCGTCAACGATCGACCCGCCAAACCCGCGACCACGGTGGCACCTGGCGACGAGGTCCGGGCGCGCGTGGGCAGCACGATCCGCATCGTCGAGGTGGTGCGGGTGATCCAGAAACGGGTCGGGCCCGCCGACGCCGCGACCTGCTTCCTCGACCGGACACCGCCGCCACCCAAGGAACCGCCCGTCGCGCATCGCGACCGGGGCGCGGGCCGACCCACCAAACGAGAACGCCGAATTCTCGACAAGTTCCGCAGCGGCCAACCCTGACGCTGTCCAGGATCGGAAAGACCCTCGAGACTACCGCCGCATCGGCTATAGCAAACAGCACATAGCAAACAGCACGTAGCAAACGGCAGCGGCCGTACCCGGCGGGCCGCCGGCCGGTCCACGAACGACGTCAGCCACGCCAGCGTGGGCAGGATGAGAATGCCGTGCATGGTCTGCGGGCCAGGAGAGCGGCTTATGGTTTTCTGGCCAGGAAGCAGGCGTTCGGGCGTTTCGTTTCCGCGTCCGGTTCGCGCAGCAGTCGTGTGGTGACGTCGAGTCCGGTTTCGGCCAGCAGTGCGGCGATGCGGTCCGCGGGCAGCATGTAGGACTCGTAGGACACCGGATGGCCGCCGTATCCCCGCGTCGGCCGCACGTGTTCGTCGTCTCCGGTGTAGGTACCGAGCAGCAGGTGGCCGCCGGGCGCGAGCGTGCGGTGGAACTCGGCGAAGATGACCGGTAGCCAGTCCGGTGGCGTGTGGTACGTCGAGAAGAAGGCCATGCTGCCGCCGAGTTCGCCGTTTCCGATGTCCAGCGCGGTCATCGTGCCCACGTCGAATCGCAGGCTCGGGAAGGCCCGCCGGGCCAGTTCGATCATCTTCTGTGACGCGTCGATGCCGAAGACGGGCAGGCCCAGGGTGGCCAGGTGCGCGGTCAGCCTGCCGGGTCCGCAACCCAGGTCCGCGACCGGTCCCTGGTCTCGCACGAGTTCGGCGAACGCGGCCATTATCGCCAGTGACAACGCATCCGGCAGGGCAGGGGCCAGCTTGACGTAGTCGGCCGCGACGGTGTCGTACGACTGCCGGACGGCGGCCAGGTAGGCGGGCTCGATCACGCGGGCAACGTAGCCAAGGACACCGACAGTCGGCGATCAACGCCCGATGCGGTCCAGGATGTGCGGTGGCATGACCAGGGTCTCGTCGGCGATGGCCGAGACGAAGGCGGCCGTGATCGGGTCCGGCCGAACCCGCGTGTAGACCGACAGCAGCCGGCTGATCGCCGGCTCCGGACGCAGCAGCTTTCCCGCGTAGTGCGGGGGAATCACGTTGGCGGGCACCAGACCGACGCCCAGCCCGGCGGCGACCAGGTTCAGCGCCGACGAGCTCTGCTCGGTCCGCACCGACACCCTGGGCTGGAAGCCGGCCGCCCGGCACGCCGCGTCCAGGATGTCCGCAAGACCGCTGGGCGGGGTGAAGTGCACCCAGTCGTGCTCGGCGAGGTCGGCCAGCCGCACCCGTGGCGGGTCACTGGGCAGGTCGCTGTCGGCGCCCGCCACGACCACGAACTCCTCGACCCCGATCTCGCTCGCCGGGCCGTCCCATGCCGGTGGCGTCGGGCCGACCGCGACGTCCGCCCGGCCTGCCTCCATCGCCGCGAGCAGGTCCTCGGTGTGCCGGAATTCCACCAGGTGCGCCTGGAGTTCGGGATACCGGCGGCGCCAGACGGCCAGTGCGCCGGGCAGGACACCCACGCTGATCGAGAAAAGCGTGCCGACGTGCAGTTCGCCGGTCTCCACGCCCGATGCCCGCCGCGCGGCGCTGCCGGTGCGCTCGGCGTGGGCGAGGCTGGCCCTGGCATGCGGCAGGGCGGTCCGGCCGGCCGGTGTCAGCCGGACCTTGCGGGGCAGGCGTTCCAGCAGCGGGCCGCCCAGATCGCGTTCCAGCGCCTGGATCTGGTGGGACAGCCCGGGTTGGGTGACGTGCAGGATCTGCGCGGCCCTGGTGAAGGAGCCCTCGTCGACGACCGTCACGAAGTACTCCAGCTGACGCAGCGTGATTGCCATGCACGCAGCTTATGGCTTGGACTCGATCAGGCGCACTGCATGATGCGAACACGGCCGGTCGAGAACCGATCCAACGGCCGGAATCCGTGTAAAACACGCACCTGCGGCCTCCGCTAGGCTCGACTTGTGAAGGCACTGCACTATGTCGGCGGCGGCCTCTGTATCGCGGCGTCGATCCTGATCTCGAACGCGGTTCTCACCTTTTCCTCGCTCCCGAACTGTGGCTCCGCGTGTCCGGCCAGCGTGAACCTGGCCGCCGGTGAAGCCGCCGCTGAAATGGTGGGCGGCCTTCTCATTCTGATCGTCGGCGCGATCCTGACCATCGGCATCGGCCTGCTGGTTGCCCTTGTCTGCGCGGGCATCTACACGTTGGTGCGGACGATCCTGGGCGTGGGCGGCCCGTTCAACAACGCGAGTGTCATCGTGGCAGGATTTCTGGCATTGCCGGTACTGATTGTGATCATCAGGCAGTTCAGTGGCCGGAAACCCACCGGCCGGTAGGGTCGGAATGGCCAGTTCCAAGCAGCGCGCCGAAGGCGTGATCACCGAGGTGTGGGATACCGGCGAGACCTTCAATGACGATCTGCAGGTCCGGCTGACCATCGAATATAGACGGGCCGACAACACGACCGGACACGCCATACACGACGAGGTCGTCTCACCGCAGGACATTCCGCGACGCGGCGACCGGGTCACCGTGTTGTACGACCCGTCCGGCGACGAGAGGATGATCGAACTCATCGGGCTGGCGCCCGCGCCGAACCCGATGATCGTCGACTCCGGCCCGCAGGACGCCGTCCCGCCGGGTGACCCCGGCTAGGCTCGCGGCATGACCTGGATGCCGGACGAGAACCGCTACGACCACATGCGATACCGCAGGACCGGCCGCAGCGGGCTGCGACTGCCGCTGGTGTCGCTCGGCCTGTGGCACAACTTCGGCGATGGGCGGCCGTACGAGACGCAACGGGCGATCTGCCGGCGCGCGTTCGATCTCGGCGTCACGCACTTCGACCTGGCGAACAACTACGGCCCGCCCTACGGCAGCGCGGAGCGGAACTTCGGCCGCATCCTGCGCGACGACTTCGGGTCCCTGCGTGACGAACTGGTGATCTCCACCAAGGCCGGCTACGACATGTGGCCCGGCCCCTACGGCGACCGCGGCTCGCGCAAGTACCTGCTGGCGTCGCTCGACCAGTCCCTGAAGCGCATGGGCCTTGACTACGTGGACATCTTCTACTCGCACCGGTTCGACCCGGACACGCCGCTCGAGGAGACTCTCGGCGCGCTGGACACCGCGGTGCGTTCCGGCCGCGCGCTGTACGTGGGCATCTCGTCGTACTCGTCCGCCAAGACGGCGGAGGCGGCCGCGATCCTGCGGGAACTGGGCACTCCGCTGCTGATCCACCAGCCGTCCTACTCGATGTTCAACCGGTGGATCGAGCACCAGGGCCTGCTCGACACGCTGGCCGAGGTGGGCGCGGGCTGCATCGCGTTCTCGCCGCTGGCCCAGGGACTGCTGACCGACCGGTACCTGCACGGTGTGCCGGCCGACTCCCGGGTGGCCACCGGCGGCGCGCTGGGCACCGGCATGCTTACCGACGAGAACCTGGCGCGGGTGCGGGCGCTGGCCGACGTCGCCGCGGCGCGCGGGCAGAGTCTCGCCCAGCTCGCGCTGGCATGGGCACTGCGCGACGACCGGGTGACGTCGGTGCTGCTCGGCGCGAGCAGCGTGGCGCAGTTGGAGGCCAACGTGGGGGCGCTGGACAACCTCACGTTCACCGACGAGGAACTGGCCGAGATCGACAAGCACGCCGTGGACAGCGACATCAACCTCTGGGCACCGTCCAGTTCGTACTGACGCGGAGGAACTCGACACGTGCAGACCAAGTGGTGGCGTGACGCGGTCATCTACGAGATCTACATCCGCAGCTTCGCCGACGGCGACGGCGACGGGGTCGGCGACATCGCCGGCATCCGCTCGCACCTGCCGCACCTGCGCGACCTCGGGGTGGACGCCATCTGGATCACCCCCTGGTACCGCTCCCCCATGGCGGACGGGGGTTACGACGTGGCCGACTACCGTGACATCGATCCGCTGTTCGGCACGTTGGCCGACGCGGAGCACCTGATCCGCGAGACGCACGAGCACGGGATGCGGCTGCTCGTCGACATCGTGCCCAACCACACCTCCGACCGGCACGCGTGGTTCCGCGCGGCGCTCGCGGCCGGGCCCGGTTCGCCGGAACGGGCTCGTTACCACTTCCGCGACGGCCGGGGACCGGACCAGCCGCCCAACGACTGGCGCAGCGTGTTCGGCGGGCCAGCCTGGTCGCGGGTGCCTGACGGCCAGTGGTACCTGCACCTGTTCGCGCCGCAGCAGCCCGACCTGAACTGGGCGCGGCCCGACGTGCGCGCCGAGTTCGCCGACATCCTGCGGTTCTGGCTGGACCGGGGTGTCGACGGGTTCCGCATCGACGTGGCGAACGGCCTGGCCAAGCACCCTGACCTGGCTGACGTCACTGGCACGGCGGATCATCCGTACTGGGACCGCGACGAGGTCCACGACATCTACCGGTCGTGGCGGCGGCTGGCGGATTCCTATGGCGGGGAACGGATCTTCGTCGCCGAGGCGTGGGTGGACGACGCGGACCGCCTCGCCCGCTACGTCCGGCCGGACGAGTTGCACACCGCGTTCAACTTCAACTTCCTGCGGTGTCCGTGGGACGCGGGTTCGTTCCGGTCGGTGATCGACGAGAGCCTCCGGTCGGCGCACGCGGTCGGCGCGCCAGCGACCTGGGTGCTGTCCAACCACGACGTCACGCGGCACGTCACCCGCTACGGCCGGGCGCACACCGGTCGGGTCGAGCCGAACAACTCCCCCCGGGTGCCGAGCGACATCGAGACGGGCACCCGCAGGGCGCGGGCCGCGCTGCTGCTGATGCTCGCGCTGCCCGGCAGCGCCTACCTGTACCAGGGCGAGGAACTGGGCCTGGCGGAGGTCGAGGATCTGCCGGACGACGCGTTGCGCGACCCGACGTGGACCTCGTCCGGGCACACGATCCGCGGCCGCGACGGCTGCCGGGTGCCGCTGCCGTGGCGCGGACAGCGGCCGCCGTTCGGCTTCGGGCCAGAAGGCAGCCTGCCGTGGCTGCCCCAGCCGGCGGGGTGGTCGGTGCGCACGGCCGAGTACGAGCGGGCGGACCCCGATTCGATGCTGCGCCTGTACCGGGCGGCGCTGCGGCTTCGCCGGGAGCACCCCGCACTCGGCGACGGCGCACTGAGCTGGGCCGGGTCACCTGACGGCGTGCTGATCCTGCACCGCGAGCCGGGCCTGCTGTGCGCGGTGAACCTCTCCGACGCCCCGTGCCCACTGCCCGACCACGACCGGGTGTTGCTGGCCAGCGAGCCGATCCCCGACGGCAAGCTGCCGACGGACGCCGCGGCCTGGTTGCAGGTCAGCTGAGGGGACGACCGGAGAAGGCGACAAGGCGGTCGATGGCGGGCGCGTCCGCCGCGACCGGCTGCGGCGGCCCGAACCGGCCGCCTCTTGACGCGTCACCCAACTCCTTCTTCAGGAACGCCAACGACTCCTCGACCAGATCCACGGGCAGGTCGAGCGGCTGACCGGTGGCCTTGGCGATGTCCCAGCCGTGGCCGAGCAGGTCGGCGGTCCGCCACTTGAGCCGCTCGCCCCCGGTGGTCGGGCCCAACGGGCCCGTGGAGGTCCGGTCGAGCGCGCCGGGCAGTTGGATGGCGTCCCGCAACCCGGCCACGGACGAGCGGTAGGCGCCAACAGGGTCGTCGCCAAGCAGGTTGTCGCCGCGGGTCGGTGGCGGCTGGTCCAGCAGGGACGCGACGATCATCCGGTTCACGCCGACGAGGTGGGCCACCACGTCCCGGACGGTCCACTCGGTGCACGGGGTGGGCGCCGACCACTGGGTGTCGGCGATGCCGGCGATCAGCGGGTCGACCGCGGCCAGTGCTCGGTTCAGCGGAGCTGCGGACATCGGGGTCCTCTCACGGCGTCGTTCGGCTCGCGCACGGGCGCGGAGATCAAAGTGTGCCCGGTCCGCGCGGTCCGCGCAGCCGACTCCGTGCCATCGTCGGGAGAATGCGTCAGTCCGCGCGCAGAATCGCGGCCTCGACCGCTGGGTCCAGCCCGGTCCCCGCACGGGCGCCGGGCACGTCGGACACGCCGGTGGCGCGCATCCACTGCCACGTGTCGGCCACCGTCTGCTCGATCGGACGACACCGCAATCCGGCCGCGGCGGCCCTGTCGGTGTTCGTCTCGTGCAGCGGGCGGAACGGGTGGCCCGGCGGTATCCAGATCGGCAGCTGCGACCACGGCGACACGCCGGCGGCGAGCAGCACCTCCGGCGCGATCCACCGCAACGCGGCGGCCGAGCCGGTCGTGTCGCGGCAGCAGTCCAACAGCTCGGCCATTGTCGTGTGACCGGGCCGGCTCAGCGCGTTGAACGGCCCCGCCAGCCGCTGCGCCGCGGCATCCAGCAGCCATCCGGCGAGGTCCCGCGCATCCACGCACTGCAACGGCAACCCGGGCGGACCGGGCGCCAGGACCTCCCCGCCACGCGCCAGCCGCGCGAGCCACCACGGCAGCCGACCCACGTCCTCGTAGGGCCCCAGCACCAACCCGGTGCGCGCCAGCAGCACCCGGTCCGCGCCGAAGTACCGCAGTGCGGCCAGTTCGCCGCCCGCCTTCATGGTCGCGTAGTCGCCGTCCTCGGCTTCGGGCGCGGCGGGCACGAGCGGCGAGTCCTCCGTCATCCCCGACACCAGCGGTTCCCGGTACACCGAACGGCTGGACACGTAGACGTAGTGCGCCACCGAGTCGGCGAGGCGCCGGGCGCTGTCGGCGACCGCGCGAGCGGCACCACTCCACGTGTCGACGACGACGTCCCACTCGCGGCCGGCCAGCACGTCCAGATCGGCGGCGACCGTGCGATCCCCCCGCAGTGCCGCCACCCCGTCCGGCGGTGCGCCGCTCAACCCCCGGTTGAACACGGTGACCTGCCAACCCCGGGCGACCGCGTCGTCGACGACGGCCCGGCCGACGAACCACGTGCCACCCAGCACGAGCACGCGCATCGCCCCGATCATGGCCGACAGACGCGGTCTACGAAGTACTGCCAGCCCTGTGCGATCCGGTTCTCCATCGGGCCCGCGGCTTCGGTGAGGTCGGACGCGGACAGGTAGAGCAGCAGCGGGCCGTCCAGTGCGGCGGTGAGTTGGATGGCGAGTACGTCGAGGTCGACGGCATCGAGGGGCAGTTGCCCCAGCAGCATTCGGATGTGCAGCGGCGAGATGGGTGACCGGGCCGGCACCGGTTGGCTGCCGTCCAGTGCGGCGCGGGCGATCTCGCGGTGTGCGAACAGAAAGCCGATGCGGGCCCGGCCGTAGGCGATCAGCCGCTCCAGCGGCGGCGCGCCGGGGCCGAGCGGCGGCGGGCCGGACAGCACCCGTTCCTGGAAGGTCCGCTCCTCGTCGTCCAGCAGCGCCTGGAAGATCCCGGCGCGCGTGCCGAACCTGCGGAACACCGTCCCCTTGCCGAGGGCCGCCCGTTCGGCAAGGCCGTCCATGGTCAGTTTGTCCGCGCCCTGCTCTGCCAGCATCTCGCGGGCCGTGGCCAGCAGATGCAGCCGGTTGCGGGCGGCGTCCGCGCGCTCGGCGCGCGGCGCTCCCAGGGACAAGGCCGGACGATCCACAGATCTCACCCTACCGGCGGAACAATAAACGGGGTATCCCCCGTTTATACTGACCTGGTGGTCCGACGACCCGGGCCACGTCGTCGGAAGGGAAACAGTGTGCAGAACTCCACCGCGAGCGCATCCCCGGCTCCCCGGAAGCAGAAGATCTCCCTCAAGGCGACGCGCACTCGGCTGACCGGGACTCACCCGGCGTCACCAGACGGTGTAGCCGCCGTCGATGACCAGGACGGTGCCGGTCATGAAGGCCGCGGCGTCGCTGGCCAGGAACACCACGCTGGGGGCGATCTCCTCCGGCAGGGCGTACCGCTGCTGGGGCGCGTCCTCGATCCAGTACCGCCGCAGCTCGGGCCGGTCGACCGGGGCCATGTCCGTCTTCACATAGCCGGGCGCGACGGCGTTGACCCGGATGCCCAGCGGCGCCCACTCGGCGGCGAGGGACTTGGTCAGGTGGTGGACCGCGGCCTTCGATGCGTTGTAGGCGGGCTGCCACTGCGGGCGGTTCACGATGAACCCGGACATCGACCCGATGTTGACGATCGAGCCGCCGCCGTGTTCGGCCATGTGCCGACTGGCGGCCAGGCTGCACTTCCACAGCGCGCGCACGTTCACGTCGAAGACCTGTGCCCATTCCGAGTCGGTGACCTGCCATGACTCGTTGTGGAAGCACGTGCCCGCGTTGTTCACCAGGATGTCCAGTCCGCCCAACGCGTCGACCGCCTCCGTGGTCATGCGGTCGACGGCGGCGTCGTCGGTGATGTCGGCGGTGAGCGGGACCAGTTTCAGTCCGGCCGCTGCGGCCTCGCGGGCCGTGGCCTCGGTGCGGTCGGTGTCGCGGCCGCCGATGGCGACCGTGGCGCCGGCCTGGGCGAGCGCGGTGGCGAAAGCCTTGCCCAGTCCCCGGTTCCCGCCGGTGACCAGCGCCTTCCTGCCGTGCAGCGCGAAGGAGTCCAAGACGCTCATGACACCACCAAACCGGACGGGCCGCCCACAGCGCAAGGCTTGTGGACGGCCCGTGTTCGGTCCGGATCAGGCGGCGATGTCGGCCACCGCGCCCGCCGGTTCCAGCGCCAGTGCCAGCACCTCCCGCACGTCGCCGACCGGATGCACGGTCAGCTGCGCCAGCACCTCGGCCGGCACGTCGTCCAGGTCCGGCTCGTTGCGCTGCGGGATGAGCACCGTGGTGATGCCGGCCCGGTGCGCGGCAAGCAGTTTCTGCTTGACACCACCGATCGGCAGCACCCGGCCGGTCAGCGACACCTCACCGGTCATCGCCACGTCCGAGCGGACCGGCCGGCCGGACAGCAGTGACGCCAGCGCCGTCGTCATGGTGACCCCGGCGCTCGGGCCGTCCTTGGGCACCGCGCCCGCCGGCACGTGCAATCTGGTCGCTCGAATCTCTCAGCGAAAAGAATCAGATGTTTCGTACAGAATTTCCTTTTACAAGGGCAAACTTAGCCTATATTTGTTTGATCGCCAGAGGAACCATACTGGGCCTGGATATAAAATAGCCACCATATCCTGCCATTTGCTCGGTAGAAACTAAAGACCCAGCCAATCGTCAAGTCCGCACGTCCGCAGCCCGACCTAGGGGGTACGTTTCGATCCTGACAGGGCTGTACTGCCCGAAGTCTGAGGCATATCTGGTCAATCTAAATTGCCGCTGGTCGACAACCCGGAGCAGGGGGCCTCCAGAACAAAATGAGAATCTCATCAGCCGCAAACGGAAACACAAGTGGCGAGGTAATACATAAGAAGCCCTGCTCTTCTTCC
>CAVPCF010000045.1:0-10709 GCA_963702275.1 Candidatus Melainabacteria bacterium
ACGGCACCATGGCGAGATCGGTTGCTCGCCGGTGGCGACCTGGTCGATCAGCTCGTCCCACGGTGTCCAGCGGGTGGCTTCGACCTCGTCCGGGTTGGGTGTTGGCCGGTCGTCGGTGTGGGCGCGGAAGACCGGGCACATCTCGTTCTCCACCACCCCGCTGGCCATGACCGCGCGGTAGCGGAACCGGGGGAGTATCAGGCTGAGTTCGGTTACGCCGACACCGAGTTCGTCGCGCAGCCTGCGGCGCACCGCGTCGGCCATGTCCTCGCCGGGGGACGGGTGGCCGCAGCAGCTGTTCGTCCACACGCCGGGCCAGGTCTTCTTGGCCAACGCGCGTTGGCTGAGCAGCAGCCGGTCGTCGCGGTCGAACAGGTAGCAGGAGAACGCCAGGTGCAGGGGCGTGTCGGCATGGTGCACCGTCGCCTTGTCCGCCGTCCCGATCGCGTTGCCCGTCCCGTCCAGCAGGATCACGTGTTCCACGGGCACCAGTATGGTCACTGGTGCGCGAAGGTGCGCCGGTAGTCGTTCGGGGCGACGCCGACCACCCGGTGAAAATGGTGGCGCAATAGGGCCGACGTGCCGAAACCGGCGGCGTCGGCGATGTCGTCCACGCCGAGCCGGGTCTCCTCCAACAGCCTGCGGGCGTGCAGGACGCGTTGCATGGTCAGCCACCGGTGCGGTGTGGTGCCCGTCTCGGCGACGAACCGCCGGGCGAAGGTCCGTTCGGACAGCCTGGCCTGCCTTGCCAGTTCGGCCACGGTGTGGTCGTCGCGCAGGTTGGCCAGCATCCAGACCAGCACCGGTTGCAGGCTGTCGCCGGTGCATTCGGGCACCGGCAGCTCGACGAACTGCCGCTGCCCGCCTTCGCGCTGCGGCGCGACGACCATCCGGCGGGCGATCGCGTTGGCAGGGCCCGCACCCAGCTCGCGCCGCACCAGGTGCAGGCAGGCGTCGATGGCGGCAGCGGTGCCGGCACTGGTGATGATGTTGCCGTCGTCCACGAACAGCACGTCCGGATCGAGGTCGGCGGCCGGGAACCGGCTGGTGAACTCGGCGGCGTGCCGCCAGTGCGTCGTGCACCGCCTGCCGTCCAGCAGGCCGGCCTCGGCGAGCAGGAAGGCGCCGCTGCACACCGACAGCACGATGGCGCCACGGTCGGCGGCGGCACGCACTGCGGCCAGCACGGCAGGCGGATAGTCCACCCGGACGTCGAACGCGGGCACCGCGACCAGGTCGGCACGAGCGAGGCCGTCCAGCCCGTGATGTGGCGTGAGCGTGACGCCGATACCGGTGCTCAGCGGCTCACCGGGGTGCTCCCCGCACACCAGGAACTCGATCGCCGGCACGCCCTCGTCGGTCCGGTCGATGCCGAACACCTCGCTGAGCACACCCAGTTCGAACGGCGCGATGCCATCGATCAGGACGACGGCGACGGTCCGCAGCATGCCCCCACCCTAGCTGGCAGGATTTTGTTGTGCAATGTCAGAGCTGCCACTGGTGGCGGGATGTCTACGAGCGCATAGTTAGTGCCATGACAGCGACAATCATCTTCCTGCTGGCCGTGAGCGCGATCGGCTTCGTGGTGGATCACCACCACCGCGGCAACCGCGACCAGTTCGTCCCGGCCGACGACCGGGACACCGAACGGGTCCGCATCGAGCTGAGCGCGGCGAACGCGCACGCCGACGATCAGTACCGTGGTCGGCATGGTCCAGCCAGGGCACACGTTGGTGGTTCTTCGGCACGCTAAGTCGGCATGGCCGGCGGGTGTCGCCGACGCGTCGCGGCCGTTGGCCGAGCGCGGCGAGCGGGACGCGCCGGCCGTCGGCCGCTGGCTGCGCCACCACGTGCCCGGCATCGACCTGACGGTGTGCTCGCCCGCGGTCCGGACACGCCAGACCTGGCGCCTGGCTGCCGCCCAACTCGACGGCACCCCGGCTTTCCGGCTCGACGAGCGGATCTACGACGCCGACATGGACGACCTGCGGTCCGTCGTCCGCGAACTGCCCGACACCGCGCGGACAGTGGTGCTGGTCGGCCACAATCCCGGACTGTCGGACCTCGTGCACGTGCTCACCGGGCACCGCGTCGAACTGAAGACGTCGTCGGTCGCCGTGCTGCACGGACCCGACCGGTGGACGGACATCGGCCAGGGCACAGCCGAATTGGCCGAGTTCGAGACACCGCGCGGACCCACTGCCTGACCGGCCGTCACACCGGTGAGTCCTACCGTCGGACCAGTCGTCGTGCCCAGTTGGGGAGCCTGCTGGGCCGGGGTTGGCCGACCGTGGCGGCACCGCCGACCAGGATGTGCCCGCCGTGTCCGGACGTCACGACATCGGCGACGACGCAGCTGATGTTGTCCGGGCTGTGCAGCCGTTTCGCCTCGTCGATCAGGCGGGCGACGCGGCGGCCGGATCTGGGATGGTGGTCAGCGCTTCGTGCAGGATGTCGGGTCCGACGACACAGGTCACGCCGTCGGAACAGAGCAAGTAGCGGTCACCGGGTGCGGCCTGGTACACCGACAGGTCCGGTTCGGCCGCGCCGCCGGTCTGGAGCGCGCGCATCAGGGTTGAGCGGCGTGGATGGGTTTCGGCCTCCGCCGCGGAGATCTGCCCGTCGTCCACCAGGGACTGGACGAGTGTGTGGTCCCGGGTGAGCTGGCTGAGTGTGTCGTCGCGCACCACGTAACCGCGTGAGTCGCCGACATGCGCGATTCCGAAGGTGTCACCTGTCCACAGGAACGCGGTGAGTGTGCTGCCCATGCCGGTAAGCTCCGCGTCGCCATCGGCCAGGTCGGTCAGCCGGCGCTGCACCCGGTCGACCGTCGTGGCCAGGAGCGCCAGCGGATCGGCAGCGTCCGGGCGACCGCCAACTGCTGTTCGACCGGCACCTGCCATTCGACCGGACGCTGTGCGCAGGTGCTGGTCCAGTTCGGCCAGGATGCCGACCGTGACAGCGCTGGCCACCTCGCCGTGCGCGTGGCCGCCCATGCCGTCCGCGACCGCGAGCAGGCGCGGGCTCGCGAACACCGAGTCCTCGTTGACCGGGCGCGCGATGCCGGTGTCCGAGCCGATGGCGTACCTGAGTCCGAGACCTTGGCGGTTTCTCATGGTTCCAGTAAATCAGTGGTTGACTCGGTTCACAAGCAATCTGCCTGTGTACTGATGATGCAGTATGATCGCTGGAATGAGCGAGAACACCACGGTCAACGCGGCCGACATCGCACGGCTGGTCGACGTGGGCCGGCAGGCGGTGAGCAACTGGCGGCGCCGGCACGAGGACTTCCCCCAGCCGGTCGGCGGCACCGCGTCCAGCCCGCTGTTCTCGCTGCCCGAGATCGAGGAGTGGCTGCGGCGCAACGGAAAGGCCTACCGGGTCTCGCTGGCGGACCGGACATGGCAGTGGCTGCGCGCGGCAGGCGACGACCTGCGCCTCGGTGATCTGGTCGCCCTGGCAGGCGCGCTGCTCGCCGAAGTCAACTACACCCCCCTGCGCCCGGCGAACCGCGACGACGACTGGCGCCGCGTGTCCATGGATCCGATGATGCTCTGCGATGACTGGCGCCGCGTGTCGGCCGATCCGGCACTGACCGATCTGATCACCGAGTTCGCGGCCGAGCAGGGTCCGGCAGCGGCGTTCGAGGTCCTCTGCGCCCGCTACCTGGAAGTGCACTCACGCCAACTCGCCGTCACCCCCTTTGAGATCGCCGAACTGATGGCGGACCTGGCCGACGACGCCGACACCGTGCTCGACCCGGCCTGCGGGGTCGGCTCGCTGCTGCTGGCGGCCCGCGGCCGGCAGCAGCTCGGCCAGGAACTGAGCCACAGCAGCGCGATGATCACGGCGGCCCGACTGCGGCTGGCCGGTGGCCGGGTGGCCACGGTGGTGGCCGGTGACGCACTGCGGCAGGACGGATTTCCCGGCGAGGTGTTCGACGCCGTGCTGTGCGACCCGCCGTTCAACGAGCGGACCTGGGGCCACGCCGAGCTGACCAGCGACCCGCGGTGGGTGTACGGCCTGCCGCCGCGTGGCGAGTCCGAACTGGCGTGGGTGCAGCACTGCCTCGCACACGCCCGGCCGGGCGGCCTTGTGGCGATCCTGATGCCGAGGGCCGCCGCCAGCAGGCGCCCCGGCAAGCGGATCCGGGGCAACCTGCTGCGCGCGGGCGCACTGCGCGCGGTCGTCTCGCTGGGTTCGGCCGGTCCGGACCTCTGGCTGCTGCGCCAGCCGAGACCGGGGGAGCGGCCGCCGTCGCACCTGCTGATCATGTCCGCGGAGCACGACCTGGACGTGGTGGCCCCGGCGTGCCGCCAGCACCTGGCCAATCCGGACCACGCCAATGTGGACGGCACCATCCCAGAAGGTCGGGTGCGGATCATCGACCTGCTCGACGACGACGTGGACGTCAGCCCGGCCCGGCGCAGGCGGCCCGACGGCCGGCAGCTCGCCGACGAGTTCGCCGACGCCCTCAGGAGACTGCGCGCCGCCGTGCCGGACCCGCCCGACCTGGTACCGCTGGACGAGCGCAGGGACCTGCCGACGACCACCCTCGGCGAGCTGGCCAGGGCGGAGCTGGTCGGCATCCAGCACGCCCCCGCCCGCACCGCCGCCGACGACGGCGACCTGCCGCTCCTCACCGCGGACGACCTGGCCCTCGGCCGGCCGCCGTCCGGCCGGACCGCAGCCGAACCGGGCCAGGTCACGGTCAGCGCCGGCGACGTGGTGGCGTCGGTGCTGGGCGCGGCCAGGGTGATGACCGAAGGCGGCGCGGTGCTCGGCCCCTACCTGACGCGCTACCGCGTCGACCCGGCGCGGCTGGACCCGGACTACCTGGCCGGGCTGCTGCGGTCCGCGGACATCCATCCGGGCGCCAGCCGGGTGGACGCGCGGCGGCGTGCGGGTGCCCCGGCTGCCACTGGCCGAACAGCGTGCCTACGGGGACGCGTTCCGCAGGCTGACCGAGCTGGAGGACGTGCTGCGGTCCGCGGTCGCGGCGGGTGACACGCTGGTCCGGCTAGGCTTCGACGGACTCGTCGCCGGCCACCTCCGGCCAGGGCAGTAAGCCGGGGAGCCGGGAGAACGGATGCTCATCGCCGACCGATACGAGCTCGAGGAGCTGCCGCTCGGCCAGGGCGGCATGGGCGCCGTGCACGGCGGTCACGACAAGCACCTGGACCGCCGGGTCGCGGTCAAGTTCCTGCACCTGCCCGGCGGACCGGACGACGAACTGGCGCGCCGGTTCGCCCGGGAGGCCCGCATCCTGGCGCGGCTGGAACATCCTGGCGCGCCGGTGCTCTACGACTTCGGCATGTTCGAAGGCCGCCTGTTCCAGGTGATGCAGTTCATCGACGGGGTGACCATCGCGGACGTGGTCGGCGAGCAGGGTTCGCTGCCGGTGCCCTGGGCGGCCGCGATCGCGGCGCAGGCGTGCGCGGTGCTGTCGGCGGCGCACGGACTGTCGATCTGCCACCGGGATCTCAAGCCGACCAACCTGATGCTCTGCCCGGACGGCAGCGTCAAGGTGCTGGACTTCGGGCTCGCCATGCTGCGGGAGGCCGACGTGCTGCGGTTCACCCGTGCCGGCCAGATCCTGGGCACGCCCGCCTACATGGCGCCGGAACAGATTCACAGTGGCGTTGCCGAGCCGCGCAGCGACCTGTACGCGCTGGGTTGCGTGCTGCACGAGATGCTGACCGGACGGCAGCTGTTCACAGGGCCGACCGCGTACGTGGTGTTCGACAAGCAGGTCAGGGAACAACCGCCGCCCGTGCCCGGTGTGCCGGCCGAACTCGACCGGCTCGTCCAGGCGCTGCTGGCGAAGGATCCGGACAAACGGCCCGCCGACGCCAACGAGCTCTACGACCGGTTGCGGCCGTTCGTCGCCGATCTGCCGATGCTGCCGGGATTCCTGACGCCGCCGTCGGTGCCCAGTCCCGGCCGGATGTATGCGCGGGCGGCAAGTCAGTCGCTGATCTCCTGACTGTTCGCCTATTCCCGGCCTTCGCGCTGGGTAGTTATTCGGTCACCACCTGATCGGTAACAAAGTGCGTCAAGATACACAGCGGACCCCGATCGGCCGGCCGATTGCACCGGATGGCGCCGCGTAGATGGTTACCAGCCGATTACAGGGAAACCGGCCGCCATCGCAGTGGACCGCCGTACCTGCGCCCCAGCATCATCTAGCTTGCTCGCATGCTGCGGAGGGGTCTTTCGAAAATGGCCGGTGGAAGAGGATGCTGAACCTGGACGACCATTCCGACCTTGGCCCGGACGAATCGTGGACTTCGTTGTGCGAAGAAGCGACCGATTTTCTCCGTGATGCCCAACTCGGACCGGCGGACCCGGCGCGGTTGGTCGCCGTCCGCGCGGAGATCGTCGCCACCGGCACCTACGAGCACACGTCCGACGAGCTGTGGGCAGGCGCCGTCTGGGCGTGGCGCAACGCCGACCGGTGCATCGGCCGGCTGCACTGGCAGTCGCTGCGGGTGCTGGACCGCAGGGACTGCGCCACGGCGGACGAGGTCGCCGAGGCCTGCGTCGACCATATTCGCCTGTCCACCAACGGCGGCAACCTGCGGCCGGCGATCACGCTGTTCGCGCCGCAACGCCCGGACGGCAAGGGAATCCGGATCTGGAACCCGCAGCTGATCCGCTACGCCGGGGTACGGGCGCCGGACGGCACGATCGTCGGCGACCCGATGAACGTGGGCATCACCGATCTGTGCAGACAACTGGGATGGCGGCCCAAAGGCGGCCGGTTCGACCTGCTGCCCATGGTCATCCAGATGCCGGGGGAGCGGCCGAAGCTGTTCGAACTGCCGAGGGAATGCGTGCTCGAGGTCGACATCGAGCATCCGGACCTGCGCTGGTTCGCCGACCTGGGCCTGCGGTGGCACGCATTGCCGGCCATTTCCGACATGTCACTGGAAATGGGCGGCCTGAGCTACACCGCGGCACCGTTCAGCGGCTGGTACATGACCACCGAGATCGCGGCCCGCAACTTCGGCGACGAGCAGCGCTACAACCTGCTGCCCGAGATCGCGACCAGGATGGGCCTGGACACCAGCAGCACCCGCACGCTGTGGAAGGACAGGGCGCTGATCGAGTTGTGTGCCGCGGTGGCGCACTCGTTCCGCGAGTGCGGCGTGCGGATCGTGGACCACCATCAGGCCAGCCGGCAGTTCGTCCGGCACGTGGCCAGGGAGAAGGAAGCGGGCCGCGGCACGCCGACCGATTGGTCGTGGATCGTGCCGCCCGTCTCCAGCAGCACGACCGCGGCATTCCACCACTACTACGACCCGCCGGAGTCGGTACGCGGCCCACGCCTGGTGCACCAGTCCGGCTCGTTTCCCGAGCACCTAACTGGTCCAGACCACGTGAACGGTGCCGTGGCGGTGTGTCCGGTCGCGCACTGAGTCATACCATCGACGACAGTTCGGCCGATCACTGGGCAGGCTCAGGCGACGTCGATGCTCGCGGTCGTCAAGCCCTTCGCCCACATGTGCACAACTTTCTCGGTTGTCCACAGATCGCCGGCGAGCCACCCATTCGGGGCTTGACAACGGTAGATTGGAAAAGGGCCGAAGCCCCCTGGGTTGGGCGGGGGACTGGTCCGGCGGTCGGTGAATTCGTTGCGGTGCGCGCGGTGCATGTCGCACGTTAGAGGTCTGGACCATGTACTGGTACAGACCAGTGCGGGTCAGTAGTGCCGTCCGTTGCCTTGTTCGACGTCCGGTACCGACGCCGTCAGGATCTCCCATGCCCTGTCCAGGCCAGCGGCGAGGCAACCGTCCACCACCGCGTCCTTGCCAAGCGCGCTGACCCGGACAGTGGGCACGATCGGCGCCAGCGCCTTCAGCGCCTCGGTCACCGCGTCGGCGAAGCCGGGCGCCTGGCCGATGCCGCCGCCGAGCACGACCAACTCCGGGTCGGTCACCGCGACCACCGCGCAGATCGCCTTCGCCACCAGCACGGCCTCCGCGGCGACCACCTGGACCGCCCGCTCGTCGCCCCGCGCGGCGGCCGCGAACACCCTGCGGGCCGAGATGGAACCCCGCATGCCGGCCCGGCGCGCGGCCCTGGTCACGGCTGCGGCGGACACCGCGGCCTCAAGGCTGCCCCTGCGCTGCGCCTCCTCCTCGTCCAGGACGGACAGGATCGGGTCCACGGCCAGCGGCAGGAACGCGATCTCGCCCGCGACGCCGTGTGCGCCGCGGTGCAAATGCCCGTCCAGCACCAGTCCCATGCCGATTCCGGTACCCACCGTGACGAAAGCGAAGCTCGACAGGTGCCGTCCGTGACCGTGGGCCTGTTCGGCCAGTGCGGCGGCGTCCACGTCGTTCTCGACCATGACCGAGTTGCCGAACGCCTCGCGCAACAGTGCGGGCAAACCTGGCTGGTCCCAGCCGGTGAGGCCGCCGGTCAGTCGTATGGTGTCCGCGTGCCGGTCGTACACACCTGGGCAGCCGATCACGGTCTGGGTGACCGTGGCCCTGCTGATCCCGGCCCGCCCGGTCATCTCGTCGGCGAGCCCGATCAACTCGGCCACCCGTCGGCGGCCGTGTGCCGCGCGGGACCGGACGGTCTCCCTGGCCACCACGGCTCCGGTCAGGTCGGCGAGCGCACCACGCAGGAACTGGCGCCCGACATCGAGTGCCAGCACGAAACCGGCCTCCGGCGTGACCTCGTACAACTGCGCGGCACGACCGGGGGCGCCGCGTCTGTGTCCGGCTTCCCGGACCAGGCCGGCTCGTTCGACATTGGCCATGGCGACGGAAACGGTCGACTTGGACAGGCCGGACACCCTGGCCAGTTCGGCGCGACTGCAGGGCCCGTTGTTCCGGATGTGGTCGAGCAGCAGTTGCTCGTTGAGCACCCGGATCAGCTGGGGGCGTGCGGCGGACACCCTCACGGACTCCTCCTTCGGCCTCGCGGCATACCTGGACTGTTGCCAAGTCGAGTCTTGCGAGGGCTCATTTGTTAGGTTACTTTCCTAACAAACCAAAGGGAAGTACTGGGCAGGAGAGGCCGTGGTCCTACCCAACAAGATCACCGGCACCGGGGTACCGGCGCCGGTACCCGCTGTCGACCGCAACGCGGCCGGCCGCGTCGCCGCCCGGCACGAGCGCGATACGTTGTGCGCCCTTCGTGCAATCCATGAAAGGCGCACTCGGCCGGTCGCTTCGGCGGACGACCGTACGTGCCGGTAACTCCCATAGTGAAGGACAACCTCTATGAGGCGCTTCAGAAAGCTCGCGCTGGCGGCGGCCGGTGGCCTGATGGCCGCCGTGTTGGCGGCCTGCGGCAGTGGTACGACGTCCGCTGCCGGCCCGAGCGGCACACTCACCATCTCCAACGAGAGCGGTGGCCTGTGGCAGTGCAGCTTCAACCCGTTCAACGGCTCGGTGAACTTCCTTTCCGTCGGTGACATCTACGAACCCCTCGTCTTCGTCAACGCCCTGCAGAACGACCAGACCACCCCGTGGCTGGCCACGAAGTGGGGCTGGAGCAACGGCAACAAGACCCTGACCTTCACGATCCGCGGCGGCGTCAAGTGGAACGACGGCCAGCCGATGAGCGCGGCCGACGTGGCATTCACCTACAACCTGCTGAAGAAGAACGCGGCACTGGACCTGAACTCCGTGTGGTCCGTACTGGACAGCGTCGCGCAACAGGGCGCGGACCAGGTCGTGTTCAACTTCAAGGCACCAGCGGTGCCGTACTTCTACTACATCGCCGACCAGATCGCGATCGTCCCGCAGCACGTCTGGTCGACGGTCGCGGACCCGGTGCACTACGTCGACGCCAAGCCGGTCGCCACCGGCGCGTACGAGGTGAACCCCTGCACCCCGCAGAACATCACCCTCACCGCGAACAAGAACTACTGGCAGCCCGGCCTGCCCAAGGTCGCCAAGGTGCTGTACCCGGCGTTCACCTCCAACGACCCGGCCAACAACTACCTCGCCACCGGCCAGGCACAGTGGGGCAGCCAGTTCATCCCGAACATCGACGCCTTCTACGCCAAGAAGAGCCCGGACCACCACTACTGGTTCCCGCCGATCGCCCAGGTGTCGATCTTCCCGAATGAGAAGGTCGCACCGCTGAACGACCCGGTCGTCCGCAAGGCGCTCGCACTGGCCGTGGACCGCAACAAGGCCTCCAGCGTCGGCGAGTACGGCTACGAGCCGGCCGGCAACCAGATGGGCATCGTCACCCCGACGTACCAGAGCTGGGTCGACCCGGCCGCCCAGTCCGCCGCGGCCGCGTTCAACTACAACCCGAACAAGGCGTCGTCGATGCTCGAAGCGGCCGGCTACCACAAGGGTTCGGACGGCATCTTCGTCTCGCCGGCCGGCAAGCGCCTGTCCTTCCACGTGATCAACCAGGGCGGCTACTCCGACTGGGTGGCCACCATGCAGGTGGTGATCCAGGGCGCCAAGGCGGCGGGCATCGAGATCATTCCGGACAACCTGTCGTCCAACGACTACAACGACAAGTTGTTCAACGGCAACTTCGATCTCGCGTACTACGGCGAGACCGGCGGGCCGTCGCCGTACTACGAGCTGCGGCAGTGGCTCTACTCGGCGAACTCCGCCCCGATCGGCCAGCAGGCGTCGACGAACTTCGAGCGCTACAGCGACCCCCAGACCGACGCGCTGCTCGACCAGTACGGCCAGACCACCGATCTGGCCCAGCAGAAGCGA
>CAVPCF010000046.1:0-3564 GCA_963702275.1 Candidatus Melainabacteria bacterium
TGGCGGTGGATCCGGATGCCAAGGAACTGCCGCAGCATCAGGTCTTCCGCGTCCATCGTGACGTTGGTCTCGAGGTTGCCCTGCCACCAGCCCGCCTCGTGCTGCAAGGACAGCAGGTGGTCCCGGGCGGCGCCCATCGTCCGCCGTGCCCGGTCCATCACGTTCGACTCGGTGCCAAGGACTGCGGAACTCAACGATCCCTCCTCGTCACGAACAGGGCCGTCGCGCGCAGCGCGTCGGTCACCAGCGGTGGCGCGGACAGTTCGGCCAGGCACCGCTCGGCCTGCTGGACGTGCCGGTCGGCCTCGGCCTCGGTCCACGCGCGGGCCCCGGCCCGTTCGACCAGGTCGGCCATGGCGATCAGGGCCGCCTCGTCGTCCACCTGGTCGGGCTGGTTGGGCTGGAAGTACAGCTGCGCCAACCGATTCGCGGCATCGGTGCCGGAATTGAGCGCGGCCACCACCGGCATCGACTTCTTCCGGCTGCGCAGGTCGGCCAGCGCCGGCTTGCCGGTCACGTCCGGGCTGCCCCAGATGCCGAGCAGGTCGTCCACCAGCTGGAACGCCAGGCCGAGGTGCTCGCCGAACTCGGCGAGCAGCGCCACCGTGTGCTGCTCCGCGCCGACCGCGAGCGCGCCGATCGAGGACGCGCAGCGCATCAGCGCGCCGGTCTTGCCGGCCGCCATGTCCAGGCACTCCGGCAACGTCACGTCCGTGCGACGCTCGAACTCGACATCCGAGCTCTGCCCGACGATCAGGTCCTGCACGGCCTCGTTCAGGCACCCGATGACCTCGCCGGACACGCCGACATCACTCCCCCGGCGAGCCGTCTCGATGGCCAGGGTGAGCAGCGCGTCGCCGGCCAGGATCGCCGCCGGCACGCCGAACACGGTCCACGCGGTTGGCCGGTGCCGGCGCTCGATGTCGTTGTCCATCACGTCGTCGTGCAGCAACGAGAAGTTGTGCACCAGCTCGACCGCGACCGCCGCCGGCACCGCCTTGGTGGCGTCGCCGCCCGCGGCCTGTGCGGACAGCAGGGTCAGTGCCGGACGCAACGCCTTGCCGCCGCCACCGGGGGTTTCCCGGCCGTGCTCGTCGGCCCAGCCGAAGTGGTAGCGGGAGATGGTGCGCATCGACGGCGCCAGTTCGTCCACGGCTCGGCGCAGCGCAGGCTCGACGAGGTCCCGCGCGGCGGTCACCTGTATCGGCAGTACGGCGGTCATGATGCCGCCTCCGCTGAGAAGAGCACGTCGGCGGTCATGACGCCGCCGCACTTCCCACGGTCGCAACACTGCTCAGCTGGGCGTCCACGATCCGCGCCGCTTCGTTTCCGCTTCGCACCGCACCCTCCATCGTGTCGGGCCAACCGGTCGCGGTCCACGCGCCGGCAAGAACACAACCGGGGAGCCGGGTCCGCGCGGCCGGGCGCAACCGCGCGCTGCCGGGAACCTGGCGGAACGTCGCCCGCCGCTCACGGGTGACGAAGAATCCAGTGGCCTCGGCCTGGCCGGCGGCCGGGAAGAGCCGTGCCAGTTCGGGCAGGAAGACCTCGCGCAGCGCCGCGGTGGGCGTGTCGATCCATTGCGCGGCCGCGGACAGCGACACCGCGAGGTACTGGCCAGCTTTCAGGCCGGCGGTCGTGGTCCGGTCGAAGACCCACTGGACGGGCGAGCCGACCACGGCGGTGAAGGGCTCCGGCGTGACCTGCCGGTCGTAGACGGCGTGCACGTTCACGATCGGCGCCCCGCCCAGTTCCGCCAGTAGTTCCGGCCGGTCCAGCGCACCCTCGGGCAGTACCGCCGCCGTGGCCTCGGGCGGTGCGGCGATCACGACGGCCTCGGCGCTCAGCGTCCGGTCGTCGCCGACCACCTCGAAACCGTCGCCGGTCGGGCGGACCGCGCGGACCGGGGTGTTGGTGAGCACCTGGGCGCCGTGCGCGGTCAGGTAGCGGTGGGCCGCGTCGCCGTGCAGTTCTCCCAGTGGCAGGGTGGGCACGCCGATGTCGGCGGCGTCCGCCCGCTCCAGCAGCGCGGTGCGGAACACCATGGCGCACAAGGCAAGGGAGGCGTGGTGCGCGTCGGTGTTCAACGCGGCCACGGTGATCAGGTTCCACAGCGCGTCGATCGCCGCAGGCCGCTGCCCGTGCCGGACCAGCCAGTCACCGAAACTCCGGTCGTCGAGCTTGGGATCGGCCGGGTTCAGCGTGCGCAGCATCCCGGCGGCGAACAGCACCCTGGCTCGTTCCGGCCTGGACAGCAGGCCGTAGGTCGCCAGCGTGGCGCCGAGATGCAGTGGCGCGGGCAGGTTGTTGCGGGACAGCTCGGCGCGCCGGCCGTCCCGGGTGAGCACCGGGATGTGGAAGCGGTCCTGCAGGTCGATGTGCTGACCGACGCCGAGCAGGTCCAGCAGCGCGCGGTATTCGGTATAGCAGCGCAGCAGGACATGCTGGCCGTTGTCCACGGAAAGGCCGTCCCGGTCGAACGAGAACGTGGCGCCACCGAGCCGGGCACGCGCCTCGACCAGCGTCACCTCGTGTCCGCCCCGAGCGAGCTGGCAGGCCGCGGTCAACCCGGCAAGGCCACCGCCGACGACAACGACACTCATCGGGTCGCCCCCGCGAGGGAACGGGCCGCCACGACCGCTTTCTCCCAGCCGGGCAACGAGACCCGGTCGCGCAGCACCAGCCACGGGCGGGCCATGAAGCGGTCCAGCAGCCGCCGGTAGATGCCGGACATCGCGGCGCAGCACGCTCGGCTGCGGCGGTCCAGCATCGGCAGCAGTCGCAGGCCCTCCGCGTACCACTCCTGGGCGCGGGCGGCCTCGAACTCGATCAGCGCGGTGAGCGCGTCCTCGTCGTCGGTGAACGCGCCGTGCTGATCAAGCTCCAGTGTGCAGCCGAAGCGGTCCAGATCCTCGGCCGGCAGGTAGATCCGGCCGTTTCGCCGGTCCTCCAGCAGGTCGCGCAGGATGTTGGTCAGTTGCAGCCCGACACCGAGCGCGTCGGCAAGCGGTTCGGCCGTGGTGCGGTCGTCGCTGCCGAACACGGCCAGCGACAGCCGGCCGATCGTGCCGGCCACGCACCGGCAGTAGTGGTGCAGCTCGTCGAACGTCTCGTACCGGGTGCCGCGCACGTCGGCCTCGCACCCGTCGATCAGTTCGTGGAACGCAGGAATCGGCAGTCCGGTGCGCAACGCCGTGTCGGCCAGCGCGACCAGCACCGGGTCGTCGCCCGGTTGGTCCAGCCTGCGCAGTTGTTCCCGCGCCTCGGCCAGTCCGTCGAGTCGGCGCTCCGTGGTGTCGTTGCCGTCGCCGATGTCGTCGACGCGGCGCGCGAACGCGTACACGGCGGACAGCGAGCGGCGTTTGGGCGGTGGCAGCAGCTTGATCCCGTAGGAGAAGTTGCGTGCCTGCTCGGTGGTGATCCGCTCGCACTCCGCGTAGGCGGTGGACAGGTTCATCGATGTCCTCGCAGCAACGGGATCCAGTAGCGCAGGGTGTCGGCCTTGGTCGGTTTCGGCGTGGCGGCCAGCACGTCGTAGCCTGCGTCCGCGATCGCCTTGGCGGT
>CAVPCF010000047.1:0-6867 GCA_963702275.1 Candidatus Melainabacteria bacterium
TGCCGGGCCGGTCCCTTGTCTGGCAGATCGCCTTCACGGTGCCGGCGGCCGCCCACGACATCACCGTGCAGGTGTCGCCGGTGGACGGCGTCCGGACCGTGGTCTTCAGCGGCTCACTGTGAGCCGCACGCCATGGGCAACTAGACTTGCCGTGATGACCGGCGACTTCGCAGACCAGCGCGCTCAGCTGCGCCACCACGGCGACGTGGATGCCGCGCCCGGGTTGGCCGACTTCGCCGTCAACGTCGCGCTGGACCGGCCGCCGGACTGGCTGCTGGCCGAACTCACCGCCGAACTGGCCGGCCTCGGCCGCTACCCGTCGGCCGAGTCGGACGCGGCCGCCCGGCAGGCCGTTGCCGACCGGCACGGCCGCGCACCCGACGAGGTGCTGGTGCTGGCCGGCGCGGCAGAGGGCTTCGCGCTGCTGCCCGGCCTGCGTCCGCGGCTGGCGGCAGTGCTCCACCCGTCCTTCACCGAGCCCGAGATCGCCCTCGCCGACGCCGACGTGCCGGTGCACCGCGTCCTGCTGCGCCCCGAGGACGGCTACGCGCTGCGCCCCGACCTGGTCCCGGCCGCCGCGGACCTCGTGGTCCTGGGCAACCCGACCAACCCGACGTCGGTCCTGCACCCGGCGGACACCGTGCGGGCGCTGGCCCGGCCGGGGCGGGTGCTCGTGGTGGACGAGGCGTTCATGGACGCCGTGCCCGGCGAACCCGCCAGCCTGGCCGGCGACCGGCTGCCCGGCCTCATAGTGCTGCGCAGCCTCACCAAGACCTGGGCGTTGGCCGGCCTGCGCGCCGGCTACGCCCTAGCCGCACCGGAACTGCTCGCGCGACTGGACCGACACCGTCCACAGTGGCCGGTCAGTAGCCTGGTGCTGGCCGCGGTACGGGCGTGCGCAACGCCGGCCGCGGTCGCGCAGGCCCAGTCGGCCGCCATCGATCTGGTCGGGCACCGGGCCTGGCTGGTCGACCGACTCGCCGAACTGCCCGGGATCGATGTGCACCAGCCGGCCGCAGCGCCGTTCCTGCTGCTACGGGTACCGGACGGCGCGGGCCTGCGGACCGCGCTGCGTGCGCTGGGCATCGCGGTCCGGCGGGCCGACACGTTCCCCGGCCTCACCCCGAACCACCTGCGGATCGCCGTCCGCGCCCCGGAGCGCTGCGCTCCTCTTCTGGCCGCGCTGCACGCCCTCACTGAAGGCGTCCTGACCCGATGACGACCCTGGCCGACCTGATCACCGCGCTCGAACGGGCCTATCCGCCCGAACTGGCCGAATCCTGGGACGCGATCGGCCTGGTCTGCGGCGATCCGGACCAGCCCGTGACCCGCGCACACGTCTGCGTCGACCCGGTCGAGTCCACTGTGGATGAGGCGGTCGCCGGTGGCGCGCAACTGATCGTGGCCCACCATCCGCTGTTGCTGCGCGGTGTGCACGGCGTGCCGGCGAACACGCCCAAGGGCGGCATCGTGCACCGGCTCATCCGGTCCGGCGTCGCCCTCTACTGCGCGCACACCAACGCCGACGCGGCCGATCCCGGCGTGTCCGACGCGCTGGCCGCCGCGCTCGGGCTGACCGTGACCGGACCGCTCGTCCCCGGTCCGGACGGCCGCACCGGCACCGGCAGGCTCGGCACGCTGCCGGCCGCGGAGCCACTGAGCGCGTTCGCCGACCGCGTCGCCGACGCCCTGCCAGTGACCGCGTGGGGTGTGCGCGCGGCAGGTGACCCGGACCGTCCGATCAGGACGGTCGCGGTGTGCGGCGGAGCCGGCGACGGCTGTCTGGACGACGCCGGCGTGGCCGGCGTGGACGCGTACGTCACCGCCGACCTCCGGCACCATCCGGCAGGCGAACACCTGGCCCGGCCGGGTGCGCCCGCGCTGGTCGACGTGGCCCACTGGGCGAGCGAGTGGCCGTGGTGCGAACAGGCGGCCGGCATACTGCGTGCGGCCACCGGCGGTACGGTCGACATCTTCGTGTCCACCCGCCGCACCGATCCATGGACCGTGCACGCGGCCCGCCGGACACGCGCACGAACTGAATAACGACAGTGGAGGACACCAGCGTGAGAGCCGACCCCGCAGTGCAGCGCCGGCTTCTCGACCTCGCCGAGGTCGACGCCGAACTCAACCGGATCGATCATCGGCGTCGCACGCTGCCCGAACTGGTCGAGATCGTCGAACGGGAGAAGGTCGAGCGGGCGAAGCGCGACAAGGTGGTCGCCGTCCAGACCACGCTCGGCGACCTCAACCGCGACGCCATCCGGCAGGAGACCGAGATCGAGTCCGTCCGGGCCAGGGAGGACCGCGACCGCACGCTGCTCAAGGACGGCAACGTCAGCGCACGTCAGCTGGTGGACCTGGAGCACGAACTCGGCACGCTGTCCCGCCGGCAGACCGCCCTCGAGGACGACCTGCTGGAGCTGATGGAACGCCGCGAGGCCGTCGAACAGGACCTGGCCCACGCCAGGTCCGAGCACGAAGCCGCCGAAACGGCACTGGCCGACGTGCGCAAACGCCGCGACGACGCGTTCGGCGACCTGGAGGTCTCCGAGGTACGGCGCACGAAGGAGCGGGAGCAGCTGGTGCCGGTGTTCCCGGCCGAACTGCTGGCCCTCTACGACCGGATCCGCAAGCAGAAGGGCATCGGCGCGGCCCTGCTGCGGGCCCGCCGGTGCGGCGCGTGCCGGCTGGAACTGGACCGCAACGCCATCGCGCACATCAGGGACACCGCGCCGGAGGAGGTCGTCCGCTGCGAGGAGTGCGGCGCGATCCTGGTCCGCACCCCGGAATCGGGGCTGTAGGCGTGCGGGTCGTGGTGGAGGCCGACGGCGGTGCCCGCGGCAATCCCGGACCGGCCGGCTACGGCGCCGTAGTCCGGGACGCGGCCACCGGCGAGGTCCTCGCGGAGCGGAAGGCGGGTCTCGGGCGCACCACCAACAACGTCGCCGAGTACGAGGGCCTGATCGCCGGGCTGGCGGCGGCCAAGGCCGTCGGCGCGTCGTCGGTTGACGTCCGGATGGACTCGAAACTGGTGGTGGAGCAGATGTCCGGTCGTTGGCAGATCAGGCATCCACCGTTG
This sequence comes from Candidatus Melainabacteria bacterium, assembly GCA_963702275.1. Classification (GTDB taxonomy): domain Bacteria; phylum Actinomycetota; class Actinomycetes; order Mycobacteriales; family Pseudonocardiaceae; genus DATEPR01. Next base: position 3,083 of record CAVPCF010000047.1, read on the forward strand.
CAAACGCTTGCGGCGCGGGCCGCCGCGCTGGCCGCCGACATCGGCGCGGTGACCTACGAGTGGATCCCCCGCGCCGACAACACCCACGCCGACCGCCTTGCCAACGAGGCGATGGACGCCCAGGCACATGACTGATCATCTGGCCGCCGCGCAGACCGGGCCGCCCGCCGCGTGGACCGGCGCCACCGGCACGCCGACCCGCTGCCTGCTGGTCCGACACGGCCAGACGGCGTTGTCGGTCGCCCGCCGTTATTCCGGCCGCGGCAATCCGCCGCTTACGTCGATCGGCGTTGCCCAGGCCAACGCGGTCGCCACGCGGCTGGCGGCGTTGTCGGACATCACGGCCGTGATCAGCTCACCGCTGCTGCGCGCACGCCAGACCGCCGACGCGATCGGCACGGCCGCCGGTGTACCGGTGACCGAACTGGACGACCTGACCGAAACCGACTTCGGCGCCTGGGAGGGCCTGACCTTCGCCGAGGCCGCCGCCCGTGACCCCGCGGCGCACCGCGCGTGGCTGGCCGACCCGTCGGTCCCGAGCCCCGGCGGCGAGAGCTTCGACGAGGTGCACGCGCGGGTTTCCCGTGCCGGGCAACAGATCGTGGCTTCCCATGGCGGGTCGACCGTGGTCGTGGTCAGCCACGTCACGCCGATCAAGACGTTGCTGCGGATCGGTTTGGCTGCCGGCCCGTCGGTGCTGTTCCGGCTGCACCTCGACCTGGCGTCACTGTCCGTCGTCGAGTTCTACCCGGACGGCAACACGTCGGTCCGGCTGGTCAACGACACCACGCACCTGCTCGGCTAGTGTCCTGAGTCGTTGATCCGATGAATATGTTGGGTAAGCTCTGATGATGACGCGTGGTGGACGCCCGAAGGCGGAACTCGTCCTGTCCGATGTGGAACGTCAGACGCTGCTGCGCTGGTCGCGTCGGGCGACTACGGCCCAGACACTGGCGTTGCGATCGAAGATCGTGCTGGCCTGCGCGGAGGGTCTGGACAACAAGGATGTCGCCGCCCGGTTGGGGATTTGGCCGCAGACGGTGTCCAAGTGGCGGGCGAGGTTCGTGACGAATCGGCTGGAGGGTCTGGCCGACGAGCCTCGGCCGGGTGCGGCGCGCACGATCACAGACGAGCAGGTCGAGCAGGTGATCGTCACGACGTTGGAGCAGGAGCCGGCCAACGGCGACACCCACTGGTCGACCCGGTCCATGGCCCGCAACACGGGCATGTCTCAGACCGCGATCTCCCGGATCTGGCGTGCTTTCGGCCTCAAACCACACCTGGTCGACACCTGGAAGCTGTCCAAGGACCCGCAGTTCATCGAGAAAGTGCGCGACGTGGTTGGCCTCTACCTGGCACCGCCGGAGAAGGCGCTGGTGCTGTGCGTGGACGAGAAATCGCAGATGCAGGCGTTGGATCGCACCGCCCCGATGCTGCCGATGATGCCCGCCGTGCCGCACCGGCAGACCCATGACTACGTCCGTCACGGCACCACCAGCCTGTTCGCCGCCCTCGACGTAGCCACCGGCAAGATCATCGGACAGCACCAGCGCCGCCACCGGCATCAGGAGTTCCTCCGGTTCCTCAAAACCATCGACAAGAACACGCCGAAAGATCTGGACCTGCACCTGATCTGCGACAACTACGCCACTCACAAGACCCCAGCCATCAAGCAGTGGCTGGTCGCGCATCCTCGCTTCCACCTACACTTCACGCCTACCAGTGGCTCGTGGTTGAACTTGGTGGAGCGCTGGTTCGGCGAGTTGACCAGCCGCAAACTCCGCCGTTCTACCCACCACAGCGTCACAGAACTCGAAGCCGACGTGGAAGCCTGGATCGAAGCATGGAATGACAACCCGAAACCCTTCGTGTGGACCAAAACCGCAGACGAGATTCTGGACAACCTCGCCAGCTACTGCACACGAATTAATCAACTTAACACTAAGAACTGGTAACAAAATGGATCATGGAATAAGTTGATCTTCTGGTTGTTAATCACGGGTGTGCGGAAGGGTGAACAGTTCCCGTGGGTGGTGTCCGACCAGTTGTGGGCGAGGATCGAGCCGTTACTGCCGGTGGTGGTCCGGCGTGCCGATCACCCCGGCCGGCGACGTCTGGACCAGCGCAAAGTCCTGTGCGGGATCCTGTATGTGCTGCACAACGGCATCCGGTGGGAGTTCCTGCCGCAGGAACTGGGCTTCGGGTCGGGGATGACCTGCTGGCGTCGGCTGCGGGACTGGAACGAGGCCGGCGTGTGGCAGCGGCTGCACGAGGTGCTGCTCGCGGAGCTCAATGCCGCTGGTGCCTTGGACTGGTCGCGGGCCGCGGTGGACGGTTCGCATCTGCGGGCGCTCAAAGGCGGACCGAAGACCGGGCCCAGCCCGGTGGACCGGGGCCGTACCGGGTCGAAGCATCACGTGTTGGTCGAGGGGCACGGGATTCCGCTGGCGGTGTCGCTGACCGGTGGTAACCGCAACGACGTGACCCAGTTGCTGCCGCTGATCGAGGCGGTCCCGCCGGTGCGCGGGCGGCGGGGACGCCCCCGCCGGCGTCCGGACGTGCTGTACGCCGATCGCGGGTATGACCATGACAAGTACCGCAAGTTGGTGCGCGGCAAGGGCATCACCCCGGTGATCGCCCACCGAGGCCAGCCGCACGGCTCGGGTCTGGGCGCGTATCGGTGGGTGGCCGAGCAGGCGTTCGCGCTGCTGCACTGGTTCCGCCGGTTGCGGATCCGGTGGGAGGTCCGTGATGACATCCATGAGGCCTTCCTGAAGCTGGCCTGCTCGATCGTCTGCTTCCGCCGCCTGGCCAAGGTCGCAGTTTGATAAGACCTCATTTTGATATGAGTTCTAACTCAGGACACTAGGAGTGTGCTGAATAACCGGCGGGTCCTCCCCACCCGATGACAACCAGACTGGGAGAATCCACCGGGTGCAAGGCACGAGCAATCCTGACCGCGAGTTGTTGGACGCCCACGCCCTGGTCGGACACCTCGTCCCGGCCGGCAGCATGTTCGCGTTCCTGGCCGAACACCGCCACGAGGTCTTCCCGCCCGAACTGTTCGCCGACCTGTTCCCCGCCAGGACCGGACGGCCCAGCCTGCCCGGCGAGATCGCCGCATCGGTCCTGGTCTTGCAGACCCTGCACGATCTGTCCGACCGTGACGCGGTGGCGGCGGTGCGCTGCGACCTGCGCTGGAAAGTGGCCTGCGGTCTGCCCCTGGACCACGAAGGCTTCCATCCCTCGACCCTGACCTACTGGCGGCGCCGGCTAGCCGCGTCGACACGCCCGAACCGGATCTTCGACGCGGTCCGCACGGTGGTCGCCGAAACCGGTGTGCTGACAGGAAAAACCCGGCGTGCGCTGGACTCGGTGGTGCTGGATGACGCGGTCGCCACCCAGGACACCATCACCCAGCTGATCGCCGCGATCCGCCGTGTGTCCCGGGGCGTCCCGGGCGCGGCGGAGATCATCACCGCCGAATGCCACGCCCATGACTACGCCGACCCGGGTAAACCCGCGATTGCGTGGGATGACCAGGCTGCCCGGGAGACGCTGGTCTCCGCGCTGGTGGGTGATGCCCTGAATCTGACCGAGGCGCTGGCCGGTGTCGAACTGGACGATCAACCGGCCCAGGCGTTGGCGTTGTTGGCGTTGATCGCCGGGCAGGACGTGGAACCCGCGCCGGGTTCGGACGGGACCGACGGGCGCTGGCGTATCGCCCGCAAGGTGGCCCAGGACCGGGTCATCTCGGTGACCGACCCCGACACGCGACATGTGCA
>CAVPCF010000048.1:0-34819 GCA_963702275.1 Candidatus Melainabacteria bacterium
GTGTATGCCCTGTGCTCGGCGACTACGTATTGCCGACGGTCAGCCTGGGTCGCGGCTGCCAGCCGCCTGCCCACTCGATGACCCGGCCGTGCGTGGTCGCGGTGAGCAGCAGCGCGGCCAGGATCGTGGCGATGACGGTGACCGTGGTGGCGATGGTGTCCACCGCCCAGCGCGGCAGCCATCGGCCCGCGGGCAGCAGGACGCACGCGCCCGCGACGGGCGTCGCGACGCAGATCGCCGGCAGCGCCGTGGTCCAGGTGCCGGTCATGTCAGCCCCGCAGGGCGTGCAGTTCGTCGGGGTCGATCGTGCCGTGCCGTTTCGCGACCTGGATCACCAATGCCAGCAGCAAAGCTGTCACGGTCGCCGACACGACGATGTCGGTCAGCGTCATGGCCTGCACGACCGGGTCGACGACCGGCGTGCCCGGTGGCGTGCTGGCGCCGAAGATCGGTGCCACCGCGCCACTCTGGTACCCGACGGCCAGCAGTACGACGTAGGTCCCGGACTGGGCGACGGACACGCAGACCACGGTGTGGATCAGGTTGCGGCTGCGGACGACGCCGAATATCCCGACCAGCACCAGCCAGATTCCCACGCCGTAGGCGAAAGCGCTCATCCGCCGCCTCGTTTCCGGGCGATGGCGAGATCCTGTGCGAGGAAACCGGCCAGCAGCACGACGACCCCGGAGGCCACCTCGATACCGATCGCGATGCTGAACAGCGGCACGGTGCCCGCCGATATCAGCTGTCCGAACCGGCCGGTGGGCAGCACGTTCGCGAGGAAACCGGCGCCTGCCAACACACCGGCCACGCCGAGCGCGACCACGCCGCCCATGCCGAGCGCCTCGCCGTACTCGTACCAGCGCAGCGGCCGCAGCCGGCGCAACGCCGGGTAGCTGCCGGCCACGTAGGCCAGGTGCAGACCGGTCGCCAGCACGACACCGCCCTGGAAGCCACCGCCGGGCGTGAGGTGGCCGTGCACCACGACATCGGCACCGAGAATGAGGCTGACCGGCAGGAGGAGGTAGCCGGCCATGCGGGTGGCCGGCAGCATTCGGCCTCCGCCCTGGGGTTGGTGTTCTTGTTCGTCCTTGCCGGGTCGGAGCAGCGTGACCGCGCCGATCACCGACGCGAGCAGGATCGCTTCCTCGCCGAACGTGTCAAGGCCGCGTTGGTCGAAGTTGATTGAGGTGACGACGTTGGGCGTATTGCGCAGCAGCGCGGCGGCCACAGTGCTGTCCCGGTACGGATGCCGGGCGCCACCGAACTCGGGCAGCCGGAGGATCGCCGATCCGAGCAGGACGAGCAGGACGGCACAGCCGATCCCGAACACCACGAACCGCGTCGTCCGGTTCATCGCTTGTCCGGTCCCGATCGGACGGTGCGGACGGTCCGCACCGCCAGCAGCACCATCAGCGGCACGACCGCGCTGCCGACCGCGACCTGGGACAGCGCGACGTCCGGCGCGGCCAGGGCGAGGAACAACAGGCTGAGCAGGACGCCGTAGACCGACAGCGTCACAGCCTGGCGCTTCGGGTCGGACGTGCATGTGACGACGGTGCCGCCGATCGCGGCCATGCCGAGCAGGATCAGCACGACGACGGTCATCGCGGTGTCTCCTGCTCGATGACACCGTCGCGTTGCGCGTTGAGCCTGCCGGTCGCGGCGCCCAGGATCGGTCCGGTGACCGCGACCAGCACGATGATCACCAGCACGCTGGCGCCGGTCAGCCCCGGTCCGTCGGCGACGATCGCGCCGACGCCGACGAGTGGCGTTGCGACGGACGTCAGGACGGTGAGGTAGTGCAGGCGCCGGAACACCGATCGCGAGCGCAGTGCGGCCAGCGCCGCGAGCACGGCGATCAGCGTTCCCACGCCGACCAGGACGCCCGTCACGACGTCACGCATGGGGTGTCCCCAGTAGACGGGTGAACACCAGCGTGCCGGCGAACGACAGCAGCGCCAGCACCAACGGCACGATCAGGTAGCTGGACTGGTTGAACGCCTGGCACAGCGCCACCATCACCAGAACACCGGTCGTGGACGCCAGTTCCAGGCCGACAAGGCGACGCGCCGCCGTGTCACGGTAGGCGAGCACCATCGCCGGCAGCACAGCGCCGACCAGCAGCACACCGGCGGCCACCAGCCAGAGCAACGTCATCGGCGCAACTCCCGTTCCAGGCGGGTGCGACCGATCGGCACGGCGTGCACCAGCAGTTCGTCGTCGTCGGCGTCCACTACCACCGAGCCGGGCGTCGCGGACAGGATCGCGGTGGACACGGCCGCGCGCGCCACGCGGTGCGGGGCATCGGGTTCGGCCGGCAGGGGGACGGTGCGGAACGTGTCGTCCGGTTCGCGGGAGTGCCGGCGCAGCGCGAGCCACAGCACCGCGACGGTGTCGTGCGCGACCGCGGCCGGCAGCGCCAGCAGCCACCGGCTCCATCCTGGACGGACCCGCAGTCGCAGGCCTGCGGCGGTCCGGCCCGCGCGTGCCGCGATCGCGCACGGCACCGCGAGCACGACCGCGGTGATCACCTCCGCGACCGAGTAGGTGTTGAGCGTGGCGAGCCACACCAGCACCAGAAACGCCCACCACGCGGCGATCTCCACCGAACAGCAATACCCGGCCGTGCGGTGGGCAAACCCTAGGATGCCGGCTACGTCGGGGAGACCGGCGCGGAACGTCGTTGACAACTCACGGGCTGGTACTACGAGCCCGCCATCCGGCGTGTACCCAGGTCAGACGGCTCGCAACTACCTGCCCAGCGCGCGTTCCAGTTGTTTCTTGCTCATGGTGGAGCGGCCCTTGATGTTGCGTTGCTTCGCCTCGTTGTAGAGCTGCGCCTTGGTGGGTCCGCCGGAGCCTCGGTGGGAACGTTTGCCGCCACGGTGTTGTGGTGACACATCGTTGATGGAGGACCTGCTGGCCTGGCGTGATTCACCGGATTGGGCGCGGTTCTTGTTCACGGTACGTGCCGCGATCTCCGACGCCCGGCTGTCGCTCGCGCCGTGTTCCCTTGCGCCGCTCTTGATGTGTTCGTACTGGCGTTCACGTTTCGCGCTCCATGAGTCTGGCATGTCGGGCGAGTACCCACGGCACGTGTCGGTCATGCCGGATCGGGGTAGTCGATGCTGGACACGACCCTGGAGGGTGACATGGCACAGACTGTTGGCGACTACCTGTTGGAACGCCTGCGGCAGTGGGATGTGGCACAGGTGTTCGCGTATCCGGGTGACGGGATCAACGGCATCATCGCCGCGTTCGGCCGGGCGGGCAACAAGCCGCGGTTCGTGCAGGCGCGGCACGAGGAGATGGCGGCGTTCGAGGCGGTGGGGTACGCGAAGTTCTCCGGGCGCGTCGCGGTCTGCATGGCGACGTCCGGTCCTGGCGCGATCCACCTGCTCAACGGATTGTACGACGCGAAACTCGACCATGTCCCTGTCGTGGCGATCGTCGGGCAGACGGCGCGGTCGGCGATGGGCGGCAGCTACCAGCAGGAGGTGGATCTGCAGGCGCTGTTCAAGGATGTCGCCAGCGAGTACCTGGTCGAGGTGAACGTGGCGGCCCAGTTGCCCAACGCGGTGGACCGCGCGATCCGTGTCGCACAGGCGCAGCGCGCCCCCACGGCCGTGATCATCCCGTCGGACCTGCAGGAGGAGCCCTACGAACCACCCGCGCACGCCTTCAAGCAGGTGCCGTCCAGTCCGCCGAGCGTGGTGCGGTCCACTGTGGTCCCCGAGGCGGCGGACATCCGCCGTGCGGTCGAGGTGATCAACGCGGGGGAGCGGGTCGCGCTGCTGGTCGGCCAGGGCGCGCGGGGCGCGCGGGCCGAGGTCACCGAACTGGCCGAGCTGACCGGCGCGGGCGCGGCAAAGGCGTTGCTGGGCAAGGACGTGCTGTCCGACGAGCTGCCGTGGGTCACGGGGTCGATCGGACTGCTGGGCACCCGGCCCAGCTACGAGCTGATGCGTGGCTGCGACACGCTGGTGATCATCGGGTCGAACTTCCCGTACACCCAGTTCCTGCCGGAGTTCGGCAGGGCGAGGGCGATCCAGATCGACATCGACGGCCGGTTCATCGGGATGCGCTATCCCACCGAGGTGAACCTGGTCGGCGACGCCGCGGCCACGCTGCGCGCGATCAACGCCGGGGTGGACCGCAAACCGGACCGCGCGTGGCGGGAGAAGATCGAGCACAACGTGACCGACTGGTGGGGCACGGTCGAACGCCAGTCGATGTTGCACGCGCACCCGAGCAACCCGATGCGGATCGCGTGGGAGCTCTCGGCCCGGTTGCCGGACAACGCGATCGTGACGGCCGACTCCGGCTCGGCCGCGAACTGGTACGCCCGCGACCTGAAGTTCCGCGGTGACATGCGCGGCTCGCTGTCCGGGACGCTGGCCACGATGGGACCTGGTGTGCCGTACGCGATCGGTGCCAAGTTCGCGCACCCGGACCGGCCGGTGATCGCGCTGGTGGGTGACGGCGCGATGCAGATGAACGGCCTTGCCGAGCTGATCACGATCGTGCGGTACCACGAGCTGTGGCCCAACCGGACGTGCGTGATCTGCGTGCTGCACAACAACGACCTCAACCAGGTCACGTGGGAGCTGCGGGCGATGAACGGGTCGCCGAAGTTCGAGGAGTCCCAGGTGTTGCCGGACATCTCCTACGCCGACTTCGCCCGCTCGATCGGCCTGACCGGGATCGCGGTGGAACGGGACGAGGACATCGGTCCGGCATGGGACGAGGCGTTCGCGGCAGGCGGACCGGTGGTGCTGGACGTGCGATGCGACCCGAACGTGCCGCCGATCCCGCCGCACGCCACCTTGGAGCAGGTGAAGTCGGTGACCGAGGCGGTGCTCAAGGGTGATCCCGACGCCTGGCGGATGATCACCACCGGCATCCGCACCAAGGCACAGGAACTGTTGCCGGACAAGCGGTAGAGGGGCTGAGATGGCTACGTTTGGATACTTTCTGTCGTGCGAGGAGTTCGGGCCAGCCGAGTTGGTCCGTCAGGCCGAACTCGCCGAACAGGCCGGTTTCCGCAAGCTGTGGATCTCCGACCACTTCCATCCGTGGAACGACGAGCAGGGGCAGAGTCCGTTCGTGTGGTCGGTGATCGGCGCGCTGTCGCAGGCCACCCACCTGCCGATCACGACGGCCGTGACGTGCCCTACGGTACGGGTGCATCCCGCGGTGATCGCGCAGGCGGCGTCGACCGCGTCGGTGCAGACCGGCGGCGGGTTCACGTTGGGTGTCGGCACCGGTGAGGCGCTCAACGAGCACATCTACGGCGACGCGTGGCCACCGGCGCCGATCCGGCGGGACATGCTGGAGGAGGCCGTGGAGTTGATCCGGGCGCTGCATCGCGGCAAGCAGGTCGACTACGACGGCGAGCACTACACGGTCAGCAACGCGCGGATCTACACCCTGCCGGTCGACGGGCAGCCGGTGCCGATCTACGTGTCCGGGTTCGGGCCGCGCTCGGCGGAACTCGCAGGCCGGATCGGCGACGGGTTCCTGTCGGTCGGGCCGAACGCGGAGCTCATCGACATCTTCCGATCCTCCGGCGGTGGCGACCGCCCGGCCCAGGGCGGCATGAAGGTCTGCTACGGCCAGAACGAGGACGCCGCCGTCGCGACCGCGCACCGGTTGTGGCCCAACGATCTCCTGCCCGGCGAGCTGGCCCAGGTGCTGCCGACGCCCCGGCATTTCGAGCAGGCGTCCACACTGGTCACCCGCGAGCAGGTGGCGAACGCGGTACCGTGCGGGCCCGACCTCGGCCGGTACGTCGACGCGATCCGCGAGTACGAACGGGCCGGCTACGACGAGATCTACATCGGACAGATCGGCCCCGACCAGGACGCGTTCTTCGAGTTCTGGACCGAACGGCTGGCAGGCGAGCTGGAACACGCGGCACAGGCCGCGCGATGAGCAAGACCACCATCGAGTCACTGCGCGCGCTGGCGTTCACCGTCCCGACCGACGCGCCGGAGGCCGACGGCACCGCGCGGTGGGACGCCACCACGATCGTGGTGGTCACCGCGCGTGCCGGCGCGGCGGTCGGCACCGGCTGGACCTACGGTCCCGCCGCCTGTGCCCGGATCGTGGACGACCTGCTGGCCGAGGTGGTGGTCGGTCGGGACGCGCTGGCCGTGCCGGGCACGTGGTCGGCGATGGTGGCGGCCGTGCGCAACGCGACCCGCGCGGGCGCGGTCGGCTACGCCATCTCCGCGGTCGACGTGGCCCTGTGGGACCTGAAGGCACGGCTGGTGGACCTGCCGCTGGCGCGTCTGTTCGGCGTGGTGCGTGACGACGTGCCGGTGTACGGCAGCGGTGGCTTCACGACTTATTCGGACGCGCGGATGGCCGACCAGTTGGCCGGTTGGGTGCACGAGCAGCACATTCCCCGCGTGAAGATCAAGATCGGGCAGTCCTGGGGCGGTGACGAGGCCCGTGACCTGGCGCGGATCGCGGCCGCGCGGGACGTGATCGGCCCGGATGCCGAGTTGTACGTCGACGCCAACGGCGGTTACCTGGGTAAGCAGGCGATCCGGTTGGGCCAGGACATGGCTGTGTGGGACGTCCGCTGGTTCGAGGAACCGGTCAGCTCCGACGACCTTGCCGGGCTGCGGGAGGTCCGGGACCAGGTGCCGGCCGAGGTGACCGCCGGTGAGTACGGCACCGACATCGTCTACTTCCGACGGATGTGCGCCGCGAACGCCGTGGACTGCCTGCAGATCGACGCGACCCGCTGCGGCGGCTACACCGAATGGCTGCGCGCCGCGGCGGTCGCCGCCAGCCACGGACTGACCGTGTCCGGCCACTGCGCGCCCAACCTGCACGCCCCGGTCGCCGCCGCGACACCCAACCTGCGGCACCTTGAATGGTTCCACGACCACGTCCGCGTCGAGTCCATGCTGTTCGACGGCGGTCTCGACCCGACAGGGGGGACCGTCACACCGGACCCGTCCCGTCCCGGCCACGGCCTGACGCTCGACGAGTCGGCCGCGGCGCCCTACCTGGTCGGCTGAGCGGCGAACTGCGCTGTGGTCGCGCCAGAGCCCGGCTCAGCCGGCCGGCAGTCGGTGCTCCGAGAGAACCTGGTGCGCCGCATGCACGATGGCGTCCGCGTCGATCCCGGCCGCGTGCATCAGTTCGGCCGGTGTGCCGGACATCGGCATCTCGGTGACGGCCAGTTTGTGTACCGCCAGCGGTGCCGGACCGCCGGCCAACGCGTCCAGCACGGTGTCGCCGAGGCCACCCTCCGGTCGGTGGTCCTCGACGGTCAGCACCGCGTGGGTGTCGGCCGCCGCCGCGCGCAGGGTCGCCGCGTCGATGGGTTTGATCGAGTAGCAGTCGATGACTCGCGCCGCGATCCCGTCCCGCGCCAACCGGTCGGCCGCCGCAACGGCCTCGTCGACGGTGGCACCGCACGCGACCAGGGTGATCCGGTCGTCCGGGGTGGCGCGGACCACGCGGCTGCCGCCGATGCGGATGTCCTCGTCCGGATCGGTGCGCACGGTGGTCGCGCCGCGCAGGGTGCGCAGGTAGCTGATGCCCTCCTGGTCGGCCATCGCGGCCACCAGCGCCGATGTCTGGTTGGCGTCGGCGGGATGCAGCACGGTGCTGCCGTGGATCGCGCGGAGCGCCGCGATGTCCTCCAGCGCCATCTGCGACGGGCCGTCCGCGCCGATCGAGACGCCCGCGTGCGAGCCGGACAGCCGGATGTTCGCCCGGGAGATCGCGGCCATCCGGACGAAGTCGTAGGCACGGCTGAAGAACGCCGCGAACGTGGACGCGAACGGCACCCAGTCGCGCACCTGCAACCCGACGGCGGCCGCGACCAGCTGTTGTTCCGCGATGTACATCTCGAAGTACCGATCCGGGTGCGCCTCGGCGAACAGGTGGCTGTGCGTGGAGTTGGACACCTCGCCGTCCAGCGCGACCACGTCCGGCCGCAGCCCACCCAGCGCCGCCAGCGACTGCCCGTACGCCAACCGGGTGGCGACCTTCTCGCCGACCGGATAGGTGGGCAGCTGAGCCGCCGGATCGGAGGCGAACACGTTCGGCACCTCGTCGGTCGACGGGATCGCCGTGCGCACGGTGAGGTCTCGGCGGCCGCCGAGTTCGGCGATCGCGGCGTCAGGGTCGTCCAACGGCTTGCCGTGCATGCCTTCCTTGTCCTCGACAGCGGCCACGCCACGGCCCTTGTGGGTGCGGGCGAACAGCACGGTGGGACGGTCGGTGGTGGTCTCGGCGGTGGTCAGGGCCGTCTCGATGGCGTCAAGGTCATGGCCGTCCAGGGTGATGGCCCGCCAGCCGAACGCCTCGGCGCGGCCGGCGAACCGGTCGACGTCCCAGCCGACCATGGTCGGCCCGGTCTGGCCGAGACGGTTGACGTCGACGATCGCGGTGAGGTTGGCAAGGCCGTAGTGGGCGGCGTGTTCGAACGCCTCCCACATGGAGCCCTCTGCCATCTCGGAGTCACCGCACAGCACCCAGACCCGGTAGGGCAGCCGGTCCAGTTTCCGGCCGGCCAGCGCGACGCCGACACCGATCGGCAGGCCCTGACCGAGCGAGCCGGTGGCCACGTCGGTAGGTGGGATCCGGGGTGTCGGGTGACCTTCAAGGCGGCTGCCGAACTGGCGGTAGGTCATGAGTTCGTCGTCGGTGATCGCGCCGGTCGCCCGGAGCATGGCGTAGTACAGCGGTGACGCGTGGCCCTTGGAGAAGATCAGATGGTCGTTGTGCGGCTCGCCCGGTCGTGCGAAGTCCAGGCGCAGGTGTCCGTCCAGCAGCACGGCCATCAGGTCGGCGGCGGACATCGACGATGTCGGATGGCCGGAGCCGGCCGCGGAACCGCACCGGATCGAGTCCACCCGCAGCTGCTGGGCCAGTTCATGTCGAAAGTCGTTGTCAGACAAAGGTTCCCCTCCCTAACAGGGCCGAGCCGAACGGCATCGGGCCGGACGAGCCCACGGCGTCGTCCGACCCGGCCGTTCGGTTGGTGATACGAGACCTACCAGCGATACCAACGCGCGCGGCTGCCACCAACGCCTTCCGCCGAGCGGACCACGAAACCGAGCAGCCAGAGCACCAGCACCACGACCGCGGCGATCCACAGCGCGTGTAACGCGAAGCCCGCGCCACCCAGCGCCAACGCCAGCAGCAGTACCAACAGAATGACCATCTTCACTCACATCCCTTGAGCCTGTCTGGTTCCCGCCATGGCCCGGCGGACGAACCGGGCCAGTCGCAAGGGGAGCAGTCCGACCAACGGTGCGCGCCTGCCGAGGTCGACCCGGTCCTCGCGGTCCAGGGCGGCGGCGTAGCGGGCGGCATCCGCCGCGTTCGGATAGCGCTTGGCGCCGCCCGCGCCGCAGTCGCGGGCGCAGTGCCACGTCATCGTGTCGCCGTCCGCGGTGAAGCGGAATCGGTGCCCACTGATCCGGCAACGCAACACGGCCCACCCTCCTGCGGCAGCGATTCGGTCTGACTCCTGCTGGGTAAGCAATGCCCATGAGTGGCGACGTGCAAACCAGAACCATCCAGACGCGGATACCCGCCCGGCTGGACCGGTTGCCGTGGTCGAGCTTTCACCGGCGGGTCCTGCTGGGCCTTGGCACCGTGTGGGTCCTGGACGGTCTGGAGGTCACGGTCGTCAGTTCGGTGGCGTCACGGCTGACCGAGCACGGCAGCGGCATCGCCCTGTCCACGGCGGACGTCGGTGTGGCCGCCGCGCTGTATGTCGTCGGCGCCTGCCTTGGTGCCTTGTTCTTCGGCCAGTTGACCGATCGGTTCGGCCGCAGGAAGCTGTTCATGCTCACGCTGGGGATCTACATCGTGGCGACCGTCGCCACGGCGTTCTCGTTCGCGCCGTGGTATTTCTTCCTCGCCCGGTTCGTCACCGGTTCCGGCATCGGCGGTGAGTACGCGGCGATCAACTCCGCGATCGACGAGCTGATCCCGGCCCGGGTGCGTGGCCGTGTCGACCTGGTCATCAACGGCACCTACTGGCTGGGTTCCGCGGCAGGGGCCGGGTTGTCGATCGTCCTGTTGAACACCGCCGTGCTGCCGGTGGGCATCGGCTGGCGGTGCGCGTTCGGGATCGGCGCCGTGCTCGGCCTCGCGATCATGTTGGTACGTCGGCAGGTGCCGGAAAGCCCGAGGTGGCTGTTCATCCACGGCCGCGAGCAGGAGGCGGAACGGATCGTCGACGCGATCGAACGAGACGTCGAGCGGGAGACGGACCGGCCGATGCCCCCGGCCGACGATGCCATCACGGTCCGACAGCGCCGCACGATCGGTTTCCGCACCATCGCGCGCACCGCGTTCCAGGTCTATCCGAAACGGACGATACTGGGGCTCGCGCTGTTCGTGGGGCAGGCGTTCCTCTACAACGGCGTCACGTTCGACCTCGGCACGCTGCTGCACACCTATTATGGCCTGGCGTCGGGCATCGTGCCGTTGTTCATCGTGATCTACGCGCTTGGCAACTTCCTCGGGCCGGTCACGCTGGGGCGGCTGTTCGACAGTGTCGGCCGCAAGCCGATGATCTCGTTGTCCTACCTGGGATCGGCAGTGCTGACGGTGCCGCTGGCGTTGTTGTTCGCCGGCCATGTCGTGAACCAGTGGGGGTTCCTTGCGCTGCTGTGCGGCACGTTCTTCCTGGCATCGGCCGGCGCCAGCGCGGCCTACCTGACGGTCAGCGAGGTGTTTCCGATGGAGACCCGGGCGCTGGCCATCGCGTTCTTCTACGCCATCGGCACGGGGTTGGGCGGGATCGTGGGTCCGCTGCTGTTCGGTGCCGTGGTCGCGTCGAACGATCGTGCCCAGGTGGCCGCGGTGTTCCTGATCGGCGCCGCCGTGATGGCCCTGGGTGGCGTCGCGGAGCTGCTGCTGGGCGTCCGTGCCGAACGGGCGTCCTTGGAGGACATCGCAAGGCCGCTCACCGCGGCCGCCCCTCAGCGTTACGCGCTGTCCCGTTCCGGAAAGGAGTCGTCATGACAGCGTGGGAAGTGGGCCGCGATCCCGATCCGGCCCGGCCGACCGGAGAACTGCTCGGGGATCTGGCCGACGAGTTGCGCAGGCTGGCCCGTGCCGAGGTTCAACTCGCGTTGACCGAGACACGCCGCAAGGCCAGGCGGATCGGCATCGGCGTTGGCGCCCTTGGCACGGCCGCCGTGCTCGGCGTGGGCGCGGTCGGCGTGCTCATCGCGAGTGCGACGCTGGCGTTGGCACTGGTGCTGCCGGGGTGGCTGGCGGCGCTGCTGGTCGGGGCCGGTGTGCTCATCCTGGCCGGCATGTCGGCATTGACCGGCCGGTTCGCGCTGCGTGGCGCGCGGCCGATCATTCCGCGGTGGACCATGAACAGTGTCCGCGAGGATCTTGCGACGATCAGGAAGGGCGTGCACCGATGAACAGGCGCGGCGAGCCAACGGTGCCGGAACCGTCGTATCTGCCGCCCAATCCCAGCGTCGGCGAACTGGTGACGGAGATCGACAGGGCACGCCACGAGGCGACACGCACGATGACCGCCCTGACGAGGAAGTTCGACACGCCCGCGGTACGGACGGCCGCGTCGATGACCAGACCGCTGGCGCACTACGCCCGGGTGGGAGTCGTGGCCGGGTACGCCCGGCGGGTACCGACGCCGGTATGGATCATCGCGGTGCTGATGCTGTTCCGCTGGTGGCGGCGCCGGCACACGCACTGATCAGCCGAGCGGACCGATATGCATACGCCCGATGGTCCACGGGTACCCGAGGTTCGTACCACATGTCGATGTCGAGGGGTTTGCGATGGCCAGACCGGTGTGGACGGGCACGATCAGCCTGGGCCTGGTCACGGTGCCGGTCGCGCTCTACGCGGCGACGCGGGACCATGCGATCGCGTTCCACCAGATCCAGCGTGGCACGACCGACCGAATCCGGATGCGGCGGGTGAACGAGCGCACCGGCGACGAGGTCGGGTACGCCGACATCGCGAAGGGCTACGAGACCGACGACAACGATGTGGTCGAGGTCGAGCCAGAGGAACTGGACGACATCGCACCGGGCCGGTCGCGCAGCCTGGAGATCGAGGAGTTCGTCGACCTGGCCGAGATCGACCCGATCTTCTATGACCGGGCGTACTGGCTCGCGCCCCGCGACGCCGATTTCGCCCGCGCCTACCACCTGCTGCTGCGCGCGATGGCCGACACCGGTCTGGCCGGGGTCGCGATGCTCGTGCTGCGTGGACGGCAACACCTCGCCGCGGTGCGGGCCGGCGACGGTGTGCTGGTCGCGCACACGATGCGGTTCGCCGACGAGATCCGCGACCCGGCCGCCACCATCGGCGACCTGCCCCCGGCCCCGCGGTTGACGGCGAAGGAACTGGACATGGCGCGGGAGCTCATCACGGCGATGCGCGGCCCGTGGCGGCCGGACGAGTTTCACGACACGTACCAGGAGAGGGTGCGGGAACTGGTGGCGGACAAGGAGGCCGGCCGCGAGCCGCACACCGAGCGCGGAGCAGAACCCACGAAGGTGATCGACCTGACCGACGCCCTCGCCCGCAGCGTCCGCCAGGCCGGCCGAGGACGGCGCAAGGCCCCGGACCCCACGTCGATGTCGAAGGCGGAACTCGACGATCTGGCGAAGGAGCGGGGGATTCGCGGGCGCTCCAGGATGACCAAGGCCGAACTCGTCGACGCGGTCAGGGCGACCACGGACAGGGCAGCCTCCTGACGCCAACGACAGTGGCCTCGTTGCCGGACCTGGATCCCTTGCCGGACAGGATGTCCGGCCCGGTGCTGTTGAGACTGGGCGTGATCCCGCAACTCGCCACCACATAGCCACGACCTGTGTTTTCGATCCCGGTACCACGGGCACTCCCGGTATATGGCCAAGGACAACCCAGCGGTCACCGAGACCGTGCGCGCGGACGGGCCGACGAGGGTCGTGAAGGGACCGGATCACGGCCCGCTGGTCGTGGTCCTCGATCCGTCCGGGGATGCCAAGCACGACGAGTTGCCGGCGACCTGGCGTCCGCTCACCGAGGACATCGGCGTCGTGTGGTGGCGCCTGCCGTCGGCCCGGCGGGCCGGCCCGACCGGTGACCGGTTGGTGGACGACCTGCCCGGTGACCACGATCGGGTGCATCTGGTGGGTGTGCACGATGCCGCGTTGCTGGCGCTGTCGCTCGCGTTCGAGCACCGGGATCTGGTGCGGTTGGTGGTGTTGGTCGATCCGCCGTGGCCGGAGCACGATCTGAGCGCGGTGGGCCGGATCGTGCACGATCCGGATCTGGTCGTGCGCCAGGTGCGGACCGACGGTGGGGGCGGCCGGTTGCCGGTCGGCCATCCGGACGTGGTGGCCGCGGTGGTGCGGGAGTTGGTGTCGGCCGATGTCGAGTCGACCGAGGGCATGGCGAGGACGCCCGGCGTCGGACCGCTGACGCGGGAGGCGTGGCGGGCGTTGCACACCACGCTGCTGCGGCTGACCGGAGCTGGGGACAGAACCCGTGAGTGACGCCATGTCGGTCGAGGAACTGCTGGACCGTTACGGCACCACGTACGCGCAGGAGGCCGGCATCACGTTGCGGGACAAGCCGGCGCCGCTGTACCAGCTGCTGGTCCTGACGACCCTGCTGTCCGTGCGGATCTCCGCGAAGATCGCGGTCGCCGCCGCGCGCGAGCTGTTCAAGGCCGGCTGGCGCACACCGCGGCGGATGGCGGGATCGACGTGGCAGCAACGGGTGGACGCACTGGGCCGCGCGCACTACGTGCGCTACGACGAGAGCACCGCGACCGCCCTGGGCGAGGGCGCGCGGCGTGTGCTCGACGTCTACCACGGTGACCTGCGCGCGCTCCGGCCGAAGTCCGCCGCGGACATACCGGGGCTTCGTCGTGCGCTGTGCGAGTTCCCGCGGATCGGTGAGACCGGCGTGCACATCTTCTGCCGGGAGGCACAGGTGGTCTGGCCGTGCCTGCGGCCGTACTTCGACAGTCGGGCACTCGCCGCGGCCCGACAGTTCGGCCTGCCCACCGAGCCGGACGAACTGGCCGGCACCGTCGACGCGGCCGATCTCGGCCGGCTGTCCGCCGCGCTGGTACGGGCCTCGCTCGATCGGACACGCTGATGCCGCAACGGCATGACGTGGCGGTCGTCGGCCAGATCGCGCGTGACCTGGTGCTGCGGGTGGATCACGTGCCGGCCGCGGGTTCGTCCGTGCCGGTGCGGGAGCGCCGTGAGACGCTGGGCGGCGCCAACCAGGCGGTCGGCCTGGCCCAGTTGGGCGCGAGTGTCGCGCTGGTCGGTGTCGTCGGCGACGATCCGGCGGGGGAGCGGGTGCTGGGCCGCGCCCAGGTCGACGGCATCGACATCCGTCCGGTGATCCGGCGGTCCGGGCGGCGACCGGCTGATCGTCGACATCGTCGACGGCGACGCCCGCTGGCACTACCTCGAGGACCTGCCGGAACCGATGCTGCTCACCGCCGCCGACATCGAGGCGAACACGGCGGTCCTGACCGGCGCGCCGGCGGTGAGCGTCCAACTGCAAAGCCGCCGGCAGTCGCGCTCGCGGCCGCGCGGATCGCCCGCTCCGCCGGCAACCTCGTGGTGCTGGACGGTGTGCCCGCCGATCACGTCGACGACCTGCTGGCGTGCGCCGACGCCCGGGAAGCCGAACTGCTGGTCGGCCATGCAGGTGGCCGACCGTCGCTGTCCCGCGACTGAGCGCGGGTTGAGGAGGGCACGGACCCGAGGACCTGGAGCGCCGGTCAGGTAACGGCTAACTCGACGACGCTCCGTTGTCCACAACCCTGCGCGAACCGAGTCGCACCCACGCTCAAGATCGACTATGATGGAAACGGGGGGATCCCCGAGTCCTGAACTGCCAAAATGCAGCTGACCGCGAAGTTATCCACAGGTCCGATCAAAGCTGCGGCGCGCCCTTCCAAGATCCACTAGGATGGACACGGGGGTGGGCCCGAGTTCGTCGTCCGTTCGGCAACGTGATCTCCGGTTACTCGACCGGCGCTCTGGGCCCCGGCCATGATGGCCGTTGTCGCTCACTTCGCGATCGGGCGTGCAGAGGCGGCGATGTCGGCCCACGGGTCGGCCTTGTGCATCAGTCGGTGCCGCAGGTTGCCCAGTCCGTACTTCCCCGGCGTGACGCGGGGCAACTCGTCCGGATCGATCGGTGTCGCGGCGGGCGCGCCGGGCCGGGCACGCAGCGAGTACGGCGCCACCGCGGTCTGGCCGTAGGCGTTGCGGTTGGTGTCCAGGAAGATCCGGTCGCCCCGTCTGTTCTTGCGCTGCTCTGTGGTGAACCGGTCCGGCTGCGATCGTGCCAGCCGGTCGGCCAGGTCGCGCGTGTAGGCCCTGACCTCGTCGAACGTCGCCGTCGCATCCAGTGGCGCGGCCACGTGGAAGCCTCGGCCGCCGGTGGTCTGGAGGAACGGCACCAGGCCGGCGTCGGCGACCTGGTCGCTGGTGCGGCGCACCGCGTCGCGCAGTTCCCCGATGCCGATGCCGTCGGGTGGATCGAGGTCGATCACGAGCCGATCGGGGTTCTCCAGACTGTCTACTGTAGACAGCCAGACGTGGAACTCCAGTACGGCCTGATTGGCCAGGTAGATCAGGCTTTCCGCGTCGTCGCACACCACGTGGCGGACCGTGCCGTCGCCGGACCGCTGCGGGACCTCGACGATGTGCAGCCAGTCCGGGAAGTGTTCGGACGCCTGCTGCTGGAAGAATCCGTGGGCGTCGATGCCGTCCGGGAACCGGTACATGGTCAGCGGCCTGCCGCGCAGGTGCGGCACCATCACGTCGGCCAGGTCCCGGTAGTAGTCGACCACGTCGGCCTTGGTGATCCCGTCGCCCGGGTACAGCAGCTTGTCCGGATGGGACACCGCGATGTCGGCAGTCATGTCCGTGCCACCTCTCGTACGACCTGTTCGGCCGGCTTGTCGTTCCGCAGGCCGAGGAAACGTGGATGCCGCAGCCGGCCGTCGGTGGTCCACTCGCTGAAGCCGACCTCACCGACCAGTTCCGGATGCACCCAGTGCACGCCTCGTTCGCGCACCGGATCGGCGAACGGCGACGATGGCCGTTCCCGCGACTCGAGTTGTGCGCGCATCGACCGCAGCATGGCGGCGTCGTAGCCGGTGCCGACCTTGCCCGCGTAGCGCAGCCGGTGGTTCTGGTAGTAGCCAAGCAGCAGCGCGCCGAACCCGATCCGGCTGCCGCTCGGTTCGGTGAAGCCACCGATCACGAACTCCTGTTCGCGGACGCACTTGAACTTCAGCCAGTCCGTCGAGCGGCCGCTACCGTAGGTGCTGTCGGCGCGTTTGGCGATCAGCCCCTCCCAGCCGCGCTCACATGCCTGGCGGCAATAGGCTTCGCCATCGGTGTTGCGGTGCGCGGTGTACCGCAGCGGTCCGCCGAAGTCGAACACCCGACGCAACATCCGCTTGCGGTCACGCAGCGGCAGCCGCCGAATGTCGGCGTCGCCGATCGCGAGTAGATCGAACAGGTACAGGTAGACCGACACCCCGGTCCGTTCGATGTCCCGCGGCCGGGTCAGGTGGATGCGGGCCTGAAGCTTCGCGAAGCTGGTCTGCCGACCGTCGAACGCGACGATCTCACCGTCCGCGATGAACCGGTGCGGCCCACGATCGGCCAGCGCGGCGACCAGTTCCGGATAGCTGGCGTTCATCGGTTTGTCGTTGCGGGACCACAGGTTCGGGTTGGCCACGCCGTCGCGGACGACGATGGCGCGCACACCGTCGAGTTTCCGTTCGAACAGCCAGCCGGGGTCACTGAAGCGCCGTTCGGTCAGCGTGGCCAGCATGGGTGCCGGCACCCGTGCGTAGTCGGCGGGGCGCACCAGGTCCGGTGGGACGTCCGCGAACACGTCACGTGTCGTGCTCGTTGGTTCGTCCACCGAGGACCGGCCCCGCATACCGTACGCGTACCCGTTACGGGCGAACCGAAACGTCACGGCGCACCGCAGAGGCCAGGAGTTCGGCCAGGTGGATCGCGTGGCGGCCGGTGTCGGCCTGCTCGATCTGGGTACGGCAACTGAAGCCGTCCGCGAGTATCAGCGTGTCGCTGTCGGCGGCTCGGACGGCGGGCAGCAGGGCGTGTTCCGCGCAGGCCATGGACACGTCGTAGTGGCCGCGTTCGAAGCCGAAGTTGCCAGCAAGGCCACAGCAACCGGCGTCCAGGATCGTCGCGTCGACACCCTGGTCGGCCAACAGCGCGCGGTCGGCGGCCATGCCGAGCACGGCGTGCTGATGGCAGTGCGGCTGCACGATCGCGCGTGCGTCCAGCGCGGGCGGGTGCCAGTCGGTGGCCCGGTCCCGCAGCAGTTCGGCCAGCGTCACGGTCTGCCCGGCCAGCCGGATCGCGTCCTCGTCGCCGTACAACAGGTCCGGCAGATCGGAGCGGAACACCGCGGCGCAACTGGGTTCCAGGACGACGACCGGCGTGCCGGCCCGCAGCCGCGATGCCAACACACGCAGGGTGCGGCGCAGCACCCGTTGTGCCACACCGAGTTGCCCGGTGGAGATCCAGGTCAGGCCGCAGCACACGGCCGACGCCGGCACCCGAACCCGGAATCCCGCGTGTTCCAGCACCTCGACGGCGGATCTCGCCACGTCGGGGTGGAAGCTGTTGGTGAAGGTGTCCGGCCACAGCACCACGTCACCGTGCCGCCCGTCGCCTGCCGGCGTGTGGGCCGCGAACCAGCGGGTGAAGCGCTGCCGGGCGAACACGGGCAGCGTGCGCTGCGGGGCGATGCCGCCGGCCGCCTTGAGGGCCGTGCGCAGTCCCGGCGTCCGCGCCACCGCGTTGACCACGCCGGGTGCGTAGGCGGCGAGCCGGGCCCACAGCGGCAGCCAGCCCATCGAGTAGTGCGCCGCGGGCCGCAACCGGTTGGCGTAGTGGTGCGACAGGAACTCCGCCTTGTAGGTGGCCATGTCGACGTTGACCGGGCAGTCGGACTTGCAGCCCTTGCAGGACAGACACAGGTCCAGCGCGTCCCGCACCTCGGTCGAGCGCCAGCCGTCCGTGATCGGGCCGTCGCGATCCTTGCCGTTGATCATCTCGAACAGCAGCCGGGCCCGGCCGCGCGTGGAGTGCTCTTCTTCGCGGGTGGCCCGGTAACTCGGACACATCACGCCGCCATCGTGGCCGCGGCACTTGCCGACCCCGACACAACGGGCGGCGGCCTGGCTGAACCGGTGCCCCACCTCCGCGAACGCGAACGTCGTCGCGGGTTCCCACGGCCGGTAGTCCGCGCCCTGGCGCAGGTTCTCGTCCAGCCGGTACGGGCGGACGATCTTCCCGGGGTTCATCCGGTCGCTCGGGTCGAACAGGTCCTTCAACTCGCCGAACGCGCCGACGATCCGCTCGCCGAACATCAGCGGCAGCAGTTCGCCGCGTGACTGGCCGTCGCCGTGCTCACCGGACAGCGACCCGCCGTAGGACACCACGAGTTCCGCGCTCGCGGTGGCGAACCGCCGATAGGTGGCGATGCCCTCGGCGGTCTTGAGATCCATCGGGATCCGGGTGTGCACGCAGCCGTGCCCGAAGTGCCCGTACAGCGAGGCACCCGAGTACCCGAACCGGTCGAGCAGGTCGCGGAAGTCCCGCAGGTAGTCGCCGAGCCGGTCCGGCGGCACGGCCGCGTCCTCCCAGCCTTCGTGCGTCTCGCGGCCACCCGGTGGATAGGCGGTCGCGCCGAGGCCGGCCTCGCGGGCCTGCCAGAGTTGGTCCTCGTGCGCCGGGTCGTCCAGTTCCGCCACGGCCGGCGGATTGTCCGCATCGCTCATGGCCCGCGCGAACCGTTTGGCCCGTTCGTCCACCGCGTCGGTGTCCTGCCCGGTGAACTGCACCATCAGCCAGCCGCTGCCCCTTGGCAGTTCCTTGATCGCCTGTGCCGCCACGTGCTGGCTGTGCTCGAGCTGGACCAACCGCTCGTCCAGTCCCTCCAACGCGGCAGGCTGCCATTCGACGATCGCCGGCACCGCACGCGCCGCCGCCACGATGTCGGAATACCCCAGCACCACCAGCGCCCGTGCCGGCTCGACGTCGAACAGGCGCAGCTCGGCACGCAGCACGGTGACCAGAGTGGACTCGCTGCCGACCAGCGCCCTTGCCACGTTGAAGTGGTTCTCCGGCAGCAGTTGGTCGAGGTTGTAGCCGGACACCCGGCGCGGGATGTTCGGGAACCGCGCGCGGATCTCCGCAAGGTGACGGTCCCGCAGGTCGCGCATGCCCTGGTACAGCTCGGCTTTCCGGCCGCCGGCCGCGATGATCTCCGCGAACTCGTCGTCACTGGTCTCGCCGACCCAGGTGCGCAGCCCGTCGTAGGTGAGGATCTCCAGCCGCACCACCGAGTCGGCCATCTTGCCGTACGCCTGCGCCGTCGAACCACACGAGTTGTTGCCGATCATTCCGCCGACCGTGCAGCTCACGTGGGTCGACGGCTTCGGTCCGACCATCAGGCCGTACCGGGCCAGCCGGGCGTTGAGCGGATCCAACGCGATACCCGGCTCGACGATCGCCGTCTTGCGCGCCGAGTCCACCGAAACGACCTGGTCGCAACGTTTCGTCCAGTCCAGCACGACCGCCGTGTTGCAGCACTGCCCGGCCAGGCTGGTGCCGCCACCGCGGGAGAGCACCGGCGCGCCGTGGCGGCGGCACACCGCGACGGCGCGCACCGCGTCGTCCACCGACGCCGGTACCACCACACCGATCGGGACCTGCCGGTAGTTGGAGCCGTCGGTGGCGTAGGTCGCCCGCGATCCCGCGTCGAACCGCACCTCGCCACCGACCTCCGCCCGCAGGTCACGCGCGAGCTGGTCGCTGTCGACAGAACCCGGATGCGTCATCGTCTACCGAATTCCTTCCTCGACAGTGTGATCGACTCGGGAAACACGACGAAACCGCGGTCAGGCCAGTTGCGCCTGCCACATCCAGTGCGCCTCCTCCAGCGCGCGGGCGGCGGCGATCAACAGGTCCTGGGTCACCAGATCGGTCTTCTCGGTCTCGTCGATCCGCGGACGCAACCGCCCGACGGCCGATCCGAGAGTGGCCACGATCCGCTCGATGGTGTCCCGATCGGACTGCCAGCCGGTCGGATACTCCGGCAGCCCCGAGTCGGATACCACCCTCTTGGCCAGCCCCGTGGGCGCGACGCCGAGGGCACTGGCGCGCTCGGCGACTTCGTCCACGTACTGCCGCGCGGTGGCCACCAACTCGTCGAGTTGGAGATGGACACTGCGGAAATTGACACCGACCACGTTCCAGTGCGCCTGCTTGGCAATCAGTGCCAGGTCGATCAGATCGACCAGCGTGGCCTGCAATGCCGAACCGGTCGCGTCGCGCGCCTGGTCGCTGAGTGGGCCCGTGACAGGCGATTCACTCATGACAACATCTCTCCTTGGTGTCAGCCGGAAATTGCCCTCACCTAGCAGACTCCCCGGCTCGCGGCCGGCGAAACATCGGTCAGTGACTCGTCGGCACCGCGGTGTGTTGTCGGTCAGGTGGACGGCGGGTCCAGCGGAAGCCGTGCGTTCCGCGCACGCCGGTCCACATCAGCAGCACCAGACCCACGAGGGCGAGGACGACGTGCAGAATGTCGTCCGCCGGATCGGCGAACCAGTTGTGGTGGCCGGCGCCGACCACGAACAGCACGCCGTAGCCGACAGCCTGCAGCGTGGTGAACCGCAGCGTCCAGTGATAGGAACCGCCCACCAGGATGGCCAGCAGTCCGGTCACGGCCAGGATCGCCGCGTGCGGCCAGGTCAGCTGGGCGAAGAGCACCGTCGGGCCGGACACACCGGCGTGCCGGTCGGCCAGCGACGCGACCAGCCCCCACCCGCCGTACCCGATCAGCAGTATGCCTTCGACGGCCAGCACGAGCCGCGTCTGGTGTAGATGCCGGGGCATCATGTCGATCGGTACGAGCTCGCTGTCGGGCGGCGCACTCACCGTGACGGTGGGGTCGGATCGTACGTCGTCGGGCGGGACCGGGTCGTTGGCAGCGTCGCCCGTGGGGTTGTGGACCATGATCTCCTCCCGTTGCCGCGCCGGCAGTAGTGGCATCGTGGTCGGGTTACCCGTCGCCGCAACGGCTGACACCATGTGGATCAGACACGCGCGGGCGGGGTTCAGCGCAGGGCGGGTAGCAGTTCCTTCTCGGCCATGGCGAGGAACTCGTCCTGATGGTCGCCGCCGATCTGGACGAGGGCGATGTCGGTGAAGCCCGCCTCCCGGAACGGCGTTGCCGCGTTCACTATCGCGTCGAGATCCGGGCCGCACGGAATGGACGCGGCGACATCGTCCTCGGTGACGAACTGGGTGGCCGCGGCGAAGCCCGCGGTACCGGGAAGTTCGGCGTTGACCTTCCAACCGCCGCCGAACCAGCGGAACTGGTCGTGCGCCCGCCGGATCGCGGCATCGCGGTCGGTGTCCCAGCAGATCGGGAACTGGCCGATCTTCCTGGTGTCCGGCGCCGGGCTCAGCGCGTTCCACCGCTGTACCAGGGTTTCGTCCGGCTCGACCGCGATCATCGCGTCCGCGCGCGGTGCGCCGAGTTCGATCGACCGGGAGCCGGACACGGCCGTCGCGATCGGCACCCGGCGTTCTGGCAGGTCCCAGAGTTTCGCCGAGTCCACCCGGAAGTGTTTGCCGGCGTAGTTGACGTAACCGCCGTCGAACAGTTCCGCGATGATCGTCAGCGCCTCGGCGAACATCTCGTGCCGGACGTTGGCCGGCGGCCAGCCCGTGCCGACGACGTGCTCGTTCAGGTTCTCACCGGCACCGAGCCCGAGAGTGAAGCGACCGTCGCAGAGCAGGGCCATCGTGGCCGCCTTCTGGGCGACCACGGCCGGGTGATACCGCAGGATCGGGCATGTCACGTACGTCATCAGCTCGATCCGCTCGGTGGCCTGGGCGACCGCGCCCAGCACGCTCCACGCGTAGGGCGCGTGGCCCTGGCTGTCCAGCCAGGGAAAGTAGTGGTCGCTGCACACCGCGAAGTCGAACCCGGCCTGTTCGGCCCCGACCGCGTGCGACACGAGTTCCTTCGGCCCGGCCTGTTCGGTCATCAGGGTGTAGCCGACATTCACCATGATCGTGCACCCCCGAGCTTGTCGGCATCGACATGGACGAATTCGGTGACAGTGCTCATGTCGGGCGGATACCCGACCGACCGGCGGGCAAACGAATGGTCCTGGTCGCGTCCTGGACCGGTCAAGACGCCTGGGACGCGGTCGGCGTGCCGCCTTGGCCGAATGGACCTGAGTTGCCGTCGGCGTTACGTTGTTCACAGACGCGAGGGTTGAGCAGTCAGCCCCGTGTCGCGTGCTCGCCCAGACCATGCGGGAGCGATGTTGCGGGGAGCGATGACCATGACTGCGTTGGAGATCGGGACCGACCTTTCGGATACGACCGCGGTGGTGCACGCGGTCGGCGAAGTGGACATGAGCAGCGCGCCGAAGCTGCGGAATGCCGTGCTCACCGCCTGCGCGGCAGTGCGCGGACCAGCATCCCTGGTGGTGGACCTGACCGGAGTGAATTTCTTCGGGTCCAGCGGGATCAGTGTGCTGATGGAGGCCCAACAGCAGTGCCAGGCGCGGCGGACTCCGCTGCGGGTGGTGCCGGGCCAGGCCGCGTTGCGGACGCTGCGGATCGCCGGCCTCGCCGAGGTGTTGGACATTCGGGACTCGCTGGCCGACGCCGTCCAGGTCCAGGTGCTGGCGTCCGCCGACAGCTCCGGCGCCGGCGGGAATGACGCGACCCACTGGTGGGGGTGACCCGCTCCGGGTGATCGAAGAAACGCCCCTTTCGGATGACTCGGACATGGTGTCGTCCCCGCTGACCGTGCGGACTCAGGAACGCGACGGTGTGGTGATCATCAGCGTGTCCGGCGAACTGGACATGTCGACGGTGGACAAGGTGGCCGTCGCGTTGCGGGACGCCGCGGCGCGCACGGCACCCATCGTGCTGGACATGACAGGGTTGCGGTTCTTCTCATCGGCCGGCCTCACACTGCTCGTACGACTTCATCAGAATCCGTCGGCGGACGTGCGCCTCGCCGTGGATCAGCGAGTCGTGCGGCGGCCCCTGGAACTGACCGGACTACTCGACCTGTTTCCGATCCACGCGTCGGTCGCCGAAGCAGTCGCCGCGACCGCCGAGTAGCCACCGGGCGTATCGCTACCTGGGGTATGTCATCCGAACGACGCGCCTCCGTGCACGTTAGGGTGTGGCGTGGCGGATCGGGCTGATACGGAGAGCCGTCTGCGCAAGATCGAGGCCGTCACCGATTCGGCGTTGGCCCACCTGAGCGCCGACGCCCTGCTGAGCGAACTGCTCGGCCGGACGCGGGAACTGCTGCGCGCCGACACCGCCACGATGCTCCTGCTGGACCCCTCCGCGCGGCAACTGGTGGTGGTCGCCGCCGTGGGCATCGAGGAGGAGGTCCGCCAGGGCGTCCGCATCCCGGTCGGACAGGGTTTCGCCGGCACCATCGCGGCCACACGGCAACCGATCGTCGTCGATCACGTCGACAACACCACGGTCGTCAATCCGCTGTTGTGGGAGCGCGGGCTGCGGATGCTGGCCGGCGTACCGCTGGTCGTCGGGGGCGAACTGCTCGGCGTGCTGCACGTCGGGGCCACGACGCCACGACCCTTCACCGACGACGACCTGCACCTGCTGCAGGTGGTCGGCGACCGGCTGGCGCTCGCGGCACACAACCAGGTCTCGGTGGTCGAACGCGCGGCAGCGGCCGCGCTGCAGAACAGCCTGCTGCCCAGCGTGCTGCCGACGGTGCCGGGACTGCGGTTCGCCGCGCGCTACGTTCCCGGCGCCGATACCGGTGTTGGCGGGGACTGGTACGACGTGTTCCGGTTGCCCGGCGAGCGGATCGGCATCGTGATCGGCGACGTGGTCGGCCACGGCCTCGCGGCGGCGGTGGTGATGGGCCGGTTGCGCAGCGCGTTGCGGGCCTACGCGCTGGACGTCGACGAACCCGCCGAGGTGCTGCACAAGCTGAACCGCAAGGCCCACCACTTCGAGTACGGCACGATGGCGACCGTGTGCTACGCGGTGATCGACCGCCACCACGAACGGGTGACGATGGCGTTGGCCGGTCACCCGCCGCCGGTGCTCGCCGAGCCCGGCGGTACCGGGACGCTGATGGAGCGGCCGGTCGGTCCGCCGATCGGCTTCTCGAGCGGCGACCGACCGTGCCCGAGCAGCGTGCTGGAACTGCGTCGGGGCGCGGTGCTGTGTTTCTACACCGACGGGCTCGTGGAACGCCGCGACAGCACCCTGGATGATGGTCTGCAGCGGTTGTGCGCCACGGTCAGCGCGTCGAATCCGGAGACCGTGTGCGCCAGGGTGATGGCCACCATGGTCGGCACGCAGGCGGCACGGGACGACATCGCCGTGCTCGTCGTGGGCCGCGACGCCTGAGCCCGACACCCGTCGTCGACGGTTGAGCCGAGCGCGTTCCGGCTATCTACTCGGCATGGAACAACCGACCGTCGGTGTCGAAGAGGAGTTCCTCGTCGTCGACGACACGGGACACATGTCCTATCGGGGCGCCGATCTGGCCGGCGGCGATGTCGGCGACGCCGATGGCGAGTTGCAGCGCGAACTCGTCTCGTGCCAGGTGGAGGTGACCACGCCGGTCTGTACGGATGCCGCCGAGATCGGCGAACACCTGACCGAACTGCGCGGTCAGGTCGCGTCCAACGCCCGCGTGCGGGGCCTGCGGCTGGTCGCCAGCGGCACGCCGGTGCTCGCCCAGCCCGACCAACCCGAGATCACCCGCAAGTCACGCTACGAGCGGATCGCCGAGTGGTACGGCGACCTGGCGCCGACCAGCAACACGTGCGGCTGCCACGTGCACGTGGGCATGCCGGACAGGGCCACCGGGGTCGCCGTGAGCAACCGGGTCCGGGCATGGTTGCCGGTGCTGCTGGCGATGACCGCGAACTCCCCGTTCGAGCACGGCCGCGACACCTCGTACCACAGTTGGCGCTACGTGCTGTGGAACCGCTGGCCGACAGCGGGCCCGCCGCCGGTGTTCGACTCGCTGGACCACTACGACAGCAGCGTCGATGCGATGAAACGGGCCGGCGCGATGCTCGACGGTGGCATGGTCTACTGGGACATCCGGCTGTCCCACCACCAGCCGACGTTGGAGTTCCGGATCAGCGACGTCATGGCCACACCGGGCGAGACCGCCCTGATCGCCGGCCTGGTCCGCGGTCTCGTGGTCACCGCGCTGGACGACCTCGGCGCCGGCACCCCGCCGGTGCCGCAGGAAGTGTTACGCGCCAACCTGTGGCGGGCCGCACGCGAGGGGTTGGCGGGCCGGTGCCCGCATCCGGTGTCCGGCGAGCTGATGCCGGTGTGGCCGCAGGTCTGGGATCTGGTCGACCACGTGCGACCGGCGTTGCGTGCGGACGGGGACCTGGACCTGGTCGAGTCCGAACTGGCCGCGTTGCGTGCGGCGGGTGGGGGAGCGGTGCGGCAGCGGGACGTGTGGGCGCGTCGGCGCAGGCTGGTCGATGTGGTGGACTCGTTGGTTGTGGACAGTGCAGATCGCTGAGCTACTCGATCCATTATTCGGTGGATCCAAACCCATCTGAACAACACCAATCCCTTGCTGGACGCCGCGCCGTTCCATTGAGCGGAACTGGCGGTCGGAGTGCTGCCCGGCGGGACGGCACTTGACCTGTAGGAAATCGGTCGCCAGGTAACGGTTTGGGTGGTGGTGGTGCCGCGCGCAACGCCGAGCCACGTCGAGCGTCAATACCAGTAGATCCGGTCCACGGGACACGGAAAAGGGGGGCCGGATTGGCAGAGGTCGAGGTGAGTCATTCGGCCCGAGCCGTTATGGGTTGAATCCACGAGAGTCGGGGGAATTACTGATGAAATTGCGTCATGGTGGGATTCTGGCTGTGGTGATCGGTGCACTGGCGCTCGGCGTCGGGGCCGCGGGTTCGGGGAACGCGGCCCCGGTGCATCGGGCGTCGCCGCACGTGGTCAGCCCGAGCGCCGCCTTCACGGCGATCTACCCGGAACGGTTTTTGGACACCCGGTTCTCGATCGACTCGTTCGGGCCGATCCAGTCGAACGGAACCCTCACCGTGGACCTGACCAACATGGTCCCGGTAGGCACCACAGCGGTCGTGTTCAACCTGACCGGCGCCGACGCCACAGGGAATACCTTTGTGTCGGTGTGGCCGGACGGCCAGCCACGGCCGTCGACGTCGAACCTGAACCTGCGGCCAGGAGATGTCACGGCGAACCTGGTGACCGTCCAGGTCAGTGCGGCCCGGCGGATCGAGTTTTACAACCTGACGGGGACCACGGACCTGATCGGTGACCTCGAGGGCTATTACGCCACGACCGGCTGACACCCGAACCGTGCCCTGTCCCGTACGCGGGACAGGGCACGTCACCATCGCGAGCCGCGCGTGCCGACGGGAGTGATCAGCAACCGCAATTCGTCCAGGGACAGGCCGACCGCCTCGGCGATGGCGACCACCGTGAAGAAGGCAGGCGTCGGCACCCGGCCGTGTTCGATCTTGCGCAAGGCTTCCACCGAGATGCCCGCGCTCGCCGCGATGTCGACGCTGGTGCGGTCGCCACGCGCCGCCCGCAGAGCGGAACCAAGTCGGATACCGCGTTCGCGCTCGGCGTCGTTCAAGGGTGGCCGGACCATGGCGCCCATCCTACCGACCTGATAGAAATACCGGTATAGTTATCTAGGTCGAACGGAGTGGAGCCATGGTCGAGCTGAAGTCGGACACGGAACTGGCGCTCATGCGCGAGGCCGGCCGGGTGGTGGCACGGGCGCTGACCGCAGTCCGCGAACAGGCGACGGTCGGGGTGTCACTGCGCGAACTGGACACGATCGCGGCCACGATCATCCGGGATGCCGGCGCACAGCCGTCCTTCCTGCACTACCACCCGCATTTCGCGCCAACCCCGTACCCGGCCGTGATCTGCGCGTCCGTGAACGACGTCGTGGTGCACGGCATCCCGGACGACTACCGGCTGGCCGACGGCGACCTGCTGAGCGTCGACTGCGGCGCCGAACTGCGCGGCTTCCACGGCGACTCGGCGATCAGCATGCTGATCGGCCGACCGCGCGCGGCCGACGCGCAACTCGTGGCACGCGCCGAACAGGCGCTGGCCGCCGGCATCGCCGCGGCCGTCCCGGACGCCCGGCTCGGCGACATCGCGCACGCCGTCGGCACGATCGGCCGCGCGGCGGGCTACGGCATCCCGGCCGACTTCGGCGGCCACGGCGTCGGCAGGCAGATGCACGAGGACCCCGCGGTGCCCAACGACGGCCGCCCCGGCCGAGGGCTGCGCCTGCGGCCGGGCCTGGTCATCGCGATCGAACCGATGTTCATGGCGGGCGGCCGGGACCGCTACCGCGTGAAGCCGGACGGCTGGGCACTGTGCACAGTGGACGGCAGCAGGGCGGCACACGTCGAGCACACCGTCGCCGTCACCGCGGACGGGCCGAAGGTCCTCACCGCGTTGTGAGGCGGATCGGGTTGACCAGGAAGACGCGGTCCGCGCGTCGAGCACGTCGGCGATCTCGTTGATGAGTGCCACGTCGAAGAAATTGTGCGGCGGCCGCCTGATCTCGATCGTCGCGACGAACCCCGCGATGTCGACGCCGATGTCCCGATAGCCCATGCTGCGCTCCTCGCTCTCCATCCGCGGTACCACGGCCGAGTGCAGGTCGCCAAGCGCGAACGAGGATCGCGGCGCTAGAAGGCGCGGTGGTGACGAGATGGCCGCCGAAGAAGACCGGCAGGATGACGACGATGACCACGAGCCAGACGAGGCCGTGGCCGCCGCCGCCGTAGTAGCCGCGCCGATAGCCATAGTATCCACCGCCGCCGCCGAACAGCAGCAGGAGGATGACGATCAGCAGAAGCAGACCCATGCGCTTGCCTCGAAATGGTCCGTGATGGCCGGTGGCCGATGAACCGGCGATGTCGTGAGAGAACGCGCCGAGACGGGATGACGTACCCGACGACGATTATGGGGAAGTGATCGCGGCGTACAAGAACGGCGCGCCCGTGCGTCTCAAGGATGTGACGACGCTGGTATCGGGCGCGGAGAATGCCAAGCTCGGCGGCTGGATGAATTTGGATCCGGCGCTGATACTCAATGTCCAGCGCCAGCCCGGCGCAAACGTCGTCGATGTGGTTGACCGGATTCAGGAGCTGCTGCCTTCGCTGCAGGCGGACATGCCGGCCGGTGTGGATGTGGTGGCGCTCACCGACCGCACCACCACGATTCGCGCCTCGGTAAAAGACGTCGAGTTCGAACTGGTGCTTGCCGTGATCCTGGTCGTGCTCGTTATCTGGCTGTTCTTGCGCAATATTCCGGCGACGATCATTCCGAGCCTGTCGGTACCGCTGTCGCTCATCGGTACCTTTGCGGTGATGTATCTGGCGGGCTTTAGCCTCAACAATCTGTCGTTGATGGCGTTGACGATCGCCACGGGATTCGTGGTCGACGATGCCATCGTGATGATCGAAAACATATCCCGTTACATCGAAGCGGGCGAGTCGCCGCTCGAAGCCGCGCTCAAGGGCGCGGGGCAAATCGGTTTCACCATCATTTCGCTCACCGTATCGCTCATCGCGGTGCTCATTCCGCTGTTGTTCATGCAGGACGTGGTGGGGCGGCTGTTTCGCGAGTTCGCCGTCACGTTGGCCGTGACCATCCTGATTTCCGCGGTGGTTTCCTTGACGCTGGTGCCGATGATGTGCGCGAAACTGCTCAAGCATCGCGCGCCAAATCAGCACGCACAGACCGAATCGGGCAGGTGGTTCACCGCGGTGGTCGACTGGTATGGCCGGCGCCTCACGTGGGTGCTCGACCATCAACGACTGACCCTGTGGGTTGCAGTCGGCACTTTGGTTTTGACCTGCCTCCTGTATGTGCTCATCCCCAAGGGATTCTTCCCG
Organism: Candidatus Melainabacteria bacterium; assembly: GCA_963702275.1. Lineage (GTDB taxonomy): Bacteria > Actinomycetota > Actinomycetes > Mycobacteriales > Pseudonocardiaceae > DATEPR01. The sequence continues at coordinate 29,021 of CAVPCF010000048.1, forward strand.
GAACAGGACACGGGTCTCATTCAGGGCGTCTCGGAGGCGACGGAGTCAATTTCCTATGGGGGCATGGCCAAGCGCCAGCAAGCGCTCGCCGCCGCGATCCTCAAAGACCCGGATGTTGTGAGTCTTTCATCGTTCATCGGCGTCGACGGCAACAATGTGACCTTGAACAGCGGACGCTTCCTGATCAACTTGAAACCGCGCGCAGATCGATCCACGACCGTGAACGATGTGATCCGGCGGTTGAAGGGCGAGACGTCGGATGTCAGCGGGGTCACCCTGTACATGCAGCCCGTTCAGGATTTGACTCTCGACAACACCGTCAGCCGCACGCAATACCAATTCACCTTGGAAAGCGCCGACGCGACAGCCTTGTCGACCTGGACGCCGAAAGTAGTGACGGCGTTGCGCCAGATGCCGCAGCTCGCCGATGTCGTCAGCAATCAGGAGGACAACGGGCTCGCGGCCTATGTCACCATCGACCGCGACAGCGCCGCGCGCCTAGGGATAAGCGTGGGCACGGTCGACAATGCTCTTTACGATGCGTTCGGACAGCGCATAGTTTCCACGATTTTTACCCAGTCGAATCAGTACCGCGTCATCATGGAAGCCGACCCGGCTTACTACCGCTCCATCGACTCGCTGCAGTCCATCTACGTGCCTTCAGCGAGCGGCGGCCAGGTGCCGCTGTCGGCAATCGCCAAGGTCGAAGTGCAGACCCGGCCGATACTCATCAATCATATCGCGCAGTTTCCGGCGACGACGGTTTCCTTCAATCTCGCCCCGGGCATATCGCTCGGCGCCGCCGTCTCCGCCATCGAGAATGCTGAGCACGATCTGGGCTTGCCCATCAGTATCCGCACGACTTTTCAGGGCGCGGCGCTGGCGTTTCGCAGCAATTTGACCAATGAACTGCTGTTGCTGATCGCAGCGGTCATGGTCATGTACATCGTGCTCGGCGTTTTGTACGAGAGTTCGTCCATCCGATCACGATTCTATCGACCTTGCCGTCGGCAGGTATCGGCGCGCTGCTCGCCCTCATGTTGTTCGCGACGATCTCACCATCATTGCCTTGATCGGTATCATACTGCTCATCGGCATCGTGAAAAAGAACGCCATATTGATGATCGATTTTGCCATTGTCGCGCAGCATGACGAAGGGTTGGCGCCGCGCGATGCGATCTTCAAAGCCTGCCTGCTGCGATTTCGCCCAATCCTCATGACGACGGTGGCGGCAATCTTCGGGGCGCTGCCCCTGATGTTCGGCACCGGCACGGGATCCGAATTGCGTCATCCGCTCGGCGTCAGCATCGTGGGCGGCCTGTTGGTCAGCCAGGTGCTGACGCTGTTCGCCACGCCGGTGATCTATCTGGCATTTGATCGCATTGCCGCACGCTGGCGCGGCCGTTTGCAGACTTCCGGGCCCGACGCGCCGTTGGCGGAGGGCCCCGCGTGAATATTTCCGCGCCCTTCATCAAACGGCCGGTGGCGACCACCTTGCTGACGCTCGGTGTGGCGTTATGCGGTGTTGCTGCATTCGCATTCTTGCCGGTCGCACCGTTGCCGCGCATCGATGTACCCGCCATCTTCGTATCCGCGAGCCTTCCCGGCGCCAGCCCGGAATCATGGCGGCCACCGTTGCCACCCCGTTGGAACGCCATCTTGGCGCCATTGCCGATGTGGATGATATGACCTCCACCAGCGGCGTCGGCACCACGAACATACAGCTCACCTTCGGCCTTGACCGGGATGTCAACGGTGCCGCGCGCGACGTGCAGGCGGCCATTTCCGCCGCGCACGCGGATCTACCGACATCGCTGACCCGCAATCCCTCCTATTTCAAGCTCAACACCTCCGCCTTCCCGGTCATGTCCATTGCCATGACTTCCGATGTGCTGACTCAGGGACAAATTTACGATGCGGCGGACGCCGTGATATCGCAGCGTCTCTCGCAGCTTCCCGGCGTCGGCGGCGTCAGCGTCAACGGCAGTGCACTTCCCGCCGTACGCGTCGAAATCAATCCGCTATCGCTGTCCAAGTACGGCATCGGCCTGCAGGACGTGCGCGCGGCGATTTCGAACTCCAACGCCAACGCACCGAAGGGCGCGATCGAAACGGACGAGCTGCCCTATCAGATCTACACCAACGACAATGCCCGCGACGCGGGGCCCTATCGCGACTTGATCATCGCGAATCGCAATGGCGCACCGGTTCGGCTGCGCGATGTGGCGAACGTTTTGGATATGCAGGATGGCGCCACCGAAAATGTCCGCACCTACGGACTCTACAACGGCAGTCCGGCGGTGTTCGTGACCGTCTATCTGCAGCCCGGCGCCAACATCGTTGAAACGATCGACGCGGTAAAGGCCGAGCTTCCGGTGCTGAAGAATTCGATCGACTCAAAAATCGACCTGGTGGTGAATTTCGACCGCTCAATCACCATTCGCGCCTCGCTGCGCCAGGTTGAACGAACCCTGTTGTTGTCCGTGGCCTTCGTGATTTTGGTGGTCTACATTTTCTTGAATAGCTATCGCGCCGCCCTGATTCCCGCGACGGTGGTGCCGGTGTCGCTTATCGGCACTTTCGGCGCGATGTACCTGCTCAATTACACGCTCGATAATTTTTCGCTGATGGCGCTCACCATTGCCACAGGTTTCGTCGTCGACGATGCGATCGTGGTGATGGAAAACACCACGCGGCACATCGAGGCCGGCATGACGAGCATGCCGCGGCTGTTGGCGCCAAGGAAGTGGGATTCACCGTGCTCTCCATGAGCCTGTCGCTGGTGGCGGTATTCCTCCGTTCATCCTGATTGGAGGAATTCTCGGGCGCCTGCTCATCGAATTCGCCATGACCCTGTCGGTGGCGATCCTGATCTCGCTGGTGATTTCGCTCACCACGACGCCGATGATGTGTTCGCTGCTATTGCGCTCCGAACGCAAACGCGTACCCACGCGATTCGCGCGCGCCTTCGAACGCGGCTTCGGGCACATGCGCGATAATTACTAACGGACGCTCGGCTGGGCGCTGCGCCACCGGCGCCTCATGCTATTCAATTTCTATGCAACCTTGATCTAACTATTTTTCTGTACATCGTGATTCCCAAGGGATTTTTTCCGCAGCAGGATACCGGTCAAATGCGGGGCGGGATCCGCGGCGATGCGCGAGCTCCTTTCAGCTGATGAAGGGCAAGCTGCAGGAAGTCGCCGCCATCATTCAGGCGGACCCGGCAGTCGCCACCGTCACCGGCTCGGTTGGATCCGGCGGCTTCGGTTCCTCCGCGGTCCAAGCGCCAATGTCACCATAGCGCTCAAACCGCTGAAGGAACGGCGCATTTCGGCCGATCCGTGATCGCGCGGCTGCGCCCGCGGCTCGCACGAGTTGCCGGCGTGAATACCTACTTGCAGGCCGTGCAAGACTTTGGCGGCGGCGGCGGCCGAAGCGCCAACTCGCAATACCAGTTCACATTACTGGGCGATGATTTGACCGAACTTCGCACCTGGTCGCAAAAGCTTCGGGTTGCGTTGCAGGACATGCCAGAAGTCACGGATGTGGATACGGATCTGCAGCCGGGCGGCCTGGAGACCGACGTGATCGTGGATCGCGACAGTGCCTCGCGCTTAGGGCTGTCGGAGATCCAAATCGACAATGCGCTGGGAGATGCCTTTACCCAAGCGCAGGTCTCCACCATCTACAATCCTTTCAGTCCGCAGCAATACCACGTCGTCATGGAAGTGGCGCCAGAGTTCTGGCAAAACCCGGAGATTCTCAAGACTTGTATGTCAGCACCGCCGGCGGCGCGCCATCCGGCACGCAGTTGACGCAGGCGGTGGCCGGCACAACGGTGCTGCAACGGTCGAGCGCGGCATCCAGCACTTCCGTGGCGCAAGATGTGGCGCGAAATCTGGCGGCCAACTCCCTGGCCAACGCGGGCCGCGGCAATACCTCGACCGGATCGGCCGTCAGCCTCTCCCGGGAGACCATGGTGCCTTTTTCCGCATTCAGCCATTTCGTCACGGGCACCACCCAGGTGTCGGTCAATCACACCGGCACCTCGGTTCTACGTCCATTTCCTACAATTTGCCTGAGGGCGTCTAGCTCGGCGCGGCGACCAATGCCATCGCCAAGAAAATGGCGGACATCCACATGCCCGTGAACATTCGGGGCGGCGACTACGGAACCGCGCGGCTGTTCCGCCAAGGCATCGGCAGTTTGCCGCTGGTGCTCTTGGCGGCGATCGCAGCGATTTATGTGGTGCTGGGCATGCTCTATGAAAATTACAGTCAGCCACTGACGATACTTTCGACGCTGCCTTCCGCCGGGCTCGGGGCGTTGCTGGCGCTGATGGCAACCGGCAACGAATTCAGCCTGATTGCGTTTCTGGGGATCCTTCTTCTAATCGGCATCGTCAAAAAAAATGCCATCATGATGGTGGACTTTGCGCTCGATGCCGAACGCACGCTGGGTATGGATCCGCTTCGGGCGATCGAGCGCGCCTGCCGGCTGCGTTTCCGGCCCATCATGATGACGACCTGTGCGCCATCGCCGGTGCGTTGCCGCTGGCTATCGCCAACGGCGACGGTACCGAGATGCGGCGGCCGTGGGGATCGCGATGGTCGGCGGCCTCGATCGTCAGCCAGGTGCTCACGCTCTACACCACGCCGGTCGTTTACCTGTACTTGCGCGGCTGCTGGAAACACGTGAAGGATCGCAATACTCGCCGCCGCAGCGGCGCGGGTAGAGAATCGGGCGATCGGGGCATTGGTCCCATCGGCGTCCCGGCATGATCAAGCAATCGCGCTCAGCTTTGCCGTGATGTTCGGCGCCGCTCTTGCCACCGCCTGCGCGGTCGGTCCCGACTACCATCGCCCGAAGCTCGACGCCGGCCGCCGAATTACAAGGAAGCGGGCGACTGGAAGCCGAGCGAACCCAACGATGTTCTGACCCGAGGGCCTTGGTGGGAGATCTACCAAGACGAGGTGCATTGAACCACTGGAGGTTCGCAGATCGAGATCTCCAACGAAAACGTCAAGGCCGCCGCGGCCGCATTCGATCAGGCGCGGGCACTGGTGGCCCAGGCCCGTGCCGGCTTCTGGCCCACCATCGCGGCGAGTCAGAGAGCGCTTCGGCACGGTCAGCGCGGTCGAATGAGTGACGCGCGGGAGGGCCTATCGCCCCGTCGACGCACATTCTCAATACGTCTCGCGCCAATTTCCGGCAACTGGCCCCTGGAATCTGGGGCCAGATACGTCGCAACGCCGAGAGCAATCGGGCATCGGCGCAGGCCAGCGCGGCCGCGCTCGCAGCGGCGCGATTGTCCGCCCAGGCGGCGCTCGCGACGATTATTTTGAGCTGCGCGCCCAGGACACTAGCAAAGGCTGCTGGATGACACCGTGGTGGCTGAGCAGCTCGCTGAGCTCACCAAGAGCCGCTACCGTACGGCGTGGCCGCGCGAGCCGATGTCGTGACGCCGAGACGCAACTGCTGCCAAGCCAGGCGCAGCAGGTGAACGCCCAAATCCGCGCGCAATATCGAACATGCGATTGCGGTGCTGATCGGCCGACAGCCGGCAGCTTTCGCTCTGAGCCCCACCCCCTGCGGACCGATGTGCCCACGGTGCCCCCGGGTTTCCCGTCCAGATGCTGGAGCGGCGCCCCGACGTGGCAGAAGCGGAGCGCAGGATCGCCGCCGCGAATGCCCAGATCGGCGTCGCGAAGGCGGCCTATTTCCCAGACCTGACGCTCACGGGTCAGGACCAGTATTCGAGCAGCACGTTTAGCCGGCTCATTCGAAATTCCAATC
>CAVPCF010000049.1:0-29563 GCA_963702275.1 Candidatus Melainabacteria bacterium
GTGACGTGTTGGCGTCGCAGGAAGCCCACGACCGCGCGGATTGACTCCTCCTGACTCCACTCGTGGCACCAGTCATCAGCCTCGAGGACACGGCAGGCGAGCACCCACCGGATCGAGGCGCATCTGCGGGCGCTGGCCGGCGGCTGAGTCAGAGGGTGCGGCACGTCAGTGTGGGCCGGGTTGGGCTCGCGGTGGTCGGGGTGGCGACGTTCAAGCCGAACGTGGTCATCGACGGCGACGGTGGGAATGCCGGACACGGATCAGGCGGGTCACGGGCTTCGGGGTATACGGCCGGGGTGGTGGCAGTGGACGGTTGTCCAGTACGGCGTCGAGCAGGGTTCTGGACCTCGGCCATCTCCGGTCGTCGTGCCGACTCGCGGTGCAGCATCCGGACGAGTACGTCCGCGAGCGGCCCGGTGTGCTGAGGCGGCGTACCACCGGTGCCACGGATTCGGTCAGAGTTGGTTGAGCAGTGGCCAGTGGGGCGAGCCGAAGGTGACCCGTGGTGGGTTGGAGTCGCTCATGTTGGTCGTCATCCAGCCGCCGATGGCCTCGATGGTGGTGCGCAGCATCGCGGTCTGGGTTCCGTTCTTGCCGAATTCGCCGATCTTGATCGCCGGCGCGGGCCAGAAGCTCAGCACCTCGGTCCCGAGGTTGTCGTGCACCCCGGTGGCGATCGCGACATGGTCGAGGCCCTCGAACAGCACGATGTCCCCACGCACGGGCGTGGCGAGCAACCGACCCGGCCGGTAGTCACGGCCGGCGACCGTCACCAGAGCCTGGGTGAGCCTGGTGTTGAACGGCCCGTAACCGGACTCGTACAACGTGATCAGCGACGAGCCGTTGCCGATCACGTCGGCCTGAATGGCGGCGACGATGAGCGCCTCCCAGCAGTTCATCGTCGTCCTGGGGTCGACGAGCTTGAGCATGGTGCCATCGACGAGGAAACCGACGAACGAGTCGTTTCGGCCGGGCTGCAACAGTTCCTTGAACGGCCCAGACGGCACCCAGGTCCAGACGACGTGGTTGGTCACGAACGAATCGGCCGCGGCGGCGACCATCCCCTGTTCCGTGATCTGCCACAGCACATTCCTGGTGAGGCTGCCCTTGTTCTGCTCGGGCTGGTCGCCGCGCGCCACCAGTATGCCCGCGGCGAAGACGGCCGGAGCGTTGCCGCCGCCGCCGTCGTGGAGCGCATTCTGGTACTCGTCGGTGCTCTTGATCAACGCGTCGATCTGGTCGTCCCGTTTGCCAACACACGCCGCGCGCAAATCGGCCAATTTCATTGATACTCCTCACCAGAAGGGGAACCCAGCGCTGACATGAGCCGGCCCATCGGCGTGAGATACAAGAAAAAGCAGCCAACTGGACGCCGGTTTCCGGTCGACAAGGCCGGAAACCGGCATCAAGGCCACCACGGGATGAGTGCCGGAGGAATACTGTCGGCAAACGAAGCCTGCCGGCTCAGGAATCGGCGTCGCCAGTAGCCGGTACCGAACGGACGAACAATGACGCGAGCAACGTCAGCACCCCGACGAACCCGGCGGTCAGGAACGCAGTGTGCATTCCGTTCGCGTCGGGAGTTTGGGCCGGGTCGGTACTGGCAAGGGTCGCGACACTGATAACCACGGCCGTGCCGAACGCGCCAGCGAGCTGCTGGACTGTGGCCAGAATCGCGCTGCCGTGCGAATACAGCCGGCCGGGCAGCACACCGAGCGACTCCGCCATCAACGGCGTGATCATGAAACCGAAGCCGGCCATGAACAGGACATGCCCGGCGATCACCACGACCAGCGGCGAACCCGGACCCAGCAGGGCGAACACCCACAGCGACACCGCCATCGCCAGCGCGCCCGGGATCACCAGCGGCCGAGCACCGAACCGGTCGAACAGCGTCCCGACCGGGCGGCCCAGAAGCCCGAGTACCAAGCCGCCGGGCAGCACGGCCAACCCGCTGACAAAGGTGCTGGTATGCAGCACAGCCTGCAGATACAACGGCAGCATGATCGCCGCGACACCCAACAGGCACACGAACAGCAACGCGTTCACCACCACCGCGATGCTGAAGTCGCGGTGGGTGAACGGCCGCAGGTCCAGCAGCGCCCGGTCCTCGCGCTGCAGCCGGATCTGCCGCCAACAGAACACCGCGAGCGCCCCGACACCCACACAGACCGGAACCCACGGCGGCAACGACCGGCCCCCGCCGGCCGACTCGCCCAGAGCGGACAAACCGTAGAGCACCCCGCCGAACCCCACAGCGGACAACAGCACCGACCACAAGTCCAACGGCACCCGGCGCGGCCGGCCGGTCAGCCGGAACCAGACCGCACCGACCAGCAACGCGGTCACCGCCAGCGGAAGCACGATCCAGAACATCCACCGCCAACCCAGCGACGACAGCACCGCGCCACCGATCGTCGGCCCGATCGCCGGGGCCACGGCGATGACGACGGTGATCATGCCCATCGTCGCACCGCGGCGAGCCGGTGGCACCAGCCGCATCACCGAGGTCATCAGCAACGGCAGCATGACCGCGGTGCCGCAGGCCTGCACGACCCGTCCGACCAGCAGCACCCCGAAACCGGGCGCGAGTCCGTTGATCAGGGTGCCGACGCTGAACGCGGTCAGCGAGGCCAGGAAGACCTGACGCGGGGTGAAACGCTCCAGCAGGAACCCGGTGGTCGGAATGACCACCGCCATGGTCAGCAGGAATCCACTGGTCAACCACTGAATCGTCGTGGTCGCGACGTGCAGGTCCGCGGTCAGGGCGCGCAACGCCACGCTGAGGATGGTCTCGTTGAGGATCATCACGAACGCCGAGACCACCAGCACACCGATCAGCAGGCCCGACCTCGGCTGCATCCCCCGATCGGCGACGGCCGCGACGGTCACAGGGGCGGGCATGGCAAGCACCTCACGAAATCGGGTAGCGGGGCCGTCCGGCGACACCGGATGACATCGCCCGGGCCGCCACGTGCGGATGGCCGTGGCATGTCGACGCTGACGATAACCCGGCCATCATGACTACTGCATACGACGATGGACACGACGCTGTCCACCGAGATTCCACGAGTCGCGCCGACCGCGATCAGCGCCCGGCGAGGCCACCGTGCGGCGACTGGCCCGCAGGTCGAGAAAAGGTCTGGAAGACCGCGCTGCGATGGCGGCCCGCATCGGTCAGGTCGACAGGCCATGCTGAACCTGAAGCCCCGCACCGATTTCCCGCCGATCGCGATCCCGATCGGCGCTACCCGACGGGGTGGCCGCCGCTGTTGTGGCGGTTCGCCGTGGGTATGACTGCTCGCGCAGCCGATTGATTTGAGCGTCCCGGGGATCAGGAATGGTGCCGGCATCCCGCAAGTGGTCACGGCGGCGCTCGAATTCCCGTGGGTAAGTGCTGTACAGGGCGGCGCGCGTGACACCGGCCTCGGTGGCCATGGTCTTCACATCGTATAGGCCGCCGGGCTGGATCTCGCCGCGCAGCAGCCGATCCATCGCGGCCCGGATCGCGCTCTCCTTCTGCACCATCGGCGACACGTGCGATGGTGGACAGTATTTGGACACTTTTGATAGTTGTCAGGGGGTGGTTAACGATAGACCTTGCTATGACGCTAAGACCGGAAAGCAGTGCGCTGACCCGGAGTCTCTGAGTGTCGGTGTCGGCTTGTAGGGTTATCTCGGCTTGACGGACAGCATACGGAACGGGTTCGAATATGTCGAAGAGAAGTGCCGGCCAGGCTCGTCAACGGGCCCAGGGAAATCACCGAGAGAGCGATGTCGCGGACCAGGCTGTGCCCGAGGTGGCGGTCTCCACGGACATGAGCCGGGACGATGTCACAGGGCTCGCCGCCTGCGTGGATTCCTCATTGGACGTGGCCCGGGACAGCGTGTTCCCACAATTCCGGCCCCCCAACACACCGGTGACCGAGGCAGGGTCAGCTGAATGTAACGACGCCAGCTCGAGCCGTCAGCCGTGGTGCGCGGCGATCATGCCTGGCTTGGCCGTATGTCGACGTCGTCCGGGGCGACCGGGCGACCGCATCGGGTGCAGACGAGTTGGGTGACGGTGGCGCCACCGCAGCCGGTATGTTCGGCCACCCGTGGTGGTCCGGCGGGGGGCTAGGTGGTGGTCACCCCCAGGTAGCACTGACGGGCGGTAGTCGACAGCGAGCTGTCCGGTGTACGCGGTCACCATTGCCGGCGACCTTCGCGAAGGCCAACCACGGTACGTGGGGTCAAGCGACCCTTCTCCGGCTCACGGGAGATAGCGCCCGCCGCGGCCGCCGAGGTCAGCGCCCCGAGAGCGTCAGCGGGACGGTAGATGGTCTCCAGCAGCGTGTGTCGCTGCAGCTCGGCGACGGCGCAACTGCCCCGCCGCGCCAGTTCCGCCAGCAGCGCCCGGCGCAATGGCGGCAGTTGCGGGGTGAGCGAGATGTCGACCAAGCTGCGCTGGGCGTCGCGCGGATCGCGGTAGCGGATCCCGGCGAACTCGTCGGCCGCCCAGAGTTCGTTCTTGAACGTCGCGAGGTGTCTGCTGTCCCCGGTGGCGAACACCAGCAGTTGCGTCCGGCCATCGGCGGCGACCAGTTCGACGGTGACCGTGCACGCCAGCCCCATCGCACCCAGTCGCCCACGGCAGTCGGTGGCCTGATCCGCTGCCGGCAACGTGAGCAGCACCTCGCGCGCCGTGCCCCGCGCCAGCGACGCGACCAGCGGCCACGCGTCCGCCTCGGCAAGCGCGCCGTCCTCGACGAGGTCCACGTGCGCCAGCATCGGCCCGGCCACCGTGAGGTTCGCCGGATCGGCGACCGACCCCATCGACAGCCCGGCCGGCGGCTCACCCAACTCCCGCACCACGGCTGAATCGGCGGACGCCCCGACGATCACCATGTCCAGGTGATGCCCACCAAGCCGGTCGGCGAACTCACTGAATACCCGGAACGCGTCCAGCATGAAGTCACTGTCACCACACTCGACATACGTGGCACCGCGATGCGACCGCAGCACGACCGGGGTCCACGCGTCGAGGTATCGCACCAGTACCTCACGCTTCACCGCGAGGTGCGGGTTACCGCGCCCGTCGCGCTCGGACATACGTCCTGTGTACTCTGACCACCCACTTCACGCCAGAAGAAGCCAGCGGCGCCTGGCGGCATGCCCATCGGTCGCTATCGCGGTTCGGTTCCCCACATGAGAGTGCCGTTGACGTACACGGTGACCGTCGTCGAGTCCGCGTACGCGGTCGCGGTGCCGTAGCTGTAGTCGTTGGCCTGGTTGAACGTCGACCAGTCGGTCTTGTTGAACCGGTTCTGGATGTCGCCGCTGCTTGCGCCCGCGGCCAGCGAGCCGGCACCGGCGGTGAAGCCGACCTCCAGATAGTGGTCGGCGCCGGTCACCGGCGTGGCCATGGCCACCACCCGTTGGGTGACGTTGGCGCAGCCGACCGCGGCGTAGTCGCAGTTCGTGGTGAACGTGCTCGCGCCGCTTTCGGCGGTGAACCAGTAGCGCACGGTCACCGTGTTCAGCGGCGCGGCCGTACTGCCGGTGTTCACCAGGTTCAGGCCCGGTTTGAGCTGGCTGTCGGTCACCGTGGGTTCGTTGTCCTTGTACTGGATCTTCAGGCCGCCCGGTGGTGGCGGCGTGCCCTGGGTGGTCACGGCGACAGTGGCCGACGGCGGTGACGTGCTGCCCGACGAGTCCCGCGCCACCACGTCGAACGTGTAGGCGGTGCCCGGGGACAGGCCCGTCACGGTGGCCGTGGTCGTCGTGGTGGACGCGACCTTCGCACCGGTGCCGCTGAACACGTCATAGCCGGCGACCGGGCTGGTGCCGGCGGTGGCCGCGGTCCACGACAAGGTGGCCGAGGTCTGGCCGACGGCGCTCGCGGTGACGGCGGTCGGCGCGGACGGCGGCGTTCCGGTCTGGCTGGCGCCCGGCGGGGTCCCCCACACCTTGGTGGTGCCGTCGTACAGCTCGATGTGGCTGGTGGTGACCGGGGTCGCGCCGTTGGGCAGGCCGATCAGGTCCTGGTACGACCAGTCCTTTGTGGAGTCATGTGCGGCGGGGAACGTGATCCGGAACTGCACCTCGCGGTGGAACGGGGACTGGCCTGCGGGCGCGATGTCCTGTCCGGTGCAGTCGACCGTGACGTAGTAGGTGCTGCCGGAGAACTGGGTGACGCCGGTCGGGTTGGTGCACTGGTTGAACGGCGAGGTGAGCGTGAGCTGGCTCGGGGTCTCACCGGGATCGAGCGTGAAGTAGTAGCGGAACGAGCCATGCGTGAGCGCCCGTGCCGGCCACCCGGACTTGTTGACCACCTCGGCCTTGATCTCCACGAAGTTGGTGCTCGACGTGTTCGGCGCGGCCTGCATGAACATCTCCGGGCCGTCCGGCGTCTCGGTGGGCGGGAAGTTCGCGCGCGGGGTGCCGCCGAATTCGGCGGTCAGTTCGGCCAGCGCGCCGGAGAACAGCGAGTTGTAGTCCAGCGCGCCCTCGGTCTGCTGGAAGTTGGTGCGCTGGTCGGCGAACGTGTCCCCGGACGTGGGGCCGCCGACCAGCAGGCCGTAGTCCAGATGCCGGGTGTTCGTCGGGTCGCTCATGCTCTGGTCCCACGAGTCGTGCGCGGGGCGGTTGTGGATGAACTGCGGCCAGCTGGTGTTCTTGCCGCCGTTGGTGAATCCGACCTCATAGCTCTCGTGGTTCGGGTTGTCGCCAAGGCTGTAGTTGATCTGCCGGACGCCGAAGTCGTGGTACGCCTGCTGCCGGGTCGGGTCGGTGCTCTGCGACTTGAGCCAGTTGCCGAAGTCCAGTGCGAGGAACGCCGCGTTCGCCGAGTACCGGGCCGTCCCCCACACGTCCACCTGCGCCTCACCGCCCGGCGAGTAGTTGACGTGCGCGCCGTTCACGTTGCTGGTGAACCAGTCCAGGTTCCGCTCGGCATCGGTGATGTACTGCTGTTGGCCGGTCAGCTCGGCGAGCAGCACGTAGTCCCCATAGGACTTGTCGTCCCAGTTGATGGTCCACGCGAACTCGTGGTTGGTGGTCTGCTGGGCGAAGGGCAGGTGCGGATAGTCGTTCACGGCCTTGGTCAGGTAGGTGGTGTCACCGGTGGCCTTGTAGAGCCAGATCGCGCCCCAGACCAGTTCGTCCCAGTAGCCGCTGAACGAGTGGTAGAAGCCGGACGCGGCGGTGATGCAGGCGTCGTAGGTGCCGCGGAAGTCGTCCGCGAACTCGTACAGCGACTTGGCCTGGCTCAGCAGCGTGGCCGAGTAGGTGGGGTCGTCGGCCTGGAACACGATCGACGACGCGGCCAGCGCGGCGGCCGCCTCGCCGGTGAGGTCGGAGCCGGGGCAGGACTCGGTGACCGCGAACGACGGGCGCGGCGACGGGTTCACCTCGGCCGGCCCCCAGAACGAGTGGTCGCTGCTGGCATCGCCGACCTGGCCGTAGAACACGTGCGGCGACGGGTGCGCCTTGATGATGTAGTCGTCGCCCCAGCGCAGGTTGCGTTCCAGGAACGGCCACTGGCCCGACGCAAGGTACCCGGCCTTGTCCGCGAGGCCGCCCCAGGCCAGCGTGGTCATCGAGTACGCCTCGGGGAAGCCGAACTTCACCTCGTCGCCCGCGTCGTGGTAGCCGCCGGTCAGGTCGAGGCCGTGGTCGGCGCCGTCGGTCAGGTCCGACGGTCCGCGCCAGAGCACCCGGTTGTCCGCGGGCAGCGGGCCGGAGCGCTGCGACTCGTAGAACAGCATCGAGTCCTGCAACGCCTCGGCGTAATTGAACTCTCCGGTGGGCGACGGCGCGGCATGCGCGCTCGGCGCCACAGCCAGCGGCACGACCAGCCCGGCCACCAGCGCGGACAGCGACACTCCCACCAGCACGGCACGACGCGAAGTCATGGATGACACGACACGGCGGCACCGGGGGCCGTGTCAACGCGGCGCCGGTTTCCGCTGATCAACCCGAGTGCCGGGATGAAAGTTTCCGCGTACGCCAGCGCTTTTGCGGCTTACCTTGCCGCCACACCGAAACGTTTCTACGGTCCGGACGAGGACTCACCGGCGGGAAGGATCGGCCATGAGGATCGCGCCACGCCTGCTGGCGGTCTGCGCCGCTGTCGCCGTGGCTCTCCTCGGCGCGCCGGGCGGCGCCACGGCGGCCACCTCCGGCTGTACGGTCGCCTACAGCGTCGGCAACAACTGGGTGGGTGGCTTCCAGGCCGGCATCACGATCACCAACAACGGCCCGGCGATCTCGAACTGGACGCTGGCCTTCGCGTTCCCGAACGACCAGCAGGTGACCAACGGCTGGAGTGGCGTCTTCAGCCAGAACGGCCAGGTCGTCCAGGTCACGAACCAGAACTTCGACGGCGCACTGGCCACCGGCGCGAGCGCCACCATCGGGTTCACCGGATCCGTCGGTCCCACGAACGCGATTCCCGCCTACTTCACGGTGAACGGCTTCGCGTGCAACGGTGCCGCGCAGGTCCCGTTCGTCGAGCTGACCAGCCCGGCGGCCAACCAGGGCTATGCGCCCGCCGCCAGTGTCGCCGTCACCGCCACGGCAGGCGAGCCCAACGCGACGATCACCAAGGTCCAGTTCCTTGCCACGTCGATGATCCCCGGCACATCGAAAACCCCCGTAGTCATCGGCACTTCCACCGCCAGCCCGTACACGGCCACCTGGCCGAGCGTGCCGCCGGGCTACTACGACCTGACCGCGGTAGCCACCGACAGCACGGGCGCCACCGCGACGTCCCCGCCGATCCTGATCAACGTCGTGTCCGCCACCTCCACCGCGCCACAGCTACACGTCAGCGGAAACCAACTCGTGGACACGGGCGGCAAACCCGTTGTGCTGCACGGAGCGAACCGGTCCGGGGCCGAGTTCGCGTGCGTGCAGAACACCGGGATCTTCAACGGCCCGATGGACCAGGCGTCCATCACCGCGATGAAGGAATGGGGCATCACGTCGGTCCGCGTCCCACTCAACGAGGCATGCTGGAACGCCGAGTCCTATGTTCCCGCAACGGCTGCCGGCGCGACCTACCAGGCAGCGGTCAAGTCGTACGTCGGCCTGCTCAACGACAACGGCATCGTGGCCATCCTGGACCTGCACTGGACCGACGGCGCGTACACCGGCCTGGCCTCCGCATGCGCCTCCGCGCAGGCCACCTGCCAGAAGCCGATGCCCGATCTGGCACAGGCCGTGCCGTTCTGGACCAGCGTGGCCACGATGTTCAAGGGCGACGACGCGGTGATCTTCGACCTGTTCAACGAGCCCCACCCGGACATCGCGCTCGGCAACGAATCCCAGGGCTGGCAGTGCTGGCGCGACGGCGGCGCGGCCTGCGCACCCGGACTCGCCTTCCCGGTCGCCGGCATGCAGTCCATGATCAACGCGGTCCGCTCGACCGGCGCCGACAACGTACTCATGCTGGGCGGTCTGACCTGGTCCAACGACATGACACAATGGCTCGCCCACAAGCCGGCCGACCCGGACAACAACCTGGTCGCCTCCTGGCATTCCTACAACTTCAACGCCTGCTCCACACTGTCGTGCTGGACCAGCCAGATCGCCCCGGTCGCCGCCGCGGTCCCGGTCATCACCGGCGAAATCGGCGAGAACGAGTGCTCGGACACCTACATCACCCCGCTGATGACCTGGTTGGACTCCCAGCACATCGGCTACCTGGCATGGACGTGGAACGCCTGGGGCTGCGCCCAGGGCAACGTCCTGATCACCGGCTACGGCGGCAGCCCCACCGCGTACGGCGCCGGATTCCAGGCGCACCTACAGACGCTGGCCGGCGGCTGAGTCAGAGGGTGCGGCACGTCAGTGTGGGCCGGGTTGGGCTCGCGGTGGTCGGGGTGGCGACGTTCAGGCCGAACGTGGTCATCGACGCGGCGTCTAGGTGGGCGTTCCAGGTTGCGCTGTCCACGGTTACCGCTGAGCCGCGCTCGGTCAGCGAACCGTTCCACAGCCCGTCGATGTGGTGGCCGCCCGGCAGGGTCCAGTTGACCTGCCAGCCGAAGACGCTGGTTCGGCTGGTGTTCCGTACGGTCACCTGAACCTGGTAGCCACCGGGCCAGGAACTGGTCACCTCGTACTGCGCAGCGCACCCGGATGAGGCGACGGCCGGCGTGGTCCGGGGACGTTGTGGCCCCGGGTTCGCGATCGGCGTGGTGCCGGGAGCGAGTGAGGTGCCGATCAGCACGCCCAGTGCCAGCAGTGCGGCACCGACGACCCCGGCCGTCGCCAGTCGACGGTGGGAATGTCGGACACGGATCAGGCGGGTCGCGGGCTTCGGGGTGTGTGGCCGGGGTGGTGGCAGTGGACGGTTGTCCAGGACGGCGTCGAGCAGGTTCTGGACCTCGGCCATGGTCGGTCGTTGTGCTGGCTCGCGGTGCAGCATCCGGACGAGTACGTCCGCGAGCGGCCCGGTGTGCCTAGGCGGGGTGATCTGGTCCCGGGCGACGCGCATGAGCACGACGATCGGGTTGTCGTCGGTGCCGAACGGCGGTGTGCCCTCCAGTGCGTGGTAGAGCGTGGCGCCGAGCGAGAACACGTCCGCGGGATAGCCGACCTCTCCCCCGTTGGCGACCTCAGGGGCCAGGTAGGCGGGGGTGCCTGCGATGATCCCGCCACCGGTGATCGTGCCGTCGCCGCGAGCGCGGGCGATGCCGAAATCGGCGATCTTCGCCACGCCCGACGACGTGATCAGGACGTTGCCCGGCGTGACGTCCCGGTGCACGATCCCTGCGCCGTGTGCGGCCGCCAACGCGGACGCCAACTGGGAGCCGATCGTGGCGACCTGTTGCGGGGGCAGCGTTTCGCGGTCGAGCAGGACGTCGGCGAGGCTGCGTGCGGGCAGGTACTCCATGACCAGGTACCGGGTGTCGTCCTGGTCGACGGTGTCGTGCACGGTCACCGCGTGCGGATGCCGTAGCCGCGCGGCGAGTTGGGCCTCGCGCAGTGCCCGTGCCGTCGACCGCTTGTCCGCGGCTGCCGCGAGTTGTTTGACCGCGACGACACGATCCAGCCGTTCGTCCCGCGCCCGCCAGACCACGCCCATCGCACCGCGACCGACCTCGCCCAGCAGCCGGTATCGGCCGGCAATCAGCGTCCCTTCGCTGCTCACGACGACCTCCGCCCTCGGCAGCGCTACTCCACAAGCCTAGCCCGCGGTCCGGCCACCGTCAGGTTTCTGGTGATCGAGACCTACGACTCGATCACCAGAAACCCCCGTGGCCGGCTGTCAGCCGCCGATGGCGATGGCGAAGATGTGCATCGCCACCGCGCCGCTGACCGGGCCGTCGGTGTCACTGACGGCAGGCAGGGTCAGGTAGCGCACCGTCTTGCCCGCCTGGAGCGGCACCGCGGCGTAGTACAGGCTCACCTGTTGGTTCTGCCGTCCCGACGCGGTGTTGATGTACGGCACGCTGGTGACGATGTCGCCACCCGTCGCGGCGTTGGCGAACCAGTCGGCGAAAGTTACAACGGCCGACTGGGTGGTGCCGTCGGTGTAGGTGACCGTCGCGGTGCCCAACGGCGCGCCGTAGTCACCGGCGCCGATCAGGCCCAGCGTCCTGCCCGACCCGGAGACCGCGATGGTCTGCCCGCCGGCCGGCCCGCCCGCCACCACGTTGTCCTGGGTGCCCGGCTGCGCGTTCGGCCAGGTGAACGTCAGGCCGTCATGGGTGAACGTGGCACCCGGGGTGAGGCTGGGTGTGGCGTTGGCCAATGCCTGGGCGGAGAAGCTGGCGCCGCCGCCGTCGAAGTTGCCTGTCGTGGTGTTGGCGTCGTCGCTCACGGCCACGTTGTTGAACGCCGCGGCGAGCGAGGGATACGGAGGATGCGGCAGTACCAGGGTGATCGCGTCGTCCGAGTTGCCCGGCCCGGCGGCGGAGGTGAACCTGGCCAGAGCCGAGATCTCGAACTTGCCGGGCTGCGTCGCCACCGGCACGCTCACCTGCCAGGTCGTGTGCGCGGTCTGGCCAGGCGCCACCGCGGCGAACGTCGACGGCGAGGTCGCCCGCACCGTCCAGCCGCTCGGCGCGGTCAGTGACATCGCGACATTCCGCAACCTCGGGCCGCCCGCGGGATTGGGCAGTGTCGTGGTCGCCGCGAACGTCGAGCCGGGTTGCGGCACGGCCGACGCGCTGAGGGTGAACGGCTCCTTCACCAGGATCGGCGTGGTGCCGGTGACTCCGTCGACCGTGACACTGATGGTCGCCGCTCCCGGCGCGACCGTCGTGACGGTGCCGGTCCCGCTGACCCTGGCCACCTTCGGATCACTGCTGCGGTAGGTGACATGCGCGTGCGAGAGAGTCACGAACGACTGGTCATTGTGGACCGCCTCGACGATGTTGTTCGCGGGCACGTGTTGGCCCGCCTGCGCGGTGTCATCCGCGATCCACGGGTTCCTACCGGTCAGGTCGATGTGCTGCCCTGGGGCGAACACCACCTGGTCGGGCTGCACCGTGACGTACTGGACCCGCGGCGTGATCGTGCCGGTCACCGTGACCTTGGCCGAGCCGGCGGTGTGGTCGGCATCGGTGCCGATGCCGAACAGGTACTGTCCGTTGTAGACCGTCTCTTTCTGTTGCTGTTGGTCCCAGAGCGCCAGGTCGCTGACCCGTACCGGAATCTCGATGTGTTGGGTCTGCCCGGGACGTAGTACCTGGGTTTTCTGGAATCCGGCGAGTCGTTCGCGCGGCAGTTCCACGCCGGGAACGGTGAACGCCGTGGCCACGTACGCCTGGGCCACCGCGGCACCCGGCACGGTGCCGGTGTTGGTGACGTCGACGTGCAGCGTGACCTTCCCGTCGGCGGTGACCGTCCTGGGTCCGGTCGTGACGTGCGAGTAGGTGAAGTGGGTGTAGCTGAGCCCGTAGCCGAACGGGTAGGTGGGCGTGCCGGTGAAGAACTGGTAGGTGCGGCCGATGCCGCCGGTCTGGGATGGCGTGAGCCCGTAGTTCTTCATGTCCGGCAGTTGCGTGTCGTCGGCGTACCAGGTGAAGTCAAGGTGCCCGCTCGGGTTCTGCCTGCCGAACAGCACGTCGGCCAGCGCGGTGCCCTGGCTTTCGCCGTTGTAGCCGCTGAACACCACGGACGGGAAGTCACCCCGCACATCGTCGATCTTCACCGGGCCGTCGGACTGGATGGCCAGGGCCATCCGGGGGTTGCCGATCGCGTTGACCTGGCTGATCAGCGAGTCGTAGTTGCCGGGCATGGCGATGCTGGTGCGGTCCTTGCCCTCGGTCGCCAGGTTCGTGTCGGTGCCGACGAACACCACGACCAGGTCGGCGGTCTTGATGTCGGCCATGGTCTGGGTCGAGCAACCCGCCGGGGCCGTCGCCGACGTGGACGTGCCGCAGGCGTCGAACGTCACGGTGGCGTTCGGGTTGGCTGCCTTGACCGCCGCCGTGATGCCCTGCGTGGGGCTCACTCGGAGCGACGGGTCGCCGGAGTAGTCGCCCAGTGTTGTCGTGCCGGCGAGGTCGCCGACGACAACGACGTTGTTCAGCTTCGCCGGGTCGGCGGGCAGCAGCGTGCCGTTCGTGCCGGGCACGGGATCGTTCTTCAGCAGCACCAACGAGTTCGCCGCGACCTTCGCGGCAAGTGCCTGGTGCGCCGGGCTCTGGATCTGGTCCTTGGTGATCTTCGTGTAGGCCACCCGGTTCGCCGGGTCGAACTCGCCGGTCTCCATGCGCATCGTGAACAGGTGCACCAGTGCGTTGTCGATCACGCCCTCGTCGAGGACACCCGCGTCGATGGCTCCCTGGATGTTGGCCAGGGTTTCCTCGGCGCCGGTGCAGTTGAGCTGCGTCCCGGCGCGCAGCGCGTACGCCTGGCCGCCTGCCGCGCCTGCGACCTGCTGGCCGGTCGCGTTGTTCGTCCACACCGTCGAGCCGTTGGTCGTGCTGGTGGTCCAGCCCGGTGGTGCCCAACTGTGGCTGCCCGTCGAATAGACGTCGCCGACGGCGCCGCAGTCGGACGTGGTGTAGCCGTTGAACCCGTAGGTCCGCTGCGCGAGTTCGTCGGCGGTGTACGTGTCGGCAGGGGCCGGGGTGCCGTTGATCGCGTTGTAGGAGGTCATGAGCCCGGACACGTGGGAGTTCTCGATCAGGCTCCGGAACTGTGCCGTGTAGTAGTCGCGGAGGTTGGCGTCGGTGGT
The DNA here is from genome assembly GCA_963702275.1 of Candidatus Melainabacteria bacterium. Classification (GTDB taxonomy): domain Bacteria; phylum Actinomycetota; class Actinomycetes; order Mycobacteriales; family Pseudonocardiaceae; genus DATEPR01. The sequence goes on from CAVPCF010000049.1 coordinate 14,180, forward strand.
GTCCGAGCTGTCCGCATGCCGGTTGTTCTCCACGTCGTTGAGTGCGTAGTGCTTCGCGGTGGACGCGACCTTCAGGTACGGCGACGTGGGTTGCCCGGTTGGTGTTTGGCCCTGGTAGCCGTTGACGAACGCACCCGCCATCCGGCCGACCAGGTAGGGGTCCTCGCCGAACGCCTCGTCGGTGCGTCCCCACCGGGGATCACGGTCCAGATTCACGGTCGGCGCCCAGATGGTCAGCGAGCCGTAGTCACTCGCGGATGGGCCGATGTTGTTCTGGCCGACGCCCCACAGCGACTTGTCCAGTTCGCCACGGGCCTCGTCGGAGATTGCCGTGGTCTCCTGGTAGACCAGGCTGGGGTCCCAGGACATGGTGCTGGCGAAGTTGGTCGGGAAGCTGGTGGCGTGCACGCCACCGCCGACGCTGCCGTGATCGGTGTTCGCGCCGAGGGTGTTGAGGCCGTGCTGCCCCTCGCTCCAGTACGTGTACTGCTGCACGCCAAGCCGTGGGATCGCGGGCGCGCTGTTCGTGTGCAGTTGCTGGACCTTCTCGGCGAGCGTCATCCGCGACACGAGGTCGGCGGCGCGCTCGGCGAAGCTGTGGTGGGTGTCCAAATAGATCGGCACGGCTACGGTGGCCGCACTCGCGGCCACCGTGGACGACGGGACGGCCACCGCCGCGAACAGCAGGGCAGTCGCGGCCAACCAGGCGCGCCGCCGACCGATGGGGACTGAAGACATGCGTACCTCCGTCATCGCGGGTGTGCCTTCGACCAGGGTTGACGGCTGACCGCCGTAGTCGCCGACTACGGCGGTCGGCCGATGTCGGCTTGGCCTAGGGCAGGTGCCATTGCTGGTTGCTGCCGCCGTTGCAGGTCCACAGGATCAGCTGTGTTCCGTTGGCGGTGTTCGAGTTGGGGTCGTCCAGGCATTTGCCGGTTGCCGGGTTGACCAGTTGCCCGTTGACCGCCTGCCACTGCTGGTTGGCACCGCCGTTGCAGGTCCACCATTCGATGAGGGTGCCGTTGGCGGAGTTGGCGCCGGTGATGTCCAGGCAGCCGCCGTCGATCTGGACCGTGCCGTTGCTGGCGACCGTCCAACTCTGCGCCGCGGCGTTGCCGTTGCACGTGAACATCTGGACCTTGTTGCCCGGCGTGGCGGCGGCGTTGTTGTTGTCCACGCACACGGAACCGTTGTCGCCGGCCACGATCGGCCCGGTCCGCCCGGTGACGCCGGGCATCGCGTAGCCGACGGCGGTGATGTTGGCCTGGACGGCGTTCTCGGTGGCGTCGCTGGGCAGTCCGGTGGTCATCACGCCTTCGAAGAAGGAACCCGCCGAACCTTTGCTGTTGTCACCGCCGATGCCCAGGATGATGCCGCCCTCCAGTTTCAGGGGTGTGTAGCCGCTGGTGGTGGGCAGCGGTCCGTTGTAGTCGGTCTTCAGGCCGCCCGAGTTCGCGTTGCCGTCCTTGATGGAATAGGTGGTCGAGTTCATCTTGACCATGCCGGTGACGAACGTGCTGTTGCGGCCGGTGTTGTTCGTGTTGGTGCCGTTCGCACCGGCGAACAGGCCGTTCTCCAGGTCCGCCATCACCCATGGACCAGAACCGACACACTGACCCGGCACGACAAAACCGAACCAGCACAACGTACCGAAGTACACCGCCCCCATGTGGCCGTTGCCGTTGTCACGGGCGTTGCTCTCGGCATTGCCGTAATCGAAACAGCAACCACTGTTCACATGCCCGCCGGCCGCCACCATGTATTCACCTTGTGACTGACTGCCGGTCGCGATACCCGACGTGGCATCGTTGCGGTACCCGGTGCCGGGGGCGACGAAGACCCCGTAGACCTTCTGCCCGCCGACCATGACCGGCAGCGCCTTCGCGTCCGCTAGGTTGTCGGGGCCACCGGCGGCCCCACCAGCCGGTGCCTGGGTGAGGTTGTTATTCCGACCGGACTGGTCGTAGATGATCGTGATCACGCATGAGGTATTGGCGCAGAACGAATCCTGCGCCGCGGCATTGGCGAAGCCGCCCGCACTCAGGGTGCCGATATCGGTGGTCGCACCGTCCGACGAGCGCCGGACCTGGTACAGCCGGCCGCTGTAGGCACCGAACAAGGCGCGCGTCGTGCTGTGCGCGGCGACGCACGGGTTGCCGCCCGCGGCATAGATATCACAGGGCCCGGTCCCCGCGGCGGATGCGCTTTGCTGGCCCATGCTGAGCTGGCCCACAATCAGGGCGGCGACCAGCGTGAGCAGAAATGTCGCGCGTTTGAACAACAACTTGGTCCTATTCATGTGGTTCCTCTTTCTGAGGGGCCGGTCAGCCGAGCATGAAGTCCTGGTTGCTGCCGGACGCGTTCTTGCACGGCCATTGGTCGAGCTGTTGTCCGGCCGTGCTGCTGGCGCTGGTCACGTCCAGGCACAGGCCACTGTTCTGGTTGCGGAATTCGTACGAGCCGTCGGACTGCCGCAGCGGCTGCCACAGGCTGCCGGCGGCGCCGTTCGCGGGCTCCTGCACGATGTCCGGGGTGCCCTGCGCGGTGGAGTTGTTCGCGACCGCCACGTCCTGGCCGGAGTTCTGCGCCTGTAGTTCGCCTGCGCCGCCGGCGACCGGCACGAACTGGAACTGCTGGTTGGCCTGCCCGTTGCAGGTCCACTGGTCGATCGCCGCGCCCGCGTTCGAGGTGTTGCCGGCCACGTCGAGGCACAGGCTGTCGCTGGCGACCGCGAACCGGTGGTTGCCGCTGGGGAATCCGCCGCCGCTCGACGAAGCCGGCGTCAGGTACACGGCGAACGCGTCGTGCGTGGCCTGGAACGTGAACGGCACGGTGATCGAGCCGCCAGAAGCGCTGACGTTCTGGTTGAGGACCACCTGTGGCGCGGACAGCGGCGCCTGGTCAGGGATACGGTCCACGGTGACGTTGACATTGCCGTTGCTGAGCAGCCACGGGGTCGAGGACAGGCCGCTGAAGGTCACGGACGCGGTGCCGGTGAACCCGTTGGAGTCCCCGATGATCGCCACCGCGCGTTTGGCGGCGGAGTCCTCGGCGGCCGAGATCGCCGTCGAGCCGACCTGGCCGGAGGTGTTCACCAGCGTTCCGGTCAGGTCGGCGTAGTCGCGCAGCGCCCACCAGTTGCCGGTCGGCTGCCAGGTCCCGCCGCTCTGGGTCAGGACACCGGTCAGGTTCGGGGTCACGCAGCAGACCCAGTTGCCGCGCATCGCGTTGGTGTACCCGGACTGCGCGAAGCGCGCCAGATACCACGCGGTCACCCCGGCGGTCTGCCGGTCGGCCGGCTGGTACTCGTTCGAGGACAGCGGCACCGAGCCGATCCCGGCCGCGGCCAGGTCGCTGTCGAGGGTCTGCGCGACGGTGACCGGGTCGTCGACGTCGCCCTCGTTGTGGTTGCTGATCATGTCCGGCACCGTCCCGGCCGCCTTGACGTGCGCGAGCCAGGTCTGCCACTCGCCCGGGTTGCGCTGCGGGGTGAACGCGAACGACGGCCCGACGATCTGCGCTCCCGGGGCGATGCGCCGGATCTCCCGGAAAGCGGTGTCCCACATCTGGAAGTACTGGGTGCTGTTCACGCCCCGCGTCCAGAACACCGAGATGTCCGGCTCGTTGTCGATGTCGTAGGCGAACTTCAGGCCGGTGGCCTGCAACGCGCCCACCGTGGCGTCGATGAAGCTGACCCAGTTCGAGCAGTTGCCGTTGTCGCACGGGTACATCGTGTTCGACGGCTGTCCGCCGTTCAGGCCGTAGATGTCGGTGATCAGCGCCTGGTACTGCGCGTGGTAGGGCGGTTGGGTGAGCCGCCGGGCCTCCTGGATCATCGAGTTGAGGTCGGCCTTGGTGGCGGGGCCGTTCTGGTAACCGTCCTTGATCCAGCCGCCGGAGAACCATCCGCCGCCGCGGAACGCGTTGATGCCCAACGGTTGGATGAACTGGTCCACCGGCTGGGTGCCGTCTTCGGTGAAGCCGTAGAGGAACCCCTCCCCCACGCCGGTCGACGGCCCCCGCGTCGACGAAAGGTCCACACTCAGCGACTCGCCGGAGGCCGCGTGGCCGGCGGCGGGCACCAGCAACGCGCATGCCAGTGTCAGGGCCGCTCCCGCGGTCAGCAGCAGTCGACCGGGTCCGATTCTCATCCTCATCGGATCCTCCTGCGTTCGGCGCCACCGCTCTGTGGCGCGATCGAATCGATTCGAAGACTGGCTCGACCGGATGTTACGACCGAGGGCAGGGAGGGTCAACGACGTGTTACATACTCTTGTGCGCAAAGTGTCGCTGACAATGCGATTCATTCCACTGCAGCGCGCGCACAAAATGTAAATTTCCGAGTCAGCCGAAGACGCGGCGTTGGATCTCGCGGCGATAGTCCTCGAGGGTCTTGTCGAGGTGGACGGCAGCGGCCTGGGCCGCGGCCTCGGCGTCGCCGTCCCGGATCGCCTCGTAGATCGCGGCATGCTCCTCAACCGCCTCCGCCGCGTGGCCGCCGACCGTGCCGTGCAGTCCGATCGTGCTGGACTGGTGTTGTAGGCGGCGGGCCTCGCGTACCGCGGCGACGAGGAACGGGTTGTGCGACGCGGTGGCGATGCCGAGGTGGAAGTCGTCGTCGCCCTGGTCGAACAGCGCGGACTCGCCGGTGAGGTGACCCTGGCGGCAGGTCTGGGCGGCCGTCTCGATGGCGCGCAGTTCGGCGGGGGTCGCACGGGTCGCGGCGAGCCGGCTGGCGGCGGTCTCCTGCACCCTGCGGAACTCGAAGAGCATGTAGACGTGGTCGAGATCGGTGGGCAGGAAGAAGCTTCCCCACTGGGTCGAGCCCAGCATGCCTTCGTCGTCGGCGACATAGAGGCCGCGACCCTTGTGGGCCCGTATCCGACCGAGGGCGGAGAGGATCTTGACGGCCTCCCGCACCACCGTCCGGCTGGTGCCCAGCCGTGCGGCCAGCTCGTTCTCGGTCGGCAGGCGGTCGCCGGGACGCAGGCTTGACTCGGCGATGAGCTGGAGGATCCGCTCGGCGGCCAGTTCGTAGCCGGGTCGGTACGCGCTCCGGTCCGGCGCGGGCGTGCTGGTCATCACCGGTACGGAGGCGCCGTCCACCGGCGTGCCTGCTGCGTCATGGGCCATACCGAAGAGTATCGCCAGTCCTCCCGCGGGCCGAAGAGTATCGCTCTCTTCCTACCGTGATGAGTATGACTTATAGTCTCCACCGGAGCTGAGTCCCAGCAGCGGCAGTCGACCGCCGCGAGATGAGTCAGACACATACAGACCACAGCGTAGTGGAGTCGGGCATGACGGCGAAGGTGCACACCACCGGCAGATGGACCGCGGTACTGGCGGGCGCTGCCGCGCTGGTCCTGACGGTCGCGGCGTGCGGCAGCGGTGGCGGGACCTCGGCCACGCAGAGCGGGTTCCAGCCGGTTGCGCAGACCGGTGGCGCGATCACGGTGTGGGTGGATTCGACACGCCTGGCCGCCGCGCAGCTCTACCAGAAGGAACATCCCGGGGTGTCGATGAACATCGTCACCTACGACGGCGACGCCAACGGCTCGAACTATCTCCAGACCAAGGTGAGCCTGTTCAACCGGACCCGCAAGGGCTGGCCGGACGTCGTGTTCAGCTCGCAGAACAACGAGGTCTCCTGGGCGGTACCGGCAGGCTTCACCGCGCCGCTGAACACAGACAAGGATCTGATCCCCGCGTCCCTGCTGGCCGGATGGGCGCCCGGTGCCAACAACCCGTGCACAGTGGACGGCAAGATCTACTGCCTGCGCAACGACCTGTCCCAGACCGTGCTCTGGTACAACGCGACCCTGATGAGCCAGTGGGGATATCAGGTCCCCGCTACCTGGGAACAGTACGAGGCGCTGGGCAGGAAGGTCGCCGCAGAACACCCCGGCTACCTGGTCGGTGCCGCGGGCGACACGTTCACACCGGAGATCTACCTGTGGGCCAGCAAGTGCGACGCCAACCAGATCACCGGGGTCAAGGCCGTCACCGTGCGCACCACCGGCCCGAACTGCACCAAGATGGCGGCGCTGCTGGACACGCTGATCAAGAACGGCACCCTGTCCACCAGCAGCGTGTTCAGCTCGGACTTCGACAAGAACGACGCCGGCAAGATCCTGATGATGCCCGGCCCTTCGTGGTACGGCGGTTCGCTGTTCCAGGGCACGTTCAAGGTCCCCGCCGGCCAGACCGCGGTCGCCCCGATGCCGCAGTGGTCCGGCGACAACGCTCCCTCGGTCGGCAACGTCGGCGGTGGCACCTGGCTGCTGTCCGCGCACAGCACCAACCTGAAGGCCGCCACCGACTTCCTGACCTGGGTGACCACATCGCAGGACTACCAGGGCAAGATCGCGCCCGGCTATCCCGCGTACGCCCCGGCGGCGAAGACCTGGCTGGCCAACCAGACGTCCTCCGGGTACTACGCCAACGACATCGCCGCGCCCCTGCGGGCCGCCGCCGGCGAGGTGTGGTCCGGGTGGGGATACGGCCAGTTCAGCCAGGAGGCGATCTGGGCGGCGACGGTCACGCCCGGGCTGAACTCGGGTAGGACCATCGTGTCGATGCTCCCGTCGTGGCAGACCGCGATAGTGAACTACGCGCGCTCCGACGGATACCAGGTCAGCCAGTGACGGCGCCGCCGACCGCAGGCGGCCGCACCGAGGCGCTGGCCGGCCGGCGAATGCCGTGGCAGGGCCGGGCCGGCCACGGCTTCGTCGCAGGCTACCTCGTCCTGCTGGTCGCGTTCGGGATCGTGCCGACCGGGTATGCGATCTACTTCGCGTTCACCAACGCGGGCAACACTTTCGCGGGCCTGTCGAACTTCACCGCGGCGGCCGGTGACTTCCGGTTCGTGGCGGCCGTCGGGCACGTCGCGCTCTATCTGGTGTGTTGGCTGGCCGCGCTGGTGGTGTTCGTGGTCGGGCTCGCGCTGCTGCTGCACCGCATGCGGGCACGCGCGCTCGGCAAGGCGTTGCGGTTCCTGTACTACCTGCCCGGTGCCCTCGCGGGGGCGGCGAGCGTGCTGGTCTGGCTGTTCCTGCTCGACCCGACGGTCAGCCCGGTGGGTTTCCTGTTGCGCGCGTTCGGTTTCGACACCTTCGGCCAGGTCATCGCGCCCGGACACCTGCCGGTGCTGTTCACCATGATCGCGTTCTGGACCGGTGCGGGTGGCTGGATCGTGGTGACGTACGGGGCGTTGAACAACATCTCCCTCGATCTACTGGAAGCGGCACGGATCGACGGAGCGGGCGCGTGGCAGACCGCGCGGCGCATCCAGATTCCGTTGCTGCGCAAGTGGATCGTCTACATGGTGATCCTCACGTTCGCCGGCGGAACGCAGTTGTTCGTCGAGCCGCAACTGCTGTCGCAGGCGAGCGTCGGGGTCGCCGGTCGGGACTACTCGCTCAACCAGCTCTCCTACGACTTCGCCTTCCAGAACAACAACGTCAACACCGCCGCCGCCGTCTCGGTCGAACTGCTGCTGGTCGGGCTCGTCGTTGCGGGCCTGTTCGTAGCACGGTCGGGTTTCTTCGATGCCGACTGACATCCGGCGTGCCACCGCCGATGTGACTGTCGTGCCGGCACCAGCGGCCGCGCGGCCATACCGCGCCGTCCGACGCGGGCCGCCCAACCCGTTGCCCGCCGTGATCCTGGTGCTGTTCCTGCTGTTCTTCGTGATCCCGGTGCTGTGGCTGGTGCTGGCGGCCACCAAGACCGACGACCAGCTCGTGCGCGACAACCCGCTGTCGTTCGGGTCATGGCCCGCGCTGCGGGCCAACTGGGACGCGCTGACCGCGTTCCAGGGCGACGCGATCCTCCAGTGGCTGCGCAACTCCGCGCTGTACTCGTTCCTGGCACTGGTGATCACCCTGTGCGTTGTGGTGCCGGCGGGCTACGCGCTCGCGATGACCGAGTTCCGCGGCAGGCGCACGCTGCTGGTGGTCACCCTCATCGTGATGCTGATGCCCAACGCGACGCTGGTCGTGCCGCTGTTCCTGGAAGTCAACGCGGTCGGTCTGATCGGCTCGATGTGGTCGATCATCCTGCCGTACGCGTTCTACCCGTTCGGGGTGTACCTGACCTACATCTACTTCAGCACGACGCTGCCGCCGGAACTGCTGGCCGCCGCCAGGCTGGACGGCTGCTCCGAGTTCGGCGCGTTCCGCCGCATCGCCCTGCCGCTGGCCACGCCGGTCGTGGCACTCGTCGGGTTCTTCAGCTTCGTGGCCAACTGGACCAACTACTTCCTGCCCTACGTCCTGCTGCCCCAGACCGACCAGTTGCCGGTCCAGGTGGGCCTCGGCACGTTGCTGGACAGCGTTCCCCAGTTCAACCCGACCGTCGGCACGCTCGCGGTGCAACGCCCGGAACTGGCGTTGGCCACGCTGCTGGCGATCACCCCCGTCCTCGTCGTCTTCCTCTTCTCCCAACGATTCCTGGTCTCCGGCATGCTCGCCGGCGCCACCAAGCAGTGACCCGCGACCGCCCTGGAACGGAGAACACCGGATGCCACCCGTCATCACGGCCTCGGTACCACTGCTCGAACCACCGGGCTGGGCGATCGCGCAACGCCAACTGTTCACCCTGCTCGACCACGCATGGCGCCAGTTCGAAGACGACTTCACCGGACCGGACGGGCGCCTGAACTACGGCGGCCCGCTCACCTCACGCGACGGCGTCGACGACTTCTACGAGACGTTCTTCAACTGGCCCCAGCTCTACCTGCTCGGCGGCGCCGACGACCTGCTCGCCGCATCGGAACGCCACTGGACGGGAGTCACCCGGCAGCTCACCGAACTCGACATGCTGCACGACGAGTACGAGCGCGGCTACGACTGGTTCCACCAGAGCGAGAGCATGCTGCTGTGCTACTTCCTGTGCATGGCCGCGCCCGACCGCTGGACCGAACGGGCACTGCGCTTCGCCGACCTCTACGTCGACCCGGCACACGGCAACTACGACCCCACGCACCGCATCATCCGCCGCCCGCACAACGGCAGCGACCCACGGCGAACGGGCCTGTTCGACGGCCGGCACTACCCATGGCTACCCGACGAAGCCGAGCGGTACGGCTTTCCACTGGACTGGGTGCTGCCGCCCGGCACCGACGAACCCCCGCGCGAGCGTGACCCGCGGCTTGGCGAGCAGATGCGCCGCAGAATGGGAGTCGGAGACACCGCGGTCAACCTCGCCGCTACCAGCCTCGTCCGCAACGCCCTGATGCTGTCCGGCGACTCGCGCTACCGGGACTGGATCGCCGAGTACGTCGGTGCGTGGCGCGAACGGGCCATGGCCAACGGCGGCATCCTGCCGGACAACGTCGCCCCGGACGGCACGGTCGGCGGGCTGCTGGAGGGCCGCTGGTACGGCGGACACTACGGCTGGTCCTGGCCGCACGGCTGGTACAGCGTGGGGCAGGCGGCCGCCGCGGCGGCACTGGCGGCGGCCGCGATCGGTGACGACTGGTTCCTGGGCCAGCTGCGGTCCACTATGGACGAGATCATCGCCAGGGGCAAGGTCATGGCCTTCGCCGAGACCGACTCCAGCCTCCGGTCCAAATGGACCGTCCAGTTGGACGAGGACGTACACACGCCGACCCTGCAGGTGCCCTACCGCTACGGCGACCGGGGCTGGTTCGACTACAACCCGATGCTCATGTCGGTGCCAACGGCGTTGTGGCACCACACGGCCTCGTCCGCCGACCGAGAGCGCATCGAGCAGCTCCGCGCCGCGAGCGGCTACGACTGGCGCACCGTGCGGCCCTTCCGCAGCAAGGAAGAGGCCGGACACGAAGAACCGTGGTTCACCTTTCTCGCCGGGGACAACCCCGAATACCCGGAACGAATCCTCGCCGCGGCACAGGCCCAGGTGCGGCACCGCCTGGCGCGCATGCAGCGCTACCGTGGCCACGATGTGGCCGAGGCCGACATCCACCTGTGGCAGCAGTCGAATCCGGTGGTCACCGAGGCACTGGTCCAGCTCACCTGGGGTGGCCCGCAGGTCATGTACAACGGCGGCCTGCAACAGGCACGCGTGCGCTACTACGACGCCGCTGCCCGACGTCCCGGCCTGCCGCCTTCGGTGGCGGCCCTCGTGTCCAGCATCGATCCCGATGCGACCGTCGTCGACCTGGTCAACCTCGACCCGCAGGCGCCGCGCGCGGTGATCGTGCAGGCCGGGGCATTCGCCGAGGACACCATCCGCACCGTGCGCCACACCGCCTGCGAGGACCCGTCCTGGATCGGCGGCCTCTACGACTACGGGCACCGGACACCCGCCGAGACATCGGCGGTCACGCACGTCGACGGGCCATGGCTACAGGTGGCGCTACCCCGCTCCACCCGTATCCGCCTGACTTTACGGCTCGACCCGCACACGAATCGTCCCTCCTATCGCACGCCGTTCGACATGCGTCCCACCCAGAAAGGATGGTTATGCGTCACAGCACACGATCAGCCATAGCCGCACTGGGCATCGCGGCCTGCACAGTCACCGGAGCGATGGTGGCCACGGCACCCGCGCAAGCCGCATCTGTCACCACCATCGTCGTCGCCCCGGTCGGCAACGACCTGGCATCGGGCGACGCCAGCCATCCGGTCGCCACCCTCGCCAGAGCCCAGCAGCTGGCACGCACCCTGTCCAGCCAGACCGACGTGGTCGTGGACCTCGCCGGCGGCACCTACCGTCCGTCCGCCCCGTTGGTGTTCACCAACGCGGACTCCGGGCGCAACGGCCACACCGTCACCTGGCAGGCAATGCCCGGCCAGACGGCGGCCGTGTCCGGCGCGCAACCGGTGACCGGATGGACGCTGCACGACTCGGCCGCGAACATCTGGTCCGCGCCCGTCCCAACGGGAACGTGTTAGTTCGTTCCCGTTGGGACGGGCGCCGACCAGATGTTCAGCAGCCGAGTCGTGCAGCGTCCATCCGGTCACCGGTTGCGCGCCCGGACACGGCCGCCCGTCTGGCCGGGCATTGCCTGCCAAAGTTGCGCCCGGAGTCCGCGTTCGTCAACGCCGACGGAGCGGACGGTGGGGGCCGCCGGCGAGGTCGCGACCACGTCGGTCTGGCTGGACAGGGTGCGTGCCAGCTGCTCGGCTCTGAGGGTAGCAAAGTCGGGATAGGCTGGCGTCGCCCGATGCCAAGTCATTAAAAAAAAAAACACGACGATGGTGGTGACAGATGCGGCTTGCGCGGGTGCCGTGGCCACCATCGCTCGGCAACGTGCAGGCCGCAATGCCCGTGCGGCTATGGCTGATCGTGTGCTGTGACGCATAACCATCCTTTTTGGGTGGGACGCATGTGGAAGATAGGAGGGACGATTCGTGTGCGGGTCGAGCTGTGAAGTCAGGCGGATACGGGTGGAGCGGGGTAGCGCCACCGGGAGCCATGGCCCGTCGACGTGCGTGACCGCCGATGTCTCGGCGGGTGTCCGGTGCCCGTAGTCGTAGAGCCCGCCGATCCAGGACGGGTCTTCGCAGGCGTGTGGCGCACGGTGGGAGGTGTCTCGGCGAATGCCCCGGCCTGCACGATCACGCGCGCGGCGCCTGCGGGTCGAGGTACACCAGGTCGACGACGGTCGCATCGGGATCGATGCTGGACTCCAGGGCCGCCACCGAAGGCGGCAGGCCGGCAAGTCGGCAGCGGCGTCGTAGTAGCGCACGCGCGCACGTTGCAGGCCGCGTTGTACATGACCTGCGGGACACCCCAGGTGAGCTGGACCAGTGCCTCGGTGACCACCGGATTCGACTGCTGCCACAGGTGGAGTCGGCCTCGGCCACCTCGTGGCCACGGTAGCGCTCATGCGCGCCAGGCGGTGCCGCACCTGGGCCTGTGCCGCGGCGAGGATTCGTTCCGGGTATTCGGGGTGTCCCGGCGAGAAAGGTGAACCACGGTTCTTCGTGTCCGGCCTCTTCCTTGCTGCGGAAGGGCCGCACGGTGCGCCAGTCGTAGCCGCTCGCGGCGCGGAGCTGCTCGATGCGCTCGCGGTCGCCGGGCGAGGATGTGTGGTGCCACAACGCCGTTGGCACCGACATGAGCATCGGGTTGTAGTCGAACCAGCCCCGGTCGCCGTAGCGGTAGGGCACCTGCAGGGTCGGCGTGTGTACGTCCTCGTCCAACTGGACGGTCCATTTGGACCGGAGGCTGGAGTCGGTCTCGGCGAAGGCCATGACCTGCCCCTGGCGATGATCTCGTCCATAGTGGACCGCAGCTGGCCCAGGAACCAGTCGTCACCGATCGCGGCCGCCGCCAGTGCCGCCGCGGCGGCCGCCTGCCCCACGCTGTACCAGCCGTGCGGCCAGGACCAGCCGTAGTGTCCGCCGTACCAGCGACCCTCCAGCAGCCCGCCGACCGTGCCGCCGGGTCGAGTTGTCCGGCAGGATGCCGCCGTTGGCCATGGCCCGTTCGCGCCACGCACCGACGTACTCGGCGATCCAGTCCCGGTAGCGCGAGTCGCCGGACAGCATCAGGGCGTTGCGGACGAGGCTGGTAGCGGCGAGGTTGACGCGGTGTCTCCGACTCCGATTCTGCGGCGCATCTGCTCGCCAAGCCGCGGGTCACGCTCGCGCGGGGGTTCGTCGGTGCCGGGCGAGCAGCACCCAGTCCAGTGGAAGACCGTACCGCTCGCTTTCGTCGGGTAGCCATGGGTAGTGCGGGCCGTCGAACAGGCCGGTTCCGCCGTGGGTCGCTGCCGTTGTGCGGGCGGCGGATAATGCGGTGCGTGTGGGTCGTAGTTGCCGTGCCGGGTCGACGTAGAGGTCGGCGAAGCGCAGTGCCGGGGTCCAGGCGGTTGCGGGGCGGCCGGCCGGAAGTAGCACGGCGGCATGCTCTCGCTCTGGTGGAACCGTCGTAGCCGCGCTCGTACTCGTCGTGCAGCATGTCGAGTTCGTGAGCTGCCGGGTGACCTGCCAGTGGCGTTCCGATGCGGCGAGCAGGTCGTCGGCGCCGCGAGCAGGTAGAGCTGGGGCCAGTTGAAGAACGTCTCGTAGAAGTCGTCGACGCCGTCGCGTGAGGTGAGCGGGCCGCCGTAGTTCAGGCGCCAGTCCGGTCCGGTGAAGTCGTCTTCGAACTGGCGCCATGCGTGGTCGAGCAGGGTGAACAGTTGGCGTTGCGCGATCGCCCAGTCCGGTGGTTCGAGCAGTGGTACCGAGGCCGTGATGACGGGTGGCATCCGGTGTTCTCCGTTCCAGGCCGGTCGCGGGTCCTGCTCGGTGGCGCCGGCGAGCGTGCCAGAAACCCGGAATCGTTGGGAGAAGAGGAAGACGAGGAGGACGGGGGTGATCGCCAGCAGCGTGGCCAACGCCAGTTCCGGGCGTTGCACCGCGAGCGTGCCGACGGTCGGGTTGACTGGGGAACGCTGTCCAGCAACGTGCCGAGGCCCACCTGGACCGGCAACTGGTCGGTCTGGGGCAGCAGGACGTAGGGCAGGAAGTAGTTGGTCCAGTTGGCCACGAAGCTGAAGAGCCCAACCAGTGCCACGAGCCGCGTGGCCAGCAGCAGGGCGATGCGGCGGAACGCGCCAAACTCGGAGCAGCCGTCCAGCCTGGCGGCGGCCCACAGGTCCGGCGGCAGCGTCGTGCTGAAGTCGATGTAGGTCAGGTACACCCCGAACGGGTAGAACGCGTACGGCAGGATGATCGACCACATCGGGCCGATCAGACCGACCGCGTTGACTTCCAGGAACAGCGGCGCGACCAGCGTCCGGTGGGCATCAGCATCACGATGAGGGTGACCGCCAGCAGCGTGCGCTGCCGCGGAACTCGGTCATCGCGAGCGCGTAGCCCGCCGGCACCACAACGCGCAGGGTGATCACCAGTGCCAGGAACGAGTACAGCGCGGAGTTGCGCAGCCACTGGAGGATCGCGTCGCCCTGGAACGCGGTCGCGCGTCCCAGTTGGCCCGCAGCGCGGGCGACCCGAACGACAGCGGGTTGTCACGCACGAGCTGGTCGTCGGTCTTGGTGGCCGCCAGCACCAGCCACAGCACCGGAATCACGAAGAACAACAGGAACAGCACCAGGATCACGGCGGGCAACGGGTTGGGCGGCCCGCGTCGGACGGCGCGGTATGGCCGCGCGGCCGCTGGTGCCGGCGCGACAGTCACATCGGCGGTGGCACGCCGGATGTCAGTCAGCATCGAAGAAACCCGACCGTGCTACGAACAGGCCCGCAACGACGAGCCCGACCAGCAGCAGTTCGACCGAGACGGCGGCGGCGGTGTTGACGTTGTTGTTCTGGAAGGCGAAGTCGTAGGAGAGCTGGTTGAGCGAGTAGTCCCGACCGGCGACCCCGACGCTCGCCTGCGACAGCAGTTGCGGCTCGACGAACAACTGCGTTCCGCCGGCGAACGTGAGGATCACCATGTAGACGATCCACTTGCGCAGCAACGGAATCTGGATGCGCCGCGCGGTCTGCCACGCGCCCGCTCCGTCGATCCGTGCCGCTTCCAGTAGATCGAGGGAGATGTTGTTCAACGCCCCGTACGTCACCACGATCCAGCCACCCGCACCGGTCCAGAACGCGATCATGGTGAACAGCACCGGCAGGTGTCCGGGCGCGATGACCTGGCCGAAGGTGTCGAAACCGAACGCGCGCAACAGGAAACCCACCGGGCTGACCGTCGGGTCGAGCAGGAACAGCCAGACCAGCACGCTCGCCGCCCCGGCGAGGGCACCGGGCAGGTAGTACAGGAACCGCAACGCCTTGCCGAGCGTGCGTGCCCGCATGCGGTGCAGCAGCAGCGCGAGCCCGACCACGAACACCACCAGCGCGGCCAGCCAACACACCAGATAGAGCGCGACGTGCCCGACGGCCGCCACGAACCGGAAGTCACCGGCCGCCGAGGCGAAGTTCGCGGCCTGCGAAAGTGTTGCCCGCGTTGGTGAACGCGAAGTAGATCGCATATCCGGTCGGCACGAACCCGAACGCGACCAGCAGGACGAGGTAGCCTGCGACGAAGCCGTGGCCGGCCCGGCCCTGCCACGGCACGCCGGCGGGCCAGCGCCTCGGTGCGGCCGCCTGCGGTCGGCGGCGCCGTCGGCGACCGGTATCTCGGAGCGCGCGTAGTTCACTATCGCGGTCTGCCACGACGGGGAGGACGGTGCGCCAATGCGTCTTCTCCGTTGCGTCCAGGGTGGGACGCTGGCAGGCCGTGCCTGTGGCTGAAGCTGCCCTGTACCCGTCCTGACCGCGCCTTGGGCGGCCGGCCGGGGTCGGCGGTGCCCTGGGCGTGACTGCGATCGCCGCTGGTGAGGCCGCCGCCCAGTGCCGCCCGCGTGCCCGAGTGTCGCCGGCCGTCTTGGCCTGGTGGCCCCGCCTGATGACCAGTGAGGAAGTGATGACGACCTCCAACTTAACTCCTGACAATCTT
>CAVPCF010000050.1:0-13695 GCA_963702275.1 Candidatus Melainabacteria bacterium
TGGGGGCTACGGCCCTTTTCCAATCTACCGTTGTCAAGCCCCGAATGGGTGGTCCGCCGCAAATCTGTGGATAACCACCGAACCTGTGGACAGGTGATTTGACACCGAGCGACTACCAGGCGGGCGGCGGCTGAGGCTCAGCGTCGGCCAGGCGTTCGCACGTGCGGCCGAAGGCGGCGAGTTCGGTCTCGTCCAGCGGTGCCGCGAAATGGCGTACCACGCCGGTCAGGTGGGTGCCGGTGGCGCCCTTGAGCCGTTCGAAGCCCTGCTGGGTCAGGATGGCGACCACGCCGCGGCCGTCCGAGTCGACCCGGGCCCGTGCCACCAGGCCGCTCTTCTCCAGCCGATCAACCAGGCGGGTGACACCGGATCGGGAGAGCAGGACCGCGTCCGCCAGCTCTGTCATCCGTAACCGCTGGCCGGGCGCTTCCGCGAGTTGCACGAGGACGTCGTAGGACGCCAACGACAGCCGTTGCTCGGCGAGCAACTCGGATTCCAGCATGCGGGTGATGTGGGCGTGGGCGCGTAGGAACGAACGCCACACGTCAAGTTCGGTGCGGCTCAACAGGCGAGTACCCGGGCGAGGCACAGATCGATGTTACGGACCGCGTCCAGCAACCTGCACCTGGGCCCGGGAAATACCCCCAAACGGCCAGACATCCCGACGCCAACGGGAGGACGAAGCCACCGGCCGTAACATGGCGGTGTGGTGACCACCAGCCAGACCACTCAGCAGGGGCCCAGCGCCGCGCAGGTCCGCGCCGCGCTCGCCACCGTGCAGGACCCGGAGATCCACCGCCCGATCACCGATCTGGGCATGGTGAAGGACGTCTCGATCCAACCCGACGGCAGCGTGGACGTCGCGATCTACCTGACCGTGTCCGGATGCCCGCTGCGGGAGAAGATCACCGCAGACACGACGGCCGCGGTGAGTGCCGTGCCCGGCGTGCACGCGGTGCGGGTCACGCTGGACGTGATGAACGACGAGCAGCGCACCGCGATGCGCCAGTCGTTGCGCGGGGACGCCAAGGAACCGGTCATCCCGTTCGCCCAGCCGGGATCGCTGACCAGGGTGTACTGCGTCGCGTCCGGCAAGGGTGGGGTCGGCAAGTCCAGCGTCACGGTGAACCTCGCGGTGGCGATGGCCGCGCGTGGGCTGTCCGTCGGCGTCGTGGACGCGGACATCTACGGCCACTCGATCCCTCGGATGCTGGGCACGACCGCCAAGCCGACCAAGGTCGAAACGATGATCATGCCGCCGCAGGCGCACGGCGTGAAGGTGATCTCGATCGGCATGTTCAAGCCGGGCAACGCGCCGGTCGTGTGGCGTGGCCCGATGCTGCACCGGGCGCTGCAGCAGTTCCTCGCCGACGTGTTCTGGGGCGAGCTGGACGTGCTGCTGCTCGACCTGCCGCCGGGCACCGGCGACATGGCGATCTCGGTGGCCCAACTGGTCCCGAACGCGGAGATCCTGGTGGTCACGACCCCGCAACTGGCCGCGGCCGAGGTGGCGGAGCGGGCCGGCGCGATCGCGTTGCAGACCCGGCAACGGCTCGCCGGTGTGGTGGAGAACATGTCCTGGCTGGAACTGCCCGACGGCAGTCGGATGGACGTGTTCGGCGCGGGCGGCGGCCAGACCGTGGCCGACTCGCTGACCAGGTCGGTCGGCGCGCCGGTGCCGCTGCTCGGCCAGGTGCCGCTGGACCCTCGGGTGCGCGAGGCCGGTGACGCTGGCGAGCCGATCGTGGCGGCCCAGCCGGACACGCCGGCCGCCGTGGTGCTGCGGGAGATCGCGACGACGCTGTCCACCCGGTCGCGTGGCCTGGCCGGCCGGCTGTTGTCGGTGAGCCCGACCGGTCGCTGAGCAACCGTTGCAGGACTACAAGCTGGGTCAGGTGGCGTCCGGGTCGAACGGGGGGCGCTCCCCCGGCGACAGCGGGCGCTGCTCGGCCGGGCTGGTCGGCGCGGGGAAGCCGTTGGGCTTGATGCCGTTGCCGCCGTTGAGGCTGGGCAGATCGATCTTCAGGTCGTCGCGGGGGTCGTAGCCGCCGGTCGCGTCCATCAATTGCCGGGTGAGCGCGCGCTTCGGATCGAAGTTGCGCAGGGCCTTCAGGTCCTCGAGCGGCTTGCGCAGGTCGTCGAACTCGGGCCCCAACTCGGAGCGGAGCTGTTCCCGGGCGCCCGACGCGTACTCCCGCACCTGCCGCACGGTCTTGCCGAGCCACGCCGCCGCGCCGGGCAGGCGTTCCGGG
Source organism: Candidatus Melainabacteria bacterium (assembly GCA_963702275.1). Classification (GTDB taxonomy): domain Bacteria; phylum Actinomycetota; class Actinomycetes; order Mycobacteriales; family Pseudonocardiaceae; genus DATEPR01. Next base: position 2,253 of record CAVPCF010000050.1, read on the forward strand.
CCGAGAATGAACAGGCCCGCGATGATCAGGACCAGGAACTCGCCCCAACTGATGTCGAACATCGCGCGGCACCTCCGGCAGGCAGGCCAATTGCGTTCAGACTATCGGGTCAATCCGACTGTAGGGTCACCTGAACGCTGTGCCGTTGGCCCTGCCGGGCGAACACGACGGTGACCGCCTGCCCGGGGTCGTGATCCAGTACGGCCACTTGGAGCTCGGTCGAGCTGCCGATCGGCCGATTGTCGAACGACGTGATCACGTCGCCCACCGCGAGCCCGGCGCCTGCTCCTGCGCCACCGTTGGTGACGTTGACGACCTGGGCGCCCTCAGACGAGGTCGCGGACACCGACCGGGTGTTCACGCCGAGATTGGCGTGTTTGACGGAGCCGGTCCGGATCAGCTGCTGTGCGATCTTCTTCGCCTGGTCGATCGGGATCGCGAAGCCGAGGCCGATGCTGCCGCCGCCACCAGTGTCCGAGCTGCCGAAAGTCTGGATCGCGGAGTTGACGCCGACCAGCGCGCCGGACGCGTCGACGAGCGCGCCGCCCGAGTTGCCGGGGTTGATCGCGGCGTCGGTCTGGATCGCGTCGTAGACCACGGTGGGCCCGCCCGCCTCACCCTGCGCGGTCACCGGGCGGTGCAGCGCGCTCACGATGCCGGACGTGACGGTGCCGGCGAGGCCGAGCGGGGAGCCGATCGCGATCACCGTGTCGCCCGGCTCCAGCTTGTTCGAGGTGCCGGGCTGCAGGACGGTCAAATCCGTCGCGTTGACTTTCAACACAGCGAGGTCGGTCACCTGGTCGCGGCCCACGATGGCCGCCGACACCCGCGCGCCCGAGCTGAACACGGCGGTGATCTGCCCGCCTGCGCCCTGCGCCGCGATGGACACCACGTGGTTGTTGGTGAGGATGTAGCCCTTGGGGTCGATCACCACGCCGGACCCGACGTCGCCGTTGCTGCCCGCCTGCACCTCGAGCGACACCACGGCGGGCGCGACCCGCTGCACGATGCCGGCCACCGAGTTCGGCGCCCGCTGCACACCCTGGTCGACCTGGGCGATCGTGGCGCCCGCGTCGGTCAGCGAACTGCCGGCGGTGCCGACGGCCCAGCCCGCGACGCCACCGGCCGCGCCGACCAGCAGCGCGCACACCATCAGGATCAGCAGCGCGCTCGGCTTGACCCGCCTACCGAACAGCAGTTCCGGCAGGCTCAACAGCGCGCCGGCTGGCCGGCGCGCGCCCTTGTCGTCGGCGACCTGGTCCATGGCGGGCGGGCCGAGCATGGCGCCGGCGCCGGGATCACGCCACGGGTCGCGCCCGTCCGTGTCGTCCCAGTACGCCGCGGGCTCACCTGGGGACGCCGCGTCCTCGGTGCCGGGCGCACGCTGCAACCGGGCGTCCGGGGTGTCCGCGGGCCGGCCGAACGCGGTGGACAGCGCCTCCGGCGGCGGCGCGGCCAGCCGTACCGCGCCGTTGCTGGCCGGGCCGCCGGTCGGACGGGGCGCGAACGCGCTGGGCACACCGGAGGGACGGCCGAACACAGCAGCTTGCCCCGGATCGACGGCGGGCCGGTCCAGCGGGCGCGGACCGAGCCGGGGCCGGCTCTCGTCGGAACCGGTGCCGGTGTTGGGTTGGTCGTTCATCGCTCCCCGCGTGGAGTTGCCGTCGCGCCGTGCCAGGACATCAGCGTAAGCCTGCCGCAACCACGGTGAAGTGTGCGTAGCACAGCCGGTAACCGGGCGGTGCCAAACGAAACGGACTGGCTCAGCGGGCCTGGGCGCGCGCGAAGGGTGACGACGAATACAGCGCGCTCGCGTCCTTGGGACGCACGCCGCCGCCCAGGGGCGCGGAGAAGTTGGCCTGGAGCACCGGGTCGCTGCCGCTGACCGTGGCGCCGTCGCCGTGCACCGGATCGGTCGGGCGCTGGCCGGACGCGTTGAGCACGTGCGGGCCGACCATGGCCAGCGCGCCGAGCACCAGGCCAGCGGCGACCACCCCGGCGCCCTGCACGGCCCGACGACCGGCCGGCCCGGCGCGCAGCACGCTGCTGCCACTGCCGAGCGGCTGGGACGAGCCGAGTACCGGGCCGGAACCGAACGCGTTCACCCGATCGGGACGCTGCACCGCGACGAGTTCACCCTCTGGGGTGACCGCGAGACGGTCCACGTCGTCGGGCAGGTCGGTGTCGGTGGGGATGTTGCGCAGGGCGGCCAGCAGGCCGGCCGGCATCCGCGGCGCCTCAGCGGCCTGGACCGCGGCCCTGGCCTGGCGCTGCACGGCGGTTTCCGCGGCGCAGATGGGGCACCTGGCGATGTGCGCGGCGGCACGGTCGTGCGCGACCATGCTGAGCTCGCCGTCGACGAAGGCGACCACCACGTCCGGAAGCAGATGAGCCTCGGGGAGTGCGGAGATCGTCCAAGCGCGCTGCTCACGCTGACTCATCAGAACTGCGCCTCCGCGGAAGACATCCATTGGCTGCCGGCAGGCTTCGCCGCTGTGACCCACACTACGCCAACGGTCATTCGGCACCCTGCTCAGCAAGGGTACGACGCTGTTCAATGGCCAGCCGCAACGCCTGGCGGCCACGGTGGATCCGGCTGCGCACGGTGCCCAGCTTCACGCCGAGCGTGGCGCCGATCTCCTCGTAGGACAGGCCCTCGACGTCACACAGCACGACCGCGGCGCGGAACTCGGGGGCCAGGTCGTCCAGCGCGGCCTGCAGGTCCGGGTCGAGGTGGGTGCGCGCGTAGACCTCTTCCGGACTGAGGTCCTTGCCGGCCAGCCGGTCGGTGTCGTCCGGCAGGCCGCCCATGCGCAGGCGGGAGCGACGGCGAACCATGTCCAGGAAGAGGTTGGTGGTGATGCGGTGCAGCCAGCCCTCGAAGGTGACCGGCTGGTAGTTCGACAGGGACTTGAACACCCGGATGAACGTCTCCTGGGTGATGTCCTCCGCGTCGTGCTGGTTGCCCGCCAACCGGTAGGCCAGCCGGTAGACCCGGTCGCCGTGTTCGCGGACGATGTCGTCCCAGGTGGGCGGCGCCCAACCGACCATGTCCTCGCCGGACATGATCGGAACCTGTGCGTTCGGCCCAGAACCCGCGTAACGGGCTGGAGCGCTCCCTGACGTACGCATCGGCGGGTCGGCACCTCCACGGGCTTGCTAGCCCTTCGCAGCATCCAACGTCGATCCAACGCGCCGTGTTCCCGCGCCGGCCCCTTCTTCTGTGCTCGATCTGCCGGACGAGCACCGGCCGAGCACCTGACGCCATCACCGTCGATATTCGCCCGTCTCGGTGAGGCCAGGGTGTGAGATGGCTGAGAGTGACCTGAGAATCCGAAACCGCCCGAATCTGTCCCGTATTACCGAATCGGTTCGGTCCGTTGGGCCGTTCGCGCGGGCACCGTTGGGCAACAACCCGGCGCGTTCACCCGTTTTCCGTACAACACGGCGCTAATCTGCTGACTTGTGACGCCCGACGAGCGCACCGCGTCCGCCGCCGGCCGGCCTGCGGCGGGGAACGGCCAGGTCGACGGGTACCTCGCCGAGGACGAGGTGCTCGCCGCCGCTCGGACGTGGGCCGCCGAGCTTGGCTGTGGCGCGATCGGCAACGCGGCCGGTGCCGCACTCCGGTTCCTGGCGGCAACGCTGCAGGCCAGGGCGGTCGTCGAGGTCGGCACCGGGGCCGGGGTGAGCGGGCTGTGCCTGCTGGCCGGCATGGCGCCCGACGGCGTGCTCACGTCCATCGACATCGAACCGGAGCACCAGCGTGCCGCGCGGCGCGCGTTCACCGAGGCCGGCACGTCGGCAGGCCGGATGCGGTTGATCATGGGCCAGGCCCTCGACGTGCTGCCCAGGCTGACCGACGGCGGCTACGACCTGGTGTTCTTCGACGCGGCAAAGAGCGAGTACCCGAAGTTCCACGCGCAGGGTGTCCGGCTGCTGCGGCCGGGTGGTGTGATCGTGTTCACCGACGTGCTGAGTACCGACGCCGGCAGGCGCGACCAGGAGACCATCGCGCTGCGCGAGGTCGCCAAGGCCGTCCGCGAGGACGACCGCCTTGTGCCGGCCCTGCTCCCGGTCGACGGCGGCCTGCTGGTCGCGGCCAAGAAGGTCACCCGGCCCTGACCGGCGCGAGCCGGCGCAGCACCAGGCCGAGGACCACGACGGCCAGCACGAGCGCCCCCGTGTACCAGGTCACGCCTGCCCAGCCACCCGCGCCGAACGCGAGCCCACCGAGCGAGCCACCGACGCTGGACCCCAGGTAGAAGGCGCACAGGTACACAGCGGACCCTTGCACCTTCAGCGCCGCCGACCGAGCGCCGACCCAGCCACTGGCCAGGGCGTGCACCGCGAAGAACCCACTGGTCAGCACGATGAGGCCGATCACGATCACGGCCAGCTCGTTCGGCCGCAGCAGCACGACGCCCGCCAGCATGACGGCCGCCGCGGGCCATACCAGCCGCTGCCGCCCGAACCGGTCTGCCAGTCGCCCGGCGATGGTGGACGAGAACGACCCGGCCAGGTACACGACGAACACCAGGCCCACGACCGATGCCGGCAGGTCGAACGGTGGGCGCAGCAGCCGGAAGCCCAGGTAGTTGTAGACGGTGACCAGGACGCACGTGCTCAGGAAGCCGACGGTGAACAGGAGTGGCAGTCCGGTGTCGGTGAGGGCGTGACCGATCGAGCCGGCCAGCGCCCTCGGTCGCATCGGTCGCGGCCGGAAGTGGGCCGATGGCAGGATGGCCAGCCGGAACAGGATGGAGCAGGCCAGCGCCACCAGTCCGATCACGGCGAGAGCCCAGCGCCAGCCGGCCACGTCACCCAGCAGCGCGGCCAGCAGGCGGCCAGCCATGCCGCCGATGCCGTTGCCGGCCACGAACAGTCCCATGCTCCGGCCAAGTGAGCCTCGATCCAGCTCCTCGGCCAGGTAGGACATGGCGACGGCCTGCAGACCGGCCAGCGCGAGGCCCTGTAGGGCCCGCAGCACGAGGAGCACGGTGAAGTCGGGGCTCGCGGCGGCCAGGATGCCGAGGATGGCCGACGTGAACAGTGCCGCCGTCATCACGCGGGTTCGCCCCAGCGCCTCGGACAGGACGGTGAGCGGGATCACGCCGATGGCGAGTGCCGCGGTCGAGACCGACACGGCCAGGCTGGCCGCGGCCGGGGTCAGTTGCCATTGTCCGGCCAGGGCGGGGAGGAGCGCCTGGACGCAGTAGAGGGTGGTGAACGTCGCCAGGCCGGCGGCGAACATGGCAAGGCTGATCCGTCGGAATGCCGGCGTTCCGCTGACGTGGCCGACGGGGACTTGCAGGTCAGCGGCCATGTTGTCGAGCGTAGGATCGGGGTATCGATCCGTCCAATACGCCTTTGTCGGTGATCTGATTCGTAGGTGAATCGATTGTCGGGGAGCTGAATGTCGACACACGAAGACCTGGCCACCACCCTCGCCCCGCGACTGGCGCTGCTGCGCGCCGTCGCCGACGAAGGACATCTGACGAGGGCCGCGCAGCGACTGGGCATTCCGCAGCCGACCGCGAGCCGTTGGCTGGCCGCGCTGGCCGACGAGATCGGCGCACCGGTCGTCATCAAGAACGGCCGGGGCATCCAGCTGACCCGAATCGGCGGCTATCTGGCCGATGCCGCCACGCAGGCGCTGACCGTGCTGGAGACCGGTTGCCGGCAGGTTGCCGAGCAGGCCGACCCGGAACGTGGCCAGGTCGTCCTCGGATTCCTGCACACCATGGGTGAATCCCGTGTCCCGGCGCTGCTGCGCGCATTCAGAGCCGACCACCCGAACGTGCGGTTCACCCTCCGCCAGGGCGCGCACGAGGACACCGTCGACTGGGTGCGCACGGGTGCCGCGGACGTCGCGCTGACGTCTCCCCTGCCCAACGACCGGGCGCTCAACACCGTTCGGATCGCCGAACAGGAACTGGTGCTGACCGTCCCAACAGGACACCGAATCGCCGGAAGGCGGCGCGCGCGACTGTCCGAACTGGCCGATGAGCCGTTCGTCGGGCTGAAGCCGGGTTACGGCCTGCGCCGCATCACCGACGACCTGTGCGCCGCCGCCGGATTCCGGCCGGAACTGGCGTTCCAGGGCGAGGAGTGCGACACCCTCAGGGGGCTCGTCGCGGCGGGACTGGGTGTCGCCGTGCTACCGGCCGCCGAACACGAGCTGTCCGACGGCACGGTGGAACTGTCCCTGACACCGGTGGCCAACCGCCAGATCGGTCTGGTGTGGTCGGCCGAGCACGCGCTCGCGCCGGCTGCGTTGGCGTTCAGGGCCTTCGTTCTGGATCGGCACAGTGTTCTCAGCGCAGCGGGCTTGCCGTAGCTCGCCACTTCACCGTGGGGCGCATGGCGGCCAGGTCGACGCGGTCCACGTACTGCTCGGCGATCGAGTACAGCGACTGGATCAGCGTGTCCGACAACAGGTGTGGCCGCAGCCCCAGCGACGACAGTCCGGTGTGCACCACGTTGTAGTAGTGCGACACCTCCTCGACACGCGGGTTGGCCAACTGCTCGACCTCGACCGGGCGGGACGACAGGTTGGCGACCGTCTTGGCGATCTCGGCCACCGACATCGACTCGGTCATCTGGTTGAAGACGCGGAACTCGCCGCGCTCAGCCGGATTCTCGACCGCGAGGCGGATGCACTCCGCGGTGTCCCTGATGTCGATCAGGCCGCGGGTCTGGCCGCCGGCACCGTAGACCGTCAGCGGGTGGCCGATCACGGACTGGATCACGAACCGGTTGAGGACGGTGCCGAAGATCGCGTCGTAGTCGAAGCGGGTCGCCAGGCGCGGGTCGCGGTCGGTCTGGTCGGTCTGCTGGCCGTAGACGATGCCCTGGTTCAGGTCGGTGGCGCGCAGGCCCCAGATCCGGCAGGCGAACTCCATGTTGTTGGAGTCGTGCACCTTGCTCAGGTGGTAGAAGGAACCCGGCTTCTTCGGGTAGAGCATCCGGTCGCGGCGGCCGTTGTGCTCGACCTCCAGCCAGCCTTCCTCGATGTCGATGTTCGGCGTGCCGTACTCGCCCATCGTGCCCAGCTTGACAAGGTGGATGTCCGGGTCGGTCTCGGCGATCGCGAACAGCAGGTTCAAGGTACCGACGACGTTGTTGTGCTGCGTGTAGACCGCGTGCTTGCGGTCGATCATGGAATAAGGTGCCGACCGTTGTTCCGCGAAATGCACGATGGCGTCCGGTCGGAACTTCCTGAGCGTTTCCAACACGAAGTCACCGTCGACCAGATCGCCGATGAATGCCGGCAACCGCTTACCGGAAACTTGTTCCCACGCGTCGAGCCGAACCTGTAGGGGCTCAATAGGAACCAGGCTTTGGACGCCCATTTCATGGTCGTACTGGCGACGCACGAAATTGTCCAACACGGCCACCTCATGGCCGACATCGGACAGGTGCAGGGCCGTTGGCCAGCCAAGGTAGCCATCGCCACCGAGAACCAGTACGCGCACGAGTGCTCCTTCCACGTTCGAACTCCTTTACGACGTTACCGCCGTGACTCCCGACGTATCGGACACCGAAGCTGTGAGTTGGTTAAAGACCTGGTAGGGGGCGTGCGGATCGCTCCGAACCACTAGAGGATAAGTGTTGTGGTAGCCACCGAAACGTATTCCAGAACCGGTAGCACAGCCCTTGGCGCACGAGAGCGCACGGGCTGGTCGCGGTGGCTGCCGAATCGTCTGCTTCGCGTCCGCCTGAGCAGGTTCGCCGCCGGATCGGTGGCCGCCACCCTGCTGTCCCAGCTCACGCTGACCGGTCTGTTCTGGCTGGGCGGCGTGAACGCGACAACGGCCAGCCTGGTGGCGTTCGTGGCAGGCGCGATCCCCAACTTCGTCGTCAACTGGAAGTGGACCTGGGGCCGCAGCGGCCGCCCGGCCCTGCTGCGCGAACTGCTGCCCTACATCGCGATCATCGTCGGCGGCGGCCTCGCCGCGACCGCGCTCACCACGTTGACCGACCACGTGCTCGCACCCCTGGTGACCGACCGCGGCGCCCGCACGGTCACGCTGGACATCGCCTACCTGAGCAGCTACGCGATCCTGTTCGTCCTGAAGTTCGCCCTACTGGACCGCGTCTTCCGCAAGACCGCGACCGCATAATCTGTGGACAACAAATTCGGTTATCCACAACTTGCCAGTAACCCCCCATTTGGGACTTGACAAACGGTACGTTGGAAATGGGACGCCCCCCGCGGAGTGGTGGGGGCTGCCTCCGCCCCCGCGCGGAGTGGTGGGGGCTTGTCTGCGGGGGCTGGGTGAAGTGGTGGGGCCTGCCTCCAGGCCGGGTGCAGTGGTGGGGACCGCCTGCGGGCCGGGTGCAGTGGTGGGGGTGGCCGGTCGCCTCGGGGAGTTGTGACGCCGGCCTGACTGGGAATTCTTGCTGTACTGGGCTTTTGGCTCGCTCGCTGGGGCTTGTCTCGCTTGCTGGGCTGGGGTTTGTCTCGCGGTTTTGGACCACATTTCGTGATCAAGTTTAGCCCGGTGTTGATTTCGGCGCGGGTAGTCGCGGCTTGATCGCGGCCAGATCTGGTCTGGATGTGGGAGCAGGTCGAGCAAGCAGATCGATGTCTTGCTTGCTGGACCGGGCTTGTCTGTCCTCAGTGCCTGGTAGGTCAGCTGCCCACCGGCTGCTCGACGGTCTCGCGGCACCTCGGTGCGGCGGCGGATGCCCACGAGGCGCAGCGAACGGCGGCCCACGTACTCGCGCAGCCATGTCCACGTCATCACCGAGCCGTACCGGACGCCGTAGACGAAGTTGTTGCCCTTCTTGGTGGTGCCGGCCGAGCGCACCCGCATCGTCATCGGCTGTTCCATGAACCGGGCGCCGCCTGCCAGTGCGCCGAGCAGCAGTTCGGACGCTTGGTACTGCGGCTGGCGCAGCGGCACCGAGCAGGCCAGTTCGGTGCGCATGCCACGGAATCCGAACGACGTGTCGGTGATCGTCCGCCAGGTCAGCAGGCTGGCCATGGTCGCGTAGACGCGGACGCCGAGCCACCGCACGCGGTCGTCGCTCGGCGCCACGCCCAGCCGGCGCGAACCTGTGACGAAGTCGTGGGTGCCGGCCAGCAGGGGGCCCAGCAGCAGCGGCATCTCGCTGTTGTCGTACTGACCGTCCGCGTCCGTGGTGATCACGTACCGTGCGCCACCGTGGGCGGCGAGCTGGTAGCCGAGGCGCAGCGCGGCGCCCTGGCCCCGGTTGACCGGCGCGACGCAGGTGTACGCGCCGTGCGCCATCGCGACCGCCGCGGTGTCGTCTGCGGCGCCGTCCACCACGACCAGCACGTCGACCTGCAGGTCCAGGCACGCGGCCGGCAGTTTGTCCAGCACACCGCCGATGCCGTGCTCCTCGTTGTAGGCCGCGATCACGACCAGCACCGGCGCGAACCGCGGCCGGCCGTAGCGTTCGGTGAACGCGTCCAGCGCGCGCTGGTCCACCGAGTCGGGGAACGGCGCCAACATCCGACGGCGCGTCCTGGCACGACGTGACCCTCCGATGAGGACGGTCACGGCGAGCACGACCGCCAACAGCAACAACACAAGACCAGGCAACTGGTACCGCCAGGAGCACTCGGACATCGCGGATACGAACGGGATGGTGCCAAGTCGATTATCTGTCCCGGACCAGCCGTGTGGCCCCCGGCAAGCTGATAATCACGTAGGAATACGACGAACGGCAGGTCCACCGTGGGTGATCGCCCGGCCTGCCCGACTCACCGTCCACATAGGAGCAACCAAGGGTCATCGAGGTGGGCCGGTGGACGCCGCCGCATCGTCGGTTCCGGTGTGCGCGAGGAAGTCGTCCCATACCGTGCGCAGGCCGTCGGTCAGGTCGATTCGGGGACGGTAGTCCAGTTCGGCGGTGGCGTGCGAGATGTCCACGATCACCGCCGGCATCTCGCCTGCCTTGGCCGGCACGTGGTCCACCGGCAGCGGCGCGCCGGTCGCCGCCCGTGCCGCGTCGATCAGGTCAAGCACGGTCACCGAGCGGCCCGCACCGATGATGGCGGTCCCGACGTAGCGGCGGCGCCAGGCGGCCAGCACCCCGGCCGCCACGTCCGACACGTGCACGAGGTCCCGTGCCTGCTTGCCGTCGCCGTAGACCTGCACTCCCCCGCCGCCCAGCGCGGCGCGCATCAGCCGGGGCACGAAGCTGTCCTTGGCCGCCATGCCGGGGCCGTAGATGTTGGTGAACCGCAGCGCGCAGGTGGCAAGGCCGTAGGCGCCCGCGTAGCCGGACAGGAGCATCTCGCAGGCGGCCTTGGTGGCGCCGTAGGGCGTCAGGGGGCGCAGCGGGTGGCCCTCGGTGATCGTGTCGGTGCCGACGTTGCCGACCGCGGCGTTGGTGGACGCCAGCACGAACTGACCGACACCCCGCTGCCTGGCCAGTTCCAGCAGTGCCTGGGTGACCACGACATTGGTGTCGAACGTCTCCTGTGGCTGTTCGGCCGAACGGAGTACCGACGTGATCGCGGCCAGATGGACGATGCCGGTCAGCTCCGGCGTCACGGCCGCATCGCGCACCGACGGGTCGGTCAGGTCACCGAGCACGGTCGGCACCGGGTCACCGGGAAACGGCTGCCGGTCCACGACGACCACGTCGGCACCGTGCCGTAGGAATTCGGCGACCACACAGCGCCCGACGAACCCGGATCCGCCGGTCACCAGGACCCGTTGCCCAGCCAAACTTTCATCAACCACGTGCGGCAACCTACCCGGACGTGGCCACGGCCAACGACTCGTGCTGACTCGGCCAGTGACTCAGCCAGCGCGATCAGGGTGCGGGTGGCGAAGCCGGTGCCGCCGGGGACGACCTCGTCGTACGTCTTGTCCGACCGGGCCGGGCCCGCGATGTCCAGGTGCGCCCACGGCAGGCCCGCGGTGAACTCGCGCAGGAACAGCGCGGCCGCGATCCCGCGCGGGCCTGGCGGGCACTGCCGCACGTCGGCCAGGTCGCTGCGCACGTCGTCGGCGTGCGCGTCCAACAGCGGCATCCGCCACCACCGCTCGCCAACGGCATCGCCTGCCGCGCCGATGCGTGTCGCCAGATCGTCGTCTGTGGCAAAGAACCCCGCGGTGCGCAGGCCGAGGGAGACCTTCATCGCGCCGGTCAGCGTGGCCACGTCCACCAGCAGGTCGGGCCGCAGGCTGCGGACCGCGTAGGCGAGCGCGTCGGCCAGCAGCATGCGGCCCTCGGCGTCGGTATTGGTGACCTCGGTGGTCCTGCCGTCGACATGCCGGACCACGTCACCCGGTCGGTACGCAGAGCCGGACACGTGGTTCTCCGCGGCCGGCGCGAGACCGGTGACGCGGATCGGCAACCGCAGCCGGGCGATGCCCTGCACCGCGGCGATCACCGCGGCGGCGCCGGACATGTCGGCGCGCATCAGGTGCATGCCGTCGGCCGGTTTGATCGAAAT
>CAVPCF010000051.1:0-3248 GCA_963702275.1 Candidatus Melainabacteria bacterium
GTCACGCACGACCTGGCGACCGCGCGCCACTTCGCGTCGGAGATCCTGGTCATGTACCGCGGCCGGATCGTCGAGCGCGGCCCGAGCGACCAGGTGATCCTGGCGCCGCAACATCCCTACACCCAACTGCTGGTCCGGTCGGCGTCGCGCAAGCCCCGATAATGGGGGTCATATTCACAGTGAATATGCCGCGATTCCATGTGGTCGCGTCATTGTTCACCAATCGGCAGCCAGCAGTGCGTTTCGTGTTTGATCAGCGCTCTGTATTGATGGGAGGTGATCCGCTCTTTCGCACTGTCACGAGGAGTCTCCATGATCAACACTGTCCGAGGGTGTATCGGACTGGCCGTTGCCACGGCCGTCGCGACCGCGCTCACGCCGCTGGCCGCGCACGCCGCCGGGACGCTGACCCTGCTGACCCAGCCGACCCAGGGCCACAGCGCGGTTTACAACTTCATCAACTCGGCCACCCGCACGGTCGACATGACCATGTACGAACTGCGCGACACGACGGTGACGACCGACCTGGTGAATCGCCAGAAGGCCGGCGTCAAGGTGCGGGTGATCCTGGACGGCGCCCACACGTCTGTCAACAATGCCGCGTTCAACGCATTGAAGTCGGGCGGCGTTGCCGTGGAATTCTCCTCGTCGGCCTTTGTCTTCACCCACCAGAAGACGATCACCGTCGACGGCGCCGAATCGTTCATCAGCACCGGCAATCTGGACAGCACCTTCTACTCGACCGACCGTGACTACGGCGTCTTCGACACCGACGCGGCCGACGTCAGCGCGGTCGAGCAGGTCTTCAACGCCGACTTCGCGAAGACCTCGATCACCCCGGCCGACGGCACCGACCTGGTGTGGTCGCCCACCGACTCGCAGAGTCACCTGCTTGCCCTGATCAACGGCGCGCAGCACAGCCTCGACGTGGAGCAGGAGGAGTTCGGCGACACCGCGCTGGTCAACGCGATCGTCGCGGACGCGCGGCGCGGCGTCGCGGTGCGCGTCGTGGTCGAGAACCTGAACTCGGCCTACACCTCCGAGCTCAACCAGGTCACGGCTGCCGGCGGCAAGACGACGACCTACACGTCCAGCACCGGTTTCTACATCCACGCCAAGGCGATCGTCGCCGATTTCGGCACGTCCACGGCGAAGGTGTTCCTCGGCTCTAACACTGTACGATAGCAGACGTGACTACAGCGGTCTACGCGAGAATCAGCCTCAACCCCAGCGGCGACGAGATCGGGGTCGACAACCAGCTCGGCGCCGGGTGCGACCTGTGCGCCCGCAACGGGTGGGAGCGGGAAACGTACAGCGACAACGACCTCTCCGCGACCTACGGCGCCCCCCGTCCAGCGTACGAGCGCCTGCTGACGGCCATCGAGGCCGGCACCGTCACCCGCGTCGTGGTCTTCCACCTGAGCCGACTGTGGCGCAACCGGGCCGAGCGCGCCGCCGGGATTGAGATCATGCGCCGCCACTCGGTGTCCATCGTCTGTGTCCAGGGGCCGTCGCTGGACATGTCCACCGCGATGGGCCGGGCCATGGTCGGCCTGCTCGGCGAGTTCGACACGATGGAAGTCGAGATCAAGTCCGAGCGTCAGTTGCTCGCCTCCCATGCCCGCGCCCAAGCTGGCCAGCCGGCCGCCGGCGGCAACCGGGCATTCGGCTACGACCGCGACGGCGTCACGGTCCGGGCCGACGAGGCACGAGCCATCCGTGACGCCTGCGAGGCCGTGCTGACCGGCATGGGCCTGATGGATGTCGCGCGCCAGTGGAACGCGGCCGGCCTGCGGACCGGGCGGGCCGGACTGCCGTGGTGTCGCAGTTCGGTGCGGGATGTCTTGACCAACCCCCGGATCGCGGGTATCCGAGCCCACAACGGCAGGGAGGTCGGCCCAGCGGTGTGGCCGTCGATCGTGCCCGAGCAGACGTACCGGGCGGTCATGGCGTATCTGGCGCATCCCGCGCGGCACACGGGGGGCACTAACCATGCTGGGATCAGGCTGCTCACGGGGATCGCCCTGTGCGGGGTGCCGGGGTGCGGCCTGACGGTTCATGCCGGCGGCCAGCAGCGGCGCGGCGCCGGTCCGCTGTACCGGTGCCCGTCGCAGCGGCACCTGTCGCGGCTGGCCGAGCCCGTGGACCAGTGGGTGACTGAGCATGCGCTGGCCTTCCTGGGTCACGAGGATGCGGCGGCCCTGATGGAGGACCGCAGTCGCCCGGATGTGGGTGAACTGCGCGCGCAGGCCGTGGCGTTGCGGGCGCGGATCGCGGCGACCCGCCGGGAGTTCGCGGCGGACGACACCTTGAGTCCGGCGGAACTGCGGGAGATCCTGGCCGAACAGCGAGGCCGGCTGGCGAAGGTCGAGGCGGCGATGGCGGACGCGGGCCGGGTGGATCTGCTGGGGCCGCTGATCGAGTCCGAGAATCTGGCTGCGGACTGGGAGGGTTATGGGCGTTCCCGGCAGCGGTTGGTGATCGACATGCTGATGGTGGTGCGGATCTGGCCGCCCGGCCGTGGTGCCCGGCGGTTCGACCCGGACACGGTGGAGATCATCCAGAAGGGCTAGGGGGGTCGCGCCCTGGGTCCGGGGGCGCATGGCCAGGTCAGTCCGCGATTGATCTGCGGCGGCGGCCAATGGCGGTCAGCACGACATCGGTGCGGATCTCGTGCTCGGCGTCCTCAACGCGGGCGGTGACGTGCTCGGTACGGCCTGCGCCATACCAGATGATGCACGCGGCGGCGGTGGCGATGAAGATCGCGCTGGTGACGACGTTGGTGCGGAGGTCGTCGGCCAGCGCGGCTCTGACGATGGTGCAGGCGGACAGTGTGCAGAGGGCAATGGCGACGACGGCGATCCGGTGGGACATACCTGGTTCCTGTCTGGTCGAGAGATGTGTGCTGGCGCCTCCAACCAGTTGCTTCGTTTGGGATCACCCGACTGATACACCTGTCGGTGGCGTATCACCCGTCTGGGGGATAAAGACGTCACTCAGCGCGACCGCGTGTCACGTTTTTGTCCGTCGCGGTCGCTTCGGCCTCAATCTCCCGGATGAACAGCAGTAACCCTTCGCGGTCGCCGTGCTCCTTGCGGAGTTCCTGAAGCCGCCGCCGCTGCCTGAGGTAGGTCGGGTCCTGGAGCGGGTCCGGTTCCCCGCCGGCACCGGGAGTTCGAATCGTGGCGTCGGGTCCTTGCGGGCAAGGATGGCCTGGACGCTGCCCTGCTCCCAGCGTAGGGCGCGCT
>CAVPCF010000052.1:0-16062 GCA_963702275.1 Candidatus Melainabacteria bacterium
CTCGTTCCGCGCCGACCGCGCGGATTCGGTCCAGTTCGGTCGGGTCGTTCAGCAGTGCCGTGGTCAGCTCGCGGATCGGGGTCAGTTCGGCGATCACGGCGTCGGTGACCACCGTCTTCAGCGTGGCGTAGTCGTCGATGCCGATCGCGGCCTTCTCCGGTTTGGTGCCGGTGCAGGCGGCCAGGATCTCCAGCAGGTTGGCCACCCCTGGCTGCGCTTCCGGCTGGTAGACGACCTGGCCGACGGTGTCCGTCACGGCCTTGCCGATCTTGCGCCGGACGAGGTCGGGCGGATCGAGGACGAACACCACCCCGGCCGCGTCCGTGGCCGACTTGGCCATCTTGCGGGTCGGGTCGGCCAGGTCCCTGATCCGGGCCGCCGCGTCCGGCAGGGCCAGCCGGGGCACCGCGAAGACCGCGCCGTACGTGCCGTTGAACCGTCTGGCCAGTGTCCTGGCCAACTCCACGTGCTGCGCCTGATCCTCGCCGACCGGCACCTCGTCCGCGCCGTACAGCAGGATGTCCGCGGCCATCAGCACCGGATACGTGACCAGACTCAGCCGAACCGACTCCGCGCCCGCCGACTTCTGCTTGAACTGGATCATCCGGCGCGCCTCGCCGAACGTGCAGACGCACTCCAGGATCCAGGTCAACGCGGCGTGTTCGGCGATCAGGTCGGACTGTACGAACACCAGGTCCGGATCGATGCCGACGGCCAGCAGCACCGCCAGCTGTTCCCTGGTCAGCGCGCGCAGCCTGGCCGGATTGTGCGCGCCGGTCATGGCGTGCAGGTCGCTGACGAAATACAGGTCGTCCGGCGTGGTGTTGGCGGCCCACCGGCGAATTGCGCCCAAATAGTTGCCCAACTGGACGTGGCCGGACGGCGTGATTCCGGAAAGCCGGGTCATGGCGGTTGCTCCTCGGTCGCTGCCGCCCGCCGGCACCCGTGTCCAACGTCACAGGCCGCCGGATGGGCGGCCTGGGTGTGGTGCTCGGATACGTGCGTCAGGGCCGCCGGTCAGCGGCCCACCACATGCCAAGATGTGTACGCACCTGCCGAAGTGTAGTGGTTCTTGCCCACTTCCCCGGTGCGGTATTTCCCCAGGCGCGCCAACCGCCGCACGCAGCAGGTACCCTGAAAGGTGCCGCACCTGGGCGAACACACTGCAGTGTGACCCCCAAACCGGCGGCCACCCTTTCCCAGCCCTTCACCGCACTAGGAGTTTCGCGTGCCCACGGCCACCGTGTCGGATACCGTCTCGGTCGCGCGCCTGCGCACCGACCTGCGCAACGTGGCGATCGTGGCACACGTCGACCATGGCAAGACCACATTGGTGGACGCGATGCTCCGCCAGTCGGGTGCCTTCGCCGCCCGTGCCGAACCGGTGGACCGGGTGCTGGACTCCGGTGAGCTGGAGCGGGAGAAGGGCATCACGATCCTGGCCAAGAACACGGCCGTGCGCCGGGCCGACCCGAGGAACCCGGACGACGCCGTGACCATCAACGTGGTCGACACGCCCGGCCACGCCGACTTCGGCGGCGAGGTCGAACGCGGCCTCGCCATGGTGGACGGCGTGCTGCTGCTGGTGGACGCCAGCGAGGGCCCGCTGCCGCAGACCCGGTTCGTGCTGCGCAAGACCCTGGCCGCCGGCCTGCCGGTGGTCCTGGTGGTCAACAAGGTGGACCGGCCGGACGCGCGGATCGCGGAGGTCGTCGCCGAGACGCACGACCTGCTGCTGGAGCTTGCCGCCGAGCTGGAGTCCGTGGACGACTCGGTGCTGGACCTGCCGGTGGTGTACGCGTCGGCGCGGGCCGGGCGGGCCAGCCTGCACGCCCCTGCCGACGGCGAGATGCCCGACAGCGAGAACCTGGACCCGCTGTTCGACACCCTGTTGAGCCACGTGCCGCCGCCCACCGGCGACTCGGAGGCGCCGCTGCGCGCCCTGGTCACCAACCTGGACGCGTCCAGCTTCCTCGGCCGGATCGCGCTGTGCCGGATCCACGCGGGCCGCCTGCGGAAGGGCCAGATCGTGGCGTGGTGCCGCGAGGACGGCTCCGTCAACCGGGTCAAGGTCACCGAGCTGCTGATCACCGAGGCGCTGGACCGCGTGCCGACGCTGGAGGCGCACGCGGGTGACCTGGTGGCCATCGCCGGCATCCCGGACATCACCATCGGCGACACGCTGGCCGACCCGGACGACCCTCGGCCGCTGCCGCGGATCACCGTGGACGAGCCTGCCATCTCGATGACCATCGGTGCCAACACCAGCCCCCTTGCCGGGCGCGGCGGCGGCACCAAGCTGACCGCGCGCCTCGTCAAGGCCCGGCTGGACACCGAACTGGTCGGCAACGTGAGCGTGCGGGTGCTGGCCACCGAACGGCCGGACACCTGGGAGGTGCAGGGCCGCGGTGAGCTGGCGCTGGCCATCCTGGTGGAGACCATGCGCCGCGAGGGTTTCGAGCTGACCGTCGGCAAGCCGCAGGTGGTCACCAGGATGATCGACGGCAAGCTGTGCGAGCCGTTCGAGCACCTGACCGTGGACGCGCCCGAGGAACACCTCGGCGTGCTGACCCAGCTGCTGGCCGGCCGCAAGGGGCAACTGCACACCATGAGCGGGCACGGCACCGGCCGGGTGCGGCTGGAGTACGTGGTGCCGGCCCGTGGCCTGATCGGGTTCCGCACCGAGTTCCTGACCGAGACGCGGGGCACCGGCATCATGAACCACGTCTTCGAGGGCTACTTCCCGTGGGCGGGCGAGCTGCGTACCCGGCACACCGGGTCGCTGGTCGCCGACCGGACCGGCTCGGTCACCGCCTACGCCCTGATCCAGCTCGCCGACCGGGGCACGTTCTTCGTCGAGCCGGGCGCCGACGCCTACGAGGGCATGGTGGTCGGCGAGAACCCGCGCGCCGAGGACCTCGACGTGAACGTCTGCCGGGAGAAGAAGCTCACCAACGTCCGGTCGTCCACCGCGGACGTGTTGGAGCGCCTCGCCCGGCCGCGCAAGCTGGGCCTCGAGGAGTCGCTCGAGTTCTGCGCGTCGGACGAATGCGTCGAGGTGACCCCGCAGGTGGTCCGGATCCGCAAGCTGGTCCTGGACAGCACCCAGCGGGGCCGCGCCCGGGCCCGCGCACGCGGTCGCGACCAGGCCTGACCGCACCCCACGACACCCGTCCGGGACACCGCCCCGGACGGGTCGTACCGTGGTGTCCCATGACTTTCTCGCCGACACGGTGCAACTCGCACCGGCGCTGAGGCGTCCAGCGAAGTAGCGGCGGCCGTTGGCGAAAAGGCGGTGCGAGCCGTCGGTGCCCAGTGGGAACATGGCGGCTCGGCGGGGGAGCGCGTTCCCCTGGTGGCCACGGAGGGGAGGTCGCCCAGTGGGCTGGAGTGCCCATCACAGTGGACGGCCAGCTGTGGCTGCTTTCCTGACGCGGCAACCATTCCGTTTGGGTGCCGTGGTCGCCGTCGCGATCGCCGTGCTGGCCGGCTGTACGCAGGCGCCACCGCCGCCGCTGGTCACGTCGCCCGCCGCGCGTACGTCCGCGGTCCTGCCGACCGACACCTCACACATCGTCGTCGGCGTCGACGGCATCGGCGGTGGCTACAACCCGCACGAGCTGTCCGACCAGTCCGCGGTGACCACGGCCCTGTCCACGCTGCTGCTGCCCTCGGTGTTCCGCACCGCGCCGGACGGCACGTCGACACTGGACGACACGCTGATGGTGTCCGCGGAAGTGACCAACGCCAGCCCGTTCACCGTCGTGTACCAGGTCCGCACGGACGCCAGCTGGTCGGACGGCACGCCGATCGACGCGGCCGACTTCGTCTACCTGCGCAGCCAGATGGTCGGCCAGCCAGGGGTGATCGATCCGGCAGGCTACCGGCTGATCTCCGGGATCGCCGCGCGGAACAACCTCAAGACGATCACGGTGACCTTCTCGAAGGCCTACCCGGCCTGGCGGACGTTGTTCGCCGACCTGTTGCCGGCGCACCTGCTCAAGGACGCGCCCGGCGGCTTCGCCAGTGCACTCAGCGGTGGGTTCCCGGCCACCGCCGGCCCGTTCGACATCAAGACGCTCGACTCCGGCGGCGGCGAGATCGTGCTGGAACGCAGCGACCGCTACTGGGACAAGCCCAGCGTGCTCGACCAGATCGTGCTGACCAAGGCGGACAGCCAGGGCATGGCCGACGCGCTGCGCAGCCGGGCCGACCAGATCGCCTACAGCAGGGTCGACGCGGCCGGCCTCGCCCTCTTCCAGCGGTTGGGTGCCACGGTCGGGTTGACCACGGTGCCCCGGCCGGAGCTGGCTTCCGTGCTGTTGCGGCCGGGTTCGCCACAGCTGGCCGACCAGTCGGTGCGACAGGCGGTCGCGGCGGCCGTTGACCGGGCCGCGCTGATCGCCACCGGTACTGGTGGCGGGCCGTCGGCGGGGTTGACGGCCAACAGTTTGGTGACGGCTCCGTCGCAGCCCGGTTACGTGGCCACCATGCCGGGCAACGCGCCGGGCGCGGTGCCGAACCCGGCTGCCGTGCCCGGGCTGCTCGCGCAGGCCGGCTACGTGCACACACCCGGCGGCTGGACGCGCGCCGGACACCAGCTCGGTCTGGTGATCGGCGCGCCGAACGGCCGGGAACCGTACGTGGCGATCGCGAACCAGCTACGGGCGCAACTGGTGGCCGCCGGCATCCCGGCGACCGTGGTGACCCCCGAGCCGAGCCAGTTGTACGAACAGTTACTGAATCCGGCATCCGTTGGTACGAACGGTGGTCCGAACGGGGGCACCGCGCCGATCGACATCCTCGTCGGGCCACAACCCGCTGGTCACGATTCAGCCACCGACCTTGCCTCCTGGTTCGGTTGCGCCGCCCCGTCGTCTGCGGGCGCGACACCGGTCTCGGCCGGGCCGCTGAGCTGGTGCGACACCGCGATCCAGCCCACCGTCGATGCCGCACTGACGGGTGAACTGCCCTGGTCGGACGCTGTTGCCCGGGTCGAGCCGGTGCTGTGGTCGCTCGCGGTGGAGATCCCGCTGTTCCAGGTGTCCGACGAACTCGCCGTCGGGCCTGAGGTGTCTGGAGTGGACAGTGGGCCCCCACTTGCGGGACCATTCTTCGGCGCCGCGACGTGGAACCGCACGAATGGGTGAGGGACCCGCACTTCCGGCGTAGTCGAGCCCGATTGTCACGGAGTGTGGTCAATCGGGCGCGTCGAGGTGTCCCTTATTGCGTTTTTGTTACAACTGGCGAGTAGGTAAGAGATGGCAGTGGGTGGAACCCGTCAATCGGTTAAACCACTGGAATACGCGCAAGTCCCTACGTTCGCTCAGCGGACATTGCCGGCCGGTGACCGGCCGGTCGCGGGTGGCTACTGACTTGTCACCCTTTGGTCACGATCGCCTCGCGACCAGTGACCGCAGCCATCTAGGGTTCTTACCGTGCTGCCACAGCGCGCCGCGTAGGCTCGCGCGGCGTTACACGTCTCGGGCGCATCCGACCATGCTTATTGGCCGGTCCCACCCGTGCTAGGAGGGCACGTTTCATGAGGAGATCCAGGGCATACGGTGCGATGGCGCTGCTGGCCGGCGGTGCAGTCGCGTTGAGCGGCTGCGGCAGCAGCGGTTCCGGTGGCGGTTCCGGGGCAGCCAACAACGGCCCGACGAACGCCGACCCCCAAGCTCTCGCGCTGTCCCAGCCGTACGTACGGCCCAAGGTTCCCGACATGGGCTCGATCGCGGTCGCGGTCGACGAGACCATGACGAACTACAACAACAGTCTCGCGACCACCAACAACGTCTCCAACTTCTACATCGACAACCTGGTTCAGCCCAGCGTCTTCTTCACCAATGACGTCAACAACGTCGCCAAGGTGCAGATGGACGGCGACCTGATGACTTCGGTGAAGGTGGTTTCGCAGAACCCGCAGGTGGTCCAGTACAACATCAAGCCGCAGGCGGTGTGGTCGGACGGCGCCGCGGTTGACTGCGGCGACTTCTACCTGCAGTGGCTGGCCGGTGCCGTCGACACCGGTGACGTGGCCAACGCGTTCCAGAACGTCATTCCCGGTCTGGACCACATCAGTGGCATCACGTGCGCCAACAACAACAAGCAGGTGACCGTCACCTTCTCCAAGCAGTGGGCGGACTGGCAGGGGCTGTTCAGCAACCTCGTGCCGGCACACGTGCTGACCAAGGCGCTCAACATGACCGAGGACCAGCTCACCAAGCTGAACGACAACGCGGCGGGCGACAAGACCACGCTGCTCAAGGTCGCGGACTTCTACTCCGGTGGCACCAACTCCGACCACGGCTTCGCGGGCCTGAACCTGGCCAACGACCTGTCGGCGAACCCGTACATCATCCAGTCCGCGGACGGCAAGGCCGACACGGTGCTGGTGCGCAACCCGAAGTGGTGGGGCAACCCCGGCGGCCCGGCCAAGATCGATGTCCGGACCAACCGCGATGACCAGTCCGCCTACCAGCAGTTGCAGAACAAGGAAATCCAGATCGCGGGCGGCCAGCCGGATGCCGGCGTCGCCCAGGAGGTCAAGGCGAGCGGCGGTCAGTACACCCTGATCACCGGTATCGGCGTGACCTTCGAGCACCTGGACATGCAGGCGGCCAACCCGGTGTTCAAGAAGTACCCGGAGCTGCGCAAGGCGTTCTCCGACTGCGTGAACCGGCAGGACGTCATCAACAAGGTCGTCGCCGACGTGGACCCGGACATCAAGCCCCTCGGCATGACCCTGTTCCTGCCGACCGAGGCCGCGTACCAGAACCACTACGCGAACACCGGCAACGGCGACGAGACCGCCGCCAAGCAGGTGCTGACCGCCGCCGGTTGGACGATGGGCGCGAACGGCTACATGCAGAAGGCCGGCCAGACGGCGACCATCACCATCGGTCACAAGACCAACGCGCGCCGCACGTCGACGGTCCAGGCCATCCAGGCCGAGTGCAAGCCCGCCGGCATCCAGATCCAGGACTTCTCGAGTGACGGGTTCAACGGCAAGAACCTGCCGGCCGGCGACTACCAGGTGGCGCTGTTCGCCTGGACCGGCAGCCCGTTCAAGTCCGGTTTCGACTCGATCTACCAGACCAAGCAGGGCTCGCTGGGTGGCGCGAACTACCAGGGTTACTCCGACACCAAGGTGGACGCGCTGCTCAACCAGGCCGACGGTGAACTGACCTACGCGAAGCGCACCGCCGACCTGCAGCAGGCCGACCAGTTGATCGCGCAGGACGGCTTCACCCTGCCGCTGTTCACGCTGCCGGAGTACGGGGTGACCGACGGGTCGGTCAAGTCAACCGCCCAGGATGGCTCGAAGACCAACATCTCCGACAACGAAGCATCGAGCGGCATCCTGTGGGACGCCTTCGCCTGGCGGAAGGCCTAGGCACTGCAAGGCAACAACTGGATGACCACCCACTCGCTGGAGTGACGGTCGTGTGAGACACGGGAGCCGGCGCCACAAGCGTCGGCCCCCGTGTACACGGTGAACCCCGTCCGCCCAACCGGCCCGGCGGGGTCCCACCTGGGAGGATTGGATGCTTCGCTACGTCATTCGCCGGATCCTGATCTCGATCCCGATCGTGATCCTGGCGACGTTCCTGTGTTTCGCGCTGGTCACCGCCATGGGCGATCCCCTCGGCGACTGGAAGACGCAGCGACCGCGGTTGCCGGCGGCGGTCGCCGCCGAGGAGGCGATCGTCGGCTACGACCAGCCGTTCTTCTCGCGGTACGGTCACTGGGCGGTCAATTTCGTCGAGGGCAACTGGAATCGCAACGTGGTGCCCGGCGACAACAACCAGCCGGTGAAGCCGCAGATCATTTCCGCGCTCGGGGTCACCGCGAAACTGGTGCTCTTCGCCGAACTGATCTCGATCGCGATCGGCATGCTCACCGGCGTGGTGAGTGCGGTCCGGCAGTATTCCATGTTCGACTATTCGATAACCGGCATCGCCTTCGTGCTCTTCTCGATGCCGTTGTTCTGTATCGCCATCATGCTCAAGTCGATCGCGCCGCCGTTGAACAACTGGCTGCAGTCCATCGGCTTCGGCAGATGGATCACCACCGCGGGACCACCGACATCCGGCTATACCGGCGGCTTCTGGCATGTGATCTATCAGTTCACCGGTGTCTATGTCCTCCCGGTGATCTGCCTGTTCGCCATTTCGTTCGCGCTCTACAGCCGGTTCCAACGCGGTTCGATGCTGGACGTGCTGAACTCCGACTACGTGCGCACCGCGCAGGCGAAGGGGCTGTCCCAGAGCAGGGTCATCTTCCGGCACGCCTTCCGCAACGCGCTGATCCCGGTGGTCACCGTGGCCTCGCTGAACATCGGCGCGGTGTTCTCCGGCGCGATCATCACCGAGCGGGTGTTCAACTGGCAGGGCATGGGAACGTTGATCGTGAACGCGGTGTCAACCGTCGAGCCGTGGATGGTGCTCGCCTGGCTCGTGGTCACCGCCATCTTCATCATTCTCTTCGTCCTGGTCTCGGACATCCTGTACGCCTACCTGGACCCGAGGATTCGCCTTGACTAATCCAACTGTCGAAGTCGCGGCGGAGGCATCCGGCAGCTCGATCGGCGAGCTGTCGGCGTCCACGTTCGACGCGACGAAGGCCCGCCGGCAGAGCGTCGTGATCATTCGGCGTTTCCTGCGCCACCGCCTCGCGATGATCAGCCTGTTCGTCTTCGTCGCGCTGTTCCTGTTCGCATTCATCGGCGGCGCGCTGTGGAAGTACAGCTACACCTTCGAGGACGTCAGCGGCGGCGGCCGCTACCTGGCACCCACCGCCGACCATCCGTTCGGCACCGACGCGCTGGCCGCGGACAGCATGGCCCAGGTGCTTCGTGGCACCCAGTTCTCCATCCTGATCGCGTTGGTCGTCGCGTTCCTGTCCACCAGCATCGGCGTGGTGCTCGGCGCGCTCGCCGGCTTCTTCCGCGGCTGGGTGGACAGCCTGATCAGCCGGTTCATCGACTTGGTGCTGGTCATTCCGGCCATCGTGCTGGTCGGCGTGCTGTCCCGTAACTCGTTCGGCTCGTCCGCGACGGCCGGCGGTGGCGGCAACTGGTACATCATCGCGTTGTTCCTCGGCCTGACCCTCTGGACCAGCGTTGCCCGCGTGATCCGCGGCATGACGCTGTCGTTGCGCGAGAAGGAGTTCGTCGAGGCGGCCCGCGCGCTCGGTGGCGGGGTCGGCAGGCTGGTGTTCCGGCACATCCTGCCCAACACGCTGGACGTCATCATCGTCAACGCCACGATCGCGGTGTCCCAGGCGGTGTTGGCCGAGGCGGCGCTGTCGTTCATCGGGTTGGGCGTCCATCCGCCGAACACGTCGCTCGGGCTGCTGATCAACCAGAACCAGTTGGAGATCTCGCTGCATCCCTGGCTGTTCTGGTTCCCGTTCGTGTTCATCATCCTCATCTCGCTGACGGCGAACTTCATCGGTGACGGCCTGCGTGACGCGTTCGACCCGAGGCAGAAGCGGGTGCGTGCATGACCGGGACGACGCGGAACCACCGGAACCACACGGAGGCGCAGGCATGACCGCGCGACACAGGAGCTCGAACGGCGACGGTGCGATCGACACGCTGAACCCGGACGAGCTCGGGTCCGGTGCCGTCGGCCGTGGCACGTCCGACGACAGCGAACTGCTGGTGGTGGACGACCTCTCGGTCGGCTTCGGCACCGAGGACGGCATCGTGCACGCGGTGCGCAACGTGTCCTTCACCCTCGGGACCCGGCAGGTGCTGGGCATCGTCGGCGAGTCCGGCTCAGGCAAGTCGGTGTCCTCGATGGCGATCATGGGCCTGCTGCCCAGGACCGCCAGGGTGACCGGCTCCATCAAGTTCCACGGCCGGGAACTGGTCGGGCTGCCCTACGCCGAGCTGCGCAAGCTGCGCGGCAGTGGCATCTCGATGATCTTCCAGGATCCGATGACCTCGATGAACCCGGTGTTCACCGTCGGCTGGCAGCTGTCGGAGGCCTACCGGGCGCACCACAACGTCTCCAAGCGGGCGGCGTGGGCGAAGTCGGTGGAGGCGCTGGAGATGGTCGGCATCCCGCAGCCCGACCGCAGGGCGGCCCAGTACCCGCACGAGTTCTCCGGCGGCATGCGGCAACGGGCGGTGATCGCGATGTCGATCATCAACGATCCCGAGCTGATCATCGCCGACGAGCCGACCACCGCGTTGGACGTCACCGTGCAGGCGCAGATCCTGGAGACGCTGATCCGGATCAAGGACGAGACCAACGCCGCTGTGATCATGATCACCCACGACCTCGGCGTCGTCGCCGGCATGGTGGACCGGGTGCAGGTGATGTACGGCGGCACGGTGGTCGAGTCCGGCGTGGTGGAAGAGGTCTTCGCGGCGCCGCGGATGCCCTACACCATCGGGCTGCTCGGCTCGATCCCCAACCCGGCCATGGTCGGCAAGCGGCTCACCCCGATCAAGGGGGCGCCGCCCTCGCTGATGAACCTGCCGTCCGGCTGCCCGTTCACGCCGCGGTGCCCGCTCGCCATCGACGAGTGCCGCGAGTCCGAACCGGCCCTGACCGAAACCGACCGGCGCGACCACCGCGCCCGGTGCCACCGGTGGTCGGACCTGCTCACCATCGAATCACCGCAGTTGCTGTTCGATCAGCAGGAGATCGGCATGGTGGAGAACCCGGCGGCGCTCACCACGGCCGATCCGGACCTGCCGATCATGGAGGACGTCATCACCATCGAACAGCGCAGGGCGGCAGCCGAGGAAGACCTGGCAGGCGAGCACCACACCAGCGAGGAGACGACCTCGTGACGAGTCCATCCGTCGAACGGTCCACAACGGACGCGCCGTCTGTCGTGCACGACCGGGGCAGCGAGCCGCTGCTGGAGGTCCGCGATCTGGTCAAGCGGTTCCCGGTGCGTGGCGGCGGCATCATCAAGCGCACGGTCGGCCACGTCGAGGCGGTCTCCGGGATCAGTTTCGACCTGCGCCCCGGCGAGACGCTCGGCCTGGTCGGCGAGTCCGGCTGCGGCAAGTCGACCACCGGCAGGGCGATCCTGCAGCTGCATCGGCCCACGTCGGGCTCGGTGAAGTTCGAGGGCACCGAGCTGACCAAGCTGGGCAACCGGCGGCTGCGGCCACTGCGGCGGGAAATGCAGATCGTGTTCCAGGACCCGTACGCGTCGCTGAATCCGCGCTGGCAGATCAACGACATCGTCACGGAGCCGTTCAAGATCCACGGTGGCGGTGGCAGCGGCCGTGAGGTCCAGCACCGGGTGGACGAGCTGCTGGAGCTGGTCGGCCTCAACCCGGAGCACCGCAACCGGTACGCGCACGAGTTCTCCGGCGGCCAGCGGCAGCGCATCGGCATCGCGCGGGCGCTCGCGCTCAACCCGAAGCTGGTGGTGCTGGACGAACCGGTGTCCGCATTGGACGTCTCGGTGCAGGCAGGCGTGGTGAACCTGTTGGAGGAGTTGCAGGATCGGCTCGGCCTCGCGTACCTGTTCGTCGCGCACGACCTGTCCGTGGTCCGGCACATCTCCGACCGGGTCGCGGTGATGTACCTCGGCAAGATCGTGGAAGTGGGCAACCGCGAGGACATCTACGCCCAGCCGGCGCACCCGTACACGCAGGCGCTGCTGTCCGCGGTGCCGGTGCCGGACCCGGTGGTGGAACGCCAGCGGCAGCGGATCGTGCTGACCGGCGACGTGCCGAGCCCGGTGAATCCGCCGTCCGGCTGTCGGTTCCGCACCCGGTGCTGGAAGGCGCAGGACATCTGCGCCACCGAGGAGCCGAAGCTGGAGGTGCGCGGCAGTGCCAACGAGGTCGCGTGCCACTTCGCCGAAGTAAGGACGATGGTCTGAGCTCTTCCGTGACCGGCACATCGGGCGGTTCGCCCGGTGTGCCGGTCACGTTTTCGTTGACTCGGGAGTGTTTCCATTGACGTTGACCGCGCCACCGCGCCTGCTGCTGGTGCACGCCCATCCGGACGACGAGACACTGTGCACCGGCGGCACGATCGCCAGGTACGCGGCGCGCGGCGGCCAGGTCACGGTGGTCACGTGCACCCTTGGCGAGGAGGGCGAGATCATCCCGCCCGCCCTGGCACGACTGGTCGCCGCGGAGGCTGATCAACTGGGCGGCTACCGGGTCGGCGAGCTGCGGTCCGCGTGTGCCGCGCTCGGCGTGACCGACCACCGTTTCCTGGGTGGGATCGGGCGGTGGCGCGACTCCGGGATGGCGGGTGACCCGGCCAACGACCATCCGCGGGCGTTCACGCGCGGTTCGCTTGCCGACCAGGTCGCCGCCCTGCGCGAGATCATCGACGAGCTGCGGCCGCACGTCGTGGTCAGCTACGCAGAGGACGGTGGCTACGGTCATCCCGACCACATCCGGGCCCACGAGGTCACCATGGCCGCCGCGACCGGTGTGGCCAGGGTGTTCTACACGGTCCAGTCCCGAGGGGCCACCGAGGCGGGGGTGGCCGAGCTGGCCGAGCTGCCCTATCGGTTGCCGGCGCCGGGGGAACTGCCGGTGGTCCCGGACGACACGATCACGACGGTGATCGACATCGAGGCCCACCTGCCGGCCAAGCTGCACGCCCTGCGTGCGCACGCCACCCAGGTCAGCGTGTGGGAGGACCGTGCGTACGCGTTGTCCAACCTTGTCGCGCAGCCGGTGTTGCCCCGTGAGTACTTTCGCCTGGCGTCGGGTCAGCCCGCAGGTGCCGAGACCGACCTGTTCGGTGGCCTTGCCGGCGTGTCCGGGGCGGAGCGGTGAGTACTGTCGGCGCTGTGGAGCGTCGGTTCGACGGGTTGCAGTTGGGTGCGCTGGTGGTCGACGCGATCGCGCTGGCGCTGCTGGAGGTTTTCTTCCTGCCGCTGCGTTTCGACGGCCAGTTGCTGCCGAACTGGGGTGCCATACCGTTTCCGGTCACGGTGGTCGTCGCGTTGGCCACGATGCCGCTGCTGGTGTCGCGGGCGGCGGGCGTGTCGGCCCGGCTGTTGGTCGCGGGCGCGCCGTTGTGGGCGTGGCTGGTCACCATCGGCGTGGTCGGGATCGCGGGGCCGGAGAACATGGTTCTGTTGCAGGACTGGCGGACGTTGCTGCTGCTCGCCTGCGGCACGCTGCCGGCCGCCCTCGCACTGGGCAACGCCCTGGCCCGCCGCCGCTGAGCCAAACGCTCAGACCGGCACCCAGTACCGGTACCCGTGATGCGGACGGCACCCGAGCCCGGCATAGAGCGCGATCGCACCGCGGTTGTGCACGGCCACCTGCAACACACACCGCCCGGCGCCGAGCCCGGCACCCCAGTCGGCCAGCGCGGCGAGCAACCCGGTGGCCACCCCGGCCCGCCGGCAGGCCGGCGCGACCGCGAGCCGGGCGATGTGCAGAAGATCACCAACCACCGCGCCACGCACCACACCGACCACCCGGCCGTGCTCGTCCCGAGCTGTACCGAAGCCGACCCGGGCACCGCCACTGAGCACCCGAAGCTGCGCAGGAGTAGGCGAAGCGGCACCGACCGCCAACGGCCACCAGTCGTCCGGAACCCGATCCGACACCACCACCCGGCCCGGCACCGGACCGCCGAGCCCGGCGAGCGCCCCGGTCAGCACGACGGACTCAGCCCCACCCGGATGGTCGGCGTTGACCGCCCAACCGGCCGCCACCAGGGCCGACTCGACCGGAGAGCCGACCACGACGTGCGCGGCGGCCGGAATGCCATGAGCAGCGGCGAACGTGCGCACGAGGGCCAGCGCCGATGCCACCGGCACGCCGGGATCACCGAGTGTCAGCGCCGAGTTGGCCCGGCCGGTGAAGCCGCCCGCCGCGCGCAGCCGCCATTCGCCCAGTGGTTCGTCGACCAGTGCCGGCCACGCGTCGGCGCAGGTACGTTCCAGCCGGTAGGCGTGATCCACCAGCACATCCTCGCCGCTGCGCGCCCCGGTTCGCGTGTGAACTGTGGCACCCGTGCGGACTTCGCCGGGTTGACGGGAGATACTGTCGCCGGCCACGTAACCTGGCGCGTACGTGGTGATACCGGCCCCAGGACCAGGAGAACGCAGTGACCTACGTGATCGCCGAGCCCTGCGTCGATGTTCTCGACAAGGCATGCATCGAGGAGTGCCCCGTCGACTGCATCTACGAAGGCGAACGGATGCTCTACATCCATCCTGACGAGTGCGTTGACTGCGGTGCCTGCGAGCCGGTCTGTCCGGTGGAAGCCATCTACTACGAGGACGACGTCCCGGACCAGTGGAAGGACTACACCAAGGCCAACGTCGACTTCTTCGACGAACTGGGCTCGCCCGGTGGCGCGGCGAAGGTCGGCAAGGTCAGCGCGGACCCGCCGCTCATCATGAACCTGCCGCCGCAGGGCGAATGATCGGTCGCGACCTGCCGGACTATCCGTGGGACGCGCTCGCCGGCCACGCGGCCACGGCGCGGTCGCACCCGGACGGCATGGTCGACCTGTCCATGGGCACGCCGGTCGACCCGGTGCCGGAACGGATCCGTGCCGCGCTGGGCTCGGTGGCCGAGAAGCCGGGCTACCCGGCCACCCACGGCACCCCGGCCCTGCGCGCCGCCGCGACCGACGCGCTGGCCCGCCGGTTCGGCGTCGTCGGGATCGATGCCGACGCCGTGCTGCCGACGATCGGGTCCAAGGAGCTGATCGCGTGGCTGCCGACGCTGCTCGGGATCGGGCCGGGTGACCTGGTCGTCATCCCGGCGTTGGGCTACCCGACCTACGAGGTCGGCGTGCGGCTGGCAGGGGCCGACCTGGTCCGTGCCGACAGCCTGACGGCGCTTGGCCCGCGCAGGCCCGCCCTGGTGTGGCTGAACTCACCGGCCAACCCGACCGGCCAGGTGCTGCCGGAGGCGCACCTGCGCAAGGTCGTGGACTGGGCACGGGAACGTGGCGCCGTCGTGGCGTCCGACGAGTGCTATCTCACCCTCGGCTGGGAGACCCGGCCCACGTCGGTGCTGCATCGGTCCGTGTCCGGCGGCCGCCCGGACGGCCTGCTCGCGGTGCACTCGCTGTCCAAGTCGTCGAACCTGGCCGGCTACCGGGCCGGGTTCGTCACCGGCGATCCGGCGCTGGTCGCGCGGCTGCTGAACGTCCGCCGGCACGCCGGCATGATCGTGCCGTGGCCCGTCCAGGCCGCGATCACGGCCGCGCTCACCGACGACGAGCACGTCCACGCGCAGCGCATGCTGTACAGCGCGCGCCGAGCTCTGCTGCGTCCAGCGCTGGAGGCGGCCGGTTTCACGATCGAGCATTCCGAGGCGGGGCTCTATCTGTGGGCGAGCCGGGCCGAGGCCGCGGACGAGTCCGTTGCCTGGCTGGCGGACCGGGGCATCGTGGTCGCGCCGGGCACGTTCTACGGCCCGACCGGCCACCGCCACGTCCGCGTCGCGCTGACCGCCACCGACGAGCGCATCGCGGCCGCGGCCGGTCGGCTACGCGCTGGTTAGCGAGTAGAGCCCGCCGCTGGCGGCCGGCAGCTGGTCCCGCAGCGCGTCGCGCCAGGCTGCCTGACGTTCCACCAGCCGGCCCAGCGCCAACCACCCGGCAGGCGACAGATCGGCCAGTTGCCGCAGGTGGTGCTCGGCGACCACGGTGTCGTTGAACGCGCCGAGCACCTCCTGCACCGCTTTTGCCTGCCCGACCAGGTCGGCCAGCCCGGCGCGCTGCTTGCGGCCGGCCAGCCGACCGGCGAGTTCGGCCGCGTACCTGACCCGTTTCACCCGGATCCGCAGGTCGTGCCACTGCTCGTCGGACGTCGCGGTGGCCACCACGGCCAACTGCCGGCGCAGCCTGCGCAACGGCTGGGCCAGCAGGTCGTCCGCGGACGGCAGGTAGTCGTCGGCCGGGTCGACCGGCGCGACGGCCTCGACCGCCAGCTTGCGCAGCAGCGACCGGAACCGGGGCCGGGCCAGCTCGGCGACCAGCTTGTCCGCCGCGGCCGAGCGGCGGGCCAGCAGCGCCGCCAGCACGTCACCGAACGCGATCAGGTCGACCTCGGGCAGCGTGGTGGCGTTCTCCGCGAGCCGTTCGC
>CAVPCF010000053.1:0-19804 GCA_963702275.1 Candidatus Melainabacteria bacterium
GATTGAGCCTACGTGACCACTTCCGCGAGCGCGCTCTGGAGTATAATGGTGCCGTCTTCTCAAGTGGGCTCGCCAACAGTGCATTTGTTGGCGATATCTATGGTATTGACAACACGAATTTTGACATCGTATACATGGATCCACCATACGCTCCTCCGCGTGACGATGCAGATTACATGAAGCGCTACCACTTTCTTGAAGGTCTGTCCGTTTATTGGCGCGGCCAGGAGATTATGGAAAACACGAAGACTAAGAAGATTGCCAAGAAATTTACCCCGTTTGCGTACAAGAAGACAGTGGTGGAAGCGCTACGGAAGCTTTTCCATCAGTTCCGCGACTCAGCTCTGGTGCTTTCGTACTCTAGTAATGCTGTGCCTGACGCAGATACTCTGGTCCGGCTACTTAAGGAAGTAAAAAGTGATGTGAGAATGATACCTATCGCACATAAGTATAGTTTCGGCACCCACTCTACCGCTGCGCGTCGGTCGGTAGACGAGTATATCTTCATTGCGCTATGAGCCCTTTCGTCACTTACGATGAGTATCTCGATTCTCTCAGTCGACTGAGCATAGATGCAGATCCGACAATTGATACTGCTGATACGATTGCAATTAGAGAGGCTGCCGAGAGTCTTTATAGCCTGCCGATTATCGATCGTAAAGCATTGGCCGATTGGGCAGTTGATAACTCTATGTCGGCGCACGTACTCGGTCTTGTCCTGGGTATGAGCCAAGAGCGGCTGAAAAATACAATGCGGGATCTGTTCGAGACTTCTTCCATTCGTCAACAGTCTACCCGTGATGCCGGCGCTTTGATCGATCGCCTCGACCAGAATTTCGATCTTGTTAGGTTGCTCACGCTACAGCTTAATGCGACTTATGGCTTCGGGGACGTCCTGGTTGCGAGGGCTGGTAGTCGAGTTCGAGCTAATGCGGCCGCGAATTCAGGGAGGGCTCTGGAAGACGAGATCGAGGCTATCGTGAAAAGTCTTGGTCTACCGTATCAAACAAGGACGCGTTTCGTTGGTAGAAATGGACAAACGGGTCCGTGTGATGTGGTGATTTCTTCTCGTGAGAAGGCCGACATAATTGTGGCCGCTAAGGGATTTGATTCGACAGGCTCTAAACAGTCGGCAGCGGTCGATGAAATAAAGCTCGTTGCCGAAGTGCGCTTGCCGCACCAGTTTGTTTGTGTTGTAATGGACGGAATGGGCTGGAAGGCTCGACAAGGTGATCTACGCAAGATCTACGGCTTGTGGGAAAGTGACCATATCAATGGTTTGTATAGCAGGCGAACCCTTGACCGCTTTCGTGACGACGTGGTTCACCAGGCTAGACTTCGCAACTACAGTATCTAATGGCGTAATGGCGTTGTGGATCAGATCGCGGCAGTGGTCGAGTAAGCGCCAGTATGTTGCGTTCGTCGAACTTGGATTCTCCAGGTACTCCGCGATCGGCGTGCCGTCGTCGCCGCGGACCAGGTAGAGCTTCAGGCCTGGGTTAGGAGTGTCCACATATCGGGTCGAAGGGCGATCCGGTGGGCGACTAAGCTGACGTGCTGTGATCGAGCTCAAGACGGTGCGGGAGAACCCGGAGGCGGTGCGGGCGTCGCAGCGTGCCCGTGGTGAGGACGAGACGTTCGTCGACGGGCTGCTCGCCGCGGACGAGCGTCGCCGTGCCGCGGTCAGCCGGGCCGACACGCTGCGCGCCGAACAGAAGCAGTTCGGCAAGCAGGTCGGTCGGGCCGCAGGCGAGGAACGGGCCGCGCTGCTGGCCAAGGGCAAGGAGCTGGCCGCCGAGGTGAAGGCCGCGGAGGCCGCGCAGGCCGAGGCGGACAGCCTGCTGACCCAGGCCCACAAGCGGGTGTCCAACGTGGTCGAACCGGGCGCCCCGGCCGGCGGCGAGGACGACTACGTGGTGCTCAAGCACGTCGGCGAACGCCCCGAGTTCGACTTCACCCCGCGCGACCACGTCCAGCTCGGCGAAGGCCTTGGCGCCCTGGACCTTGAGCGCGGCGCCAAGGTGTCCGGCGCCCGGTTCTACTTTCTCACCGGCGTCGGCGCGCAGCTTCAACTCGGCCTGCTCACCATGGCCGTCAACCAGGCGCTGGAGGCAGGCTTCACGCCGATGATCACGCCGACCCTGGTGCGGCCGGAGATCATGGAGGGCACCGGTTTCCTCGGCGCCCACGCCAGCGAGGTCTACCGGCTGCGGGACGACGACCTGTTCCTGGTCGGCACCTCGGAGGTGCCGCTGGCCGGCTACCACAGCGACGAGATCCTGGACCTGTCGGCAGGCCCGCGCCGCTACGCCGGCTGGTCGTCGTGCTACCGCAGGGAAGCCGGCTCGTACGGCAAGGACGTGCACGGCATCATCCGGGTGCACCAGTTCGACAAGGTCGAGATGTTCTCCTACGTCCAGCCCCAGGACGCGCACGAGGAGCACCTGCGCCTGCTGACCTGGGAAGAGCAGATGCTGGCCAAGGTCGAGCTGCCCTACCGCGTGATCGACGTGGCAGCGGGCGACCTCGGCGCGAGCGCCGCACGCAAGTACGACTGCGAGGCGTGGCTGCCGACCCAGGAGACCTACCGCGAGGTCACGTCCACGTCCAACTGCACCACGTTCCAGGCCCGCAGGCTCAACATCCGCTACCGCGACGCGGACGGCCGCCCGCAGACGGCCGCCACGCTGAACGGCACCCTCGCGACCACCAGGTGGATCGCGGCGATACTGGAGAACCACCAGCTCGCGGACGGTTCCGTCCGCGTGCCGGTGGCCCTTCGTCCCTATCTCGGTGGCCGTGAGGTGCTCACGCCCGTGCGCTGAGGTGGCGGGTCAGCGTGTTGTCGTTCGGGTTGATGTCCGGGTAGAGACCACCCGATGTCTGGAGCTGGATCGTGCCGTTGTCGAACGGCTGGTCCACGCGCACCTGGACACCGACGAAGTCGACGGCACCGGGCAGGTTCCGCGTCGTGGCGATGCCCCCCGCGACGTTTCCTTGGACGAACGTCGACATGTCGCCGGTCGTGTTCAGGATGGTCAACCCGGCCGGCACGGTCAGGCTCGCGCCGAGCTGCTCTGGCACGTTTCCCTTCAGGCCGACGTAGCCGCGGATCTCGAACGTGTCGCCCACGTGGAGCTTCCCGTGCTTGTTGACCGCGATGCGGACGACGTGCTCATCGTCGGCTGCCTTGAGGTAGCCGACATCGAGGTGGTCGACATGGGTGAACGAGCCGTCCTGTCGCGCGGTGATGGTGACCGGCACGGACTGTCCCGTTGTCCAGTCGAACCGCGAGTCGGGGCCGGGCTTGGTGTAGCCGAATCCACCGAGGAAGGCGAGGTCGTTGGCCTGCACCTGGTAGCTGCCGGCGGCGACATCGGTGAAGCAGTAGTTCCCGTTGCTGTCCGAGACCGTGTTGATGAACGGACCCGATCCGATGCTGAGCCCCACGTTCGGCATTGCCGGTTCGTTCGCCTGGCGGATGCCGTCCCCGTTCAGGTCCTGCCAGGTGCTGCCGCAGATCATGCCGCCGGTGGTGTCGGCGAATGCCGGCGTGGACAGCAGGACCGGTGCCGTGCCGAGGCACAGCAGCAGCGCGGCGGAAACAATTCGACGCATTGCGTTTCTCCCCCTTGAATTGCGTGACTACTTGATTGGTGAGGTGCGGTTTCTGCGGCGGATCAGGACGAAGGCGCCAAGGCCGGCCATGATCAGCGCGAGCCCGCCCACGACCAGCACGATCGGCGCCGCGCCGGTATAGGGCAGTGGCTTCTTGAGGACCACCTGTGCCACGGTCGGGCCGCCGGTGGCGTAGGTGACGATTGTCGTCGGTACCGCGGCAACCGGGTGGGTCGTCGTCGGCGGCGCGGGCTTGGTCGTCGACGTGTGCGGCGGTGGCACGGCGATGGCGCTGAGCGGTTCGGTCAGCGTGTCGTTGTTCTGGTTGGCGTCGAAGCTCCCGGGCGCCACCTGGATCTTGAGCTGACCGGCCTGGAACGGCTTGGCCACGCGCACCACCGCGCCGAGGAACTCGATGTCACCGGG
Organism: Candidatus Melainabacteria bacterium; assembly: GCA_963702275.1. Taxonomy (GTDB): domain Bacteria; phylum Actinomycetota; class Actinomycetes; order Mycobacteriales; family Pseudonocardiaceae; genus DATEPR01. The sequence continues at coordinate 4,045 of CAVPCF010000053.1, forward strand.
GAACCGTCGCGCCGCGAACCGGCCGGACACCTGGTGCGGCCCGGTGACCGACGACGGCATGCCGCCCGCGGTGTCCAGCACGGTCAGCCCGTCGGGCACGGTCAGCGTGGCGCCGAGCTGATCGGGCAGGTTGCCGTAGATGCCGACCGAGCCGTAGACCGTGAACGTGTCGCCGAGGTGGAACGGCGTGGTCGCCCAGGTCTGGTCGCTGGCGTACTTCGTCTCGCCGTTGATGTCGATGAGCAGTTGCACCGGCCGCAGGTCGTCGGTCGACTTCTGGTAGCCGACATCGACGTTCTCGATGTGGCTTGCCGGGCCTGCGACGGTGATCGGGCCGGACGTGCCATTGGGCCAGTCGACCTTCGAGTCGTGGTTGGGCAGGGTCCAGCCGAAGCCGCCGAGTAAGGCGAGATCGTTGGCCTGCAACGTGTACGTGCCCTTCGACAGGCCTGTGAAGCAGTAGTGGCCCGCGCTGTCGGTCGTGGTGCCGGTCCCGTGGCCGATGTCCAGACCCACGCCCGCCATCGGTGGCTCGGCCGCCTGGCGAATGCCGTCACCGTTGACGTCCTGCCAGAACGTGCCACAGATCGACCCACCGGAATCCGCGGCGAATGCCGGTGTCGACATCAGAACGGGAGCCGTACCAAGGCAGAGCAACAGTACGGCCGAATAAATACGGCGCATCGAACTTCTCCCCCGAACATCCCCGGAACCCCGCTCCGGATACTCATGAGGGCGTGTGGCACCGGTCCCCGGTTGCCCACGTGTCCGATTCGTTACCTACACGACGGCGGCGACCCGGTCGGCGACATAACGGGCGATCTCCAGCGAGCTGGTCGCGGCCGGTGACGGCGCGTTGAGCACGTGCACCTGGCCGGGCGCGCTCTCGATGAGAAAGTCGTCCACCAGCGACCCGTCCGGTCGCATCGCCTGCGCGCGCACGCCCGCCCCGGCCGGCACGATGTCCGCCGCGGTGATGGCCGGCACCAGCCTGGCCAGGTCGGCAGCGAACCGACGGCGCGAGAACGACCGGCGCACCTCGTCCAGACCGGTGCGGGAGTACTTCCGTGCCAGCCGCCACGTGCCGGGGAAGCGCAGCACCTCGGCGACATCCCGGACCGCCACGTCGGTCCACCGGTAGCCCTCGCGGGCCAGCGCGAGCACCGCGTTCGGTCCGGCGTGGACAGTGCCGTCCAGCATCCGGGTCAGGTGCACGCCGAGGAACGGCAGCGACGGGTCCGGCACCGGATAGATCAAGCCCCGCACCAGGTTCCGCGCTGCCGGGCGCAGTTCATGGTACTCGCCGCGGAACGGCACGATGGTCGCCGACGGCCGCAGCCCGGCCAGCCGGGCGATCCGGTCGGAGTGCAGGCCCGCGCAGTTGACCAGCGCGTCGGCCCGCAGCACACCGTCCGATGTGGCCACTTCGACACCGCCGCCGGCACGCGGGCGAATCGCCAGCACGGGGGTGCGTAGGCGCAGGTCGGCATCGGTGAGCAGGCCGACCAGCGCCCGGCACACCGCGGGGAAGTCGATGATCGCGGTGCTCTCCACCCGCAGCGCCGCGACGCACGCCACGTGCGGCTCGTACTCGCGTGCCTCGTCCGGGGTGATCAGCTTCGCCGGTACGCCGTTCGCCTCCGCCCGCGCCGCAAGGGCGGACAGCCTCGGCCGCTCGTCCGCCGAGGTCGCCACCACGAGCTTGCCGCAGACGTCGACCGGGACGCCGTGCTCGCGCGCGAACGCGACCATCGAGAGATTGCCGGCAACGGACGTGCTGGCCTTCAGTGAACCCGGCCGGTAGTACAACCCGGCGTGCACGACGTTGCTGTTGTGCCCGGTCTGGTGGACCGCCCAGTCGGCCTCCTTCTCGCAGACCGTGACCATCCACCCGCGACCGGCCAGTTCGCACGCCACCGCGAGCCCGACGATGCCCCCGCCGACCACCACGACATGCCGCACCGAGGCTCCCAACTCGACCGAATCGATGTCAGCCGAGCGTACTTGCCGGGACGGGGGGCTGCGGCGTGGCGCGGGGCGTTCTCTACGGTAAGCGGGTGGTAGCTACGGCCGAGGTGCGCGCGCGATTCGGCTCCGCCGTCCTGATGGGCGGCGGCCTCGCGCTGGTCGGCGCCGCGGGCTACGTCTTCCTGGCCGTCGCCGGGCACACGTTGCCGCCGCACGACGCGGCCGCGATGGCCTCGTTCTACCTGCTGGTCAACATCGTCGGTCCTGGCCTCTTCGTGGCGCTGGAACAGGAGACGAGCCGGGCCACCAGCAGGGCCATCGCCATGGGGCAGCCGCTGGGCCGGGTGTTCCGGTCGGCGACACGGCTCAATCTCACCCTGGTCGTCGCGGTGGTCCTCGTGCTCGGTGGCCTGGCACCGGTGCTGGTGCCACGGGCGCTGACCGGACACTGGTACCTGTTCGTCGACGTACTTCTGGCCGCCGTCGCCGCGGCGGGCGTCTACCTGGTCCGTGGCGTGCTGGGCGGCATGCGGCGGTTCACCGGATACGCCGCGACGCTGGGCGGCGAGGGCATCGGCCGGCTGGTGCTGACCGGCGTGCTCGCGCTGACCGGGACGCTGGTGGTCGGCTACTACGGGCTGTTCTACGGCCTGGCCACCGTGGTCGGCGCCGTGGCCGGCCTGCGCTGGCTCCGTGGCAGGCCGACGACGCCGGACATGGTGCCGGTCCCGGCTCGTGGCGTGCCCGACTCGGCCATGGGGCGTGGCCTGCTGCTGTTGCTGACCGCGACGGTGCTCATGCAGGTGGCGGCCAACGTCGCGCCGATCGTCGTCACGTCCAGGCTCACCGACGATGCCGTGACCGCGTCGGCGTTCGCGTCGGCGTTCGTGCTGGTCCGGATTCCGTTGTTCGTGCTGTCCCCGGTACAGGCGATGCTGTTGCCGAGCCTGACCGCGGCGGCGGCGCGGGGGGAGTTCGACAAGGTCCGCCGGGGGATCAGGAAGATCATGGTCGCCGTGGCCGTGGTCGGCGGCCTGGGGGTGCTGGCGTCCGCGACCGTCGGCCCGTGGGCGGTCCAGGTGTTGTTCGGGGCCAAGACGCACCTGTCCGGCGTGTTGCTCGGCCTGCTCGGCGTGAGCACGGTCCTGCTGATGGTTGCCCAGGTGTTGCAACCGGCGCTGGTGGCGCTCGGCATGCACCGCGGCATCAGCCTCTCCTGGCTGGTCGGTACGGCCGTCCTGCTGGGCATGCTGGCGCTGCCGGGGGATCCGCTGCGCGCGGCGGTGCTGGGCCAGCTGATCGGTCCCGCGCTCGTCGTCATCGGCATGACGCTGTCGTTGCGCGGTGTGCTCCGGTCAAGTCGGCTCGATCCGCCGTCCACGCTCGCCGACCAGCCAGGGCTCACCTGAGGGCGGCAGCCCGCGACGGGGTCAGTTGCTGCCCGCGGTCAGCCGCACACCGAGACTCACCCGGTAGATCTGCGCATCGGCGTCCGAGTACACCAGCACCAGGGACTGCACGTGGTTCAGCCCGGTCAGACCGGGAGCCCGCTGCACATCGGGCGCGACGTAGCCGGTACCCAGGTACACGTAAGTGATCTTCAGGCGCTTGACGTCCGCCTGGATCTGCTGGTTCTTGTCCAGTTGGTTGAACCGCAGGTACAGCGCGCCGGCGGTCGGCGCCGGCGGACGCCGGGTCCGGTGCGGCGTTGAGCGACGCCCCGAACACCGGCTGCACCTCGTCCAGCGCCCACATCCAGCCCGAGCCGTCACCGGGGTCGTTCATCACCAGGTCGCCGGAGCGCACGAGCTTCGCCAGCTGGCTCATCGCCTGTAGGTCCTGGTGCGACACGGTGGGGCCGTCGTGATAGGCGTTGGCCACCCGCACCACGTTGCGGCCCTCGTACATGCCGTGGGTCAGCCCGGCCAGCAGTAGCAGCACCACGGCGGCCACGGCCACCCGCGCCCTCGGCGAGACCGCGTCCGGCACCGTGCGGCCCAATTTGAACAGCAGGTCGCGGCCGACCACGAGGCCGTGCCCGGCGAGCACCACCATCGCCGGCACCACCAGCGCGGCAAAGCGCCACTTGTCGTCCCACCACATGCCGGTCAGCGTCTGGTAGATCGGTCCCTTGAACGACGTGGAGACCACGAAGAGCGCGGCGAAGACCACACCACCCGCCAGCCACCACCCCACGTTGCCCAGTTGCCGCAGCCGCACCAGTCCCAGCAGCATCGCCGCGACAAGGAAGGCCTGGGGCGTGCTGGACTCGTGGGACAGGAACACCAGCTCGCCGAGGGCGTCCGCCGGGTTCGCGTAGAACGGGTGGGTGTAGCTGCCCAGACCGGCGGCGCCCACCGCGGCCAGCAACTGTGGCAGCGCATAGATCGCGGCCAGCACGGTGAACGTGCCGAGCACGACCAGGTCCCGCAGCGGTATCCGACGTGCGACGAACCAGCGTTGCACCAGGTAGCACGCCGCGAAGATGGCCGCGGTCACCGCGATACTGCTGTGCAGCAGCACCAGGCCGGAGATGCCGAGCACCGCCAACGGCACGAGCGCCGGATGCCGCACCTTCATCATCTGGACGAACAGCGCCATGAACGCCGGGAGGAGCGCGATGCCGGTCGCGAACGGCCAGAGCGGGCCGAAGAAGGCCATGTCGTAGGGGAACGAGGAGAACGCGGCGGCCGCGAAACCGACGGCGACGGCCAGCAACGGCCGACCACCCATGACCCGGATGAAGGTCACCAGGCCCAGCGCGAAGATCCCGGCCACCAGTCCGGCCTGCACGTTGAGCAGGGTGCTGATCGAGCCGCCCAGCAGCTGGTGCGCGGTCGCCATCAGCACGTGGAATGCGTTGGGGTAGTAGAACTTCGCGTTGTTCGGGTCGTTGATGACACGCAGCGCGGCGGGCGCGGACTGGCCGGTGTCCGCGATGAACCGCACCGCGTTGGCGTGGAAGACCGCGTCCCAGAACTGGTGCACGCGGGTGAAACCGCCGCTCGCCCTGCTGATCACGGTGATGCCGATGGCCGCCGTCACCAGCACCACACCGGCCGTGCCCGCGTGCTGCCATGGCTGCCACCGGGGCAGGCCACCGTCGGAGACGCGGAGCGTGCCGGTCCAGCGGCGACTCACCAGCCGGACACCGAACACGACCACCGCCAGCACGAGCGTGGTGAGCGCGAACGCCCCCGGCGACCACCGGCCGAGGATCGAGGGCACCACGGGCCCGCCGAGCGCGACCACGCCGTAGGTCAGCACCGGCGCGACGCCCACCAGCAGCCAGCCGCGCAGTCCGCCCGCCACGCCCACCACGAGGCCGGGCACGAACATCAGCACCACGAGGATCGCGAACAAGCCGACGACGTAGGTCATCCCAGCAATGCCTTTCCGACGTGTTGGCCCACATGAGTCGAGCGGACGACACGGGCTCCGGAGCGTGACGACGTGGCACCGGCGAGCGGTCCGGGCGCTTCGGGGGTCTCCGCGCCTGACTCGTCGAGCATGAGGTGGACTGTAGCCGAGCACGGTCCGGATATCGTCGGGCGTCACGCCGACCGCCGCTGACCTCCCGAGTGTCACCGTCCGTACCGAGGTAGCGCGTGTCGGGCTTGGTCGGTGGGTAGGTAAGCTGCGTTGCCGTGAGCTTCGCGGGTTATGACCTGGTTATCGTCGGATCCGGCTTCTTCGGTTTGACCGTCGCGGAACGGGTGGCGACCCAGCTGGACAAGAGGGTGCTCGTGCTGGAACGGCGCGCGCATCTCGGCGGCAACGCCTATTCCGAAGCCGAGCAGGAGACCGGTATCGAGGTGCACCGTTACGGTGCGCACCTGTTCCACACCTCGAACAAGCGGGTGTGGGACTACGTGAACCAGTTCACCGACTTCACCGGCTACCAGCACCGGGTGTTCACCATCTACCAGGGCCGCGTCTATCCGATGCCGGTCAACCTGGCCACGATCTGCGAGTTCTTCGGCGAGTACCTGACGCCGGACCAGGCGCGGGCGCTGGTCGCCGAGCAGGCCGCCGAGATCGACGGCACGACCGCCAGCAACTTCGAGGACAAGGCCATCTCGCTGATCGGCCGCCCGTTGTACGAGGCCTTCTTCCGCGGCTACACGGCCAAGCAGTGGCAGACCGACCCCAAGGAACTGCCCGGCGCGACCGTGACCCGGCTGCCGGTGCGCTACAACTTCAACAACCGCTACTTCAACGACACCTACGAGGGCCTGCCGGTCGACGGATACACGGCCTGGCTCAACCGGATGGCCGACCACCCGAACATCGAGGTACGCCTCGACGTCGACTTCTTCGACGTGAAGGGCCAGCTCCCGGCCGGCACCCCGATCGTCTACACCGGTCCGCTCGACCGCTACTTCGACTACTCGGAGGGCGAACTGGGCTGGCGCACGCTGGACTTCGAGCGCGAGGTCCTGCCGGTCGGCGACTTCCAGGGCACGCCGGTGATGAACTACGCCGACGAGGACGTCCGCTACACCCGCATCCTCGAGTTCCGGCACTTCCACCCGGAACGGGACTACCCGACCGACAGGACCGTGGTGGTGCGGGAGTACTCGCGGTTCGCGGAGTCCGGTGACGAGCCGTACTACCCGATCAACACCGCGGACGACCGGTCGAAGCTGGAGAAGTACCGGGAACTGGCCAAACGCGAGGCCCGCGACCACGGAGTCCTGTTCGGCGGGCGGCTTGGCACCTACAAGTACCTGGACATGCACATGGCCATCGGATCGGCGTTGTCCGCGTTCGACAACAAGATCGCACCTCATCTCACCGAGGGTCGTCCGCTTGACGGGTCATTCGACGAATGAGCCCTCAAGAGCCTGAGACGCTGGTCCGCCGCGAGATCGCCGCGCTGCGCGGTGTGCAGTCCGTGTTAGGTGGTCGTCGGGCGGTCGGCGCGGCACGGGCGTTGTCGTTCTTCGGTGAGCACAGTGCCGGCTGGTTCGCGCTCGGGCTGCTCGGCGCGGCCCTTGACCGCAACCGGCGGCGGGACTGGCTGGCCGCGTCCGCTGGAGTCGTGGCCGCGCACGCCGCGTCCATCGCGGTCAAGCGCGTCGTCCGCAGGCCGAGGCCGGACGATCCGGAGGTCCGGGTGCTGGTCGGCACGCCGAGCAGGCTGAGCTTCCCGTCATCGCACGCGGCATCGACCACGGCGGCCGCGGTGCTCTACGGCGGCCTCACCGGCCGGCGGGCCGCAGCGGGGGTGGTCCCGCCGATGTTGCTCTCCAGGGTGGTGCTGGGCGTGCACTACCCGAGTGATGTGCTGGCCGGCTCGGTGCTGGGTGCCGTCGTCGGTGGCGGCGTGTTGCGGTGGCTGCGGCGCGGCTCCCGGGCAGGTGCGTCATGACCGACGTTGCCGCACGGCCGAGCAGCGCGGGTCGGGTCGCCGCCGGGGTGGTGCGCACCATGCGGCCGCGCCAGTGGGTCAAGAACGTGGTCGTGCTCGCGGCGCCGTTCGCGGCGGGCCAGATCTCGCACCCCTATGTGCTGCGTGCCGTGTTGGTCGCGTTCGTCGTGTTCTGCCTCGCGGCGTCGGGCATCTATCTGATCAACGACGCCAAGGACGTGGCGGCCGACCGCGCGCATCCCACCAAGCGCAACCGGCCGATCGCGGCCGGCATCGTGCCGGTGCCGGTGGCCATCGCCGTCGGCGCGGTGCTGCTGCTGGGCGCGGTGGGCCTGTCGTTCACCCAGGACTGGCAGTTGGCAGTGGTGATCGGCGTGTACGAGGCTGTGCAGCTGGGTTACTGCTTCGGCCTGAAGCACGAGCCGGTCATCGACCTGTGCATCGTGGCGTCCGGATTCCTGTTGCGCGCCATCGCCGGTGGCGTCGCGGCGAACCTGCCGCTGTCCCAGTGGTTCCTGTTGACCACCGCGTTCGGTTCGCTGTTCATGGTGTCGGGCAAGCGGTACGCCGAGGTACAGCTGTTCGAGCGGACCGGCGCCGAGATCCGGGCGTCGCTGCGCAAGTATTCCGGCAGTTATCTGCGGTTCGTCTGGGCCACGTCGGTCGCCGTGGTGATCGCGACCTACGGCCAGTGGGCCTTCCAGCTCAACGAGCAGTTCAGGTCGGTGTGGGCGGAGATCTCCATCGTTCCGTTCGTGATAGCGCTGCTGCGCTACGCGGTCGATGTGGACGGTGGCAACGCAGGCGAACCGGAGGAGATCGTCCTGCACGACCGTGTCCTCCAGATCCTGGGCCTGTGCTGGGTGGTCACCCTGGGCCTCGCGTTCTACTGACGCCGTTGCCGCGCAAAGGCGCCGACGGCAACCGGGTAAAATCCCCGCTGTCCGGCTCGCCGCACGGTGAGCATCCACCGACCCCAGCTGAGAGACGTGGACGACAAGACTGCGAACCAGCGCCCCGTTGCCATGTTCGAGCTGCTCGACGAGGCCGGTATCAGCCTGGACGGCGACGCGGGCCCGCTCGACGAGCGGGAGCGCAGGCTGGTTATCGGTGCCGCCACCTTCCATGCCCTGGCCCGGCCAGGGCAGACGTTCCGGCTGACGGTGCTGCGCGGCCCGTCCGGCGCGCCGCTCGCGCTGACCGACCGGAAGGTCCACCGGATCGAGTGGCCGGACGACCGTGAGGTACTCGGCTCCGTGCTGCTGCGCTCGACGGCGCACCCGCCCGCCGACACGCCGCCGACCGCGGGCCTCGCCGACATCGTGGTCGACGTCGGCGGCGAACCCGAGTACGAGCACCTCTACGGCAAGCAGCGGACCCTGCAGAGCCAGGCCCGGCGCACGGTCCGCTTCGTGGCCCCGATCCCGTTCGACGCGCTCCGCCAGTACCGGACCGACCTGTTGGAACGGCAGTTGCGCAGCGGCTCGCCGCAACGGATGCCGTCGATCCCACTGGACCGGGGCGCCGGGACGCGGAAGAGGGACAACCCGCCCGCCGTCCTGTTCGGCCTGCACTGGCTGGAACTCGGCGGTGCGGAGCGCTGGGCGCTGGACACCGTCCGGCTGGCCGCCCAGGCCGGGCTGACGCCGATCGTCGTCACCGACCGGCCCTCCGCGCACCCGTGGATCACCCGGCCGGAACTGGACGGCGCGGTGATCGTGCCGTTGACGCTGCCGCTGGACCCGGCCGCCGACTCGGCGTTCCTGTCCGGCGTGCTGACGAACTTCGACGTCCGCGGCATCCACATCCACCACAACACCTGGCTGTACCAGCGGCTGCCGTGGCTCAAGGCGCAGCGGCCGGACATCCCGGTCGTCGACTCGCTGCACATCCTGGAATGGCGCACAGGCGGTTTCGTGGACATCGCCGCCCGGCTGTCGAACATGATCGACGTGCACCACGTGATCTCACCCGCCCTGCGGGACTACCTGCTCGGCCAGCAGGGCCTGCCGCCGAGCAAGATCAAGCTGGCCACCCTGGCGAACCTGACCGGCACCGACATCGCGTCGGTGAACCGCACCAGGGCCGCGGACGACCCGTTCACCGTGGTCTTCGTCGGCCGGTTCACCCAGCAGAAGCGGCCCTACCTGTTCCTGCAGCTCGCGGCCCGGCTGCGCAAGCACGCGCCGGGCCAGGTCCGTTTCGTCATGCACGGCGACGGCGAGCTGGGCAACGAGGTGCAGAGCCTGCGGGCCCGGTACCGGCTCGGTGACGATCTCCAGGTGCGCGGCCCGGACGTCCCGGTGGCCAGAACGCTGTCCGAGGCGGACGTGCTGGTCATCTCGTCGGACAACGAGGGCCTCACGTTGACGTCGTTCGAGGCCACCGCGGCGGGTGTGCCCGTGGTGTCCACGGATGTCGGCTCGCAGGCGTCGCTGGTCGCGTCGGACCTGCTGTGCCCCCGGCACCCGTATCCGTTCCTGCACGCGGCCGCGACGAGCATCGCGACCATGATGACCTCACCCGACCAGCGCAAGAAGTGGCTGGACGAGCAGATCGTCAAGGCAGCCGCGTTCGCCAAACTGCCCGATGCCCGCTCGTGGATTCGCGAGCTCTACCAAGGATGGCTCCGTTGAGCACTGTCGCCGCCGTCGTCGTCACGTACAACCGCAAGGACAAGCTAGCCACTGTGCTCGATCACCTGCTGGCCCAGACCCAGGCGCCGGAGTGGATCATCGTGGTGGACAACGCGTCCACGGACGGCACGGAGAAGGTGCTCGCACGCCACGCCGACCAAGACCGAGTTGTGGTACTGACACTGCCGGAGAACATCGGCGGCGCAGGCGGTTTCGCCGCCGGCATGGCCAAGGGCTACGAGCTGGGCGCCGACTTCGTCTGGATCATGGACGACGACTGCTACCCGAACCCGGACGCGCTGGAGGAACTGCGGGTCGGCCTCGCCAAGGCCGAGGAGTCGATGGGCATGACCCTGCCGTACGCATGCTCGGTGGTGAAGTTCATCGACGGCGAGATCTGCGAGATGAACAACCCCGGCACCACCTGGGACTGGGGCCGGCTGCTGGCCCGCGGCCAGGAGAGCGTACTGGTCACGCACTGCTCGTTCGTGTCGGTCCTGATCCCGCGACGCGTGCTGACCCGGCACGGGCTGCCGCTCAAGGAGTACTTCATCTGGTTCGACGACCAGGAGTACACGCTGCGGATCACGAAGGACGGGCCCGGCGTCCAGGTGCTGAACAGCGTTGTGGTGCATGACATGGGCGTCAACCGTGGGGTGAACTTCGCCGACGTGACTCCGGCGAACATGTGGAAGTTCCGTTACGGCGTCCGTAACGAGGCGTCTTTCCGGCTGCATCACCAGGGTGTCGGCGCGTTTCTGAAGTTCCTCGGGCGTCTGGTGCAGGGCACTCGTGCCGGGCGTGTGCCGTGGGGGCTGCGGATCGAGTTGGCCCGCAAGGTCGTCGAGGGCGTCAAGTTCGATCCGAAGCCGACGTATCCGCACTCTGTGCTGTGACTGCGCGCTTAGGCTTTGCCACGGCCTGCTTTTCCCCGATCCCTGATTGTGGATTCCGGTTTTTGGTGTTTTGTCAAGGCGGGAAAGAGTACCTTGACAAAACACCAAAAACCGAAGTGCGGCTTGGGATCGGGGAAAAGCAGGAAGAAATGGTCATACAGGCTATGCCACGAGGCGTTTCGAAGTCCCGCAGAACCGAAAGAGGCGCCTCGGTTGGGAGCGCTCCTGTTCGTCCGGCGGGTCGCGTTTCGTTGTGGTCACCGACGCCTCGGTTAAGGTCTACTTCCGTTCGTCCGGCGAGTCCTGTTCGGTGGAGCGACTACACGCGACCCGCCGGACGAACAAGAGCAGGCTCCCAACCGAGGCGCCTCTTTCGCCTTCCTGGGACCGGCCTAAACACGCGGCATTCCGCTGTTTGCCCAGTCCTTCTGCATCACCCCGATACGGGCCCTCTTTAAAGCGGTTGTTGGGGGTTTGTCAAGGTACTCTTTCCCGCCTTGACAAACCCCCAACAACCGTCACCACAATAGAGTATCGGGGTGATGCAGAAGCCCAAAGCGCGCGAACCAGCCAAACAAGGGACAGCAATCAAACCGGCAACCGACGGAACACCACACGAGGCAAATGCCGCAACACCGCCATAACCCACCGCAGCTGCGCAGGCGCCCACGCCTGTTCCCGCCGCCGACGAACCGTGTCCACCACCACATCCGCCACCTGCTCAGCAGTCTGCGAAAGCGGCGCCGCCTTCATCCCCTCAGTCATCCGAGTATGCACAAACCCAGGCCGCACCACACTGACCCGGACACCGGACGGCCGCAACGCCTCGGTCAACCCGGTATAGAAACTGTCCAAACCGGCTTTCGTGGACCCGTAGACGAAGTTGGACCGACGAGGCCGCTCCGCAGCCACAGTGGACAGTGCGACCAACGACCCATGACCCTGACGCCGCAACCGTTCCGCCAACGCCACACCAACAGTCACCGCGCCGACGTAGTTCACCTCGGCCAGTTCCCTGGCCACAGCAACGGAAGTCCAGGCAGCCTCCTGATCACCGAGCACACCGAACGCGACCACCGTCACGTCGATGTCTCCGTCCGCGAACGCCTTCTCCACCACCTCGACGTGCGTGTCGGGCTGCCGCGCGTCGAACGGCAGCACGCTGACCGTGCATCCGTTGGTGCGCAACCGATCCGCGGCCGCGTCCAGTCGGGCGCCCGGCCGGCCGGCCAGTACCACGCGCAACGGGCGGACCGCGGCGAACTTCGCGGCCACCGCGATGCCGATCTCGGAACTGCCGCCCAGCAGCAGCAGGGACTGGGGATTGCCAACGGCGTCGATCACAGGGCCAGCCTTCTGGACATGTCGGAGCGGAACATTCCGGTCGGGTCGACGGTGGCCCGCACCTTGCGCCACTCGTCGATACGGGGATACATGCGCTGCAGGGCATCCGCGGTGGTGCGGGACTCCTTGGCCAGGTACAGCCGGCCGCCCGCGTCGAGCACCAGGTCGTCCAGCCGGGCGCACAGCTCGTGCAGGCCTGCGCGCACCGGGAAGTCGACACACAGGGTCCAGCCGGGCATCGGGAAGGACATGGGCGCTCGGTTGCCGGCACCGAACCGCTTCAGCACGTTCAGCGCCGACACGTGGCCCGAGTGCGCGATCAGGTGCACGGCCTGCCGGATCGTGTCCTCGGCACCGAAGGGCACCACGAACTGGTACTGCAGGAAGCCGCGCGGGCCGTACGCCCGGTTCCACTCGCCGACGATGTCCAGCGGGTGCAGGAACTGGGTGATGTTCTGCACCGCACCCGCCTTCGTTGGCGACTTCCGGTACCACAGCTCGCTGAAGACGCGCGCGGTGACGCGGTTGAGCATGCCCGGCGGGAACACGTCCGGCACGGTCAGCAGCTGGGGCGCGTCGAACTTCAGCGGCGTCTGGCGGAGCTTGGGCGGCAGGTCGTCGACCCGCGCGTGGTTCGCCCTGGTGAGGATGCCGCGGCCCAGGTGCGGGCCGGTGGTCACCGCGTCGAACCAGGACACCGACTCCACGTAGTTCTCGTCGCCGACGGACTGGCGGGCCATCAGGTCGTCCAGGTTGTTCACCTGGTCGGTGTCCACCACGAAGTACGCGCTCTGGACCCGGTCCAGGTGCAGTGTGGCGCGCAGGACCACCCCGGTGAGGCCCATGCCGCCGACCGTGGCCCAGAACAGCTCGGCCTGATCGCCGTCGGGGGTGAGGGTGCGCACCTCGCCGTCGGCGGTGGCCAGCTCCATGCTCAGCACGTGGTTGCCGAAGCTGCCGGCCACGTGGTGCGCCTTGCCGTGCACGTCGGACCCGATCGCGCCGCCGACGGTGACCTGGCGGGTGCCGGGCAGTACCGGCAGCCACAACCCGTCTGGGAGCAGCCGGCGCATCAGGGTGTCCAGGCTGACCCCGGCGCCCGCGGTGACCGTGGCCGCGGCGACGTCCACCTCGTGGATCCGGTCCATGCCGGTCATGTCGATGACGAGGCCACCGGAGTTCTGCGCAGGGTCGCCGTAGGACCGGCCGAGGCCCCTGGCCACCACGCCGCGCTCGCCTGCCGACCGGATCGCGCCGACCACGTCGTCCTTGGTCGTCGCCGTGATGACGGTGGCCGCCGTCGGTGCGGTTCGGCCCCAGCCGTTGAGCAGTCGTGATCGACCGTGTCCGCGCTCCACCGGATCGATGCTATCCGGTGCCCTCCCCTACGATGCTCGTGGACCGTCGTCGGACCGTAAGGACGTGGCATGGTGGCATCGAGCCAGGTTTCGGCCCCACCTGCTCGGCGGGGCGTGGTCGACCAGGCCGTGCGGTTCGTCGGGTTCGGCATCCTGTCGGCCGGTGTCGACTTCGGGATCTACCAACTGCTGCTGCACTTCGGGTTGTGGGCCGATGTCGCGAAGGCCATCAGCTTCATCTGCGGCACGGTCACCGCGTACCTGCTCAACCGGCGGTGGACGTTCGGCTCGGCGGGCGGCGCGGCGCCGGCGATCCGGTTCGCGGTGCTCTACGGCGCCACGTTCTTCGTCAACGTCGGCGTGAACGCGCTGTTCCTGCACGTGCTCGCCGGCCATCGGTGGCAGATCCCGATCGCGTGGGTCATCGCGCAGGGCACCGCGACCGTGATCAACTTCGTGCTGCTGCGCACGGTCGTGTTCCGCGACTGACCCCTCAGTGCTCCCGCGGCACGCTGCCGTAGAGCTTGCCGAGACCGGGCGCCGTGTCGACGTGCGCGGCAAGCACGTGCGCGAAGTTCACCACGATCGACGAGCCGTTGGCCGCCGCGATGGACTCGATGTCCCCGTTGCGGATCATCGCCGGCAGCCGGTCGGCCAGTTCGCTCGCCGACTCGGTGGGAATCACGACAAGCAGGGGTTCGCCGCTGCTGGCCAGGTGCATGACCAGGGCCCTTCGTTGTTCTGTCATGAGTCGACTCCACCAGCGATTCGATCATCCGGCAAGGCAGGTTCGCTGCGGGCGCACAGCACGCCGCCGGTTGCGCTCAGGGCGTAACGAGGGGCGCGCTGAACCACGAAAGACCCCATGCGTCAGTCGACGTTTGGTTTCGGTGAGAAACTGTGCGGGTGAGCGCGGTGTCCACAGAACCTGACCCGCGGCTGATCAGGGCCGCGCTGGACTGTTTCCTCAGTTTTGGCGTCCGCAAGACCTCGCTGACCGACGTCGCCGACCGGGCCGGCGTGTCCAGAGCGACCGCCTACCGAGTGTTCGGAGACAAGAACGGCCTGGTCCGGGCGGTCGCCGAGGCCGAGGTCACCCGATTCCTGAACGAGCTGGACAAGGTGGTGGTCTGGGACGCGGCGCTGGCCGACGCCCTGGAGCAGGCCATCACGTTCACCCTCAACTACCTGCGCGGCCACGCCGTGCTGCAACGGCTGATCGCCAGCGAGCCGGAGCAGGCGCCGCCTGGTGCTCGTCCGCGAGGACCAGGCGTACCCGGACTTCAAGGTGCGCCACGCGCTCCGCGCCGCGTCCTTCTGCTATCCGAACTGGGACACGAGCCGGGCGTCCTCGCTGCTGGAGGACTTTCGCCTGCGACCCGGCAAGGCGATCAAGAGTCTGTCGCGCGGGCAGCGGTCGGCCCTCGGGATCACGATCGGGCTCGCCGCCCGCGCCGAGGTGACGCTGTTCGACGAGCCGACGGTGAACATCGCGATCGCGCGTGACTGCTGGCTCATGGGGCCTCCGGAAAGGACGCCCAGCCTACCGCCACTCGTCGCGCCCCGGGACAACCTTGACAGCGACCGTGATGTCGCTGCAGTTGTCGTGTGTCCACGGCTGCGGGCGCTGCTGGACGAGGAGGAGGGTCGTCATGGGTGATGGTCTCGGTCACGCGGTCGCTTCCTGGCTCCTCCCGGCAAGCGCGTGGCCGCGCGCGGTCGAGGCGGTCCTCGTGGTCTCCGTCGTCGCCGGCGTCGCTGCGTGCTCCTCGACCGCGCCTGCGGGGACGGGGCCGCGGGGCTCACGGGCCTGCACTGGACGAGCTGGACCTCGCACCTGGCCAGCGGCTACGGCACGTACTACCTGAACGACTGCACGCCCACCTGCGCGGGCGGGCACTTCCACGCCTACCCGGCGCTCGTGACCCTGTGGGGAAGCGCCCCGGTCAAGGGTCACCCCTCGGAGCGCAAGTACACCCAAATGACCCTCGTCTTCACCGGGACGACGCGGCCGCCCGCCTACCAGGTGGTCAACGGCAAGACTGTCATTACTCACCCGCTGACCGCGACCCTGCCGACCTTCCCGTGAGCTGCCCTCCGGGAAACCGTTGCCCCTTACCTTCAGGTTGAGGTTGCGGGCCGATCAGTGGGTCGGCGGGGTAGGCAGGCCGACCGACTGCATGA
>CAVPCF010000054.1:0-20241 GCA_963702275.1 Candidatus Melainabacteria bacterium
CTGGCGTGTCGGCCAGACACGATCGCTCCGCCCTGCCTTGCGTTCGCCCTGCTTGTGACCCCTCCGATCAGTTGACGACCGTGACCCAGCGCCTGGAGGACCGTCCGCGATGACCATTCCCACCGAGCCGATCGGCAGCATGCCACGGCCGCAGTACCTGCTCAAGGCGATGAGCCAGTACGCCGCGGGGGCACTGGACCAGGTCGCGCTGGAGGCGTGGCAGGACGAGGCCGTCACCGAGACCATCGAACGGTTCGAGGCCGTCGGCTCACCCGTGGTGACCGACGGGGAACAGGCAAAACCCAGTTTCGCCACCTACCCGCTCTCGGACGACGGGCTCGCGCTCGCACCGGACGGCGTCGTCATCCCGTTCGCCGACGGCCACACCCGGCAGCTGCCCAGGCTGACCGCGGGCCCGTTCCGGTACGGCACGTTCGCCGTGTCGTATCTGGACAAGGCACTCAAGGTGGCCAACCGGCCGGTCAAGCAGGCGGTGATCGCGCCGTCGGCGCTCAGCCTGCTCTATCCGCAGGACGGCATTGCCGGCTATTCGCAGGAACAGTTCCTGGCCGATCTGGCCGAACAGAGCGAGACCGACATCCGCCGGTGCCTTGATGCCGGTGCGGATTCGGTTCAGTTGGACTTCACCGAAGGACGGTTGTCCATCAAGCTCGATCCGTCCAAGGGCATTCTTCGATCGTTCATTGAACTAAATAATTCAGTACTGGACAGATTCTCCGCGGCGGATCGCGCTCGGATCGGCGTACACACGTGCCCGGGCGGCGACCAGGATTCCGCGCACAGCCTCGACGTCGACTACGCGGAGTTGCTGCCGGACCTGTTCAACCTGCACGCCGGCCGCTTCTACGTCCAACTCGCCAGCGAGGCCGACAAGGCTCGAGTGCTGGCGATCATCCGTGACAACTCCCACGACGACCAGCGGATCTTCGTCGGCGTGACCGATCCGATCGACCCACGCGTGGAGACCGCGGAGGAGGTTCGGGATCGGGTGCTCGAGGCGGCCGAGTACCTGCCGCCCGACCGGTTGGGCACGTGCGACGACTGCGGCTTCGCGCCGTTCGCCGACGACGTGTCGACATCACGGGACACCGCGTTCGCCAAGGTCGCGGCACGCGTGGCCGGTACCAGGCTGGCCGAACAGGAACTCGGCGGCTGAACGCACACAGAGCACATTGAAAGAACTGTTCGCGGCCGGGCTCGTCAAGACTTACCTGGCGAGTCCGGCCCGTTTGCCCTGATCACCGCCGGGTAGGTGGCACCGCCGCCGGACATCGGTGTGGAAAGGATTCGAACGTGGCACGCGTAGCAGCTGATCGGCCGACCCGGTTACGCCATTTCCAGCACCCGGTCGCCTTCTGGCTCGGGGTCGTGGCCTGCGCCGTCGGCGTCGGTCTGCACCTGCCGATGTACCTGGGCGCTCGGGACATGGGCTACCAGATGGCCGGCATGACGCCGGACGCACCGATGATCACCGGCATGGCCCTGATCGTGGCCGGGCTGATCCTGTCGCTCTACGGGCTGGTGCCGCGCGGCTCGGCCGCGATCCGGCGGCAGGTCAGCCAGCTCCGGGTGCGCGCGCTGGACGACGCCAAGCTGCGCTGGCCGCACGTGGCGCTGCTGATCGCGATGGCGCTGGCGATCACCATCGACGTGATGAAGCCGACCACGCTGTCCTTCGTGGCGCCGGGTGTCGCCAAGGAGTACGGCCTGAAGTCTCCTGTCAACCCGCTCGGGCACGTCCCGGTGACCTGGCTGCCGCTGGCCGGCATCGCCGGCACCGTGATCGGCTCGTTCCTGTGGGGTTGGGTCGGTGACCGGATCGGCAGGCGCGCGTCGATCCTGTTCGCCGGCATCCTGTTCGTCGCCACGTCGATCTGCGGCGCGATGCCCGGCTTCAGCTGGAACATCGCCATGTGCTTCGCCATGGGCATCGGTGCCGGCGGCATGCTGCCGATCGCGTTCGCGCTGATCGCGGAGACCATCCCGGCCCGCCACCGCGGCTGGCTGATCGTGCTGATCGGCGGCGACGTGGCAGGCGCGTACGTGATCACCAGCTGGCTGGCCGGCGCGCTGACCCCGGAGTTCAGCTGGCGCATCATGTGGCTGATCGGCCTGCCGACCGGGTTGCTGCTGATCGGGCTCAACCGGTGGATCCCGGAGTCACCGCGCTACCTGCTGGCCACCGGCCAACGCCACGCGGCCGAGGCGGTGATGACGAAGTACGGTGCCGCCATCGTGCCGGAGCCGGTCCCCGCGGAGGATGCCCGCCAGACGTACCGGCTGCTGCTCCGCCGCCCGTTCGCCGGCCCCACGGTGGCCATCACCCTGCTGGCGGTCGCGGTCGGGCTGCTCACGTACGGGTTCCAGTTCTGGGTGCCGACCAACCTCCAGCACCTCGGACTGACCGCCGTGACCAGCGACTACGTGCTGCGCAACTCGGCGCTGCTCGGCCTGCCCCTGACCGCCGTGGTCGCGCTGCTGTACGGCTTCTGGAGCAGCCGCAGGACGATCATCCTGCTGTGCACGCTGACGGCGCTGGCCGTCGGTGTGTTCGCGGTGTTCGGCGATTCGTTGGTGCACAACCGAACACTGCTGTCGCTGCTGCTGGTGATCCCGCTGTCGGGCATCAGCTCGGTGGTCGCCGTGGTCACCGCGTACGCGTCGGAGATCTACCCGACCCGGGTACGTTCCCGCGGCACAGGCCTCACCGCCGGCATGACGAAGGCGGGCGGCGTCCTGGTGCTGGCACTGGTCATCACGGCGGTACACACGCCGTCGTTGGCCGTCACGGCACTGATCGGCGCGGTACCACTGCTGCTGGCGGTGATCCTGTTCGGCTTCTCCGCCCCGGAAACCCACCAGCGCCGCCTCGAGGACATCGCCCCGACCGACGCCGGCACCGCGCTGCCCGAGGCCGCCTGACTACCTCGCGCTCCAGCCGCCGTCCATGGTGAACGTGCTGCCGGTCGCCATGCGGGCGGCCGGGCCGGTCAGCCAGGTCACGAGGTCGGCGACCTCGTGCGGCTCGATGAGTTGTTTGATCGCGTTGTTGACCAGCATCACCCGCGGCACGACGTCCGCGGCCGGGATGCTGTGCGTCGTGGCCAGGTCCGCGACCTGGCGCTCGACCAGAGGTGTGCGCACGTAGCCGGGGCTGACGCAGTTGCTGGTGACGCCGTGCGGACCGCCCTCCAGCGCGACCGCTTTGGACAGCCCCTCCAGGCCGTGCTTGGCCGCCGTGTAGGCCGACTTGAACGGCGACGCCCGCAGGCCGTGTACCGAGCTGATGTTGACGATCCGGCCGTACTCCTGCCGGTACATGTGCGGCAGCGCGGCCCTGATCAGCAGGAACGGCGCCTCCACCATCAACGTCATGATCCGGTGGAACATCTCTGGCGGGAACTTCTCGATCGGCGCGACGTGCTGGATGCCGGCGTTGTTGACCAGGAGGTCGACCTCCAGTTCGAGCGAACCCAGCGCGTCGGTGTCGGTCAGGTCGACCACCCACGGCTCGCCGCCGACGGCCGCCGCGACCGACCGCGCGCCGTCGGAGTTCCGGTCGGCGACGATCACGTGGGCGCCGACGTCGGCCAGCGCGTGCGCGCACGCCGCGCCGATGCCGCCTGCTCCGCCGGTGACCAGCGCGCGGCGACCGGTCAGGTCGATGTTCATCACGACTCCTCTCGCAGGTTCCGGCGCAACAGCTTGCCGACCGCCGAGTGTGGCAGCGCGTCGACGAACCGGATCTCCTTGGGGACCTTGTAACCGGCAAGCTCGGCGCGGCACCGGTTGAGCAGTTCCGCCTCGGTGACGTCGCTGTCCGGCCTGCGCACCACGAACGCGCGGCCGACCCGCCCCCACCGCGGATCCGGCCGCGCGACGACGGCCACCTCGGCGACCGCGGGATGGCCGTACAGCACGTTCTCCACCTCGCTCGGGAACACGTTCTCGCCGCCGGACACGAACATGTCGTCCACCCGGTCCTCGACGCGGTAGTAGCCGTCCTTGTCCCGGTGGACGAGATCGCCGGTGTGCAGCCAGCCGTCGCGCAGGGCGTGCGCGGTGGCGTCCGGGTCCTGCCAGTAGCCGGCGAACACGTTGGGGCCGCGCACCAGCAGTTCACCGTCGGCGGGGGAGTCCGCCGTGATCAGGCCGGTGGCGGGGTCCGCCACCGCCACCTCGACGTACGGGTACGGCCGGCCGGCGAAGCCCAGCTTCTCGGTGGCCATGCGGCTTGGCAGGCACAGCACGTTCGGCGCGGCCTCGGTCAGGCCGTAACCCTGGATCAGGTCGACGCCCCTGGCGTGCCAGGTGCGCAGCAGGGCCGGTGGCATCGGTGCGCCGCCGACAACGGCCCGGCGCAGGCTCGACAGGTCGGCGGCGGCGAAGTCCGGGTGTTCGGCCAGGAACAGGTAGTTCGTCGGCACGCCCATCATCGTGGTGACTGTGCTACAGCAAATTTGCTGTAGCACGTAGCCTGCATCAAATCCACGGTTCAGCAGCACGGTCGCGCCGACCCACCAGGCCAGCAGCGGCTGCACGTTCCACCCGCCGACGTGGAACTGCGGCAGCACTGCCAGCACCACGTCGTCCGGGGTCATCGGCACCGCCCGCGACAGGCTCAGGTTGGTCCAGAAACAGTTGGCGTGGCTCAGCACCACGCCCTTCGGCCGGCCGGACGTGCCCGACGTGTAGAGCATCAGCAGCGGATCGTCGTCCCGCACGGGCTCGAGCGAGCCGGCCATCGGGCCCGACTCGATCCCGTTCGGCCCCAGGGAGTCGGCCGCGTGCGCCAGTTCGGCGTACGCGGGCTCGGCGAGCACCAACGCGGCCGACGCGTGCGCGAGTTGGTCGGCGATCTCGCGGGCGGACAGCCGCCAGGACAGCGGCACCAGCACCAGCCGCGCCTTGGCACACGCGAAGAACAGCACGACGTGGTCGGCGCTGTTGCCGGTCAGCGTGGCGATCCGCGCGCCCGGCGGGTAGCGGCGCAGCACCCGGGCCAGCCGCTCCGCGCGGGCATCGAGCTCGCCGTAGCTGACCGGCTGACACAGTCGTCGATGGCGATCCGGTCCGGGGTGCGGCCGGCCGCGTCACGTGTCCACCGCCCGAGAGTGTGCAGCCCGTCCACGGCGACCTCCTCGTTGACATCATGCCGGGTGCGAGAGACAGTAATACCTGAATCAGGTCTCATATCGGAGGTCGACGATGCCCTCTGCGCTCCGTGCCCTGGCCGTCGTGACCTCTGCGTGCGCGCTGGCCGCGTTCGTCGCGGCCACCCCGGCCGACGCCGCGGTCGGCACGCTCAGCCTGCTCGGCACGACCGCCAACGTCGCCCACGGCTGGGACAGCGTGGAGCACTGGAACGACACCGACTCCGCATGGCCGGCCACCCACTACCTGGCCGACGGCCGGCAGAACCAGACCGGCACGCCTGCCACGCTGTTCGGCGGCGCCCAGCCGCCCGGCTCGCAGTTCCTGCTCTACCGCGCGCCCGGCTGGCACACCAACGCGGGCGCGCCGGTACTGCTGGTGATGGGCGCCAACGACGACGTCGACCGCGAGTACAGCGACCCGGCCGCGGGCGGCAGCGGCACGTGCGGCGTGCTGAACTGCCCGACGACCGGCCTGATGCAGTTCCTGTCCGGCCAGGGCTACCGGGTGTTCGCCGTCGACTTCGCCGACACCCAGGGCGACAACTACGAGTGGGCGCAGACCATCTCCGACGCGCTGAGCCGGGTGACGGCCGAGACCGGCACCACGTCGGTCGACCTGGTCTCGTGGAGCAAGGGCGCGTTCGCGGCGCGGATGTACGTGGCGGGCGTTGCCCCGAGTTGGGGCAGGGCCTACCAGAACGACGTCGCCAAGCTGGTGCTGATCGGCAACCCGAACGGCGGCCTCGACTACACGTTCGCGCACGGCACCGAGGGCAACCCGCTGATCTACCCGCAGTGCGGCGGCTCCCTCAACGGCCCGTCGCCCAGCCAGTCGTACGTGTGCTTCGGCATCCTCTATCCACAGCCGAACCTGTCGATCGACAGCGTCTACTTCACCGGCCAGCGGCAGATGCTGGCCCGGCTCGACGGCACCTACGGCGTCGACGAGACCCAGCAGGACTGGTTCACCACGTACTACGGCGGCACCGGTTTCGTCAGCACCGGCAAGGGCATCGCCGAGGCCATCGGCAAGGGCTCACTCGTCGCCACGATCCAGGCGTCGACCGTGCCGGCATCGGTGTCGACGTACGTGCTGTGCGGCGGTTCGCCGACCCTGCTCGGCTTCTACGACGAGAACCGCGGCCCCAGCGACGGCGTCGTGTTCGACACGTCGTGCGAGGCGACCACCGGGATCGGCCACGTGGCCGGCCTGACCATGGTGACCGGGGACAACCACCTGATGCTGGGCTGGGAGTCGACGGCAGAGCACGCCATCGGCGGCTGGCTCGCGAGTTAGTGAAGGGAACACGGCATGTCCCACCTGCCAGCAGCGGTTCGTGAATCCTTTGTGGACACCGACCGGCTGCGCGCCCGCGTGCTGGAGTCCGGCTCGCCCGAGCTGCCGACGCTGGTGCTCGTGCACGGCAACGTCTCGTCGGCGCGGTTCTTCGCCGAGACCATGGCGACGCTCGGCACGCACTTCCACTGTGTCGCACCGGACATGCGTGGCTTCGGCGGTTCGCAGCGGCTGCCGGTGGACGCGCGGCGCGGCCTTTCCGACTTCGCCGACGACCTGCACGCCGTGCTGACCACGGTCGTCCCGGATCGGCCCGCGCACCTGCTCGGCTGGTCGCTCGGCGGCGGGATCGTGATGCGGTACGCGATGGACCATCCTGGCGCGGTGGCGTCGGTCGTGCTGGAGAGCCCGATGTCGCCGTTCGGCTTCGGCGGCACCAAGGACATCCTCGGCTCGGCGTGCTGGCCGGACCACGCCGGTTCCGGCGGCGGCACGGCGAACCCCGAGATGGTGCGGCGGATCGTGGCGGGCGACCGGACCGCGGCGGACAGCACCTCACCCCGGCGGGTGCTGACCACCCTGTACGGCCAGGCCCCGTACGAACTGGCGCCCGAGGTGGAGGACGCGCTCGTCGAGGAGATCCTGCTGCTGGCGGTCGGCGACGACAACTACCCCGGCGACAGCGTGCCATCGCCGAGTTGGCCGGGCATGGCGCCGGGGGAGCGGGGTGTCAACAACGCCATCTCGCCGAAGTACTGCGACCTGTCCGGTTTCGCGGGCATCCCGGCCCGGCCGGAGGTGCTGTGGATTCGCGGTGACGCGGACCAGATCGTGTCCGACGCCGCGCTGGTCGACATCGGCCATCTCGGCGCGCTCGGGTACGTGCCGGACTGGCCCGGTCCCGAGACGTTCCCTGCCCAGCCGATGGTCAGCCAGACCAGGGCGGTCCTTGACCGGTACCAGGCGGGCGGCGGCCGGTACGCCGAGCACGTGCTGCCCGGCTGCGGCCACTCGCCGCACCTTGAGCGGCCCGCGGAGTTCGCCGCGCTGGTCGTGATGTTCCTGACCAGGATCGGCGCCGGCGTGCCGAATCCGGCCAATCTGGCATCCTGACGCGGTGTCGGATTCGTTGCGTACCCAACCCGCCCGGCGCCGCGGCCCCGTGCCGGGAAAGGGCGACCGCAGTCGGAGGCGGATCCTGGACGCGGCCGAGAAGGTGTTCGCGGAGCTGGGTTTCCACGCCGCGTCGATCGTCAAGATCACCGAGGCGGCCGGCGTCGCGCAGGGCACGTTCTACATCTACTTCGAGTCCAAACAGGCGATCTTCGAAGAGGTGCTGCTCGACCTCAACCACCGGGTGCGCCAGGCGATGGCCGAGGGCTCCCGGGACGCGTCCAGCCGCGCCGAGGCCGAACGCGGCGGGTTCCTCGGCTTCTTCCGGTTCACCGCGGAACATCCGGCGCTCTACCGGGTGATCCGGCAGGCCGAGTTCGTCGCGCCCGCACTCCTGGAACGCCACTACGCGACCATCGCGGACGGCTACGTGGCCGGCCTGCGCAAGGCGATGGCGGACGGCGAGATCGCGCCTGCCGACCCCGAGGTGGTCGCGTGGGCGCTGATGGCGGTCGGCGAGATGATCGGCATGCGCTGGGTGCTCTGGCCGCACGCCGCCGAGATCCCGCCCGCCGTGTTCGAGGAGACGATGAACTTCGTCGCGCGTGCGCTGGGCACGACCTAGTCTGGCCCGATGATGACCTTCGACGACCTGCTGGCCGAGGGCGCCGCCGTGCCCGTCGAGGGCTGGGACTTCTCGTGGTTCGACGGCCGGGCGACCGAAGAACGCCCGGCCTGGGGCTACGCCCGGCTGATGGGCGAGCGCATGGCCCGCGCGTCGGCGGCACTCGACATCCAGACCGGCGGTGGCGAGGTACTGGCCGGCATCCCCAAGCCGCCGCCCACGCTGATGGCCACCGAATCGTGGCCGCCCAACATCGAGATCGCCACGCGGAACCTGCGGCCCCTGGGCGGTGTGGTGAAAGCTGTCGCCGACGACGCCGACCTGCCGTTCCCGGAGGGGTCGTTCGACCTGGTCGTCAGCCGGCATCCCACGGTCACGATATGGCGGGAGATCGCGCGGGTGCTGCGGCCCGGCGGCACGTACCTGTCGCAGCAGGTCGGCGCCGGCAGCGTGCGCGAACTGCGGGACGCGCTGATGGGGCCGCACGAGGTGACCGAGACGCGCAGCACCGGCCGAGCAGTGGCAGCGGCCCGGTCGGCCGGGCTGGACATCGTTGACCTGCGGGAACAGCCGCTGCGGATGGAGTTCTTCGACATCGCCGCGGTCGTGTACTTCCTGCGCAAGGTGTTCTGGACGGTGCCGGACTTCACCGTCGAGCGCTACCGCGACCAGCTCGCCGAACTGCACGAACGCATCAAGGCCGACGGCGCGTTCGTGGCCCACTCGACCCGATTCCTGATCGAGGCACGCAAACCGGCAAGCTGACGGCATGCCGACCAGTAGCGACGACATCCTCGACCTGTTCGACGAAGCCTGGGAACGCCTCCGCAACCGGATGACTGGCCTGACCGACGACGAGTGGCAGTGGCAGCCGACCCGGGATGACCGGATCAGCCTGCGCTGGCGGCTGCACCACATCGCCGAGTTCCTCCGCGAGGACCGCAACAGCGCCTGGCTGGGCCTCCCGCCGGAAGCGGTCACCGACACGACGCCCACCGACGCGGCAACGGCGCTGGCCGAGGTGGACGCCGCCTACGCACGCTGGCGCGGCCAACTGGCCGGCGTCGGCGAGGAGTCGCTCGCCCAGCCCATCGGCCCGGTGGCCGGACCGTACGCCGAGAGCACCCGACGCTCCTTCGCCCTGCACATCGCCGACGAACTGATCCATCACGGCGCGGAGGCCGCCCTCCTTCGGGATCTCCACGCGGCGAAGAACTAGCCAATCATCTACAAATACTTGACGAGCGCACGCTGTGTTGTAGAAGATTGAGGCATGCCCCAGGTCTCGTTCGACGCGTGCCCAGACTCCTACCGGCACTGGCGGCTGCGGGTGGACGGCGCCGTGGCCTGGCTGGTCCTGGACGTGGACGAGAACGGCGGCCTGGTCCCCGGCTACGAGCTGAAGCTGAACTCGTACGACCTCGGCGTGGACATCGAGCTCTACGACGCGACCCAGCGGCTGCGGTTCGAGCATCCGGAAGTGCGGACCGTGGTGGTGACCAGCGGCAAGGACAAGGTCTTCTGCGCGGGCGCGAACATCCGGATGCTGGCCGCGTCGCCGCACGAGTGGAAGGTGAACTTCTGCAAGTTCACCAACGAGACCCGCAACGGCATGGAGGACGCCACCGAGCACTCCGGCCAGACCTACCTGGCCGCCGTGAACGGCTCGTGTGCCGGCGGCGGCTACGAACTTGCCCTGGCCTGCGGGCACATTCTTCTCGTCGACGACAACTCGTCCGCCGTGTCATTGCCCGAGGTGTCCTTGCTGGGTGTGCTGCCCGGCACCGGCGGCCTGACCCGGGTGGTGGACAAGCGCCACGTCCGCAAGGACCTTGCCGACGTGTTCGCCACCCGCCCGGACGGCGTGAAGGGCCGGACCGCGCAGACGTGGCGGCTGGTGGACGAGATCGCCGCGCCGAGCCGATTCGACCAGGCGGTCCGCGAACGCGCCGCCGAACTCGCCGAAGCGTCCGACCGGCCCGCCGACGCGACCGGTGTCGCACTGCCGCCGCTGCGCCGCGAGGTCACCGAGAACGGCATCACCTACGACCACGTCACGGCCGCGTTCGACCGCCCCGGCGGCGCGGTGACCATCGTCGTCCACGGGCCAACAGCGCAACCGGGGGAGTGGGACGCCGACTTCTGGCCACTGGCCATGACAAGGCAATTGGACGACCTCATCCTGCGGCTACGTACCAACGAACCGGACCTGGGCACGTGGGTGCTCAAGACCGAAGGCGACCCGGACACGGTACTCGCCTACGAGCGGCTGCTGCTGGAGCGCCAGGACTGGCTGGCCAACGAGATCAGGCACTACTACAAGCGAACCCTGAAACGGTTGGACGTGACCAGCCGCAGCCTGATCGCGCTGATCGAACCGGGCAGTTGCTTCGCCGGCATGCTGGCCGAACTGGCCTTCGCGTGCGACCGACAGTACATTTTGGACGGTCCACCACCGGACGACGAGGACAGCGACCTGCGTGCCTCGATCACGCTGACCGATGCCAACTTCGGCCCGTTCCCGATGGGCAACGGCCTCACTCGGCTGGCGAGCCGCTTCTACGGCCACACCGACGACCTGGAAAAACTGCACGGCACCTACGATCCCGCAGAAGCCATGGCACACGGCCTTGTCACCGACGCGCCCGACGACATCGACTGGCCGGACGAGGTGCGGATCGCGATCGAGAGCCGGGCCGCGCTGAGCCCGGACGCGTGCACGGGCATGGAGGCCAACCACCGCTTCGTCGGCCCGGAGACCATCGAGACCAAGATCTTCGGCAGGCTGACCGCATGGCAGAACTGGATCTTCACACGGCCCAACGCCTCCGGCCCGGACGGCGCACTGCGCCGCTACGGGTCCGGGCAGAAGGCGATCTTCGATCGGAAGCGGGTGTGACGTGACCACGTCGATCAACTATGACGACAAGATCCCGAACAACGTCAACCTGTCCGGGGATCGGAAGCTCCAGCGCGCGTTGGAGGGCTGGCAGCCCAAGTTCCGCAACTGGTGGGCCGAAATGGGCCCGACACTGGAGACCGAGGGTGTCTACCTGCGCACTGCGGTCGCCGTCGGGCGGGAGGGCTGGGCGCACTTCGACCACGTCCACGTGCCCGACTACCGCTGGGGCATCTTCCTGGCCGAGCGTGACCCGGACCGGCGGATCGGCTTCGGTGAGCACAAGGGCGAACCGGTGTGGCAGCAGGTGCCCGGCGAGTACCGGGCCGACCTGCAGCGCCTGATCGTGATCCAGGGCGACACCGAACCAGCGTCGGTCGAGCAGCAGAAGCTGTTGGGCCTCACCGCACCCAGCCTCTACGACCTGCGCAACCTGTTCCAGGTCAACGTGGAGGAGGGCCGGCACCTGTGGGCCATGGTCTACCTGCTGCACGCCTACTTCGGCCGGGAGGGTCGCGACGAGGCGGAAGCGTTGCTGTTCCGCAACTCCGGCAGTCCCGACTCGCCGCGCATCCTCGGTGCCTTCAACGAGCAGACCGCGGACTGGCTGGCGTTCTTCATGTTCACGTACTTCACCGACCGGGACGGCAAGTACCAGCTCGGCACGCTGAAGGAGTCCGCGTTCGACCCGCTCTCGCGCACCTGTGAGTTCATGCTCAAGGAGGAGGCGCACCACATGTTCGTGGGCACCACCGGTGTCGACCGGGTGGTCGAGCGGAGCGCGCAGCTCATCCGCGAACACGACACGCTGGACATCGCGTCGCACGGCGGCATCCCGCTGGACATCATCCAGAAGTACGTCAACTTCCACTACACGGTGTCCCTCGACCTGTTCGGCAGCGAGACGTCCACCAACGCCGCCAACTACTACACCGCCGGACTGAAGGGCCGCTGGCAGGAGACCCGCCGCAAGGACGACCACCAGCTCACCGACGACAGCGGCACCCTGGCCCGCCCGTCCGCGGACGGCACCTGGGCCGACGAGGAACTGTCCGCGCTGCTGCTGCTCAATCTCGACCTGCGCGGCGAGTACATCGCGGACTGCCAGACCGGCATGAAGCGCTGGAACAAGATCCTTGAGGACCACGAGATCGGCTACCGCCTCACGCTGCCGCATCCCGGCTTCAACCGGGCCGTCGGCCTGCACGCCGGCACCCACGTCACTCCGGACGGCACCATCGTGGACGAGGCGACCTGGGC
Source organism: Candidatus Melainabacteria bacterium (assembly GCA_963702275.1). Lineage (GTDB taxonomy): Bacteria > Actinomycetota > Actinomycetes > Mycobacteriales > Pseudonocardiaceae > DATEPR01. Next base: position 12,372 of record CAVPCF010000054.1, read on the forward strand.
GCGCGGCCGCGCCAAATGGCTGCCCACGGACGAGGATCTGGCCTTCGTCCGCTCGCTGATGCACCCGGTGTACGAGCGTGGCAAAATCGCCGGCTGGGTCGCGCCGCCGCGCAACGGCATCAACGGCCAACCCTTCGACTACGAGTACGTCCACCTGGCTTGAGGGGTCGTCATGGCCATGCCCGAGTACCAGCCGTTCAACGCCACCGACTACCTGGTGGACAGACACGTGCGCGATGGCCGAGGCGACCGGGTTGCCGTGCTGTGCGGCGACCGCTCGCTGACCTACGGCGACCTGGCCGACGAGACGCGGCGGGTCGCCGCCGGCCTGCGCGCGCTGGGCCTGCGGCCGGAGGAGCGGGTCATGCTGTGCATGGCCGACGGTGTCGAACTGCTCACCGGCATTCTCGCCGCGATGCGGCTTGGCGCGGTGCCGGTACCCGTGTCGACCATGGTGACCGGCGCCGATCTCGGGAAGATGCTCGCCGACTCCCGTGCCCGCATGCTGTGCCTGTCGGTCGAGTTCGCGGCGGCCGCGCAGGTCGCCGTCGGCCTGGCGCCTGAGGTGGCGCACGTGGTCGTGGACGGCGACGTCGACTTCGCCGCCAGGGCATCGGTGCACCACTGGAAAGCGTTGTCCGGCGCGGATCCCGACCCGATGCCGCCGTACGCGACGTGGGCGGACTCGCCCGCGTTCTGGCTATACACGTCCGGCACCACCGGCCGCCCCAAGGGCGCGATGCACCGGCACGCCTCGGTCCGGCACGTGGCCGACTGCTACGGCACCGGCGTGCTCGGCGTCGTGCCGACGGACCGCTGCCTGTCCGTTGCCAAGCTGTTCTTCGCCTACGGGCTGGGCAATTCGTGTTTCTTCCCGTTCGCGGTCGGCGCGACGACGGTGTTGGAGTCGGCCCGCCCGACACCGGCCGCGATCGCCGCCCGGCTGCTCGCCACCCGGCCGACGCTGTTCTTCGCGGTGCCCACGTTCTATTCGGCGTTGCTCAACAGCGACATCCCGGACGACACGTTCACGTCCGTCCGGCAGGGCGTGTCGGCGGGCGAGCCGCTGCCGGCGATCCTGGGCGCCCGGTTCGCCGACCGATTCGGCGTTGAGATCCTGGACGGCATCGGTTCGACCGAGGCGCTGCACATCTTCCTGTCCAACCGCCCCGGTCGGGTGCACCCCAGCTCGTCCGGCACCCCGGTGCCCGGCTACCAGGTCCAGATCCGCGATGACGACGACGTGATCATCGAATCGTCCGGGCAGCCGGGCCATCTGTATCTGAACGGCCCGTCCACCGCGACCGGCTACTGGTGCCGGCACGAGACCACCCGCCAGGTCTTCCAGGGCGAGTGGCTGCGGACCGGGGACACGTACGTCCGCAACGAGGACGGCACCTACAGCTGCCTCGGCCGGTCCGACGACATGCTGAAGGCCGGCGGTATCTGGGTTTCCCCCGCGGAGGTCGAGGAGCGGTTGCTGGCCCATCCGGACGTGGCCGAGGCCGCGGTGGTGGCGGCGCCGGACGACGTCGGGATCGAGAAGCCGGTGGCGTGCGTGGTGGCGGTGCCCGGACACGCCATCGACCCGGACGCGCTGACCGTGTGGTGCCGCGACGGCCTTGCCGCGTTCAAACGGCCGCGCCTGGTCGTCCCGGTGGCCGAGCTGCCGAAGACCGCGACCGGCAAGATCCGGCGCAACGTCCTGCGCGAGCAGATGCGCGATTCCCTGACCGGGCCGACGGTCCAGATCGCCTGACGTCGCCGGATGCGTTGCCGGCAAAGGAAGGCAGGGCGCTGCTGTTCCGGACTGTCAGCCTGCCAGCTCGGCCCAGCGCCGTCGGGCGGCGTCACGCCACTGGATGTGCCGGTCGTTGAACAGGATCGCGGCCCTTGTGCCGATCCAGTCCGGTGGCAGGAGTTCGCGCGGCAGTTGCGGATCAAGGAAGGGAAAGCGGCGCCATGCCTGCACGAGCCGGGTCTGCGCGCACAGGACGGCGTCCGCGTCGGGCACGTCGGGCGTGGCGAACTCGTCGATGAACCCGGCGTAGCGCTGGGCGACCTCAGCCAGGTCCCAGGCCGAAGCCACCATGTCCTCCTGACGTCCCAGTGCGCCGTAGGTGGCGACGAAGGACATGGCGTTGGTGGGCAGCGCCAGCTCGGCGAGGATCTGGTTGGCATCCGATTCGGCATCGGCATGCGGTGAGATCCAGACACCGGGTGTCGGCGTCCCGAAGCCTGCCCAGCTCAGCTGGGTGCGCAGCGTGTGCCTGAGCTCGCGCATCGACTCGGGCACTGAGACGAGCAGGACCAGCCAACGCCCGTCCCAGTCGTCGGTGTTGCTGCCGAACGAGTAGATCCGCTCCGCGCCCTCGACCAGCAGCCGATGCCCTGGCGCGGTCAGGTGCCACCGCACCCGCCGCCCGACCCGATCGGAACTGAGCCAGCCCTCGGCGGCCGTCCTTGCCAGTGCCTGCCGAGCCGACTTCTCCTCCACGTCGAGCATGGCGAGCACGTCGACCAGCGTCCCGGTCCACACGGGCTCCGCAGCGGGCAGCACGAACTCGCCAAGGATCGTGATCAGCAGCGAACGAGCACTGCCGCCGCCCACCTCACGACGCCGGCTGAGCACCGGCCGAACGGCCGACCCCATGCGCGCTCCCGTTCCGTCGATGACCGCCAACAGACATCATGCTACGACACGCCGATGCAACGACAAGATAGTGTCGACCTAATCTTCGGGTATGTCCGCCCCACACCGAGGACAGACAGCCGGTGGCCGGCGCTCGGTGAACCGCCCACACTCCGGACAGACCTGCCCAAGCCAACAGGCAGGATCCCCACCTTCGTCGATCGGACGAAGCGGCTCCGGCTCACCCATCCCACCAGTATCACTCACCTCGCGCGGCCCGGTCTTGTCGGACGGTTATGGCAGGCTCCAGCCATGACCGAGATCCCAGCGGAGAACTACTCGCCAACCTGGGCCGACGACTCGCGTCCCGCGCTGCCACTGGTCGGTGACGAGCGCGAGATCCTGACGGCCTATCTCGATTGGCACCGCACCACGTTCGAGCTCAAGTGCACCGGTGTGCCGGTCGCACGGCTGTCCGAGCGTGCCGTGCCGCCGTCCGCGCTCAGCCTGCACGGCATCCTGCGGCATCTGTCCGGTGCGGAGCGGTGGTGGTTCAGCAACCAGTTCGCCGGTGAGGACCTGCCGATGCTGTACTACACGGACGACGACCCGGATCAGGACTTCGAGTCCTTGGACGGTGATGTCGCCGAGGCGTTCGCCGTGTGGCACGCCGAGTGCGATCGATCCAGGGCGATAGTCGCGGCCGCCGCGTCCTTGGACGAGACCGGTAAGCATGCCGCGACCGGCCAACCGGTCTCACTGCGCCGAATCATCGTCCACATGATCGCCGAATACGCCCGCCACGACGGCCACGCCGATCTGCTCCGCGAGCGTATCGACGGTGCGACGGGTCACTAGCCGGAAAGCTTGCGATAGGGCAGAACGTGATCCACGATCCCGTACCCGACCGCCTCATCGGCGGTGAGCACCCGATCACGCTCGATGTCCCGCCGAACCTCCTCGACGTCCTTCCCGGTATGACGGGCCAAAGTGGTCTCCAACTGACGCCGTATCCGCTGGATCTCACCGGCCTGGATCTCCAGATCGGAAACCTGCCCGTGCACACCTGCCATGGACGGCTGGTGAATGAGCACCCGAGAATTGGGCAGGGCGTAGCGTTTGCCAGGCGTACCAGCCGCCAGCAGAACGGCGGCGGCCGAAGCCGCCTGCCCGAGGCACACGGTCTCGACGTCAGGGCGAACGAACTGCATCGTGTCGTAGATGGCCATCAGCGAAGTGCTGGAACCACCGGGTGAGTTGATGTAGACCCGGATGTCCCGATCCGGATCATCACCCTCCAACCACAACAACTGAGCCATCACGTCGTTCGCCGACGTGTCGTCCACCTGCACACCGAGAAAGACGATCCGATCTTCGAACAGCTTGTTGTACGGCGTCGATTCCTTCAGCCCGTAGCTGGTCCGCTCGACGAACGAGGGCAGCACGTACCGGCCGGTCATGACGACAACCCGGCGATGTGATCGACGAAACCGTAGGACAGGGCCTCCTGGGCGGTGAACCAGCGGTCCCGGTCCGAGTCCTCGGTGATGCGCTCCACCGTCTGACCGGTCTGCTCGGCCGTCAGCTCGGCGACCTGGCGCTTCATCTTGCCGAACACCTCCGCCTGGATGGCGATGTCGGTCGCGGTGCCGCCGACGCCGGCAGACGGTTGGTGCATCAGTATTCGGGCACTGGGCAAGGCATATCGTTTGCCGGGACTGCCCGACGACAGCAGGAACTGGCCCATCGACGCGACAAGGCCGATGCCCCAGGTGGCCACGTCCGGCTCGATGAGCTGCATCGTGTCGTAGATGGCGAGGCCCGCGGTGACCGAGCCGCCCGGCGAGTTGAGGTAGAACGTGATGTCCGCGCTGTCCTCCGCGGCCAACAGCAGCAACTGCGCGGTGATCCGGTTGGCCACCTCGTCGTTGACCTCGGTGCCGAGAAACACGATCCGGGAACGCAGCAACTGCTCGAACACCGAGTCGTTCAGGCTGAGTCCGACGGTCGGGGTTGTCATGACGGGCAGGGATGAGTGGTTCATGGCCGGCCTCCGTAGGTTCGCTTGGCGTGTCACCGAACCTAACTAGGTCCAGGTGGGACGGTGGCCGTGTTCGCTGAGAGCTGTGTTCGCCCTGAGCGTTCAGCAGCGGCACAGATCGGATCTCTCAGCCGGCCGGGCACTGACCAGGAGCCGTATGCGGATTTCGCATATTCACCGTTGCGGTAGGGAAATCGCCGGTCGCGGCGGGTGTGCTTGACCGTGGACGTCAAGCGGTCTTGACCAGATATGAAAACGTTTACATACTATGAATCCTCGATTGTGATCAACCAGAGAGGAGATGCGCCGTGTTCCGTCGGAGCTGGCCGGCAGTGCTGGCCATCATCGGGTTACTGGTGTTCTGGCCGGGCGCTGCCCAAGCCACCGGCCACCCGGCCGCGACCCCGGTGTTCAACGTGAAGGCCTTCGGTGCCAAGGGAGACGGCTCGAACAACGACACGCCCTCGGTGAACAAGGCGATCGTGGCGGCCAACAACGCGGGCGGCGGCATCGTGGAGTTCCCGTCCGGCACCTACAAAGCAGGCGGCTCCATCCACCTGCTGAGCAACGTGACCATCCAACTGGACACCGGCTCGACCCTGGCCGGCGCCGGTTCCGGGTACGACGCGCCGGAGGCCAACCCGAACGACAGGTTCCAGGACTTCGGGCACAGCCACTTCCACGACGCGATGATCTGGGGCGACCGGCTGACCAACATCGGCTTCACCGGTGCCGGCACGATCGACGGCGGCGGCCACTTCATCACCGGTAACCCCAAGTCCGGCCAGGCCGACAAGCTGATCTCGCTGACCAGGTGCGACGGGCTGACGCTGAACGGGATCACGCTCAAGCGGGGCGGCCACTTCGCGATTCTCACCAACGACTGCGACAACATCACGTCCGACCACCTGACCATCGCCACCGCGAGCGACCGGGACGGCTGGAACGTGATCAACGCCACCGGCGTCAAGATCACCAACATCACGGACGCGTCCAACGACGACGCCCTTGTCTTCAAGAGCGACTGGGCGCTCGGCCAGACGATCAACAACGGGAACGTCACCGTGACCGGCGCGCACCTGTCGGCAGGCTGCTGCAACGCGCTGATGTTCGGCTCGGAGACCTGCGGCAACTTCACGAACTACACGTTCACCGACATCACGATCACCCACGCCGGCAAGTCAGGGCTGGGCATGGTGTCGATGGACGGCGCCAACATCTCGAACGTCACCTACAACAACGTCACGATGTCGGGCACGGCATCGCCGATCATGGAGAAGATCGGCACCCGGCTGCGGTGCGGCGGCAAGCCGACCGTCGGCAGCATCAGCGGCATCCACTACAACGGCGTCACCGGCACCAGCGCGGGCGCCTTCAGCCCCACCCTGTGGGGGCACAGCGGGCACGACATCAGCGACGTCACGTTCGACAAGGTCAACCTGACCCTGCCCGGCGGTCACGCGGCGATGTCGACCGGCGTGCCGAGCGACAACGGCGACTACAACCCGAACAGCATCGGCACGCGGCCGGCCTACGGGTTCTACCTGCACGATGTCACCGGCATCTCGTTCATGAACAGCTCGGTGAAGTTCAGCAACGACGACGGAAGGCCCGCGTTCATCGTGAACTCGGCGGGCCCGGTGACGTTCGACCACGTCACGGCGCAACGCGGCAGTGGGAGCCCGTTCGACATCGGGTTCCAGACGGTCAACGGCTTCTGCGTCACCTCGTCGACCAACACCACCGGCGGTGCGCTGCGGTTGAGCAGCACCGGCTCCACAGCGGGCTGCTAGAACGACATCGACGGCGACGCGCGGGCCGCGTCGCCGTCGATGTGCCCGTTTGAGCGGTTCAGGCGTTCTGCTCGTCGCGCCAGGCGACCCAGTCCCGCAGCAGGCCCATGTCGAAGGTCGGCCCGCCGACGCCGACCGTGTAGAGGGTGACGCCGACGTCCCGCAACTGCGGGCCCAACTCGTCCGGCGCGCTGTGTACGGCAGCGGACCGCTCGATCTCCGTCGGGTCGCGGCCGACGTCCGCGCAGTGCTGGTCCAGGATGGCGGTCTTGCGCTTCATCACGGTCGGATCGCCGAACGTGTGCCAGATGTCGGCGTGACGGGCGACCAGTCGCAGGGTGACCTTCTCCCCGCCGCCGCCGATGAGCACCGGAATCTTCCTGGTCGGCGCCGGGTTCAGCTTGCTCCACCGGCTCTCGATCCTGGGCAGGGCCTCGCCGAGGTCGGCCAGCCTGCCGGGCGCGGTGCCGAATTCGTAGCCGTACTCGTCGTAGTCCCGCTCGAACCAGCCGGAGCCGATGCCCAGGATCAGCCTGCCGTCGCTGACGTGATCGACCGTGCGTGCCATGTCGGCCAGCAGTTCCGGGTTGCGGTAGCTGTTGCACGTCACCAGCGCGCCGATCTCCACCCGGGAGGTGGCCTCGGCCCAGGCACCCAGCATCGTCCAGCATTCGAAGTGCTCGCCGTTCGGTGCGCCGGAGAGCGGGTAGAAGTGGTCCCAGTTGAACACGATGTCCGCGCCGATTTCCTCGGCCCGGGCCACCGCGTCGCGAATCGTCGCGTAGTCGGCGTGCTGGGGCTGGACCTGGTAGCCCACCCGCAGTCGCCTGTTCGTCGCTGTCACGTCCTGGCGGCCGTGAAAAGAGAACGCCGATGGCCCTGGGCCCTGTGTTTATTGGCGATTCCTCTGTTCCTCTATCGGCTCGCACCGTACCGGCGTTGACGCTGGATGAAACCGAGGGCCAGGTTAGGATTTCGTGGAACCTTCCGACGACGGATATGCTGACCATCCTCGATGGAGGCGAACGAACTTATGTACCGATCCGGCCCGGCCAATCGAAGGCCACTTACGCGCGGAGGACGGGCGATATCACGATCGGGATCGGGTCGACGCAAACGCGATCGTGGGACCGGCGCCCCACCTACGCAAATGGAGAAAGCGCGCGCCAGGATCGACGACCTCATAAAGAGGTCCTGGAACTAAGGCGGCGCACAAAGCCGGAGACGCGAGAATCGCAGCGCTTCAGAGACGTTTACAATGAAACGTCAGCATGGAAATCGATCCGTCCCGAATCGCGAAGGAGCTCTACGGACTGGAAGTCACGGCGACGCGCCTCAATGGCGAATTTGACGACAATTTTCATCTGCGGGGATAGCAATAATGAGCCGAACGAAGTACATACA
>CAVPCF010000055.1:0-15272 GCA_963702275.1 Candidatus Melainabacteria bacterium
CGACGAGACGCTCGGCGCCAGTGGCGTGCTCCAACGACTGCACGAACTCGGCACCACGGTGGAACTGGTGGTCGCCACCGACGGCGAGGCCGCGTTCCCGGCGCTGTCGGCCGCCGAACGCGCCGACCTGGGCCGCTGTCGCCGCCGCGAGCTGCACGAGTCGCTGCGGGCTCAGGGACTGGGGGACGTCCGGGTCCGCTGGTTGGGCCTGCCGGACTCGGCGCTGGCCGAGCACCAGGACGATCTCGTCGCGTTGTTGGCCGAACCGTTGGCCGACGCGGATGTGTGTCTGGCGCCGTGGCCCGACGATCCGCACCCGGACCACCGGGCGGCGGGCGAGGCGACCGGCCGTGCCGCTCCGGTGACGGCGCACCGGTGGTCCTATCCGGTCTGGCTGTGGCACTGGGTGCGCCCGGACGACCCGCTCATCCCACGGGAGCGGGCTTTCGTGTACCGACTGACCGAGTCGCAGCGGCGCAGCAAGGCCGCGGGTATCGCGGCGTTCTCCTCCCAGATCAAGCCCGGAGCGTTCGGGGCTGAGCCGATCCTGGACGCCGGGATGCTCGAACACTTCGAACGGGACACTGAGGTCCTGTTCCGGCAACCACCGACCAGGACGGCACCGATCGAACGCTTCACCGACCTGTACGCCGACGCGACCGACCCGTGGGGAACGGCCACGAAGTGGTACGAGCGACGCAAGCGTGCGGTCGCGTTGGCCGCCCTGCCGGCCGAACGTTACGGATTCGCCGTCGAGCCGGCCTGCGGCACCGGAGTGCTGACCCGGATGCTGGCGGATCGGTGCGACCACGTGCTGGCTTTCGATCCGGTGACCGAGGCGGTGCGGCAGGCACGTGCGGCCACCTCCGGCCTGCCGCAAGTCGAGATCCGGCAGGCGGAACTACCCGCCGGGTTGCCGGACGGGTCGGTCGATCTCATCGTGTTCAGCGAGATCCTCTACTACCTGGACGACCACGACCTGCACGCCACAGTGGACCGGGCAGTCGAAGCGGTGCGGACCGGTGGGCACGTGCTCGCGGTGCACTGGCGCCCCTGGGCGGCCGAAGCTCCGCGCGACGGCATCGCGGCACACCGGGCTCTGCTGGCCCGCCCGGAGTTCGAGGTCGTCGTCGAGCACCGCGACGAGGATTTCGTGCTGCACGTGGCGGTCCGCCGATGATCACGGCGGTCGGTGTCGTGGTACCGGCTCGCGACGAGCAACGGCGAATCGGTCGATGCGTTCGCGCCCTGTCGACGGCGCTGCGGGCTCTGCCGCCGTGGCTGGACGTCTCGGTGTGTGTCGTGGCGGACCGCTGTCGCGACAACACGGCACGACTGGCGCGAGCGGTGCTCGGCAGCGGGCGCGTCGTGGTGAACCATGCGGACCGTACGATCGGGGAAGTCCGCGACCTGGGGTGTCGGCACGTCCTCAGCATGTTGAGCCGGCACGAACCAGCCGAGGTGCTGCTGCTGTGCACGGACGCGGACAGTGTCGTGGCGCCGAACTGGGTGCGCCAGCATGTTCGCATGATCGACTCGGGCGTGCACGCGACCGCGGGCACCATCGAACTGGCCGGCCGAGCTGCCCTGCCGCCTGTGGTGGCCGAGCGTTACACGGCGGTGGTGGCCGACGCCGGCGGGCCGGAGGGCCACGGCAACGTCTATGGGGCCAACCTCGCCGTTCGGGCGGACGCGTACCTTGCGGTCGGCGGCTTCGGCGCGGTCGCGTCGGGCGAGGACCGCGCCCTGTGGTGCCGGTTGGGCGATGGCGGCTACCGACGACGTTATGTCGTCGAACCCGTGGTGCGGACCAGCGCGCGTCGCCGCGGCCGGGCACCAGGTGGCCTGGCCGATCTGTTGCGGTCCCTGCATGATGGCGTCTCGACCGGTTGAGAACCGAATGACCACGATGGACCGTTCGCGGCCGGTTCGATGCTGCAGAATTTACCGGGCCAGCTCGGTATCGACCGCGATCAGGATGCCGCCGATCGTGTGGCGGGCGGCGGGTGGCGTGTTCGCACGCTCGTCGTCGTGTTCCCGTGATCGCCGACGCAGCGACGACAGCATCAGGGCCGATCACTGCCGCGGTGGAGAAGGTGTTGAGTGTGGCGAGCCACACCCCACCAGAAACGCCCACCACGCGGCGATCTCCACGCGCGTTCAATACCCGCAACGGGATGGTCCAAACACTGGTGTAAAAGGTAGCGGGGTGGGTAGCCGACAGATATGACAGGTCGGCTCGACACACGACATCCCATCTTCTGGGTACATCGCCTTGGCGCGATCGCGGTGGCGCTGGTCCTGTGGGTGTTCGCGGCCCTGGGATTCGCCAGCGGCACTGGTTTCCTGACCACGCATGGCGCGCACACGCTCGGCATGACGGGCAACGGCCTGCTGTCCACGATCTCGGCGGTCGTCGGCGTGATCCTGGTGGTCTCGGCCGTGCTCGGCGGCCCGGCGGCCTCGACGACATGCACTGTGATCGGGGCGTTGTTCGTCCTGTCCGGACTGCTGAACCTGATCGTGCTGAACAAGCCCGCCAACCTGCTGGCGTTCACGTTCCCCAACGTGATCTTCAGCCTGGTGGTCGGTATCGCCCTGCTGTTCGTCGGCCTGTACGGGCGGGGTAGCGGAGGGCTGCCGGCCGACAACCCGTACCGTCGCGCGCGGGGCGGTGACACCACGATGACGCGGGTGTGGCACGGCGAGAGCGTCGTCCAGGACGACCCCGAGGACCCCGAGACCGCGCAGCGCAAGCTGGCGGAGAACGAACCGCTGGCCCGAGCGGAACACGCGATGGCCGAGGGCGTCGCGACACCAGAGCAGGAACGGGAGGTACTGGCGGACGCGGCGCGGCGATCCAGCCGACGCCGGACCGAGTCCTGGCGGCGGGCCATCCGGCACGGCTGGCGCGGCTCGGCGTGAACACCACGGTCGCGGCATCCGTGGGCACCGCGACCCGCTACGCACGGCGAGTGCCCACGCCTGCCTGGATCGCCGTCGTCCTGCTTCTCCTACTGTGGCGGCACCGGCGGCGGACCATGGCGATACCGGCCTCGGCGAGCATCCAGGGCGCGTGGCAGACCGCGGCGACCGGCTTGCCGGCGTCGCCTCCGCTGGATATCGCTGTTACTTCCGAACGACTGACTCATCAACGCTGACGTGGCGGTGCGCGCATCGTTGACTGCGGGAGCGGATTCCCGGGCGACACGGTGGTCTATCGCGGTCACATCGGCTGCCTGATCCGGACCGCCGGCTCGGTTGGCTCGCTCCGGCGACGGGTAGCCCGAAACCAACGAAACGGAGCTGATGGTGATGAAGCTGATGTACAAGCCGTTCGGGCTCGTATTGGGTGCGCTCGGGGGCATGGCGGGCGGCGCGGTGTTCAAGCGGGTCTGGGTCGCGACCTGACCGACCTGCTCGGCATGTGATCACGAAGCCGTGCAGGGAACGGAGGTCCGGTTGTGCGGTTGCGACGCAGCGATGTGTCGGGACGCGGTCTGACCAGGCGGCGACATGGCCGGGGATTCCGCTACGTCGACCACGCGGGCCGCCCGGTGTCCGATGTGGACCTGGACCGCATCCGGTCGTTGGTGATCCCGCCCGCCTGGCAGGACGTGTGGATCTGCCCGTGGCCCAACGGACACATCCAGGCCGTCGGTGTCGACGACGCCGGCCGGCGCCAGTACCTCTACCACGAGGAGTGGCGCCGGCAGCGGGACGAGCAGAAGTACGACCGGGTGCTCGCGCTGGCGCCGCGGCTGCCGGACTTCCGCAAGCAGGTGGCGGCGGACCTGACCGGTCGCGGATTCACCCGCCGCCGGGTGCTGGCGGTGGCGCTGCGCATGTTGGACCACGGCGTCTTCCGGACCGGCGGCGAGGAGTACGCCGAGCAGCACGGCACGTACGGCGTGGCGACCCTGCTGCGCGAACACGTCCGGGCCCGCGCGGGCCGCGTGAGTTTCGACTACCTGGCGAAGGGCGGCGCCCAGCGCACACTGACCCTGGCCGACCCACCGCTGGCCAAGGCCGTCGCGCGGTTGATCACGTGCGGCGGGCCCGGCGATCGGCTCCTGGTCTGCCGTGCCGGCCGTGCCTGGGGCGAGATCCACGCCGACGACGTGAACGACCGGTTTCGGGAGTTGGTTGGCGAGGACTACTCGGTCAAGGACCTCCGCACCTGGACCGCGACCGTGCTGGCCGCCGCGATCCTGGCCGGCACGCCGACACCGACGTCGAAACGAGGCCGAGCACGTGCCGTCGCACAGATGTACCGGGACGTGGCCGACCACCTCGGCAACACACCGGCGGTCGCCCGGAAGTCCTATGTGGACCCACGGCTGGTCGAGGAGTTCGACCGCGGCTCGACCATCGACGGGGGACTCGGCTCGGTGGACCTGTCCAGCCCTGACATCCGTGATCTGGTCGAACGGGCAACCTGCGAACTGCTGTCCGAGGGGTTGCCATCATGACAGTGCGGATCGGCACGTCGGGCTGGGCCTATCCGGAATGGCGCGACGCCTACTACCCGGCCGGCCTGGTGCACCGCCGCGAACTGGAATATCTCGCCGGGCGAATGTCCACGGTGGAATTAAATGGGTCGTTCTACTCGTTGCGGCGTCCGTCGAGCTACCGGGCCTGGTACGACCGGACACCGGACTCGTTCCTGTTCGCGGTGAAGGGCCACCGTTACGTGACCCACCTGCGGCGACTGCGCGACCCGCACGAGACGGTGGCCAACTTCCTGGCGTCGGGCGTCCTGGAGTTGGCCGACAAGCTTGGACCGATCCTGTGGCAGTTCCCGGCACGACTGGCATTCGATCCGGTGCTGGTGGCGGACTTCCTCACGGCCCTGCCACCGGACCAGGCCGCCGCGGCCGACCTCGTCGCCCAGCACGCGACGCGGCGCCCCGACGACGACGGCCCACGCCGGCCGGTCGCGGCCCGGCCGCTGCGTCACGCCGTCGAGGTGCGGCATCCGTCCTTCGCGGACGCGCGGTTCGCCGACTTGCTTCGTGCCAACGGCATCGCGTTGGTCAGTGCCGACACCGCGGGCACGTGGCCGTTCTTCGACGAGGTGACCGCGGACTTCACGTACGTGCGGCTGCACGGTGCGACCGAGCTGTACGCCAGCGCGTACGACCCGACCGAACTGGCGGACTGGGCGGCCCGGATCCGCGCGTGGAGCCGGGCCGGCGACGTGTACGTCTACTTCGACAACACCGCGCATGCGGCCGCGCCCCGCGACGCGGAACACCTCGCCGGGCTGGTCGGGGCCGTCCCGGTTTGAACCGGTGACGACCAGGGGAACCGTGATCATGGTGTCGTTCCCGCCGCAGGTGTTGCGTGAGTACGCGCTGATCGCGGACGGTCAACGCGGGGCGCTGTGCGGTCCGCACGGCGAGTTGGCGTGGCTGTGCGTCCCGGGATGGGACGACGAGGCCGTGTTCGCCGGCCTGATCGGGGGCGGCGGGACCTATGCGGTCACGCCGGCCGACCGGTTCGTGTGGGGCGGCTACTACGAGCCGGGCAGCCTGATCTGGCGCAACCGCTGGACCACCAGTCACACGGTGGTCGAGTGCCGCGAGGCGCTGGCGTTCCCCGGTGAGGTGCGCCGCGCGGTGATTCTGCGCCGGGTCGAGGCGATCGAGGGCGACGTCCGGCTACAGGTACGCCTCGACGTCCGCGCCGACCACGGCCGGCGCTCCATGCACCACGTTCGGCGCTGCGACGACGGGCGCTGGCTGGCCCGGACTGGCGGCCTGGCGGTGCGATGGAGCGGCGCGGCCGACGCGGCACCCGACGCTGATGGCCGGCTATGCCTGGACCTGGTCGTACCCGGCGGCGGCCGGCACGACCTCGTCCTGGAGATCAGCGACCAGGCGCTGCCCGAGCCCGTCGACCCGGACCGCGCCTGGACCGCCACGGAGCACCGCTGGCACCGCGCCGTGCCAGTGGTCGAGGACAGCGTCGCGCCACGGGACGCCCGCCATGCCTACGCCGTGCTGCGCGGACTGACCACACGTGGCGGCGGCATGGTCGCCGCCGCGACGCTCGGCCTGCCCGAACGCGCGGAAGCGGGCCGCAACTACGACTACCGCTACGTCTGGCTGCGCGATCAGTGCTACGCCGGCGTCGCCGCCGCGGTGACCGAACCGCACCCGTTGCTGGACAGCGCGGTCGAGTTCGTCGCCGCCCGCATTCTTGAACACGGCGACAAGCTCGCACCCGCCTACCGTGTCGATGGATCGGCCCTGCCCGACCAGTCCACACTGGACCTGCCCGACTATCCCGGTGGCACCGCGGTCGTCGGCAACCGCGTCACCGGCCAGTTCCAACTCGACGTGCCAGGCGAGGCCCTTCAACTGTTCGCGGCGGCGGCCCGACACGACCACCTCGACGCGGACGGCCTGCGCGCCGCCGACCTGGCCGTCGCACTGATCGACCGACGCTGGAACCAACCGGACGCCGGCATCTGGGAACTGCACGACGATTGGTGGACCCATTCCCGCCTCGAATGCGTCGTCGGACTGCGTGCGTTCGCGGCACACCTGCCCCGGGCACGCGCCGCCGACCTGGCCGCACTGGCCGACCGCATCCTCGCGGAGACCGCCCGACGCTGTGTCGGCCCATCGGGCGCGTGGCAGCAAAGCCCGGACCGGCCCAATATCGACGCCGCCCTGCTGTTGCCGCCGGTCCACGGCGCGCTACCGGCCACCGACCCGCGCACCCTGGCCACCCTGGAGGCCGCCGAACACGATCTTGTCGAGGACGGCTACGTCTACCGCTTCGCCCACGACGGCCGCGCACCGGGTGCCGCGGAAGGGGCGTTCCTGCTGTGCGGGTTCACGATGGCGCTGGCGTACTGGCAGCAACACCGCACCGTCGAGGCGTTCCGCTGGTTCGAGCGCAACCGCGCCGCGTGCGGCCCGCCGGGCCTGCTGGCCGAGGAGTACGACGTCCGGCAGCGCCAGTTGCGCGGCAACCTGCCGCAGGCGTTCGTGCACGCCGTACTGCTGGAGACCGCGCAACGACTCGTGTCACCGCATCCGGACCGAACGTCACCGCCGAGCTGACAGCGACGGCAACTGCTGGCGGCGTCGTAGACCAACTGCGCCGCGTCCGACGCCGCGACGGCCGTCATCACGACGGCGAGGCAGAACGGGCAGCTGATCAGTTCGCCGATGGCGTGTCGGACACCCCGTCCACGCACCGACTCGTTCAGCTCGCCGTCGCCCGCGGGCTCCTGGTACCGGGTGAACGGTGCCCGCAGCGGACTGGTCACGGCGTCCTTGGCGATCAGCCGGCTGAGTTGTGCGTAGCGATCGACAGCAGCATCGTGTCGCCGAGACCGAAGCGCTCCGGCAGGTGCCGGCCACGCAGTGCCGCGACACCGGTCAGCACCGCGACACCGGCCGCATATCCGCCCAGGGCCACGGTTCGCCCGCGGCAGGCGGGCGAGGTGCGCGGCGTTGCGCGGCCGGCCAAGCGGCCGCTGTGCTCTGCGCCGCGGCCGCGGCCCAACTGATCGGGCCAGCGCCGTCGGCAGTGAGGGCGGCCTGTCCGGCGCGGGCTGCCCCGGGGACGACATCGGTGGCACGCCGCCGGGATAACCCGGTACGGCGTCCGGCCTGCGTCGCCCGACCGTCCCGAATGGAGGTGTGACGTCCGGGGTATCGGGTAACCGGAGCGAGGAGGTGTCCCATCGGCGGTGATGTCGCGGTGCGCGGGCGGTTGTTCTGGTTCGCCGGTGATCCGGCCCGGGACGGCCCACCGATCCAGGTGGCCGACGGTGTGGTGGTCTGCCGGGACGGCCGGATCGTGGCGAGCGGCCCATGGACGGAACTGGGCCGGCGGATTCCGCCCGACACCGTCGTGCACCGCTATCCGGACCACCTGATCACCGCGGGATTCGTCGACGCCCACACGCACTATCCGCAGACGAACGTCGTGGCCCGCCACGCCGACGGGCTCACCGACTGGCTGGATCGCCACGTCTACCCGGAAGAGGCCCGGTTCGCGTGCCCCGAGTACGCCGCCACCGTCGCGACGGTGTTCCGCGACGAGTTGCTGCGCAACGGAACCACCACCGCACTCGTGTTCAGCACCAGCCACCCGACGTCGGTCGACGCGATCTTCGCGGCCGCTGCGGACACCGACATGCGCATCGTGGCGGGCAAGGTCCTGATGGACCGCGACGCACCGGCCGTCCTGCTGGATGACGCGGAGCGCGGTTACCGGGAGTCCGCCGCGCTGATCGAACGCTGGCACGGCCGCGGCCGCGGCGGTTACGCCGTCACGCCACGGTTCGCGCCGGCCTGCTCACCCGCGCAACTCGACGCGGCCGCGGCGCTGCGGCGGGAACATCCGGACGTGCTGGTGCACACCCACATCGCGGAGACCCCGTCGGAGGTCGACCGCGTGCGCGCGCTGTTCCCCGACCGCGACGGTTACTTCGACGTCTACCACCACCACGGGCTCACCGGGCCGGGTGCGGTCCTCGCCCACGCCGTCCACCTGACACCGGTGGAACGGGCGGCCGTGCGGGACACGGGCACCGCGATCGCGCACTGCCCCACGTCGAACCTGTTCCTGGGCAGCGGCCTGTTCGACCTCGCCGCGGCCGACGGCGCCGTGGGTCTGGGCACCGACATCGGTGCCGGCACCAGCTTCTCGTTGCTGGTGACCGCCCGTACGGCATACGACGTGGCACGCCTGCGCGGTGCCACACCGGACCCGCTGCGCCTGTGGTACCTGGCGACGCTGGGCGGCGCGCGGGCGCTGCGGCTGTCCGACCGGATCGGTTCGCTGGCCGAGGGCTATGAGGCCGATCTCGTCGTACTCGACCCGATGGCGACACTGGCGCTCGCCCGCCGCACCGAGCGCGCCGAGTGCCTCGCCGACCTGCTGTTCGCGTTCATCGTGCTCGGCGACGACCGAGCGGTACGCGCGACCTACGTGGCCGGGCAGCGGGTGCACCACCGACTGCCGTGATGTCGACGACATCACATTTGTCAACGGCCGGCCCGGGATGTTATACCGATAGTGCGTGTTGACACGGATCATCGAGCGACCAAAGGAGGACCACGATGTTGATGCGCACCGATCCGTTCCGTGAGTTGGACCGCCTGACCCAGCAGGTGTTCGGTGGGGCCCCCGGAACCTGGTCCAAACCGACCGCGATGCCGATGGACGCCTACCGATCCGGCGAGCAATTCGTCGTGCACTTCGATCTGCCCGGCGTCGCGCCGGACTCGATCGATCTGCAGGTCGAGCGCAACGTGCTCACCGTCCGTGCGGAACGCCGCCCGATCACGACCGATAACGACGTGCAGACAGTGCTGACCGAGCGGCCGTTGGGCGTGTTCTCCCGACAATTGTTCCTGGGAGACTCACTGGACACCGACCGTATCGAGGCTGCCTACGACGCGGGCGTGTTGACATTGCACATCCCGGTCGCGGAGAAGTCGAAACCACGCAAGATCCAGATCATGGCCGGGGCCACGGAACCACAGGAGATCACCGCTTCCTAGCAGACCTCTCGACATTGATCGGAATCGCTCGGGTCGTCGGGCGCGGCCTGACCCGCGCCCGACGACCCGACCTGGAAGCCTATCGAGAAAGCACACGCCGTGACCTGCACAGTGATCTCCGAACCCGGGCGCGCCGTCGACTTCGGCATGGTGGCCGAGCGCGCGCTCCGCTCCTACGTCGCCGGTGTGGCCGCCGCAGCCGGCGTCGGGCCCGAGTCCTGCACGGTCGACCTGGACCAGCCGTCGTCGGCCTACATCGCACTGGACTACCGGTCGCCGGGCCGGCCGGACCGCGAACTCGCCCTGCTGTGGGACGAGCGACGCGGCTGGTCCGTCGCCGTGGAGACAGCGTGCCGCGAGGATCTCCTGGTGATCGACGAACTCGGTAGCCCGGTACGCGCCGATCCAGTGACCGTACGACGGTTTCTCGACCGCGTGCTGACCAGTCGCGCGCTCTAGGCTTGACCGGCGGCGCCGGAATCTGCTGGCCCGACAGGCGAACGTCGGCGCTGCGGTCCGGTCGGTGACCGCGGACCGGATGGTCAAGTCGGTTCGCCCCGTACTGCGCGTCGGTTCGCGTGCAGAACGTGTTGCGGTCGAAC
Organism: Candidatus Melainabacteria bacterium; assembly: GCA_963702275.1. GTDB lineage: Bacteria > Actinomycetota > Actinomycetes > Mycobacteriales > Pseudonocardiaceae > DATEPR01. Next base: position 10,136 of record CAVPCF010000055.1, read on the forward strand.
GGGTCTGGGTCAGATCAGCCGCAATGATGGGCGGGTGTTGGTCTGTCCGATTAGTTGGCGGACTCGGCCCGGTTCGAACGCGCAGTGGACGACTTACCTACAGCAGCCACGTCGAACGGCACCAGATCGCCCGATCCATGCCCCGCCGAACTGGTTCGACGGCAGCCGGCCGGGTATCCCGGGCACATGCCAAGTCTCCTCGCGATCTACCTTAACGACCATCTGGCCGGCGCGACCGGTGGTGTCGAACTCGCCCGTCGGGCGGCCCGCGCACAAAAGTCCGTCGAACTGAACCGGCTTGCCGACGACATCGAGGAGGACCGCGCGACGCTGGCCGCGATCATGCGGCGGCTGGGCGTCAGGATCGACCCGGTCAAGGTCGCGGCCGGGTGGCTGGGCGAGAAGGCCGCGCGCCTGAAGGTCAACGGGCGCCTGTTCACGCGGTCGCCGTTGAGCACGCTGATCGAACTGGAGGCCATGCGCCTGGGCGTGCAGGGCAAGGCCGCCGGCTGGCGCACCTTGCGCACCGTGGCCGCCCGCGATCCGCGCCTGGACACCGCCGCGTTCGATCGCCTGATCGAACGCGCCGACAAGCAGCTCGAGGCGCTGGAGGAGATGCGCGTGGCTGCCGCCCAGCTACTCGTGGGCGCCAACCAGCACTGATCCCGCCAGGTGGTCTCGGGGGTGGCGTCGCGCAGGATGGCCGGAGTGGTCGCCCAGAGCCGAACCGACTCCAGCACACAGGCTCGCGGCCGGGGCAGTCCGGTCGTGCCGGATCGGTGCGAGCCCTCCGCAGCCGCGCAGGGTGGCTGGCCAGCCGGCGCACGGGTCTGCCGTCTCTCTGGCGACCGCCGAGCTGGACATCGGGGAGGGGATCCGCCAACCCGACGACTGGCTGGTACTGCACAGCGACGGAATCACAGAAGCCCGCAGCGGCGCCGGCGAAGCCAGGCTCGTCGACTTCCTGGAACGCGAGGCGTCGGCGGGCCATCCACCGCCGGAAACCGTCCGTCGCCTCATTCACGCCGTCCTCGCCTACCAGCACGACACGTTGCAGGACGACGCCACGGTCCTGCTCGCCCGCTGGACCAGCCCCAGCGACCTCAGTCCGCGACAGCATCGCAAGCAGGGTTTCGTTCCGCCGAACTACCACTCTCACAGAGGGATTTCTCGGTGCCGCCGAGTGATGTGGTCAGGTGATGGGAGAGCCACCGGTCACCCCGATCACCTCGGCCGTGATGTAGCTGGATTCCTGCGAGGCGAGGAAGACGTAGGTAGGTGCCAGTTCCACCGGTTGGGCCGCCCGTCCCATCGGGGCTTGTTCGCCGAAGGACGCCACCTTGTCGGCCGGCATGGTCGCCGGGATCAGGGGTGTCCACACCGGACCCGGTGCCACGGAGTTCACCCGAATCCCACGGTCGACGAGGTCGGCGGCAAGGCCCTTGGTGAAGTTCACGATCGCGCCCTTGGACGTGGCGTAGTCCAGCAGGTGCGACGAGGGCTGGAAGGCCTGGATCGAGGACGTCGTGATGATGCTCGATCCCGCGAGTAGGTGGGGGAGTGCTGCCTTACACAGCCAGAACAGTGCGTACACATTGGTCTTCAGTGCCCGGTCGAACTGTTCGGAACTGATGCCGGCCAGGCCGTCGTCCTGGGACATCTGGTACGCGGCGTTGCTGACCAGGACGTCGATCTGCCCGAACTCCGCCACGGCGTGATCGACGATGCGCCGGCAGTCGGCCTCCTCCCGTACGTCCGCGGCCACGATGACCGCTCGTCGGCCGGCCCGCTCGATCCACTGCGCAGTGTCCTTGGCGTCCGACTCCTCGGCCGGCAGGTAGCTGATCAGGACGTCGGCACCTTCGCGGGCGAAGGCGATCGCGACCGCGCGGCCGATGCCGGAGTCGCCGCCGGTGATCACCGCACGCCTGCCGGTCAGCCGCCCGTTGCCGCGATAGCTGTGCTCGCCGTGGTCCGGTTGCTGGTCGAGGTCCTCGGTGCGACCGGGATACTCGACCGTCTCGCCCTCACTCACCGATCCGGAGTGCTGGTCGGTCGGATCCTGCTGGGTGAACTGGTCCTCATCCATCTCGTGCTCCTCCGTGCCGGCCGTGGGGTGGGTTGTGGATCAGGCTGCCGACTGTGACGCTGCCGCATGCGCGCCGAGCTGGTCCAGCGACAACAGGTGTCGTGGTGGGTGGTCGATGACCGTCCGACGGGTGACCGCATGTCCTGGCGGCGGCGGCGGCCTTGGTGCGGTAGGCCGGCCTCCGCCGCGGGGACAGGTGCCCTTTGTCGAACGTCGCTGGAATCAGTGGCTGCTGTCGGACCTTCTGATGCGCCACGGCACCGCGGGTCACTCTGCCGACCAGGACGCCGGCGATCGCCGCGTCGGCGAGGAACACGCTGGGCCGCCGCCGGGCAAACCGGCGGATGTCCTCCAGCAGTTCGCCCGGCTCGCGGTGCTCGAGCCACTGCGCCACCGAACGGGTCCGTTCCGAGATCTGCCGCGTGACGTCCGAGGCGACGCCCGGTTCCTCTGTCCGGTCCGACATCTGGCCGAGCTGGTCGGCGAGGGCGCGCAGGCTCCGCGCCGCTTTCTGCTGGCCGTCCCTGGCCTGGGTCAGCAACTGCGCACGGCCCTCCTGGACCAGGTCGCGAGCTTCCCGTGTCGCCCCGTCGGCGAGCTGTTTCACTTCTTCCGCGGCAGTTTGCGCGAGCTGCCCGCCGCGATCGGCCGCGGTCGAGGCGACTCCCTTCGCTTCCCCCGTGGCCGCAGCGGTCACGGGGGAAGCGGTCTCCGTGTCGTGCTGCGGAGGGGACTGTCCGGCAGCTTCCTGCGTCATGCGAACCTCCTCGGCTCCAGGCACTTTCGTTGAGAAGAACCCGCTCTTGCCGCTGGGGCGGACCGTCCGCCTCGGCGTAGGCGCCGGCCGATTACCCTGCACCTCCCGCGTTAAACGGGGCACAAGAGCCGTGTCTCATTTGGATCTTGGGTAATTGATATAAATGACCGTGCATCGCGGTGGGATAAGTCGTGGCCGGCAGCGCACTACTTGAGGAGCATGACAAGGCGTGCTATTGCGTCGTTGCCCTCGCCTGGTCACGACCAGCTTTGGCACCGAGCCGGCGACCGGCCAGCAGGCCGATGGCGATCATCCCGATGGCGAGAACGAGATGCAACCAGTTGTCGGCGGTGTTGACCGGCACGAAGTTCGCCGAGCTGTTCTGGTCGATCACCAAACCGTAGATCCACAACACCAGGTAGATCACGCCACCCACGATCAGATACGCCCGAGCCCCGCGGGCCGTACGGGCCGCGACCAGGCCGGCCACACCGAATGCCAGGTGGACGATGTTGTGCAGGATGGACACGCTGAACACGCCCAACAACTTCGCCATCGACCCGTGTCCCGCCACGGCGAGCATGTTGTAGTGCGTGGTGATCCCTGGAACGAAGCCCAACACTCCGACCAGTAGGAACACCACGCCCACGGCGAGGGAACAGTTCTGGACCTGGTGCCGGCCGGTGGCCTGCCCCGTGGTCGTGTTGTCGTTCATTGTCGTCCTCCAGTACGTGTAAGGGTGCGGTTGCCAGGTAGTTGCGCGCGTCACCGACGCCGATGACGTGTTCTGGTCGTGGAAGACGACGAGGTCGCCCTCCTGTCAGTAGGCGCGGACCCGCTGTGCCGCGAGGCGGAACTGGATGGTGGTCGGGAGGTTGTCGAGTTCCAGCGCGCGGCGGAACCGGGTGAGGGCGTGGCAGGCGATCTGGTGGCGTAGCGCGCTGAGGTCGGCGTCGGGTTCGGCGGTGACGGTCAGGTGCAGCCTGGGCGTGTGGCGGTTCCCGGAGAGCCATGCGGCGGCGGTGGTGACGCCGGGGTAGGCGTGGAGTTCGGCGAGCAGGGGGACGGTGGCGGTGTCAGGGGCCAGGTAGGTGACACCGCGGTCCGGGTCGCGTGCCCATCGCCAGGTGCCGGTCTTCGGGCGGCGCAGGGTTTGGGCGATCAGCCAACGGATGCACAGCAGGCCCAGCAGGATCGCGAGCGCGGTCACCGCGTAGGGCACCCACGGCTGCGGTGGTGCGGTGGCGGGTACCAGCGCGGAGGCTGGGCGCTGGACGTGCAGTATCCCGAGTCCGGTGCCCAGCGTGAACGCGCCCGCGGCAACGAGGACAAGAGCGATCAGGATGAGCAGGCCGCGGTTGAGGCGGGCCGGCCTGTTCGGGTTGCTCATCGCGTTTGCTTCGTTCGCACATGGACCCGCAGTCGCGGCCGGCGGGCCAGGGCCACCAGATCGAGACGCCGCTGCAGTTGCTGACCGACCAGATCGCCGACCTCGACGCGGTTCGGTCGGGGACTCCACACGGTCGAGACAACGGTCCTGCTGTTCGCTCGGACACTCGCGCCGGTCACACCGTCCGCCTCGGCGGCGGCGTGCCGAAGCGCCTGCCGCAAGCTATGACGAGTCAGACCCGCGTCGACGGACCCGCCGGCCGCGCGGCCGTTCCCGGCAGCGACCGGATCGGTGGTGTCGTGATCGGCGCCGAGCGGGAGCACGGTGGGAGTTCCCGGCAGCACCGCGCACGCCAGCAGGAGCACACCCAGGGCCGCGGCGATACCACCGACGGTCAGCACTCGGGCGTCGTGCCAGTGCAGCCGGCGGCCGTAGTCGGCCAGTTGCACCCAGGAAAGGACCGGCACATGGCCAGTGAGCTGTTGGATGCAGGAGACCGCCACGAGCACACAGCCGGCGAGGATCACCACGGCCACCACGGTCGCCGGGATGCTGCGGCGGGGACGGCGGATCATCGCACCCGCCTTCCGCTGCTGGCATGCAGTGCGGTCACGGTGATGTCCACCTGCCGCACCCGCAGTCCGGTCAGCTTGTCCAGACGCGCGACGAGGTGTGTCCGCAGCGCCTCGGTGGTCGAGGCGACCGGCGCCGGGTAGACCACCGAACAGCGCACCGCGATGGTGACCGAGTCGCCGTCGATGGTGGCCGTGACGCGGGCATCGCGCTCGAAGTCCTCGCTCCCCACATCGATGCTGAGTACCCGACGTGCGGCGCCGCCCACGCCGTCGACCTCACGGATCAGCACAGTGGCTGTGCGTTCCACGACCCGGTCGGCCAGGGT
>CAVPCF010000056.1:0-11238 GCA_963702275.1 Candidatus Melainabacteria bacterium
GGACGACCGGTCTGCTCGGCCGCGGCGAGGAGGTCGTCCGGGTGCGCGTACTCGAACGGGGGCATCTGCAGGGCGATGCCCTGGTGCACCGCGCCGTTGGTCAGCCGGTCCAGTTCGGTCCGCTGCACCTCCAGCACCGAGATGCCGCGGTCGGCGGCGGACCGGACGGCCTCGGCCACCCGGTCGTCGGCCTCGATGCCCAGCGCCACGTAGAGCGCGGTGGCCGGGACGTCGGCCCGCAGGCACTCGGCGACCGGGTTGCTGGCCTGCCACCAGTTCGACACCGTCGCCCGCTGCCCTGCGGCGCTGGCGGGCGACGTCGGCCTTGGCCCGCGCCGCCGCCAGCCGGGCGGCCGGGTGGTTGACCCGCTGCTCGGCCTTGGGCGTCGGGCCCTTGCCCACCAGTCCCTTGGACTTCTGCCCACCGGTGCCCTTGACGGCACCCTTCTTGGAGCCGGGCTTGCGCATCGCGCCCCGACGCTGCGAATTGCCAGCCACGTCACGTTTCCTTGATTGTCCATTGCGGACCGTCGGGGGTGTCCTCGACGGCTATTCCGGCGGCCAGCAGGCGATCCCGCAGCACGTCGGCGGCGGCGAAGTCGCGCGTCGCCCGCGCGCGTTGCCGATCCTCGAGCAGTTGGCCGACCAGCGCGTCGAGGGCCGCCTCGTACCGGCTGTCCCCGGTGGCCCACGTGTCCGCGAGCGGGTCGAGGCCCAGCACGGCGGTCATCGCGCGCGTCGCGGCCGCCGCACCCCGTGCCGACTGGTCGTCGCCCGCGTCCAGGGCGCCGTTGCCCTCGCGCACGATGTTGTGCACGGCGGCCAGTGCCGCCGGGGTACCGAGGTCGTCGTCCATCGCGGCGACGAACTCGGCGCACAACGCACCGGGCGGCACGGCACCGGTCCGCTGCGCGACCCGTCGCACGAACGTCTCGATCCTGCGGTAGGCGGCTGCCGCCTCGGTCAGGGCCGCGGTCGAGAACTCGATGTGCGACCGGTAGTGCGGTGCCACCAGGTAGTACCGCAGATCCACGGCGCGGTGTGTCTTCAGCAGTTCCGGGATGGCCACCACGTTGCCGAGCGACTTGGACATCTTCTCGCCGGACAGGGTGACCCACGCGTTGTGCAGCCAGTACCGGGCGAACGGGTCGCCCGCCGCGTTGGACTGCGCCCGCTCGTTCTCGTGGTGCGGGAACACCAGGTCGACGCCGCCGCCGTGGATGTCGAACTCCGCGCCGAGGTAGTTGGTGGCCATCGCGGAGCACTCCAGGTGCCAGCCCGGCCTGCCCGGCCCCCACGGCGTCGGCCACGACGGCTCGCCCGGCTTCGCGGCCTTCCATAGCGTGAAGTCGCGCGGGTCACGCTTGCAGTCGTTGCTGTGTTCGCCCTGCTGGACCTCGTCCGGCTTCTGCCCCGACAGGTCGCCGTAGCCGGGGAACGAGCTGACGGAGAAGTACACGTCACCGCCCGCCGCGTAGGCGTGGCCCGCGTCGATCAGGCGATCCATCAGCTCGACCATCTGCGTGACATGCCCCGTCGCCCTCGGCGCGATGCTCGCCGGCAGGCAGCCCAGCGCGGTGTAGGCGGACTCGAACGCCCGCTCGTGGGTCGCGGCCCACTCCCACCACGGCCGGCCGGCCGTGGCCGCCTTGGCGAGAATCTTGTCGTCGATGTCGGTGACATTGCGTACCAGGGACACGTCCGCCCCGCCGTGCGCCAGCCAGCGCGCCAGCACGTCGAAGTTCAGACCGCTACGCACGTGACCGAGATGCGGGATGCCCTGCACGGTCGCCCCACAGACGTAGATCGACGCCGTACCACTGCGCACGGGATGAAACTCCCGCTGGCTCCTCGTGGCGGTGTCGTACAGCTGCAGGGTGGTCACCCTGGAATGGTACGGGCGAGCAACCACCGCGCCGGCACTAGGACGGCCAGCCTGTGGACATCCAGCCACCCCACCGCATGTCAAGCGCTTGGGCCAACTGTGGACAACCATCTGCTCTATCCACAACTTCGGCGAAACTACCCCATTTGGGGCTTGACAGGCATAGGGTGGAAAAGGGCCGAAGCCCCCAGGGTTGGGCGGGGGTCTGCCCGGTGTTCGGCTTCGTCGCGTTTGTCGAGGTCAGCGGGTTGCTGTTGGTGGTTCGGTTCCGGTCGCTTGTCAATAATGTGGTTGATCGAGGGGCTACAGGCCGTGCCGGGCCAGTGCGGCGAGCAGGGCGTCGGGACGTTCGGCGGTCGGTAGCGGCTCGACGATCTCCACCTCGCAGCCCAGTGCCGCCGCGCCGCCGTCGGCCTCCAGGCTGTCGCCGATCATCAGTGCTTGTCGCGGTGGCACGCCGAGGCGGTCGCAGGCGATCCGGAAGATCTTCTCCTGCGGCTTGACCGAACCCTCCTGAAAGGACAGTACGAACTCGGTCACCAGGTCGGTGATGCCGAACCGGTCGAACGACGTGCGCACGTCCCAGGCGATGTTGCTCACCACGGCGACCGGAATGTGCTTGTCCCGCAACCGTTCCAACACCGCGCGCACATCGGGGTAGATCTGCCAGCTCGACGGGTCGAGCATTCTGCGGTACCCGTCCTCAGCCTGTCCTGGCTCGGTCAGGCCGAGGTGGCGCAGTGACTCGGTGTAGACGAGCTGGTGCGTCTCCGGGTCCAGATCCCGTTGGTCCCAGTGCTCCGCCAGCTCGGGCGGCAGGTGGGTGCCCGGTCCGACCGGCGCGGTCAGCGCCCGCATCAGGTACTGGGCATGCTCCGCGCCGTGTTCGTCGGCCAGCCAGCTCTCGTCGATCTCCAACCGGAACAACGTACCCGAGAAGTCGATCAGGACACCCTGGATGCTCACGCGGCCAGGTTACGTGCGACCGACCGGCCGGCCCAGCGAAACGTGACTCAGCCGACGACGTGCCGCGGGCTGATCCGGACGACGACACGCACCACGTCGGCGGGCTCGTCCGGGAAATCCGCGTCCTGGTACTTCCGCGACAGCTCGTTGATCAGTTCCCGGCCGCCCTGCTCCGTGATTGTCGCGGTGCCGCGGATCTCGGCGTACTCGTAGCCATCCGCGTCGTCGAGCACGGTCACGCTGACCCTGGGGTCGCGCCGCAGGTTGCGCTCCTTGCGCCGGCCGCGGACGGTGGCGAACAGCAGGTCGTCGCCGTCCCTGGTGATCCACACGACCGAACTCTGCGGGCTGCCGTCGGCATTGGTCGTCGCGACGACGGCGAAGTTGCGGCCGTCGACCAGCTTGCGCACGTTGTCGTTCAGCATCAGTCGATTCTAGGGACGAGCAGCGCGGTCGCGATCGCCGCGACCCCCTCGCCGCGGCCGGTCAGGCCGAGCCCGTCGGTGGTGGTGCCGGACACCGTCACGGGGCCGCCGACCGCGTCGGACAGCACCCGCTGCGCCTCGTCCCTGCGTTCGCTGATCCGGGGACGGTTGCCGATCACCTGGACCGCCGCGTTGCCGACCGTCCAGCCGATCTGGTCCAGCCTGCGCCGAACCTCCGTGAGCAACGCCACACCGTGCGCGCCGGACCAACGGGGGTCACCGGTGCCGAACACCGCGCCCAGGTCGCCGAGTCCCGCCGCGGACAGCAGCGCGTCGCAGAGCGCGTGCGCGACCACGTCGCCGTCGGAGTGGCCGTCGCAACCGTCCACATCGTCCCAACGCAGCCCCGCCAGCCAGCACTCGCGGCCCAAGCGGACCGGGTGCACGTCGGTGCCGATGCCGACCCGGGGGGTCACGTCGCGCCGTCGTCGGCCATGGCCAGCGCCACCGGTCCGGCGAGTCGTCTGGCGGCCGGATCACCTGGCACGGTGTGCGCGCCGGGCAGCACGTCACCGGCCACGACCGAACTCATCAGCCGGGCCGGATAGCCGAGTGGGGTCTGGACAATGCGCAGCTCGGCGCGGTCCGGGGTGTCGATCACGACACGATGATCGTCGAGCAGTTTGACCGTGTCACTGCACGGCAGCACCGGCACGACGGGCGTGTCGGCGACCAACACCGCATCGGCCACCCGCCGGATCAACGACGGGGGCGCGAACGCGCGCAGCGGATCGTGCACGAGCACCACTCGCACCGTCGGCGCGAACGAATCCGGCACGACGCGGACGATTCCGTCGACCGGCACGCCGAATTCGGCGAACAATTCGATCAGTTCGCCGTCCATTTCGGATTCGGGTGCGACGACGACGATCCGGTCGACCGCACCGGAGTCGACGACCCGACGCACCGCGTGCACCAGCAACGGCACACCGTCGACCCGTGCCACGGCAGCCAACCACTCCGTGCGCCCGGCGATCGGCATGAGCGCGACGACTCGAACATCACTCATGCGCATAACCGGGCGCGACCACGATCAGGAACGTCGACGTTCTCAGGACGCGGTGGCCAGCACCTCGTCCAGCAGAACTTCGGCCTTGTCTTCGTCGGTACCCTCGGCCAACGCGAGTTCGCTGACCAGTATCTGTCGGGCCTTGGCCAGCATCCGCTTCTCGCCCGCGGACAGGCCGCGGTCCTTCTCGCGTCGCCAGAGGTCGCGCACCACTTCGGCCACCTTGTTGACATCGCCGGAGGCGAGCTTCTCGAGGTTGGCCTTGTACCGCCGAGACCAGTTGGTTGGCTCTTCGGTGTGGGGAGCTCGCAACACATCGAAGACCCGGTTCAGGCCCTCCTGGCCGACGACGTCCCGCACGCCCACGATCTCGGCATTGTCGGCGGGCACGCGAACGGTCAGATCACCTTGGGCGACCTTCAGGACGAGGTACTTCTTCTCCTCGCCCTTGATCACACGGGTCTCGATTGCTTCGATGAGAGCGGCACCGTGGTGCGGGTAGACGACGGTCTCTCCGACCTTGAAAACCATGTGTCCTCTGCCCCTTTCGCTGTCACTATCCTAACACGTCCCGCAATCCCCGCGCACCGGCCGCGCGGTTCGTAAGCGCAGGTCAGGGGGCCATTCGGGGGTTGACAAACCGGTCGGCCACGTGCTGGGCCCCGGCTAGTGACGGCCGGTCGACGCCATTGTGGACGCGCCGGGGCGGTACCAGCGGGTACCCGCGCCGTGCGGATGGCAGGCCCCCGTTAGGCTTCGCGGCGGATGGTAGGTAAGCCCAGGAAGGAACCCGCAACCGTGAGCCGTGCGGAACACCCCACCACCACGCGTAGGCGAGTTCTGTCCTCGGCGCTGACCAAGACGGTCCTCGGCATCGGCCTCGCGGCTGTCCTGGCGGGCTGCGGTGCCGGCCAGATCACCCAGACCGACACGCAACTCGCCGGCATCAACGGCGCCAACGGAAACGCGGGCCCGATCGCGCTGCGCGACGTCCAGTTGGCCTACCCGCCGAACAAGCAGGGCGTCTACCCGCCAGGGTCCAACGCCATGCTGATCGTGACCGTCGTCAACACCGGCCTCACCCCGGACACCCTGGTCAGGGTGACGAGCCCGGCCGTGACGAGCGTGCTGATCAACGGCTCCGCGACCGGCACGGTGACACTGCCGGACAACTTCGCCGTCTCCTCAGGCAGTGACCCGGACGACTCGACGGTCACCGTGCCCGCGTCCGCCACCGGCTCGGTGGTGCCATCGCCCCTGGTGTCGGTGTCCGTGTCCGCCACCAACACGCCGCCGCCGAACAGCGTCGGACCGCCGACCACCGGCAACCTGGCACCCAGGCGAATGACCATCGAGCTGGTCGGCTTCCGGTCGGTCGACGGTGGACCGCTGCGCGCCGGCATGACCATCCCGATCACGTTCTTCTTCGCGCAGGCAGGCCAGGTCACCATCGGCCAGGTGCCGATCGGCGCGCCGCCGGACACCGCGGTCGTGACCACGCCGAGCAGCAACGGCTGAGCCGTCCTGTCGGTCCGGACGGCTAGGTTCGCCCGGTGACCACCAGCAGAACCCGTCCGGCCAAGGCCGCCTATCGCTGTGCCGAGTGCGGGCACGAGGTGGCCAAGTGGGTCGGCCGGTGCCCGGAATGCCAGGCGTGGGGCACCGTCGAGGAGCTCGCGGCGGCACGGCCGGCACTGGCCAGGATCCGCACGGCGGGCCCGCCGCGCGTGCCGGCCCGACCGATCGGCCAGGTCGACATCGAGGTCGCCAGGGCGCGGCCGACCGGCGTCGACGAACTCGACCGGGTGCTCGGCGGCGGCATCGTGCCCGGTGCCGTGGTGCTGCTGGCCGGCGAGCCGGGGGTCGGGAAGTCGACGCTGCTGCTGGAGGTCGCGCACCGCTGGGCGGCGGGCTCCGGCCGGCCGTCGCTCTACATCACCGGCGAGGAGTCCGCAGGCCAGGTCCGGCTGCGCGCCGAACGCACCGGCAACCTGCACGACGAGCTGTATCTTGCCGCGGAAAGCGAACTGTCCGCACTGCTCGGGCACGTCGACGCGGTCCGCCCCGGCCTGCTGATCATCGACTCGGTGCAGACGATCTCGTCGGTCGAGATCGACGGTGCGGCGGGCGGGGTCACCCAGGTCCGCGCGATGGCCGCGGCGCTCGTCGCGCTGGCCAAGGAGCGGGACCTGCCGGTGGTACTGGTCGGCCACGTGACGAAGGACGGCTCGGTGGCCGGTCCCCGGCTGCTGGAGCACCTGGTGGACGTGGTCCTGCACTTCGAGGGCGACCGGCACTCCACGCTGCGCCTCGTCCGGGGCGTGAAGAACCGGTTCGGCCCGGCCGACGAGGTCGGCTGCTTCGAACTGCGCGAGGACGGCATCGTCGGGGTGCCCGACCCGAGCGGCCTGTTCCTCAACCGGCGGGACGTCGACGTGGCCGGCACCGCGGTCACGGTGGTGATGGAGGGCAAGCGGCCGCTGCTGTCCGAGGTCCAAGCGCTCGTGTCCAAGTCGTACCTGCCGGCCCCGCGTCGCGCGGTCAGCGGGCTGGATTCGGCCAGGGTGGCGATGGCGCTCGCGGTGCTGGACAAGCGGGCCAAGCTGCGGCTGGGGGAGCAGGACGTGTACGCGGCCACGGTCGGCGGCATGCGGGTGATCGAGCCCGCCGCCGATCTCGCGGTCGCGCTGGCCGTCGCGTCGGCCTACCGGGACACGCCGATCCCGGCAGGCCTGGTGGTGATCGGCGAGGTCGGGCTGGCCGGCGAGGTGCGCCGGGTGCCCAACGTGGCCCGGCGACTGGCCGAGGCGGCCCGGCTGGGCTTCACGAAGGCGTTGGTACCACCGGATTCCGGCGAACTGCCGGCCGAGGTCCGGCACGTCGTGGTGCCCGACCTCGGCTCGGCACTGGCGGAACTGGACGGTTAGCGAACCCCCCCGATCGTGTCCACCACGGACGTGGTGACCGAACTGGAGTTGGTAATGGAGCCCGCCGCGAAACCGGGTCTCGGCGTGAGCACGACGGTCCGCTCCCCGATGAACTGGCCGGTGACGGGATCGATGATGATCTCACGCCGGGCCGAGTCCTTGGCAGAGCTGTCGATACTCAGCGCCACGCCGGTCCGACCGTCCAGGTTCGCCACCTGCTCGGTCACCGCCAACTCAGGCAGCAGCGCCAGCGTCTGGTAAAGCACCGCCCGGACCTTCACCGGCACCCGGCCGGTGCCCAGCGCGTCGGAGATATAGGTGAAGAGGACGGCGTCACGGAGGCCGGTGCCCGGCACGGGTGAGTCCTTCTTCAGTCGGTCCAGCATCGCGTGCGGATCGGTGGGCAGCGTGGCCAGCCACGCCGGTGTCGGATTCTGCCAGTCGCCATGGACGTTGGCGCAGGACGGCGTCTGGCCCGGGTTCGAATGGAAGTCCCCGCACGGCCCGGCCAGCTGGTCGGGCTGGGGACCGCCGTCGTCGACCGTGATGCCGGCGGCCCTCGCCTCGGCCTCAGTGCCGACCATCCACTTCCGCTGGCCGATGATCGACCGCCGCTGCAGCCACGTCCCCGTCTGGTCGGCCGGCACCCACGTCTCGATGACGTTGTCCGCCAGGTAGTCGAAGGTCTTCGGCCCGTTGAAGACCTGGGTCTCCCACCACGCGTTCTCGCGGATGTAGAGGTACTTTCCCGGCTTGACCACCAGGTCCTGCTCGCCGATCGCGGCCGTCGTGGCCTTTCGGAGCGTGAGGACGGCGGCGGACGCCCGCTGTGTCGTCGGTGTCGGGCCGCTCTGGATCAGCAGCGCGCCTGTCACCAGCAGGGCCACCACGGCCGCCGCCGCTGCCCACTGCGGCCAGCGCCGCCGCGACTTGGGGGTGATCGGCTCCGGCGTGCCCATGGCCGCGTACAGGGCCGTCCTGGCGCCGGCCAGATCGGCCGGGCGGTGGTCGTTGTGCAGGCCGGCGAGCGCGGTGTCGAGTTCGTCGTCGGTCCAGATGGGGTGTACCTGGTCAGCCATGGTGGTCCTCCGGGAGCGCCGGGGCCGGTTCGATGGTCGTCGCGCTGGCGCGCAGCCAGCGGCGGACCCGGTGCAGCCGCGAGCGCACCGTGCCGGCCGGGATGTCGAGTGCCTGTGCGATCTCCACCGGGCTCAGGCCGGCCCAGCTGGTCAGCAGCAGGACCTCACGGTCGGCCGCGGACAGGACGGCCAGCGCCGCCGCCAGCCTGCCGATCCTGGCCCGCGCGTCCAGCCGTTCCGCAACCCGGTTCTCCGGACCGTCCGGGTGCCGGTCCGCGACCAGCCGCGCGGTGGCCCGCAGGGCGCGCAGCTCGTCCCGGACGTGCCGGCGCATCAGGTTGCTGGCGATGCCGTACAGCCATGGGCGCACGCCGGCCCGCGCCGGGTCATAGCGGTGCCGATGGTCCAGCGCGGTGACGAACGTGTCCGCGACCAGGTCGTCGGCGATCGTGGTGCCGACCCGCCGGGCCAGGTAGCGGTGCAGCCCGGGCGCGTGCTCGTCGAAGAGCTGGCCGAACACGGCCGCGGGATCGGGGCCGGACAGGTCCGGTCGGTCGGGCTCGGGTGGATCGTCCCCGGACGGCTCCGGGGACGGCCTCGTCATGGTGGTCACACCTCTACTTGCCCGGAGCCCGCCCGAGCGTTCACGGCAGCTGGGCCTCCAGCAGCTGCGCGCAGCGGATCAGGCCGAGATGCGAGTACGCCTGCGGATGGTTGCCAAGCGACCGCTCCGCGATCGGGTCGTACTCCTCAGGCAGCAGCCCGGTCGGCCCGGCCGCGTCGACGAGTTGGTCGAACAGCTCCTCCGCCTCGGTCCGGCGGCCGGTCAGCAGGTAGGCCTCGATCATCCAGGCGGCGCACAGGTGGAAGCCGCCCTCCACGCCCGGCAGCCCGTCGTCCCGGTGGTATCGATAGACCGTGGAGCCAGACCGCAGTTCCGCCTCGATCGCCGTCACCGTGGCCGCGAACCGCTCGTCCGTCGGGTCCAGCAGCCCGGACAGGCCCACGTGCAGCGATGCCGCGTCCAGGTCGAGGCCGTCGTAGGCGGTGGTGAACGCGCCGATCCCGCCGCACGCCTGGCCGTGCCAGCCGTGCGTCAGCACGTCATCGGCGATCCGGTCCCGCAACCGGGGCCACACCGGATCCGGCGTCCGGCCCCATCGGTCGGCGAGCTTCAGCGCCCGGTCCACCGTCACCCAGCACTGCACCTTCGAGTACACGTGGTGGCGCGGGGTGTGCCGCTCCTCCCAGATCCCGTGGTCCGGCTCGTGCCAGCGGGCCGAGACGGCGCGGACCATGGCGCCGACCATCCGCCAGTCGTCGTCGGTCAGCTTGCCCCGGACGTTCGACAGTTCCACGACCAGATCGACGACCGGCCCGAACACGTCCAGCTGCACCTGCTGGTTGGCCAGGTTCCCCACCCGGACCGGCCGTGAGCCGGCATAGCCGGGCAGCGTGTCCAACACCGCCTCCGGCCCCAACGTGGTGCCAGCCAGGGTGTACAGCGGGTGCAGGTACTCCGGGCCGGGCAGCGATGCCAACACCCCGTGCATCCACCGCAGGTAACCCTCGGCCTCGGCGACCGAACCCAGGCTGACCAACGCCCGCGCGGTCAGCGACCCGTCCCGCAGCCAGCAGTACCGGTAGTCCCAGTTCCGGACGCCACCGATCTCCTCGGGCAACGAGGTCGTCGCCGCCGCCATGATGCCGCCGGTCTCCTCGTGGCACAGGCCGCGCAGCGTCAACGCCGAGCGCGCCACCATCTCCCGCGCCACGCTGGGCAGCGTCAACGTCTGCACCCAGCGCGACCACGCGCCCTCGGCCGCCGCCCGGCCCACCAGTTCCTCTTCCGGTCCGGGTGAGAGATCGGTGGTCCCGCAGCGCAGTTCCAGCACCAGCGGCTCGCCGCTGACCAGGTCGATCGTGGCGTTCGCGGTCTGGTGCATGCCGTCGCCGGTGATCTCCCAGGTCACGCCGGGTGAGCGCAGGACGATCGGGTCACCGGTGCCGACGGTCCGCAGCCCGTCCGGCTCGGCCAGTCCAACGATTCCGCCGCACTCATTTTCGGCGGGCTTGCTTCCAGTCGCATTTTTGCATGATTTCCTGTGCGAAACGCGCTAGGCGAGAGCCATAGCCCTGATTAAAGCTGAGCCAGCCGTAAGCTATCAAGAGGTCAGCGGCATCAAGCAGGTGAAATTGTTTCAGGTAAAGCTGACCAGTTCAGCAATGATGGCCCCTCTTTCGCGGTTGCTCATCTCTTCGTTATCAAGCCACTGCAAGTACGCTTCAATCAGCTGTATTTCGATCTGCTGGCGTTGTTGGGATGAGAGGCGAGAGCGCACGAGCAAGGCAACCATCGGTAACACCTGGACTCGCTGTGCGTGAGTGGTGAGCAGGGAGACCGTTCGCAGTTCTTTGAGCAGTGTCGTCAGACTCTGTGTTTGTGCTTGCGTGTCCTGCGGGCTGTGGCTGTGGCTGTGGCTGTGGCTGTGGCTGTGGCTCTGTGGCTGTGGCTGTGGCTGTGGCTGTGGCTGTGGCTGTGGCTGTGGCTGTGGCTGTGGCTGTGGCTGTGGCTGTGGCTGTGGCTGTGGCTGTGGCTGTGGCTGTGGCTGTGGCTGTGGCTGTGGCTGTGGCTGTGGCTGTGGCTGTGGCTGTGGCTGTGGCTGTGGCTGTGGCTGTGGCTGTGGCTGTGGCTGTGGCTGTGGCTGTGGCTGTGGCTGTGGCTGTGGCTGTGGCTGTGGCTGTGGCTGTGGCTGTGGCTGTGGCTGTGGCTGTGGCTGTGGCTGTGGCTGTGGCTGTGTGTGGCTGTGGCTGTGGCTGTGCGTAATTGCCGTCAACTAATCCTCTCAGGTTAACATTTCCCCCATCCCCAACAATTTCAATCATT
>CAVPCF010000057.1:0-9222 GCA_963702275.1 Candidatus Melainabacteria bacterium
TGTGTGCTGGCGATCGCGGACGAGCGCACGGCGCCCGAGGACGACACGACCGCGCTGGACGTGCTGCACCTGGTGCGGGGTCTGGTCGACACCGGCCGGGCGCGCGATGCGCTGCGGCTCACCGTCGTCACGGCGGGCGCGGTGGCCACCGACGAACATGATCGGGTCCTGCCGCACACCGCCGGTGTGCTTGGCCTGGCCCGCAGCGTCGCGGCGGAGTACCCGCGCTGGACGGTGCGCTGTGTCGACGTCGCGGCGGGAACGACCGACCTGGCAGGGCTGGCGACCGGCGCAGAGCCGCTCGTCGCGGTGCGCGGCGGCCGGCGACTGGTCCGCGTGCTCGAACCCGTGCGGCTGCCCCCGCCCGACGCCACCACGTTCCGCCGGCGCGGCACCTACCTTGTCGTGGGCGGTGCCGGCGGACTCGGCTACGTGCTCAGCAAGTATCTGGCCAGGGACTTCGGTGCGCGGATCTGCTGGCTCGGCCGCACACCGGAACCGGCAGGACTCGCCGACAAACTGACACGGATCACCGCTCTGGGCGGCGAGGCGCACTACTTCGCGGCGGACGTCACCGACGCGGACACCATGGCCCGCACGGTCGCCGAGATCAGGGCCCGGTTCGGCCGGATTCACGGTGCCGTCCACGCCGCGATCGAGTTGGCCGACCGGGCACTGTCCAATCTGGACGACCAGACGTTTCTGCGGGTGCTCGCGCCGAAGACCGTCGGCGTCGCGGTGCTGCACCGGGTGTTGCGCGACCAACCGCTGGACTTCCTGCTGTTCTTCTCGTCGGCCATCTCGTTCCTGGACGCGGCAGGCCAGGCGAACTACGCGGCCGCCAGCACCTTCGAGGACACCTATGCCCAGTGGTTGCGGCGCGACCACGGCATGCCGGCCGCCGTCGTCAACTGGGGTTACTGGGGCGGTACGGGAGTCGTTGCCGACGCCGAGCACCGGCGCCGGCTGGCCGAGGTGGGCATCGGCTCGATCGAGCCTGCGCAGGGCAGCGCCGCCGTCGCCGGGCTGCTGGCCGCGGGCCGGCCGCAGACCCTCGTGATCAAGGGGACCGCGGCGGGGCTGGCGCAGCTGGGCGTCGGCGAGCCTGCCTCGGACGTGCGCGTCGCCGACGCGGGCTTCGCCGTGCTGGACGCGCTGGCCAGATACCTGGCCGGGCAGGCACTGCGTGCCCTGCCCGAGTTGCCGGTCGCCACCACACTGGAGTTCGACGAGCTGTGCGACCGGCTGGGTGTGCCCGGCCCTCGGCAGCGGCTGCTCAGAACGCTGCTGGCGATGCCCGGCACCGGGCTGCGGGCGGACGGCGACACCGTGCTGGTGGGCGCGCCGGGTGACTCGGTCGAGCCGTCCCTGGCCGCCCATCCCGATCTGGCCGCCCACGAGCGCCTGCTGCGCCGCTGCGCTGCCGCGCTGCCCGACGTACTGACCGGCCGCCGCGAACCGACCGAGGTCCTGTTCCCCGGCGGTTCGATGGACCTGGTCGAGGCGGTCTACCAGGGCCAGCCGGTGTCCGACCACTACCTGACGCTGCTGGCCACCGAAGCCGTCGCGAGGGCGCGGCAGGCCACCGGACACACCGTCCGGCTGCTGGAGGTCGGCGCGGGCACCGGCTCGGCCACCGGGCCCGTGCTCGCCGCGCTGCGTGCGGGCGGCATCCACTACGACTACGTCTACACCGACATCTCCCCGGTCTTCCTCAACCACGGCGAGGCGGCGTTCGGCACCGACCGCGCCGTCTCCTACGCGCGGCTGGACATCGAGCGGGATCCCGCCGAGCAGGGGTTCGCAGCCGGCTCATGCGACCTGGTCCTGGCCAGCAACGTGCTGCACGCCACCCGGGATGTTGGCGCGGCGTTGGGCCACGCCGCCGCGCTGCTCGCGCCCGGCGGTTCGGTGCTGGTGAACGAGGTGGTCCGCACGACGGACTTCCTCACCATGACGTTCGGGCTGACGCCGGGCTGGTGGCGATTCGCCGACGAGGTCCACCGGCTGCCCGGATCACCGCTGCTCAGCCCGGCGCTGTGGCGGGACAGGATGGCGGCCGCCGGGCTGTCGGAGGTGACAGTGGTGGGCGACGAGGGTGTCGGCCAGGTGATCATGGCCGGTCAGGTGCCCGCCGTGGCCGGCCCGGTAGCCGCCGGGATCACCTCCGGTGCCGCAGTCCGCTATGCGACCCGAGTTTTCGCCGAGGTGCTGCGCTACCGGCCGGACGCCGTCGACCCAAGGGCCACGTTCGACACGCTGGGCGTCGACTCGCTGGTCAGCACGACCCTGGTCGACCGGTTCGAGCGTGATCTCGGTGTGCTGCCGGCGACGCTGCTGTTCGAGCACCGGACGATCGAGGATCTCGCCGCGCATTTCCGCGCCGCCCACCGCGACCGGCTGGCCGAGGTGCTCGACATCCCGAGAGCGCCCGCCGTCCAGTCGCCCGCGCCGGCTCCGGTGCGGTCGCTGTCGATGACCGGGGACCGGATCGAGGCGCCGCCCGCGCGCTCGGCGGACATCGCGGTGATCGGCGTGGCCGGCCGCTATCCCGGTGCGGCCGACGTCGCCGAGTTCTGGCGCAACCTCGCGCACGGCGTCGACTCGATCCGCGAGGTGCCCGCCGACCGTTGGGACTGGCGGCCCCACTTCGACCCGCGCCAGGGCCGGTCGCAGCGCACCAACAGCCGCTGGGGCGGCTTCATCGACGGTGTCGCCGACTTCGACCCCACGCTGTTCGGCATCCTGCCGCGCGACGCCGTGCACATCGATCCACAGGAGCGGCTGTTCCTGCAGACCGTCCAGGTGCTGCTGGACGAGACCGGCTATCAGGGTGAGTACACGCGCGAGCGGAACACCGGTGTGTTCGTCGGGCTGATGTACGGCACCTACGGCCAACTCGGGGCCACGCAATGGCCACAGGGCACGCTGGCGGGCGCTACATCGGCGTACTGGTCGGTGGCCAACCGGGTCTCGCACGTGCACGACTTCCACGGCCCGAGCTTCGCCGTCGACTCGGCGTGCTCGTCGTCGCTCACCGCGCTGCACCTGGCCTGCCACGCCATCCGTTCCGGCGAGTGCGCGATGGCGATCGCCGGTGGCGTCAACCTGGTGCTGCATCCCGCGCACTTCGTGGCGTTGAGTTCGCTGAACATGCTGTCCGCCGACGGCGCGTGCAAGGTCTTCGACGCGGCCGCGGACGGCTTCGCCCCCGGTGAGGGCGTTGGCGCGGTGCTGCTCAAGCCGCTGGCCGCCGCGGTCGCCGACGGCGACGACGTGTGGGCCGTCATCAAGGCCAGCGCGGTGAACGCGGGCGGGCGGACGGCGGGCTACACGGTGCCCAACCCGAACGCGCAGGCAGATCTCGTCGTGCGCGCCTGGCAGGCCGCTGACATCGACCCGGCGACGGTGTCCTATGTGGAGGCACATGGCACCGGTACGAACCTCGGCGACCCGATCGAGATCGCGGCGCTGAACCAGGTGTTCCGCGGGCGGGCGCCGGTGGGCGGCGCTGCGATCGGCTCGGTCAAGTCCAACATCGGCCACCTGGAGGGCGCGGCCGGCATCGCGGGCCTGACCAAGGTCCTGCTACAGCTGCGACACGGCATGCTGGCGCCGAGTCTGCACCTGGACCGGCCCAACCCGAAGATCGCGTTCGGCGGTTCACCGTTCGTCCCGGTGCGTGCGCTCGTGCCGTGGCAGCCTGCGGCGGGTGGCCCTCGGCGGGCCGGCGTGAGTTCGTTCGGTGCCGGCGGCGCCAACGCGCACGTCGTGGTCGAGGAGTACGTGCCGGCGACTGTGCCGCGGCGCGAACAGCCGGCGGAGCGGGCCGCGCGGCTGTTCGTGCTGTCGGCGCGGGACCGCGACCGACTGCGTACCCACGCCCGGCTGGTGGCCGACCACCTGGCCGCGGCGGGCACGTCCGTCGACCTGGACGGCCTGGCGTGGGCCAGCCAGCTCGGCAGGCGGGAGTACGGCGAGCGCCTCGCCGTCGTGACCGACGACCTCGGCGACCTGACCAGGCGGCTCACGGCGTTCGCCGACGGCACCGACGACCCGCTGACCGGCACGGCCGCACCGTCCTCGGCCGAGGCGGTGGTACCGCGGCCGAACAGCTCGCAGGCCGAACTCGCGGACCTCGCGGAACGCTGGGTGCGCGGGCAGCGGGTGGACTGGCGGGCGCTGTGGGCACGCAGGCCGCCGCACGTCACGTTCCCGGCGACACCGTTCGTGCAGCGCCGCCACTGGCTCGACGAGACCACCCCGCCGCCCGCGGTGCCGGCGGACGCCGTGGTCCGATACCTGGTCCCGACCTGGGAGCCGGCGGCCTGCGACGGACCGCGCCAACCGGTGTCCACGGTGCTGATCGCCGGGGACGTCGACGGGCTGGCCAAGGCACTTGCGGCCGAACTGGGCCGGCGCGGGGTCCGTGCCGTCGGCCCGCACGACGGCCGGCCCGACGCGGTCGTCGTGCTGGTGGCGGGCCGGGACCGCTTCGCCGCCGAGGACCTGCCCTGCGGCGTGCGGGACGGCCTGCTGCGGCTGCTGGACACGGTCGTGCCGCCGCTGGCAGCGGCACCCGGCGACCGGCTGCGCGTCGTGTTCGCCGAGGTCGGCGGGCAGGCCATGCCGGAACACGCCGCGGTGTCCGCCGCGCTGCGGTCGCTGGCCATGGAACACAGCCGCTGCCTCGGTACCCGCCTGCACGTGACGGGCGACCCGGTGCCCGCGGCCGCCGTCGCCGACGAACTGTTGTTCGGCGCGGATGCCGACGTCCGCCGCGCCGGCCGCACCCGCGAGCGCCGGATCACGCGGCCGGCACCGGCCAGGAGCGCACCACGGTTGCGACCACGGCCGGACGGCCAGTACCTGATCACGGGCGGTGCCGGGGCGCTGGGCCTGATCTTCGCCCGCCAGCTCGTCGAGCGGGGGGCCGGGCGGATCATCCTGGCCGGCCGCGCCGACCGTACCGTCGACATCGCAGGGCCGGTCGAGTACCGCAGGCTGGATGTGACCGACGAGACCGCGGTGTGCGCGCTGGTCGACGAGCTGGGCGAACTGCGCGGAGTGATCCACTCCGCTGGCGTGACCCGCGACGCCAGGGCCGTGGCCAAGTCCCGTGCGGACATCGACGCCGTGCTCGCACCGAAGCTGTCCGGCGCGGTCCACCTGGACCGCGCCACGGCGAACCGCCCGCTGGACTTCTTCGTGCTGTTCTCGTCCCTGGCCGGCGAGACGGGCAACCTCGGCCAGGTCGACTACGCCTTCGCCAACGCGTTTCTCGACGAGTTCGCCGAAATCCGCGAGCACTGGCGAGCCCGTGGCCTGCGGCAGGGCGTGACCCGCGCGATCGGCTGGCCGCTGTGGGCGGCGGGCGGCATGTCGGTGGACCCGGCCACCCAGCGCCTGTTCGCGGACGTGCACGGCATGGTGCCGCTGGCCACCGATGCCGGGGTCGACGCGTTCGACGCGGCCATGGCCGGCGCCGAGCCCCGACTCATCGTGCTGTCCGAACGTCGCCAGGACACACCACGCGCCGACACACCACGCGCCGAGGAGCCGGAACCCGCGGTCGTGGTAGCCCAACCGGTGGACCCCGGCCCGCTGCCGGCACACGCCGAGCGCGTGCTGCGCGATCTGGCGGCCGGGTTCCTTCTGGTCGAACCGGCCGAGGTGGACGTCGACGCGGAGCTCATGGAACTCGGGTTCGACTCGATCTCCATCACCGAGCTGATCAACCGGGTGAACCAGGAGTACGGCCTCGACCTGCTGCCAACCGTCCTGTTCGAACACCCGAGCCTGGCCGAGGTGGCCGGCTACCTGACCGAGCACCACGCCGCCCGGTTGGCCGAACGGCACCTGGTCGAGCGTCCGGCGCCCGAGGTCGCGCCGAGCAGGAGTGCCGAGCCGGAGCCCGCGGTTGCCGCCGTGCCGCGCGACGACATCGCGATCGTCGGGCTCGCCGCGATCATGCCCGGCTCGCCGGACGCGGACGCGTTCTGGCGGCACCTGCGCGACGGCGACGACCTCGTCGGGCCGGTCCCGGCCGACCGGGCCGACCTGCTGGCCGACGAGCGGACCAGGGGAGTGCTCGGCGGCTTCGTCGCCGGCGTCGCCGAGTTCGACGCGGTGCTGTTCGGTATCGCGCCACGCGAGGCGGCGCTGATGGACCCGCAGCAGCGACTGTTCCTGCAGGTGGTCCGGCGGGCGATCGAGGACAGTGGGCACCGTCTGGACACGTTGCGCGGCAGCCGCACCGGCGTCTTCGCCGGAGTGTCCACAAGCGACTACGACGAACTGCTCGACACGCACGGGATCGAGGTCGAGGCGCACACGCCGACGGGCACGTCGCATGCCGTCCTGGCCAACCGGGTGTCCTACCTGTTCGACCTGCACGGCCCCAGCGAGTCGGTGGACACGGCGTGCTCCAGTGCCCTCGTGGCCATCCACCATGCGGTGCGGGCGCTGCGGGCGGGCGAGTGCGACCTCGCGGTGGCCGGTGGCGTCAACGTCATCCTCAGTCCTGGCCTGTTCGTGGCGTTCGGCCGGTCCGGGATGCTGGGCGACCGGTGTCGCACGTTCGACCGGCGGGCCGACGGCTACGTCCGCGGCGAGGGCGCTGGCGCCGTTGTCCTCAAGCCGCTTGCCGCGGCCCGCGCGGACGGCGACCACGTCTACGCGGTGGTCAGGGGCAGCGCGGTCGGGCACGGCGGCCGATCCGCCTCGCTGACCGCGCCCAACCCGGCGTCCCAGGCCGACGTGCTGGTCGCCGCGTATCGGGACGCCCGCGTCGACCCCGCGACCGTGTCCTATCTGGAGGCGCACGGCACCGGTACCGCGCTGGGCGATCCGGTCGAGGTGGAGGCCATGAAACTGGCGTTCAGCCGGCTGGCCGAGCAGTACGGGCCCGGGCGGACGCCGGACATCGTGCTCGGGTCGGTGAAGACCAACGTGGGCCATCTCGAGGCCGCCGCCGGCATCGCCGGAGTGCTGAAGGTCCTGTTGGCGATGCGTCACGGCCAACTGCCGCCGCTGCTGCATCTGACCGAACTGAACCCGCACATCCGGTTGACCGGCACGCCGTTGCGCATCGGCACCGAGCTGACCACCTGGGACGGCGTGACAGACGAGTCGGGCATCCTGGTCCGGCGGGCCGGGGTCAGCTCGTTCGGCTTCGGCGGCACCAACGCACACCTGGTGCTGGAACAGATTGTGCCGCCGGCCACGCAGGCCGCACCGCGGGGCCGTCCGGTGTTCGTGCCTCTGTCCGCGCCGAACGAGGGCGCCCTGACCGCTTACGCGAACCGGCTGGCCGACCGGCTCAAGGACGAGCCGGACACCGATCCGGCCGCCGTTGCCTGGACGATCCAGACCGGCAGGGAGCGGTACCCCGTCCGGCTGGCGGTCGCAGGGCGGACCTGCGCGGAACTGGAGACCGGGCTGCGTGCCGCGTCGCCGGGGAGTACATCGGCGACGATGGCGAACCGGCCGCACTCGCCACGGCGTGGCTGGGCGGCGAGACACCGGACTGGACGGTGCTGTGGCCCGGCCGACGGCCTGGTCGCATCCCGCTGCCCGGCTGCCCGCCCACGCCGGCGCGACACTGGTTCACCGACCACACCGCGGTACCCGCCCGCCCGGTGCTCGCCCCGTCGCGGATCGGGGTGCCGGTGCGGGACGAGGACGGCAAGGTCGTGCTGGCCGCGCTGAACGGTCACCGGCCGGCCGCGTCGGCCGCACCAGCCGAACCCGTCACGCCGGCACAGCAGCCGGAACCGGAACGGCCGCCGGACACGGCGCCCGCGGACCCGCCGCCGCCGGCTCGTGACCAGGTCGTGGCGATCGTCCGTCAGCGGGTGGCCGACGTCCTGGGCCTACCGGTCGAGCAGGTGGCGCCGGACGAGCACTTCGAGGCGCTGGGCCTCGACTCGATCTTCCGGATGGACCTGGCGGCGGGGCTGTCCGGCGCGTTCGCGGTATCGCTCACCGCCGCCGAACTGTACGACTACGCCGACATCGGCGCGCTCGCCGACCACGTCGTGACCCGTGTCGGCGCGCCGGCCAAGCAAGCCGCCGCCGCCATGCCGGGGCCTGCGGCGGAGCGGCTCGTGCCGGTCGACCTCGCCGCCGACGTCGCCGCGCTGGTGACCGGCGTGACCGGCAAGCGGCTCGATCGCGATCGCACCTTCCTGGACAACGGGTTGACCTCGTTCGACATGCTGGCCTGCGTCAGCGCGATGGAGTCGGTCCTCGGCGCGCTGTCCAAGGCCGCCATGTTCGACTGGCCCACCGTCGCCGAGTTCACCGACAACCTCGTGGCGCGCTTCGGCGCCGACGCCGTGCACAGGCTGGCCGAGCCACGTCCTGCGCCGCCACCGGACGCCGCGGCCGAGGAAGGCCCGCTGGTCCGCAAGGACTCGGTGCCGCCGTCGCTGCGGGACCGCATGGCGGAGCTGCGCGCGCGCTTCGGCCACGAGATGGGACTGGCCGGCAGGGACATCGCGCCGCTGGCGTTCGTCAGCTCGTCCGGCGGCGGCTACCTGAACGTGGCGCGCCACGGCCAGGACCTGCTCGCCTGGAGCTACGTCGGCCCGGACGACCGCTTCCGGGAGTTGGCCGCCGAGTTCACGACGGCCGCGCGGGCCGCCGGCCTGCGGCCCAACCTGCTGTCGCTGGAGCGGCTCGACGAGGTCGCCGGCATGCGGTTCACCGCCACCCCGTTCGGTGCTCTCCAGCGGCTGGAGGACCTGGCGAGCTTCACCCTCGCCGGCGGCCGGATGACCCGGTTGCGCTCGCTGGTGCGGAAGTTCGAGAAGGCCGGTCGGTGCCGGACCGAGGAGTACCGCAACGGTTCGGATCCTGAGCTGAACGCGCGGCTCGCCGACCTGGTCGATCGGTGGTCCCGGCAAGAAGATGGTCAATGCCTACGTGCGCACCGTGCGGGAGGAACTGCGGTCGGGTCGCCTTGCCACGCCCTACCGGGTGTTCGTGACCTGGCTCGACGAGGAACTCGCCAACGCGGTCGTCGTGACGGCCATCCCGACCGGTGGCTACCTGCTGGACGTCGAGTTCTACCCGCCGAAGATGGCCCGCGGCGGCCTGGAGTACGGCATCTCGGAGATCCTGGCGCTGCTGGCGGCGGAGGGAGTGGGCCGGTTCAGCTTCGGCGCCAGTTTCGGCGTGTCGCTCGTCGACTCGCCGAACAGTTCGCCTGCGGCCGTC
>CAVPCF010000058.1:0-50169 GCA_963702275.1 Candidatus Melainabacteria bacterium
TCGATCATTCGTCACTTCGACGAGCGGACGCGGGCGCGGATCGTGGCTGCTTCGTCGGCGATGTGGGTGGTGCCGGCGCTGGTCGGGCCAGCGGCCACGTTGGCGCTGGCGCACGTGGTCGGGTGGCGGTGGACGTTGCTCGCGCCGCTGCCCATCGTCCTCATCGGACGGTTGCTCGTCAGCAGAGCCGCGGACGCGGACGGCGGCGCGGGGGTTCGCCCACTCGGCCGAACTCTGCTGATTCCGCTCGGTGTCGGTGGCATGGTGTTGAGTGGCGGATACTGGCCGATCGTGGGCGCTGCCGTCGCGCTGTGCGGTGTCGTCGCGATCATGCCGACGGGCACGGCGACGCTGCGACGTGGTGTGCCGTCCGCGCTGGCTGCCATGGTGCTGTTCGCGACAGGGTACTTCGGCGCGGACAGCCTGATCACCGTGTTGCTGACCGACGGCTACCGGGTGAGCCTGCCGAAGGCGGCGATCGTACTCAGTGCCGCGCCGCTGGCCTGGGCGCTGACCAGCCTGGTTGTCCGTCGGGCGCCGGTCGCCGTCGGCCTGGTGCTGGCCGCGTGCGGCGCGGCCGCGTTGGCCTCGAGCACGTCGTACGTCGTGGCGCTCGTCGGCTGGACGGCGAGCGGGATCGGGGTCGGGATGGCGTATCCCGGTCTCTACGTGAGCTGTACGTCGGCGGGCAGCGGGTTCGACGCGACCGAACTGGCCGCCGCGGTCATCACGGCGGAGGCGTTCGGTCAGCTGCTCGGCAGGGCAGTCGGCGGGGCGGTCGGCCTGGTCACGGCGTACGGCCTGTTCGCGGCCGCGCTCTTCGCGGCGGCGATCGTCGGACGACGGCGCTCACAGGCCGCCGGGTAGGACGACGACGCCGAGGACGCCCATGCCGGTGTGCGCGCCGATCACCGCGCCGACCTCCGACACCAGGCAACCGGCCGCGTTCGGCAGGCGTTCGGCCAGGCGGGTGGCCAGTTCGGCGGCCCGTTCCGGGCTGCCCAGGTGGTGCACGGCGATGCCCACCGGGCCGTCGCCGGCAGCGGCGACGGTCAGTTCCACCAGCCGGGTCAGCGCGCGACTGGTGGTCCTGACCTTCTCCAGCGGCAGGATCCGGCCGCCGGACACGTGCAGCAGCGGCTTGACCGCGAGTGCCGAACCGACAAGGGCCGCCGTCGGGCCGATCCGGCCGCCCCTGCGCAGGTGTTCCAGGGTCTGCAGGCAGAACATGGTCCGGGTCCGGGACGCGACGTCGACCGCGACACGTTCCACTTCGGACGGTTCGGCGCCGCCGGCGGCGGCCTTGGCGGCGGCAAGGACCGCGAAGCCGAGACCCATGCCGGTGGTGCGCGAGTCGACCACCCGCACCACCGTCGCACCCGTCCGGTTGTTGACCTCCTCTGCGGCCAGGCGCGCCGCCTCCCAGGTGCCGGACAGGTCGCGGGACAGGTGCACGGACACCACGCCGGGCGCGCCCGCGTGCAGGGCCGCCTGGTAGCTCGCGGCGAACTCGGCCGGTGTTGGGCGGGACGTGGTCACGGTGCGCCGCTCGTCCAGCGCCTTGGCCAGTTCGGCCGGTCCGAAGTCGACACCGTCCAGGGAACTGTCCTGATCGACCAGGACGTGCAGCGGGACGACCGCCACCGACTGACGGTCGGCGAAGCCTTCCGGCAGGTATGCGGTCGAGTCGGTGACGACGGCGGCGGACACGGACACCGAGCCTACGGTTCGCATCGGTTCAGGCGGTCGAGGCGGCACCGGAAACGTTCGCGACGAGCTTGGCCATGGCCTCGCCGACCGCCGCGTGGCCGGCCCAGCCCCAGTGCATGCCGTCCGGGTTGCCCGCGCCGCTGAGGACATGTTCGCTGGTCAGGGCCATGAGGTCGAGCAGAGGGACGTCCCGTCGGCGGCCCCACGCCGCGATCGCGGCCCTGGCCGGGAGCCGGCCGGTGTGCACCCCGCCGTAGGCGGCGGCGCGGTGCGTCCCCGGGAGGACGCCGTACACCGGGAGGTCCGGGCGCAGGGCGTGCAGGGCGTTGAGGCAGTCGTCCAGGTAGCGGACGGTGAGCGCGGGCGGCAGGGCCACCGGACGGCCGCGCAGCAGTCGCGCCAGCGTCGGCTGGATTCGGCCGTAGCTCGTCCGGGCGACGCGGCGCAGGCGGTCCGGGCGCAGGTAGCGCAGGCCGACCCGCAGGTAGGTGGGCAGCGGCGACGGCAGGGTGTCCATGCTGCCAACGGCCAGCACCACGGCGTCGATCCTGGGCAGCGACGCCCACACGTTCGGGTCGCCGACCAGCGCCCACCAGGCGTCCCGCGCGGTCCAACCGGCGCCCGCGAACAACAGGGCGCGGCCACCGAGCCGGGTGGCGGCCACGTTGTGCCACAGGCGGGGATCGTCGGCGGGCATCGGATCGGCCGGGCCGTGGTAGGACAGCGAGTCGGCGAGGACGAGCAGCAGCGGACCGGCCACCGGACTCACCCGGTGATGCCCGCGTTGTACGCGGCGAGGCGCCACGAGCCGTCGCCGTCCGGGCGGCGGACCAGGACCGTCCAGTGGCAGTTGGCGATGCCGGCCAGCTGCGGCCACACCGAGACCGGGAGGCCGAGCAGGTGCGCGGTCAGCGCGATGATCACGCCGCCGTGCACGCACAGCAGGGCGGTGCGGTCGAACTCGGCGTCCAGCTCGCCGATCACCTCCGCGGTCCGCTTGGCCACGTCGACCCGGCTCTCGCCATCCGGCGGCGCCCAGGTCGCGTCGGCGCGCCATGCGGCGATGCCGCCTGGCCAGCCCGCCTCTGCCTCCTCCGTGGTCAGGCTCTGCCACTTGCCGAGGTGTGTCTCGCGCAGCCGCTTGTCCACGCGCAGCGGCACGCCGGACGCGTCGGTGAACACCGTTGCGGTGTCCGTGGCACGGCGCAGGTCCGACGTGAGGACGATCTCCGGCTCGAACCTGACCAGCGCGGGAACGGCGAACCGGGCCTGGTTCCAGCCGGTCGGGGTCAGCTCGGCGTCCAGATGCCCCTGCATCCGGCCGGTGGCGTTGAAGTCGGTCTCACCGTGCCGCCACAACACGAGCCGACCCAGAGTCACGTCCTGGTGCCTTCCGACGCCGGCACCGACGTCACCGCGCCAGGACCTGCGTCGAACGGGATGCGCGGGCAGTCCTTCCACAGCCGCTCAAGGCCGTAGAACGACCGCTCGTCCACGTGTTGCACGTGCACCACGACGTCGACGAAGTCGAGCAGCACCCAGCGGCCCTCACGAGCGCCCTCCCGGCGGACCGGTTTGGTGCCGGCCTGGCGCATCTTCTCCTCGACGAAGTCCACGATGGCGCTCACCTGGCGCTCGTTGGGCGCGGACGCGATGACGAAGCAGTCGGTGATCACCAACTGGTCGGACACGTCCAGCACGATCACGTCGTGCGCCAGTTTGTCCGCCGCCGCGGCCGCCGCCACCAACGCCAACTCACGCGACTTCTCCGTGGCCGTCACATGCCTCCTCATCACCGGACTGTCATCACCGACCGGACATGCCCGGATCGGCTACCCAGAGTACCCGTGGTCAGCCTGCTGTCTTGCGGTAGAGGCCGCGTTTGCTGATGTACTGGACGACACCGTCCGGCACCAGGTACCAGACGGGTTCGCCGGCAGCCACGCGGTCGCGGCAGCCGGTGGAGGAGATGGCCATGGCCGGTACCTCGACCAGGGTGACCGAGCCGCCGGGCAGGTGTTCGCCGTTGAGGCGGTAGCCGGGCCGCGTGACGCCGATGAAGTGGGCGTACTCGAACATCTCGTCGACCTTGTGCCAGGACAGGATCTGTTCCAGGGCGTCGGCGCCGGTGATGAAGAACAGTTCGGCGTCCGGGTACGTCTGGTGCATCTCGGTGAGCGTGTCGATGGTGTACGTGGGGCCGTCGCGGTCGATGTCGGCGCGGCTGACCGTGAACCTGGGGTTGGACGCGGTGGCGATGACGGTCATCAGGTAGCGGTCCTCCGCGGCACTGACCTGGCGGTCGGTCTTCTGCCACGGTTCGCCGGTCGGCACGAACACGACCTCGTCCAGCTGGAACCGGGACCCGACCTCGCTGGCCGCGACCAGGTGGCCGTGATGCACCGGATCGAAGGTGCCGCCCATGACACCGATCCGCCGACGTGCCGACATGGCTGGAGAGCGTACCTTTCGCGTCCGCCGGAACGAGAACGGAGCGTGGGCCGGCGGTCGCCGATCCACGGCCACCGACACCACGCTCCGTTCACGGCGCGACAGCGCTGGGGGTCGCCGCCGGCCGAGCGGCCGCTCACACGGGGGCCGCTCGATAGCTGAGACGCACCAACGGCGGACCTCATGACGAAGCCAGGAACGTGCGTTGAGTCACGTTCCTGGCTCTGTCAAAAGGGATCAGACTTCTGGCGCGAGGACCGCTCCGGTGCCGGCGTCCACGATCAGGATCGCTTCCATCGGACAGGATTCGGCGGCGCCGAGGACGTCGTCGTCCGGTTCGATCTCGGACTCGACCGGGACCGACTTGTCGTTCACGATCTTGAACCGGCCGGGCAGCGTGCCGGCACAGACCGCCGATCCGATGCACACGTCATGGTCAACCGTGATCCGCCAACGCGTATCCGTCACGCCCTGCCTCCTCACCAAGCAACCGGCAACGCCCGCACGCCGCGCACCAGTCGGTTCACGCGCCAGGCCACGTCGTCGGCCGGCACGGCGAGTCGCAGCCCGGGCAGCCGACGCACCAGCGTACCCACGGCCAGTTGCAGCTCCAGCCGCGCCAGTGGTGCGCCGAGGCAGTGGTGCACGCCGTGGCCGAAACCGACGTGTGGATTCTGTTCGCGGGTCAGGTTGATCTCGTCCGGGCGGTCGAAGACCGCCTCGTCCCGGTTGGCCGACGCGATCGTCGTCACGACGGAATCGCCCTTGCGGACGAGTTGGCCGCCGAGCTCAAGATCCTCGGTGGCGATGCGGGCGAAGGCCGCGGACGCGCCGAGCGGCACGAACCGGGTCAGCTCCTCGACGGCCGCCGGCACCAGGTCCGGGTCGGCGACGAGCTGTTGCCACAGTTCGGGCTGGTCGAGCAGGAGGTAGACGAAGTTGCCTGTCTGGTTGGCCGTGGTCTCGTGGCCTGCCACGAGCAGCGTGACGCCGAACGTGACCAGCTCGCCCTCGGACAGCCGGTCGCCCTCGTCCCTGGCGGCCACGAGCTGCCCCAGCAGGTCATCGGTGGGTTCGACGCGCCGCTTGGCGATCAACTCGGCGAGGTAGGACTCCAGATTCGTGCGTGCCTGGAGGGTCTGCTCGACCTCAGCGCCGGACAGCGACAGGAGCTGGTCGGTCCAGACGCGGAAACTGTCACGGTTCTCGACCGGCACGCCGAGCAGTTCGCAGATCACGGTGATCGGCAGTGGCCACGCCAGCGACTCGGCCAGGTCGGCCGGTGGGCCCTCGGCGATCATCTGGTCGAGCAGTTCGTCGATGATGGCCTGCGTGCGTGGCCGCAGCCGTTCGATCTGACGGGCGGTGAACGCCCTGGCGACGAGTTTGCGGAGCCTGCTGTGGTCCGGCGGGTCCATGCTCAGGATCGACGTGTCCTGGTCAACCTGCGGCATGATGCGTGGCACGTCCTTGCCGATCGCCTCCGCCCGGCTGAACCGCGGGTCGGCCAGCACGATCTTGACGTCCTCGTACCTCGTGGCGAGCCATGCCTCTCCCCCGAACGGCATCTCCACCTTGACCAGCGGTTCCGCTCGTAGCTGCGCGTAGTTGGGATTCAACGTGAGCCCCTCCGGCGGACCGAACGGGTAGGTCCGGACCGGGTGCTCGGTGGCCGTCATGCGGCGCTCCCCTCATGGCAAAGTAAGCAGATGCTTACATCCGAGCGTAGGGAGATGATCACTGACGGTCAATAGGCTGTATCGGCGAAGGCACTCCGCCGGACGGACCGTATGGGCAGGTCAGACGGTCGGCGGCCGTTGGTCGACCCGTTCCAGCAGGGTCGCCACGGCTCGCAGCACGTGTGCTGTGATCTTGGTCGCGTCGGCCTCGGCGAACTGGCGTTGGTCCAGCACCGAGCGCAGCAGGCCGATGCCCAGCAGCCACGCCAGCACCAGGTCCGCCCTGATCTCCGCGTCGTCCGCGTCGGTCAGCGATGCGAGGACGTGTCGGTAGCGCGCGCCCAGATCGTCGCGGAACACGGCGGCGGTGTGCTCGTGCGCGCTGGAGCGCAGCAGGGCCCAGAGCGGATTGTCCTTGCCCGGCGGGGCATCCGGCGCCAGCATCCGCGCCAACGCCCGGCCGACGAGCATCTCGGGCGGCGTCTCGGCCAGCAACTCGTTGCCCTCGTTGAGCATCGCGGCGCGGAACAACGCTTCCTTGGAACCGAAGTAGCGGAACAGCAGGGCCTGGTTCGCGCCGGCCAACGCGGCGATGTCGCGGACGGTGGTCTGGTCGAAGCCGCGCTCGATGAACAACGCGCGGGCGGCGGCCAGCAGGGCGGACTTGGTGGCCGCGGCATCGCGCCGCCGGAACTCCTCATCGACCACGGCTCACCTCCGCTCATCCGGGTCAGCAGCGTACCCGGACGAGCGGACTCAGGACGCCGGTCGGATGTGGCCCTCGCCCCAGACCAGCCACTTGGATGACGTCAGTTCCGCGAGGCCCATCGGGCCGCGGGCGTGCAGTTTCTGGGTGGAGATGCCGATTTCCGCACCCATGCCCAGTTCCGCGCCGTCGGTGAACGCCGTGGACGCGTTGACCATGACGGCGGCCGAATCGACCTGGGCGGTGAACCGGCGCGCCGATGTCAGGTCGTCGGTGACGATCGCCTCGGTGTGGCCGGAGGAGTGTGTCGCGATGTGCGCGATGGCCTCGTCCAGCGAACCGACCACCTTCACCGCGAGGTCCAGCGACAGGTACTCGGTGTCCCAGTCCTCGTCGGTGGCCGGGACCGCGTCCGGCGCTGTTCTGATCACGACGTCGTCGCCGTGGATGGTGACGCCGTGTTCGCGCAGCGCGCCCAGGATGCGGGGCAGGAAGTCGGCAGCGATGTCGGCGTGTACGAGCAGGGTCTCGGCCGCGTTGCACACGCTGGTGCGGCGCGTCTTCGAGTTGATCACGATCCGCTCTGCCCGGTCGAGGTCCGCGGCCGCGTCGACATAGACGTGACAGTTGCCGACGCCGGTCTCGACCGTGGGCACGGTCGCCTGAGCCACCACGGCGTTGATCAGACCGGCGCCGCCGCGCGGGATCACCAGGTCCACCAGGCCGCGCGCGGTGATCAGGTGCACCACGGACGCCCGGTCGTGGCAGGGCAGGAGCTGTACGGCGTCGGGCGGCAGGCCCTGCGCTGCCAGCGTGTCGCGCAGCACGGCGACGAGGGCGGTGTTCGACTGTTCGGCAGACGACGAACCACGTAGCAGGACCGCGTTGCCGGACTTGAGCGCGAGACCGGCCGCGTCCACGGTGACGTTCGGGCGGCCCTCGTAGACCATGCCGACGACACCGAGCGGCACCCGAACCTGCCGGACTTCCAGGCCGTTGGGCAGCAGGCTGCCACGCAGCACCTCGCCGACCGGGTCGGGCAGCGCGGCCACGGTGCGCAGGCCGTCGGCGATCGCGTCGATCCGTTTCGTGGACAGCGTCAGGCGATCCACCATCGCATCCGGCATGCCGGCGTCCCGGCCGGTCGCGATGTCAGTTTCGTTGGCGGCCAGGATCTCGGCGGACCGGGCATGTAGCGCATCGGCCATGGCCAGCAGGACGGTGTCCTTCGTGTCGCGGGTGGCCAGGGCGAGCACACCGGCGGCGGCGCGGGCGGCCCGCGCCGCGTCGTGCACCTGCGCACGCAGGTCATCGACGGGAGTCTCGGCGATCGCGGTCATGCCGGCAGCCTACGACGCCCGACGGCCCTTGTCGAAGGACTGTCCAAATGTTGAACAATCCGAGAAATGCCACGCCGCGATCGCCGGACCGCCTTGGGCAACCACCTGACCACGGCCACCTGCGGCGCGGCGCGGTTCGTCGACCTGTCGACCGGCCTCGCCCAACACTCAGAGCCAGGCAAGATCGAGTCTGCCCCCAGGCCAGCGAGGTCGTTGAATGGCGAGGCGGGGAAACTGCTTCGTGCCGGTGGCGTGGAGCAGCACCTTCGGCTTCGCCGGGTCCTGTCCGCGTGTGGGTTCGGATTCGGTGGCCAGCCAAAACGTCGCCGCCAGTAAGACAGACCCCCGCCCAACCTCGGGGGCTACGGCCCTTTTCCACCCTATGCCTGTCAAGCCCTGAATGGGTGGTCTGCCGGGAATCTGTGGACAACTACAAACTGTGCACAGATTGGGGCGGGTGGCTTGACAGCTACCTACCGATGGTTTTGAGCGGTACGAGGTCGTCGGCATGCACGACCTCGCGGCGTAGTTCCGGCGCCAGGTCGTGGGTGGAGCGGCCGATCAGGCCGGGCATCTCGCGGGCGTCGAACGCGACCACTCCCCTGGCCACCACCCGGTCGGCCAGATCGACGAGTTCCACCACGTCACCGGCCTCGAACTGGCCCTCGGCGGCGGTGATCCCGGCCGCCAGCAGTGAGCGACGCCGGCCGACCACCGCGCTGACCGCGCCGTCGTCAAGGCGCAGCCGGCCGGCGGCGCCGGCTGCATAGGCAAGCCAGAAACGGCGGGCGGACAACCGGGGGCCGGTCGGCGCGAACGCCGTGCCGACGTCGGCCGGGCCGAGTGCCTCTGCTGCCTGGTCGCTGGCGGCGAGCAGGACCGGGATGCCGGCGGACGCGGCCAGGCGGGCGGCGGCGAGTTTGGACGCCATGCCGCCCTTGCCGAGGCCGGACGCGCCGGTCGCGCCGGCCCGTACGCCGGCCAGGTCGCTGTCGTCGGTGACCTCGAGGATCGGGGATGCCGCGCCCAGTCTGGGATCGCCGTCGTAGAGTGCGTCTACATCGGACAGCAGGATCAGGGCTGCGGCGCCGACCAGGTGGGCCACCATGGCGGCAAGGCGGTCGTTGTCGCCGAACTTGATCTCGTCGGTGGCTACCGTGTCGTTCTCGTTGACCACGGGAACCGTGCCCAGCGCGAGCAGCCGGGAGAGCGTGCGTTGCGCGTTGCGGTAGTGCGCCCTGCGGATCACGTCGTCCGCGGTCAGCAGCACCTGCCCGACGGTCAGCCGGTGCCGGCCGAACGCCTCGGCGTACGCGTGCGCCAGGGTGAGCTGGCCGACGCTGGCGGCGGCCTGCTGGGTGGCCAGGTCGCGCGGGCGGCGGGCCAGGCCCAGCGGGGCGAGTCCGGCGGCGATGGCGCCGCTGGACACCAGCACGACCTGGGTACCGGCGGCCCGGCGCGCGGCCAGCACGTCGACCAGCGCGCCGACCCGGGCCAGCGCCAGTCCGCCCTCGGCGGTGGTCAGGCCGGACGAGCCGACCTTCACCACGATCCGGGTGGCTGCCGAGACGGCCTCCCGCGCCGGGGAGGTCACTCCTCGTCCGGGGCGACCTGGCCACGACGGACTCGCCGGGCGGCCTTGCGCTCCGCGGCACCGACACGCTGGTCGCGCTCCAGCCGTGGATCGGTGCCCCGGTGCGCCATGGTCACGGCGGCGATACCGGCCGGGGTGGACGGCTCCCACTCGAACGTGACGTTGCCGATGGTCACGGCGGTGCCGGGTATCGCGCCGAGCTTGGCCAGCTGGTCCTCCACGCCGAGTCGGGCCAGCCGGTCGGCCAGGTAGCCGACGGCCTCGTCGTTGTCGAAGTTGGTCTGTCGCACCCAGCGCTCCGGGCGGTCGCCGCGCACCACGAACCCGTCCGGCTCGTCCGGGTCCGGCTCGACGGTGAAACCTGTGTCGTTGACGGCGGTCGGCCGCAGCACGATCCGGGTCGGCGCGGCTGCCGGCCGGTCGGCCCGAGCCTGCTCGACCACGGCCGCCAGTGCGTAGTTGAACTCGCGCAGGCCTTCGCGGGTGGCGGCGGAGATCTCGAACACCGGCAGGCCGCGCGCCTCGAACTCGGGCCGGACCATGTCGGCCAGGTCCTTGCCGTCCGCAACGTCGATCTTGTTCAACGCCACCACGCGCGGGCGGGTCGCCAGGTCGGTGCCAAGCGACGGCGTGTACTGCGCCAGTTCCGCCTCCAGTGCGTCCACATCGGACACCGGATCGCGGCCGGGTTCCTCCGTGCCGCAGTCCACCACGTGTACCAGCACTGCGCAGCGCTCGATGTGGCGCAGGAAATCCAGGCCGAGGCCCTTGCCCTGGCTGGCACCGGGGATCAGGCCCGGCACGTCGGCCACGGTGAACACCGTCTCGCCCGCGGTCACCACACCCAGGTTCGGCACCAGCGTGGTGAACGGGTAGTCGGCGATCTTCGGCCGGGCCGCGGACAGCACCGCGATCAGCGACGACTTGCCGGCGGACGGGAACCCGACCAGCCCGACGTCGGCCACCGACTTGAGCTCCAGCACCAGGTCCCTTGCCTCGCCGGGCTCGCCGAGCAGCGCGAAACCGGGCGCCTTGCGGGCTTTCGACGCCAGCGCGGCATTGCCGAGACCGCCCCGGCCGCCTGCCGCCGCGACCATGCGGGTGCCAGGACCGACCAGGTCGGCCAGCACCTCGCCGTCCTCGGTCAGCACGACGGTGCCGTCCGGGACGCGGAGTTCCAGGTCGCCGCCGTTGGCACCGTCCTTGTTGGACCCCTGGCCCTGCTTGCCGCGGGTGGCGGTGGCGTTGGGACGGAAGTGGAAGTCCAGCAGGGTGTGCACGCTGTCGTCCACGACGAGGACCACGTCGCCGCCGCGGCCGCCGTCGCCGCCGTCCGGGCCGCCCAGCGGCTTGAACTTCTCCCGGTGCACGGAGGCACAGCCGTTCCCGCCGTCACCGGCGGCAACGTGGATCACCACCCGGTCAACGAATCGGGACACGTGTCTCTGCCTTTCAACATGACGAAGGGCGGGCCGGATTCACCGGCCCGCCCTTCGTGGGTATGAAGCGTCAGGCCGCCTCGGCCGGGACGACGATGTTCACGGTCTTGCGACCGCGCTTCACGCCGAACTCGACCGCACCGGCGGCCAGCGCGAACAGCGTGTCGTCCTTGCCGCGACCGACGTTGACGCCGGGGTGGAACTTGGTGCCGCGCTGGCGGATCAGGATCTCGCCCGCCTTCACCACCTGGCCGCCGAATCGCTTGACGCCGAGGTACTGCGGCTGCGAATCACGGCCGTTGCGGGAGCTGGACGCACCCTTCTTGTGTGCCATGGCTGTTCAGCTCCTTGCTTACAGTTCGATGCCGGTGACTTCGACGCGGGTCAGCTTCTGGCGGTGACCCTGGCGCTTGTGGTAGCCGGTCTTGTTCTTGAACTTGTGGATGCGGATCTTGGGGCCCTTGGTCTGCTCGACCACCTTGCCGGTCACCGACACCTTGCTCAGTGCGTCGGCATCGGCGGTGACGGCGGCACCGTCGACCACGAGCAGCGCGGGGAAGCTGACCTCGGTACCCGGCTCGCCCTCGAGCTTCTCCACCTGGACGACGTCGCCGACGGCGACCTTGTACTGCTTTCCGCCGGTCTTGACGATCGCGTACATCGGGACGGAAGTCTCCTGCTACTCGACGATGACGGGGGCCACACGCGCCCCGCTGACGGACGAATCACCGATTCGGACCGCGGAGCCGGGCTCTCGCATGACAGAGCCCACCGGGATGGCGGGCCGCTCACCAGGTTACACCGGCGGTCCGGAATGAGGTCAAACCGGGGTCAGTCTCCTCGCTGCTCGGCGTCGGCGGCCGGTGGCCCGGCCGGTCGGGATGCCGCCCGGCGGCGGGTCGGCCGCGGCGGGTTGGCCACCGCGACGGCGGGTGTCGGCGTCGGCTGATGACCGTTGGGCGAGGTCTCGACCTTGGGCGACACCTCGACCGACACCTCCGCCTGCGCTGCCACGTGCTCGACCGGTGCCGGCTCGGCGACGGTCGGCGCGACCTCCGGGGCCGGGTCAGGGGCCGTCGCAGCGGGCTGCTCCGCGCCGGCCTTCTCCTGGTCGGACTGGTTGTTCCGGTGCCGGCTGCGCCTGCTGCCACCGCTCTGCTGGCCGCTGCCGTTCGCGGCGCCGCCGCCGGTCGCGGCGCCAGCGGGGGCACCGTTCTGGGTCGGCTTCTCGGGGGGTGGCGCGATCGCCACGGGCGCGGCGGCGGGCGGCACGACGGTGCTGTGCATGTGCACCGGCGTCGTGGACACCAGCACACCCCGGCCCCGGCAGTGCTCGCAGGTGACGCTGAACGCCTCGAGCAGGCCCGTGCCGACCCGCTTGCGGGTCATCTGGACGAGGCCGAGCGACGTGACCTCGGCCACCTGGTGGCGGGTGCGGTCCCGGCCGAGGCACTCGGTCAGGCGGCGCAGCACCAGGTCGCGGTTGGACTCCAGCACCATGTCGATGAAGTCGACCACGATGATGCCGCCGATGTCGCGCAGTCGGAGCTGCCGGACGATCTCCTCGGCGGCCTCCAGGTTGTTCCTGGTGACCGTCTCTTCGAGGTTGCCACCCGATCCGGTGAACTTGCCGGTGTTCACGTCGATGACGGTCATCGCCTCGGTGCGGTCGATGACCAGGTAGCCGCCCGAGGGCAGCCAGACCTTGCGGTCCAGCGCCTTGAGGATCTGCTCGTCGATGCGGTACTCGATGAACACGTCGGTGTTGCCAACGTGCCGCTTCAGCCGGTCGACCAGGTCCGGCGCGACGTGCGACACGTACGCCTCGATGGTGTCCCACGCGTCGTTGCCCTGGACGGTCAGCGCGGAGAAGTCCTCGGTGAACAGGTCACGGATGACCTTGATCAGCAGGTCCGGCTCCTCGTAGAGCAACTGCGGCGACTTGGCGTTCGGCGCGGCCTTCTCCTGGATGACCTCCCACTGGGCGCGCAGCCTGCGCACGTCGCGGCCCAGTTCCTCCTCGCTGACACCCTCGGACGCGGTGCGGATGATCACGCCGGCGTCCTCCGGGACGACCCGCTTCAGCACGTCCTTCAGGCGCTTGCGCTCGGTGTCGGGCAGCTTGCGGCTGATGCCGGTGGCGCCGCCGCCCGGCACGTAGACCAGGAAACGGCCGGGCAGGCTGATCTGCGTGGTCAGCCGGGCGCCCTTGTGCCCGACCGGGTCCTTCGTGACCTGCACGAGCACGCTGTCGCCGGTGGAGAGGGCCTGCTCGATCTTGCGGGCCTTGCCTTCCAGGCCGGCGGCGTCCCAGTCCACCTCGCCCGCGTAGAGCACGGCGTTGCGGCCCCGGCCGATGTCCACGAACGCGGCTTCCATGCTGGGCAGCACGTTCTGCACGCGGCCCAGGTAGACGTTCCCGACCAGCGAGCCGGTCCCGGCGGACGTGACGAAGTGCTCGACGAGCACACCGTCCTCCAGCACGCCGATCTGCACGCTGTCGCCGCGCTGGTTGACCACCATCTTGCGGTCGACGGCCTCGCGGCGGGCCAGGAACTCCGACTCGGACAGGATCGGCACCCGCCGCCTGCCGGCCTCGCGGCCGTCCCTGCGGCGCTGGCGCTTTGCCTCGAGCCGGGTCGAGCCGCGCACGCTGCGCACCTCGTCCTGGCCGTTGGACTCGTGCCGGTCCGGCTTCTCGTCCCGGCTCTCCCGGACGTGCACCACCGTGTTGGGCGGGTCGTCCTCGACGTTGGAGTCGCTGTCGCCGGTGCCCTTGCGGCGTCGCCTGCGCCGACGGCGGCGGGTGCCACCGCCCTCGCCGTCCTCGGTGGCCGCCTCGTCCTGGTCGTCCGTTTCGGCGTCCTCGGACGACTCCGCTTCCGCGGTGCCGTCCTCGTCGGCCTCGGTGCCGTCGGTGTCGGTGCCGTCGTCCGGGCCGCCCTTGCCGCGGCCACGGCCACGACGGCCACGGCGGCGCCTGCGGCGGCTGGCGCTGTCCTCGTCATCGCCGTCCGCGCTGTCGCTGTCCGCGGCTTCGGTCTCCGCGACCGGTGCGACGGTCGGCTCCGGCTCGACCGGTTCTGGCTGCGGTTCCGGCGCCCGTTTCGGCCTCGACCTGGTCGGCGCGGCCGCGGTCGGCGGCAGGAACACCGGCGCGGGCGCGGCGAACACCGGTGTCAGCGCGTCCGCCACCGGTTCGTCGAGCTCGGCAACCGGTTCCGGTTCGCCGAGTTCGGCGACCTCGGCCACCGCTTCTGCGGATACCTCGGCCCCGTCGGCCAGCAGCAACTCGGCCACCCGCAGGGCCAGGTCGCGATCGAGGCTGGACTGCGCACTGCGCGCGGGCTCGCCGAGCCCCGCGAGTACGTCCAGCACTTCCCTGCTGCTCCGGTCGAGCAGCTTGCCCAGCGCGAACACCCGGACCTTCGCCGGCAGTCCGGCCAACGCCGGATGTGTGGGTGCGCCGGGATTCCCGCCGGCTGTTCCAGCGGGTTGCTTCGTGTTTGGCATACGGCTCCTCCGCCCCCGGGCGCGTCCCCCGGTGCCCGATCCCGATGCCGTGACACCGGGGGCACTGTCGAACGCGGCCGCGCAGGGGCCCTTTCTGTCCTGTCACCGTCGCCAGAGGCGACGGGAATCCTTGCCTACGCCAGCTGCGAACCCGATGAATCTCGGGCGTCAGCCGGCAGGTCGGTCGACTCCGAACTGGCCGGGCTCCGGCTCCCCGACCCCTGGTTCCGACCGCGGGCCCCGGTCCGGGGCCAACGGGTCGGCCAGGCGGCCTTCATCGTCGAGCCGCCCCTGCGCCATCCGGATCGCTTTCGCGGGTACCGGCAACACCAGGGCGGCGACGACACGGAGCGCGCTCAGTACGTCGTCGGGTCGGACCGCAGGCGTCGCCTGCCGCACGACCACGTCGAGTATCCCACACACTGTCGTAGGTTCCGTGCCGTCGTCCGCCGAGCGGACGGCGTTCGGCCCGATAACGTCCACAGTGTCCGGTTCAATGTCAATCGAGACGATGCCGGGCCGGACATCCGTGGTGCGCCGCCCGTCCTTGGTCAGCCGCTCCACCTCGACCACGTCGGCCGCCAGCAGCGCCGCCACGGCCGGGCCGAGTTCGCTCGCGCCGACGCCGGGCACCTCGATCCGCCAACGGCTCGCGTCGATCCGCTCCGGCAGTGAACCGCCGGCGGCGACCACGGCCTCCAGCACGTCGATCCCGGGCGGCAGGGCCGCGTCCAGGGCCGCGCGCAGGGCCGCCGGGTCGACGTGCCGGACGACCTGGATCTCGACGTACTCGGCCTCGCTCGCGGCACCCGTCGGCGCGGCGCCGACCCAGGACACCCTCGGGTGCGGGCTGAACCCGTGTGAATAGGCCATCGGCACGCCGGCCCTGCGCAGCGCCCGTTCGAACGCACGCGCGACATCCCGGTGTGACGTGAAACGCAACTTACCCCGTTTGGCGTAACGCAGCCGCAGTCGCTGGACGGCGGGAGCCGACGGGTTCGGCTCATCGTGGCGGCTCAGTGATGCTCCTTCTGGTATGCGGCGTTCGGTGTGCAGGACGGTACCGGGTGGCTGAAATGCCCTGACGAACTTGTCTGTCCCGTCGGCGCTGGCTACCGTCCCGCTGGAGTGGACGGCGTGACCCGAGGCTGTCCCACCCACCCGATGGAGGTCCGACGTGCCTCTGCTGCGCCGTGCGATGGCGACAGCGATCGGCACCGCCCTGCTGGCAACGGGCTTGGCGATGAACCCGATGGTGGCGTTCGCCGACCCCGGCCAGCCCAGTTGCGCGCAGGGCGGCCCCACCATGCGCTACCTGGTCGTCTTCGCCGCCGGCACGACCGGCCAGGACGCGGACGCGC
This sequence comes from Candidatus Melainabacteria bacterium, assembly GCA_963702275.1. Classification (GTDB taxonomy): domain Bacteria; phylum Actinomycetota; class Actinomycetes; order Mycobacteriales; family Pseudonocardiaceae; genus DATEPR01. The sequence goes on from CAVPCF010000058.1 coordinate 15,794, forward strand.
AGATCACCGGGGCGTGCGGGACGACCACCGTGTACTACGCGCAGATCGCGGTCGCGGTGGCCACGTCGGCCGATCCCAGCTTCGGCGAGCGGATCGGCCCGGACCGGGTCTACAGCGCGCAGGCGCAGGCGTACTACGACGGTGACCAGGCACCGGCCCCGGACGGCAGCCACAAGCCGGACGAACTGCCCGGCGACCCGGCCGGCAGCACCCCCTCGGTGTCCAGGGGCAACCTGACCGGGCAGCAGTGGGACATGTCCATGATCAGGGCGGACCAGGCGCACCGGATCAACGAGGGCAGCCAGCGCGTGCTGGTCGGCGTGCTCGACTCCGGGATCGACCCGAACCACCCCGACCTGACGAAGGCACTGGACCGCACCGCGTCGGCCGGTTGCGTGACCGGCAAGCCGGACACCAGCCAGGCGGCCTGGGCGCCCACCACGTCGGCGCACGGCACGCACGTGGCCGGCACGATCGCGGCGGCGGACAACGGCACCGGCATCGCGGGTGTCGCGCCCGGCGTGCGGGTCGCTTCGGTGAAGGTCGTCGACGACCAGGGCTACATCTACCCGGAGGCCGCGGTCTGCGGGTTCATGTGGGCGGCCGAGCAGCACATGACGATCGCCAACAGCAGCTACTTCGTCGACCCGTGGGTGTTCACGTGCAAGGACAGCCAGGGCCAGAGCGTGATCTACACGGCGCTCGAGCGCGCGGTCCAGTACGCGACGGCGCACAACGTGCTGAGCGTCGCGGCGGCCGGGAACGGCGCGGTCGACCTGACCAATGCCGGCCAGGACAGCCGCAGCCCTGACAACGTGGAGCCGGGCGACCAGGAACAGCGGCAGCTGGACGTCGGCTGTGTGCAACTGCCGGCCGGCATCCCGGGTGTGGTCACGGTCTCCTCGGTCGGCGGCCGCGAGGTGAAGGCCGGCTACAGCTCGTACGGGCTCGGCGCGGTGAACGTGACCGCTCCCGGCGGCGACCCCCGGCAGCGCACGTCGTCCGGTCCGCGGTGCGTGTTGTCGACGGTGTCCGGTGGTTACGCCGACTCGTGCGGCACGTCGATGGCCGCACCGCACGTGTCCGGCGTTGCGGCGTTGCTGGCGTCGACGCACCCGACCGCCACCCCCAAGGAGCTCACCCGCCTGCTCGACGCCGAAGCGGACTCCATCCCGTGCCCCGCCGACTACGACCTCAACGGCACCGGCATCCAGGACGCGTACTGCACGGGTGACGACACGTACAACAGCTTCTACGGCCACGGCATGGTGGACGCCCTTGCCGCGGTCAGCGGCGGTACCAGCGCCAACGGCCCCGCCCAGAGCAGCGCGACCGCGGTGTCGGCGACCAGCCCGCCACCGGCCCTGCCGGACAAGTCGGTCGGCGGTACCCCGGCCAACGCGCCGGTACCGGCGCTCCAGCACAAGCCCGACGCCACCACGATGCCGGACCCGACGCCCACCCCGCAGGCCAACCCGGTCCCGCAGCCGACCCCCACGCTGACGCCGGCGGGCGGCGCCATGGGCGGCTTCGCGTTGCTGGGTATGTGGTGAGCTTCTTCGTGCCGGAAGGGAGTTTGCCGTGCTTGTCGCGTTCAGCGTGACTCCGTTGGGTGGCGAGTCCGACAGTGTCGGTGCCGCGGTGGCGGAGGCGGTTCGGGTGGTGCGGGAGTCCGGGCTGCCGAACGAGACCACCGCGATGTTCACCACCATCGAGGGTGAGTGGGACGAGGTGATGGCCGTGGTCAAACAGGCTGTCGACGTCGTCCAAGCCAGTGCGCCTCGGGTGAGCCTGGTAGTCAAGGCCGATATCCGGCCCGGCTACACCGGTCAGCTGCGGGCCAAGGTGGCCCGGCTCGAAAGCCACCTGGCCGGCGAGGACGTCAGCTGACCGGAGTGATCGGCAGCAGGGTGCGGCCGGTCGGGCCGATCTGGATGTCCGTGCCCATGGACGGGCAGACGCCGCAGTCGAAGCACGGGGTCCAGCGGCAGTCGTCCTGTTCCTGACCGGCCAGGGAGTCCTGCCAGTCGGCCCAGAGCCAGTCCTTGTCGAGGCCCGAGTCAAGGTGATCCCACGGCAGGACTTCGTGTTCGTCGCGTTCCCGGGTGGTGAACCACGCCAGGCTGACACCCAGCGGGGTGAGTTCGGTGGCCGCCGCGTCGACCCAACGCTGGTAGGAGAAGTACTCGCTCCAGCCGTCGAAGCGGCCGCCCGCCGACCAGACCCGCTCGATGACCTTGGCCACCCTGCGGTCGCCCCGGGAGAGCAGGCCCTCGATCAGCGACGGTTTGCCGTCGTGGTAACGCATCCCGATGTTGCGGCCGAGCCCCCGGTCGCTGTTGACCGCCTCACGGAGCTTGCGCAGTCGACTGTCCACTGTGTCTGGATCGCACTGGGCGGCCCACTGGAACGGTGTGTGCGGCTTGGGTACGAAGCCGCCGATGGAGATCGTGCAGCGGATGTCCTTGCGGCCGCTGGCCGACCGGCCGGCCCGGATGACCTCGTGCGCCATGCCGGCGATCTGCAGCACGTCCTCGTCGGTCTCCGTCGGCAGGCCGCACATGAAGTACAGCTTGACCTGGCGCCAGCCGTTGGCGTACGCGGCGCTGACCGTCCTGATGAGATCTTCCTCGGACACCATCTTGTTGATGACACGGCGAATCCGCTCGCTGCCGCCTTCCGGCGCGAACGTGAGACCGGAGCGGCGGCCGTTGCGGGACAGCTCGTTGGCCAGGTCGACGTTGAACGCGTCGACCCGGGTGCTGGGCAGGCTCAGGCCGGTGTTGGTGCCCTCGTAGCGATCGGCGAGGCCCTTGACGACACCGGCGATCTCGGAGTGGTCGGCACTGGACAGGCTGAGCAGGCCGACCTCCTCGAAGCCACTGGCCTCGAGGCCGCGCCGCACCATCGCACCGATGCCCTCGATGGACCGCTCGCGCACCGGGCGGGTGATCATGCCGGCCTGGCAGAAGCGGCAGCCCCGGGTGCAGCCGCGGAAGATCTCCACGCTCATCCGCTCGTGCACGCTCTCCGCGAGCGGGACCAGCGGGCGCTTCGGGTACGGCCACTCGTCCAGGTCCATGGTCGTGCGCTTGACGACCCGGTCGGGCACCCGGTCCCGGTTGGGCGTGACCGCGGCGATGGCACCGTCGGCGCCGTAGGTCACGTCGTAGAACCGGGGGACGTAGACGCCGCCGGTTTCAGCCAACCGGGTCAGCAGCTCGTCCCGGCCGCCGGGGCGGCCTTCGGCCTTCCAGGCCCGGATGATCTCGGTGATCTCGCCGACCGCCTCCTCGCCGTCGCCGAGGACCGCCGCGTCGACGAAGTCGGCGATGGGCTCCGGGTTGAACGCGGCGTGGCCGCCTGCCAGCACGACGGGGTCTTCGATCGTGCGGTCCTGCGCGTGCAGTGGTATTCCGGCGAGGTCGAGCGCGGTGAGCAGGTTGGTGTAGCCGAGTTCTGTGGCGAAGCTCACGCCGAGCACGTCGAACGCGCCGACCGGCCGGTGGCTGTCAACTGTGAACTGGGGGATGTGGTTCGCCCTCATCAGGGCTTCCAGGTCCGGCCACACCGCGTACGTGCGCTCCGCCAGCACCCTGGGCAGCTCGTTGAGCACCTCGTACAAGATCATCACGCCCTGGTTGGGCAGCCCGACCTCGTACGCGTCCGGGTACATCAGGCACCACCGGACGTCCGCGTCCGACCAGTCCCGCTGCGTGGCATTGAGCTCACCGCCGATGTACTGCACCGGTTTGCGCACCAGCGGCAGCAGGGGCTCCAACCTGGGAAAGACGGACTCGACAGGCACGCCGTCCAGGGTAGTCGGTCGGCGTCGGACGGCAGCGCGAAGCCGGGGTGCCGGGTTCCGGAACCGGGCACGGACCAGGTCCGTCGCCGGTCCGCCCTGGTTGAAATTGGTCTAGTCCATCCTCTTGACAGCGCAAGTGGTCTAGGCCACATTCGAATCATTAAGTAATGGCACGTAATGGGCCGACTACTCCGGGCTACTACCGGTTGCCCGGCGCATTCGGAAACCACGGGGACGGGCCGCGAGTCGTGGCCGGGAAACGATCGCAGGGGGCTGGACGAGGAGGTCAGGGTGCGACGGTCAACGGCGATGTCCGCGCTCGCGGTCACCGTGGTGGCGGCGGGAGCGATGGTCGCGTTAGCCAACTCGGGCAGCGCGGCGCCCAGCACGGCCGTGCAGAGCAGCGTGCAAAGTAATGCGTTGTCCGGCAACTGGTACGGCGCGGCGCCGTACGTCATGCCACTGGACAACACTCCGCCCGACCTGTCGCAGGTGATGGCCGCGACAGGGCAGAAGAGCTTCGAACTCGCCTTCGTGCTCGACGGCGGCGGCTGCACCGCGGCGTGGGACGGCACGGCGGCGGTCTCGTCGGACACCACGGTGGCGAACGTCATCAACGGCGTCCGCGCGAGCGGCGGTGACGTCTCGGTCTCCTTCGGTGGCTTCGGTGGCACCAAGCTCGGCCAGACGTGCGGTTCCGCCGCGGCGACCGCCGCCGCCGAGCAGGCCGTGATCAACAAGTACTCGCTCAAGGCCATCGACCTCGACCTCGAGGAACCGGAGTACGAGAACACCACGGCCATCAACAACGAGATCGGCGCGGCGCAGATCCTGCAGCGCAACAACGCCGGCCTGTACATCTCCATCACGACGGCGGGCACGGCGGCGGGCACCGGCTTCTTCGGCCAGAACGTGCTGAACACCGCCAAGGCCGACGGCTTCACGCCGAACAACTTCTCGATCATGCCGTTCGACGGCGGGTTCAGCGGCGCGAGCAGCCAGATCGCCGCGCTCAACGCGTTCCACGGCCTGCTGATGAACACCTTCGGGTGGAGCAGCGCGACCGCGTTCCAGCACGAGGGCTTCTCCGGCATGAACGGCCGGACCGACTCGGCCGAGATGTTCTTCCAGGCCGATTTCCAGTCGGTGCTGAACTTCGCGGAGAGCAACGGCCTCGCCCGGTTCACGTACTGGTCGCTCAACCGGGACCGCCAGTGCAACCCGCCGGACAACAACGGCTCCCTGTCCGGCTCGTGCAGCAGCGTGGCGCAGGGTGCGTGGGACTTCACCAAGTTCACCGCGATGTTCGGCGGCGCGACCCCACCGCCGCCCCCGCCTCCCACGACCACGACCGCTCCCCCGCCCCCCACCACGACCGGCGGCGGAACTGGCGGTAGCGGCTGCACCGGCGTAGCGGCGTGGAACAACCAGACCGCATACGGCGCGGGCAGTGTGGTCAGCAACGGTGGCCACAAGTGGACCGCCAACCAGTGGAACGACGACGAGGTGCCCGGCGGTCCGTCCGGCGCCTGGAACGACGACGGGGCCTGCTGACCGCGGCCGAACACTCGCGCACCGGGTGCTCATGTCAACGGAGCCGCGCACCCGGTGCGCGTACCACTCAGCACAGTTGAAACCTTTGTCGGTTTACAGGAGGCAGGACATGCGGGTGTCCAAACGCTCCGCCCTCGCGGTGGGGGCGGCGAGCGCGCTCTTACTTGGCGCGGTCAGCGTCGTCGCCAGCCAGAACGCGGCCGCCAGTGCGCCACTCGCCATCACGCCGGCGGCGGGTGGCAGTGGCGGTATCGCGGTGGCGTACTACGACCAGTGGAGCATTTACCAGAACGCCTACTTTCTCCACAATCTGGACGCGTCGGGTGCGGCCAGCAAACTCAACTACCTGATCTACGACTTCGAGAACATCGACCCAACGAACCTGACCTGTTTCGAGGCCACCAAGGCCACCGATCCCGACCCGGCAGGCGAGAGCGACCCGAACGCCGGTGACGGCGCCGAGGACTCCTTCGCCGACTACCAGAAGTCGTTCGACGCCACCACCAGCGTCAGCGGTGTCGCCGACGTGTTCAACCAGCCCATCGCCGGCAACTTCCACCAGCTGCAGGAACTCAAGGCCAAGCACCCCAACCTGAAGATCCTGCTGTCGCTGGGCGGCTGGACCTACTCGAAGTACTTCTCCGACGCGGCGGCCACCTCGGCATCACGGCAGAAGCTGGTGTCGTCCTGCATCAACATGTTCATCAACGGCAACCTGCCATCGCAGGGCGGCTTCGGTGGCAACGGCACCGCCGCGAACATCTTCGACGGGTTCGACATCGACTGGGAGTACCCCGGCTCGACCGGTGGGCACCTCGGCAACCACGTCTCCCCCAACGACACCGCCAACTACACCGCGCTGCTCCAGGAATTCCGCACCGAACTGAACACCGCGGGCAGCGCGAACGGCAAGACGTACGCGTTGAGTGCGGCGTTGCCGGCCGGTCAGGACAAGATCGCCAAGATCCAGACCAACCAGATCGGTCAGATCCTCACCTTCGGTGACGTGATGACCTACGACCTGCACGGCGGATTCGAGACCACCGGCCCCACCAATTTCGCCGACCAACTCTTCCAGTCCCCCAACGACCCCTCCGCCGCCATCGCCCCCGGCACCCAGAAGTATTCCGGGGACAACGCGATCAAGGCGTGGACCGTCGGGGCTCCCACTTACGGCATCGCGGGTGGGTTCCCGGCGAACAAATTGACACTGGGTATCCCGTTCTACTACCGAGGCTGGACCGGTGTCCCAGCAGGCGCGAACCACGGTCTGTACCAGACCGCGAGCGCGCCGGCGGCGGGGGCGACGGACAGTGGGAATGTGCCCGGTATCCAGATGTACAAGGAGCTCGCCAGCGTGGTGAGCAACCCGGCGGACACGTTCTGGGATCCGGTGTCGCAGTCGGCGTACTTCTACGACGGCACGAACTTCTGGACCGGTGAGGACGCCCAGTCGATCCAGGCCCGCACCGACTACGTGCACTGCAACGGCCTGGCCGGCACGATGATGTTCTCGATGTACGACCTGAACGACCCGACGAACACCCTGTTCAACGACGTCGTCAACGACCTGGCCGGCACCACGAGCAACTGCACCAACCCACCACCGACCACCACGGGCACCAACCCGCCGCCGACCACCACGACGGCGAACAACCCACCGCCGACCACGACGACCGCCACGAAGCCGCCGACCACGACCACCGCACCCCCGACCACCACGACCGCGGGCAGCGGCGGCTGCACCGGCCTCGCGGCCTGGAACACCAACACCTCCTACGTGCCCAACGACGTCGTGTCGTTCGGCGGTCACAAGTGGACCTCGCTGTACTGGTCGACCGGTGTGACACCGGGATCGGCGATCGCGTGGAACATCTGGAAGGACAACGGAGCTTGCTGAGGCCAACGGACTAAGAGAGGAGGAACCCAGACTCTCGCTCGTCATGCCCAACGGGGCCGGGACACCAAGTCCCGGCCCCGCCGGCTACTTCAACAGCAGCTTCCGCAGCCGGTGACCGGCGGCGACGACGCCGACAACGGCCATCACCACGAAGTACAGCGCGTGCCACAGCAGGCCCCAGCCGACGAAACCGGTGGTGAGCGCCCGCATCAGGGCCACACCGTGGTAGAGCGGGAAGCACTGGACCACGATTCGCAGCCAACCCGGGTAGACCGTCAGCGGGTAGAACGTGGTGGAGAAGAAGAACATCGGCAGGACAGCCAGGTTCACGAGGTCGAAGTCCTGCCAGGACCGCATGAACGTGGTCACCGCCATGCCGACCGACGCGAACGCCAGCGCGATCAGCAGCACGGCGGGCAGCGCCAGCAGCGCCCACGCCGAGGAGATCAGGCCCATCGCGGCCATCACGGTCAGGAAGCCGATCGCGTAGATGCCGCCGCGCACGAGCGCCCAGCTGATCTCGCCGATCGCGATGTCCACCGGGCCAAGGGGCGTGGCCAGCATCGAGTCGTACAACTTCACGTACTTGAGCTTGTGGAAGATGTTGAACGTCGACTCGAACACGGCCCCGTTCATCGCGGCCGCGGCCAGCAGGGCGGGCGCGACGAACGCCGTGTAGCTGATCGAGACTCCGCCGGGGCCGACGACGTGGGTGACCAGCCTGCCGAAGCCGACGCCCAGCGCGAGCAGGTAGAAGATCGGCTCGAAGAAGCCGGACACGATCGTCAGCCAGGCCCGCCGGTTCACCAGGAACGCGCGCCGCACCAACACGTTCGCCCGGCCGGCGTACATGCCGGTCGGCGCGATCCGCAGCAGCAGGCCAGCCCGCGGCCGTGGCGGCGGGTCGGCCTCGGCCACTCGGGCGGCGGGCAGGGTGTCCGTCATTCAGGTCTCTCCCGTCAACTCGTCAGCCGGACACGGAACCGCCACCGGGCCAGCAACACCCCGACGGTGCACAGCAACGCGAGACAACCCAGGTGCACCAAGGCCGACCCGATGCCCAACGTCCCGAACTCCGCGCCCCGCGCCAGTTCGGTGCCATGCCACATCGGCGTGATCCAGGCGACCGGCCGGATCCACGCGGGCAGCTGCGTGATCGGGAAGAACGTGCCGGCGAACAGCGACATCGGCAGCACGACGAACCGGAACACCGCGTTGAACGCCCGTCCGTCGCTGGCCACCGACGCGGCGAGCGCGATGATCGGCGCACCGAAGGCCAGCCCGGCGCACACGCCGAACACCAGCGACAGCAGGATGCCCGGCCCGGTCACCGCGCCGACCGCCAGCGCCACCAGCAGATAGACGGCGCCGGACACGACCAGCCGGGAACCGACCCACAACAGTTCGCCGAACAGCAGCTGGCCCGGCGTGATCGGCGTGGCCGTGACCCCGAAGTACCTCTTGGACCACGCGAACCCGGACAGGACCGGGAAGGTGCACTCCCCCACCGCCGTCTGGATCGCGCCTGCCGGCAGCAACGCGGGCGCGATGTAGGCCAGGTACGGGATGCCACCGGGGACGCCGCTGTGCACCTGGGAGCCGAAACCGAGGCCCATCGCCAGCAGGTACAGCACCGGCAGGCCGACGCTGGAGAAGACGGTCGCCTTCCAGTTGCGCCGATACCAGGTCCACATCGTCTCCAGCACCAGCAGCGCGCCGCGGAACGAGCCGACCGGGCGGCCGGTGGACCGGGGTGGCATCCGCGCGGGGGCGGATCGGTCGAGTACGTCGGTCATGTCAGTCCACCAGGCTTCGTCCGGTCAGCCGGAGGAACACGTCCTCCAGGGTGCTGCGGCGGACCAGGCTGGACCGCGGCCGGACACCGGCGTGAGCTGCCGCGGCCAGCGTGTCCTCGCCGTTGGCCGTGTAGAGCAGCAGGCGGTCGGGCAGTTCCTCGATCCGCTCGGTGAGCGTGCCTATCCTGGTCAGCGCCGCCGCCTGCTCGCCGGGCACGAACCGCAGTTCCAGCACCTCACGGGTGGCGTACCGGCTGATCAGCTCGGCCGGGGTGCCGCCTGCCACGATGCGGCCGGCGTCCATCACCACCAGCCGGTCGCAGAGTTGCTCCGCCTCGTCCATGTAGTGCGTGGTGACGATGAGCGTGACGCCGTCCTGCTTGAGCCGGAACAGCCGGTCCCACAACAGATGCCGCGCCTGCGGATCGAGACCCGTCGTCGGCTCGTCCAGCAGCAGCAGTTCCGGATCGTTCACCAGGGACCTGGCGATGGTGAGCCGCCGTTTCATGCCGCCGGACAGCGGTTCGACCGGATCGTCGCCGCGCTCGGCGAGCTGCGCGAACGCCAGCAGCTCGGTGGCCTTCGCCCGCACGTGCGCCCGGGAAAGGCCGAAGTACCGCCCGTAGACCTGGAGGTTCTCCCGGACGCTCAGCTCCTCGTCCAGGATGTCCGACTGCGGCACCACGCCGATCCTGGCCCGGATGGCCGGCCCGTCCACGTCCGGGTCCATGCCGAGCACCCGCAGTTCGCCGCCGGTGCGTGGCGACACGCAGGCCACCATCCGCATCGTGGAGGACTTGCCGGCGCCGTTGGGCCCGAGAAATCCGAACGCCTCACCCGGCCGAACCTCGACGTCGATACCGTCCACCGCGGTGAAGGAGCCGAAGCGCTTGACCAGTCCGGTCGCGGACACCAGGGAAGCTGTCACTTCCCGACCATAGCCAGCGGATAGGACAGTTTCAGCCGAGTTTCGTGCGGAGCACCTACAGCGTCGGGAACCAGAGCTTGATCTCCCTGGCCGCCGACTCAGGCGAGTCCGAGCCGTGCACCAGGTTGTACTGGACCTCGGTGCCGTAGTCGCCGCGCAGCGAACCGGGGACCGCCTTCTCCACCGGGTCGGTGCCACCGGCGAGCTGCCGGAACGCCGCGATCGCCCTCGGCCCCTCCACGACGATGGCCACCACCGTGCCGGACGTGATGAACTCCAGCAGGCCGCCGAAGAACGGCTTGCCGTCGTGCTCGGCGTAGTGCTGCTCGGCGAGCGACCGCTCGACCTGCCGAAGCTCCAGCGCGACCAGGGTCAGGCCCTTGCGCTCGATCCGGGAGATGACCTCACCGACCAGGCCACGGCTGACGCCGTCCGGCTTGACCAGGACCAGGGTGCGCTCAGTCACGGGACTCCTTCGTCGCGCGGGATCGTTTCTGCGAATACAGCGTAGTCAGGTGGTCGGCGGCGTCGGCGTACCGGTCACGACCGGCCTTGACACGCACGCGTACTGGCCGGACGTCGGCGACTGATAGAACCAGACATCGGGATCGGTCTTGTCGGTGCAGGCGGCCGTCACCGTGGGCGCCGACTCGATCGCCAGCACCTGCACCACGTTCGCGCCGGAACCGCACGGCGCCGGCGCGATCGGCGCGCCCCCGCCGAGCACGAAACAGATGCTGTCGGGCACCACCAGCGAAGCGCAGTACGTCACGTTCGCGGTCTGGTCCGGCACCTCGTAGCCGTGCTGGACGTAGTTCACGTTCGGGTCCGAGTCGCAGTCCGTGGCGGTGGCGACCACCTTGTTGATCACGAACACGGCCAGGTTGCCGCCGCAGGCGACCGGATTCAGCTGAACCGTCCCCTGGCCGCTGCCGGGCTGCTCGTCGAAGCAGGTCCCCACGTCATAGGCGGCCGCGGTGTTCGGCGTACCCGTCAACGACGGAAACGACGGCGTCGGCCGGACCGGCGGCCGGGTCTGCACGGGCGCCACGACCGGCTGCGGACTGACCTTGTGGCCGGGGCCGAAGGCGAACCACCACGTCCCGGCGCCCGCGCCGAGCAGCACCAGCACGGCCACCACGATCGCCGGCACCACAGCGCGATGGCGGCCCTCGCTCATGAGTCCCCCGCATTCACCTGACTTGGCAGCTCGCCGGCCGCCATCCGACGCGCAACGTCCCGCCGCAGCCACAACAGAAAGCCCCAGACCAACGCGAACAACCCCCCGATCAGACCGACCGCGGGCGCGCTGACGACACAGGCGAGCAACGCGACCTGCGCCGCCACGACCAGCCACACCGCCCACGGCCGCCGCAGCAGCCCACAGGTGACCACCAGCAGCACGACGACGGCGCCCACCACGATGCCGGCGCCGGTGGCCAGACCACCGTCCAGCTTCGCCACGACCAGCAGGGCCAGCGCGACCACGACGGCCTCCAGCACCAGCGTGCCGGCCATCACGCCACGAAAGCCCTTCATCGGATCCACCGCGGGTGTCGTCATGCCGGCTCCTTGCCGAACAGCGCACGCGCCTCGCCGACCGTGACCACCGACCCGGTGATCACGACACCGGCGCCGGACAGCGGCTGCCCCGGCTCGCCGACCTCTTCCGCCAGGCCGATCGCGGTCTCGATCGCGTCGGCCAGCCGTGGCTCGACCACGATCCGCTCCGGGCCGAACACGTCTCGGGCCACCGCGGCCAGGTCGTCGGCCGGCATCGCTCTCGGGGAGGTGTTCGCGGTCAGCACCACCTCGGCCACGGCCGGTTCCAGCGCATCGAGGATGCCGCGCGCGTCCTTGTCCGCCATCACGCCCACGACCGCGACGAGCCTGCGAAAGTCGAACTCCTCGCCGAGCGCGGTGGCCAGGGCCAGCGCGCCGTGCGGGTTGTGCGCCGCGTCCAGCAGGACCGTCGGCGCGGACCGGACCGGCTCCAGCCTGCCGGGTGTGGTCACCGACGCGAACGCGTGCCGCACCATGTCCACGTCCAGCTGGTTCTTGGCGCCGGCACCGAGAAACGCTTCCGTCGCGGCGAGCGCGACGGCCGCGTTCGCCGCCTGGTGCCGGCCGTGCAGCGGCAGGAACACGTCCTCGTACACGCCGGACAGGCCCTGCAACCGCAGCAGCTGGCCGCCGACCGCGATCTCCCTGCCGAGCACGCCGAACTCCTGGCCCGCCCTGGCCACCGTGGCGTCCACGTCCGCGACCCGCCGCAGCAGCTCGAGCATCACCTCGGGCTCCTGCTCGGCCAGTACCGCAACCGAGCCCGGTTTGATGATGCCGGCCTTGTCCCGCGCGATGCCCACCACGTCCGGGCCGAGGTACTCGACGTGGTCGATACCGACCGGACCGATCACCGCGACCCGGCCGTCGGCCACGTTGGTGGAGTCCCACGTGCCGCCCAGCCCCACCTCGACCACGGCCGCGTCCACCGGGACGTCGGCGAACGCGGCGTAGGCCATCGCGGTCAGCACCTCGAACTTGCTCAGCGGGTGCGGCTGGGCAGCGTCCACCATGGACAGATACGGCGCGACGTCCCGGTAGGCCTCGACATAGCGTTCCCGGCTGATCGGCGTGCCGTCGACACTGATCCGCTCGGTGGCGACCTGCAGGTGCGGGCTGACGAACCGACCGGTGCGCAGTCCGGTCGCGACCAGCAGGCTGTCCACCATCCTGGTGATCGACGTCTTGCCGTTGGTCCCGGTGACGTGCACCAGCGGGTATGCGCGCTGCGGGTCGCCGAGCAGGTCGAGCAGGGCGCGGATGCGATCCAGCGTCGGGTCGATCTTCGTTTCCGGCCACCGGGTGTCGAGTTCGGCCTCGACCGCGGCGAACTCGTCCGTCGGGTCGGATCGGGATGGCTGCGTCGACGAGCGGTCAATCACAAGGTCAGTCTAGGAGCCCGCCGCCGGTCCGCCGGACAGCCCGGCAAGTTGCGTGCGCAGGCGCGCCATCTCGGCGGTCGCGGTGTCGCGTCGGGCGGTGATCTTCGCGACGACGTCGGCGGGCGCGCGGTCGGTGAACTGCGGGTTGTCCAGTTTGGCCGCGCACTGGTTCAGTTCCTTCTCCGCGGCGGCCAGGTCCTTGGTCAAGCGCTTGCGCTCGGCTTCGACGTCGATCACGCCGGACAGGTCCAGCCGGACGGTGACCTTGCCGGTGGGCAGCGCGACCTCCAGCGACGCCGTCTCCGCGAACCCGTCCCCCGCGTCGTCGAGTCGACTCAGCGCGCGGATCGCCTGCTCGTGCGGCAGCAGGCCCGCGCAGCAGGCGCCGGACAGCTCGGCCGGCACCTTGCGGCCCGGTGGCAGGCCCTGCTCACCCCGGAACCGGCGGATCTCGGTGACCAGCTTCCGCAGCGCCTCGATCCGCTCTGCCGACTCCGGATCGGCGGGCTCACCCGACGCCTTCGGCCATGCCGCGACCACGAGCGACTCACCGCCGGTCAACGCGGTCCACAGGCGTTCGGTGACGAACGGCATCACCGGGTGCAGCAGGCGCAGCACCACGTCGAGCACCCTGCCGAGCACCGCACGGGTGGCGTCCGCCCGCGTCCCGCCCGCCGCGATCTGGACCTTCGCCAGTTCCAGGTACCAGTCGCAGAACTCGTCCCACGTGAAGTGGTACAGCCGGTCGGCGAGCCTGGCGAACTCGAACGACTCGAAGTCGGCGTCCACTTCGGACACGAGCTGGTCGGTTCGCGCCAGGATCCACCGGTCCGCGTCGGTCAGTTCGTCGCGCGGGGGCACCGGCACGTCCGCCGTTGCGCCGTTGGCCATGGCGAACCTGGTGGCGTTCCACAGTTTTGTGCCGAACCGGCGTGAGCCGTCCACCCACTCCTCACTGATCGGCACGTCCGTACCCGGATTCGCGCCGCGCACCAAGGTGAAGCGCAGTGCGTCCGCGCCGTACTCGTCGATCCACTTGAGGGGGTCGACGACGTTGCCGGCCGACTTGGACATCTTCCTGCCGTTGGCGTCGCGCACCATGCCGTGCAGCGCGATGGTGTGGAACGGCGGCGCGCCGTCCATCGCGTACAAGCCGAACATCATCATCCGGATGACCCAGAAGAACAGGATGTCGTAGCCGGTGACCAGCACGCTGGTCGGGTAGAACCGGCCAAGGTCCTCTGTCTCGTCCGGCCAGCCCATCGTGGAAAACGGCCACAGGCCCGACGAGAACCAGGTGTCCAGCACGTCCTCGTCCTGCTGCCAGCCGGTCGGCGGTTCCTCGTCCGGGCCGAGACACGCGACCTCGCCGTTCGGCCCGTACCAGACCGGAATCCGGTGGCCCCACCACAGTTGCCGGGAGATGCACCAGTCGTGCAGGTTGTCGACCCAGTCGAAGTAGCGCTTGGCCATGTCCGGCGGGTTGATCGCCACCGCACCGGACCGGACCGCGTCGCCCGCCGCCTCGGCCAGCGGGCCGACCTGCAGGAACCACTGCAACGACAGCCGCGGCTCGACCGGCTCCTTGGACCGCTCGGAGTGGCCCACCGAGTGCAGGTAGGGACGTTTCTCCGCGACGATCCGGCCCTGCGCGCGCATCGCCTCGCGCACCGCGACCCGCGCCTCGAACCGGTCCATGCCGTCGAACTCGGTGCCGGTGTCGGCGATGCGGCCCTGCTCGTCCATGATCGTCGGCATCGGCAGGCCGTGGCGGCGGCCGATCTCGAAGTCGTTCGGGTCGTGCGCCGGGGTCACCTTCACCGCGCCGGTGCCGAACGCCGGGTCGACGTGCTCGTCGGCGACGACCGGGATGCGGCGGCCGGTCAGCGGCAGTTCGATCTCGGTGCCCACCAGGTGCCGGTAGCGCTCGTCGTCCGGGTGCACGGCCACGGCGGTGTCGCCGAGCATCGTCTCGACGCGGGTGGTGGCCACGACGATCGCGGTGTCGCCGTCGCCGTAGCGCATCGACACCAGTTCGCCCTCGACCTCCTTGTGGTCGACCTCGGCGTCGGACAGCACGGAACGCAGCACGGGCGACCAGTTCACCAACCGCTCGGCACGGTAGATCAGGCCGTCGTCGTACAGCCGCTTGAAGATCGTGCGGACGGCCCTGGACAGGCCATCATCCATGGTGAACCGCTCGCGGGTCCAGTCAACGCTGTCGCCCAGGCGGCGCATCTGCGCGAGGATGCGGCCGCCGTACTCGTTCTTCCACTGCCAGACGCGCGCCACGAACGCCTCGCGGCCCAGTTCGCGCCTGCTGGTGCCCTCGTCGGCGAGTTCCCGTTCGACGAGCGCGTGCACTGCGATGCTGGCGTGGTCCATGCCGGGCAGCCACAGCGTTTCGTAGCCCTGCATGCGGCGGCGGCGGATCAGCGCGTCGATCAGGGAATGCTCGAAGGCGTGGCCGATGTGCAGGCTGCCGGTCACGTTCGGCGGCGGGATCACGATGCTGAACGGCGGCCGGTCGCTGGTCGCGTCCGCGGTGAAGTAACCGGCGGCGACCCAGCGCTCGTAGAGCTCGCCCTCTACCTCCGCCGGTGTCCAGTTCGGCGGAAGCTCACGGGTGTGCTGGGCGGGCAGGGTGTCGGTCACTACACGAGTCTACGAACGCCCCGCCACCCCCGATCGAGGGCCTGTGGATAGCCGCGACAACCTGTGGACGGCGAAATGACTCAGGCCGACAACAAGTGCACGATGGCGACATGACCACGAAGCCGCCCCGCGAGGACATCGACGAGACCAAGCTGACCGTCACCGAACCCAAAAGCTGGGCGGCCGGCGTCACCGGCGTTGTCGTGTCCGCCCAGCACGGGCTGGCGCAGATGGGCGCCACGCGCACCGTGCGCACGCTCCGGCTGCTCAACCAGCGGGAGGGCTTCGACTGTCCCGGCTGTGCCTGGCCGGACCCGCTCGGCCACCGCAAGGTGGCCGAGTTCTGCGAGAACGGCGCGAAGGCCGTGGCCGAGGAGGCCACTGTGCGCCGCGTCACGCCGGAGTTCTTCGCAGCGCACCCGATCGCGGAACTCACCCAGCGCACCGACTACTGGCTGGGCCAACAGGGCCGCCTGACCGAGCCGATGGTGCTGCACCCCGGCGCAACGCACTACCAGCCGATCGGCTGGACCGAGGCGTTCGACCTGATCGCCGAGGAACTGCGCGGGCTGGACTCGCCGAACGAGGCCGTGTTCTACACGTCCGGCCGGACCAGCAACGAGGCCGCGTTCACCTACCAGCTGCTGGTCCGCTCGTTCGGCACCAACAACCTGCCGGACTGCTCCAACATGTGCCACGAGTCGTCCGGCGCCGCGCTCGAGCAGGCCATCGGCATCGGCAAGGGCTCGGTAACCCTCGAAGACCTGACCAAGGCCGACCTGATCCTGGTGGTCGGGCAGAACCCCGGCACCAACCACCCGCGCATGCTGACCACCCTGGAGGAGGCCAAACAGGCCGGCGCCCACATCGTCGCGGTCAACCCGCTGCCAGAGGCCGGATTCCTCCGGTTCAAGAACCCCCAGCACGTGAACGGCGTACTGGGCAAGGGCACCGCGCTGGCCGACGACTTCCTGCAGATCCGGATCGGCGGCGACCTGGCGCTGTTCCAGGCGTTGGGCCACCTACTGCTGAAAGCCGAGGAAGCGGCACCGGGCACAGTGCTGGACAAGGAGTTCATCGACACGCACACGCACGGCTTCGCCGAGTACGCCAAGCACCTCGACCAGTTGGACTGGGCGGTCGTGGACGAGGCGACCGGGCTGCCACGCGAGCAGGTCGCGGCGCTGGGCAGGCTCATGGCCGGGTCGAAGCGGGTGATCGTGTGCTGGGCGATGGGCCTGACGCAGCACCGCCACGCCGTGGCCACCATCCGCGAGATCACGAACACGTTGCTGCTGCGCGGCATGATCGGCAAGCCCGGTGCCGGCGTGTGCCCCGTGCGCGGCCACTCCAACGTGCAGGGCGACCGGACGATGGGCATCTGGGAGAAGCCGCCGGCACGTTTCCTGGACAACCTGGAACGCGAGTTCGACCTGCCGATGCCGCGCGAACACGGCTACGACACGGTGGACGCGCTCCGCGCCATGTCCGAGGGCAAGGCGAAGGTGTTCGTGGCGGTCGGCGGCAACTTCGTCTCGGCAACACCGGACACCCAGGTGACCGAGGCCGTACTGCGCTCGTGCCGACTGACGGTCCAGGTGTCCACGAAGCTGAACCGCTCACACGTGGTGCCCGGCCGGACGGCCCTGATCCTGCCCACGCTCGGCCGCGCCGAACTGGACGTCCGGCACGGCAAGGAACAGTTCGTCACGGTCGAGGACTCGATGTCCGTGGTGCACCGCTCGCGCGGCAGGCTGCCCCCGGCCGGCGAGAATCTCCTGTCCGAGGTGGCCATCCTGACCCGCATGGCCAGGGCCCTGCTCGGCAAGGACCATTCGGTGCGCTGGGAGGACTTCGAGCACGACTACGACGTGATCCGCGACCACATCGCGGCCGTCGTCCCCGGCTGCGCCGACTACAACACAAAAGTGCGTGAGCCCAACGGTTTCGTACTGCCACACCCGCCACGCGACTCGCGCAGCTTCCCGACGGCGACCGGCAAGGCCAACCTGACGGTGAACGACCTCTGGTTCCCGAGGGTGCCGGCGGGCCGCCTGCTGCTCCAGTCGATGCGCAGCCACGACCAGTACAACACCACGATCTACGGCCTGGACGACCGCTACCGGGGCATCAAGGACGGCCGCCGGGTGGTGTTCGTGCACCCGTCGGACATCGCGTCGGCGGGCCTGACCGACGGTGACATGGTGGACCTGGTCAGCGAGTGGACCGAGCCATCCGGGTCGGTCACCGAGCGCAGGGCCAAGGCCTTCCGGCTGGTCGCCTACCCGACCGCACACGGCTGCGCCGCCACGTACTTCCCCGAGGCCAACCCGCTGGTGCCGCTCGACTCGGTCGCCGAGACGTCGAACACGCCGACGTCGAAGTCGATCGTGGTGCGACTGGAAAGGGCGACAGGCTGATGGGCCGGGTAACCGCACGTCGCCCGATCCGCCGGCTGACCCCCGACGGCGACATCCACCGCCCGGACACGCTGGCCGTCGAAGAACCGTTCGAAATCAGGGTGAACGGCACCCCCCTGACCGTCACCATGCGCACCCCCGGCGACGACGTGGACCTGGCACACGGCTTCCTGCTGACCGAAGGCGTGATCGGCAGCCGGGAGGACGTACTCACAGCCCGCTACTGCGCGGGCAGCGACGTCGACGGCATGAACACGTACAACCTGCTGGACGTGCGCCTCGCGCCCGGCGTGCCCGGCCCGGACCCGTCAGTGACCAGGAACTTCTACACGACGTCGTCATGCGGAGTATGCGGCAAGGCAGCACTGGACGCGGTGCGCCTGGCCACCAGGTTCCCGGTCGACACAGACACCGGCACGGTTTCCAGCCGCGTACTGGCAAGCCTCCCGGACCAGTTGCGCGACCACCAGAAGGTCTTCGAAACCACCGGCGGCATCCACGCAGCCGGCCTGTTCACCTACGACGGCGCCCTGCTGGCCGTACGTGAGGACGTAGGCCGACACAACGCAGTTGACAAGGTCCTCGGCTGGGCGCTACTGGCCGACCGGGTGCCACTCCGCGACAGTGTCCTGATGGTCTCCGGCCGAGCCTCCTTCGAACTGGCCCAAAAAGCAGCCATGGCCGGCGTACCGGTTCTGGCAGCGGTATCCGCACCCTCATCCCTGGCCGTGGACGTAGCCCGCGAACAAGGCATAACCCTCATCGGCTTCCTACGAGGCGAAACAATGAACATCTACGCAGGCGAGCAACGCGTAGTAGCCCACTCCCCAGCACTCACCCCACCCTGACCGCAACCGAACGCCAGGCATGGATGCAGCCCGCACTGTTCGACCTCCCACAAAGGCAGCCAGGGCTGGCGAACCAGCAATGGCCCCGCCCAGCAGACCGGCCAACAAGCTCCACTGCCAGACCTTATGGCGTGCCACCGGGCGCGAACATCGCCCAGCACCGACCACGACCGAGAACGACCGGGTACACAAGCCCCTAAGCAACCACGCGCTCACCCGCGCCCCGCGAGTCCCACCGACCTGGCTCACAATCCGGCCAAGTCGGCGTGCGGTACTGACCGCTGTTCGCAACGCCGCCAAGAACAGCCTGCGCTCCTCGCCCTGGGGGTCTGCCGAGCAGGCTCGGGCAACGACCCGACAAGTCCTGGCCGGGCCGCGCGCAGTCAGCAGGCCGAGCAGAACCCCGGCATGTATTTGCCCGGTCAATCTCGGCTCGGCAACACCACCGTACGTCGACCGCCGGCGGTGTCCCGGCCGAAGTGCTGAGGATCGGCGCCGCCAGCATGTCGAGCTCACCGGACACCGGCAGCACCACCAGATGCTCGGTCTCCTCCGCCAAGGTCTCGCCGCCGATGGCCGCCTCCAAAGACGGCAGGGACGAGCAGACCGCACAGGTGCCGCCCGGCCTCCGGTCGCGAGGTAGAGCCAACTCCCGCGGTTTCTCCAGCGGGGGTTGGACCAGAACAGGCCCGGAGAAATCAACCGGCAAGACTGGCGGGGCTGCCGCCGATAGGTCTCTGGCAGGCCGACAAGTCCGTGGCCAGGATCTGCGCAGACAGCAGGGCCCGACAAAACCCTCTGGCGGCGTGCGTATCTGATGGCAGGCGACCCATCGCTGGCGGGACCACGCACCCGATGGCAGCGCGGCAGGGCTCGCAAGTCCCTGGCGGACTTGCCCGCTGATCGCAGGCCCGAGCTAACCCGACCGCATCCCGCCCGGGGACCCGCACCTGCCGACAGCAGGGCTCAACAATGGCCCTGGCGGATTGCCTGCGCGATGGCTGGGCCAGCAGCCGTTGCCGGGATTACGAGCCGAGGCAGGCCTGGACCCAGTCCCCGGCGATGATGCGCGCCGATAGTCGAGCCCAGGCTGAGCCATCAGGCGCGGCGCCGACACCGGCGATGTCGAACACCACCGTGTCGATCCCGGCCTTGCGGTACATGCCGACCAGGTGGTCGACGGTCACGTCGTAGGCGTCGTACACCGGGATGCCGGTGCGCGGGTCGACGTGGTCGCCTTCGTTGAAATAGCTCGGAAGGCAGCGGTGCCCCGCTGTCCCCTTCCTGGCAGCCATGTCCTGGCCTCGTCCGGTGTCACGACAGGGCCCGGACAAGGCGCTGGGCCGCATCCCGGTGTGGGATGCGGCCCAGGACGCGGATGTGGGTCGCTCAGAGGGCGCGGACGCCCTGGGCCTGGGGGCCCTTGGTGCCCTGGCCGACCTCGAACTCGACGCGCTGGTTCTCTTCCAGGCTGCGGAAGCCGTTGCTCTGGATCTCCGAGTAGTGCACGAAGACGTCAGCGCCGCCGCCGTCTGGGGAGATGAAGCCGAAGCCCTTCTCCGAGTTGAACCACTTGACCGTGCCCTGTGCCATGTTCTGTCTCCTCGACAGGTGGTGGAAACGGACCGTCAACCTTATGACGGACCGGGTCGCCTCGGCGACGGGAACCTTCGCCAACCTCACCTGGAGGAAGATCACGCGCCCGCAACATCTCGTCTTGCGAGCGTGGTCAAACACGAACACAAAACAGACGACCATCCATAGTCAACCACAACCGCCCTCCCAGGGCGACCGGAGATCGCCGAGTGGACACGAACGCCGCAAGGGCCAGCCCAGTCGGACCAGACCGCCCGCCGACCACGAATCCTCAAGTGAGATGCCATGTCGTACCTCAACCACGCAGGGCCTCCCCCGAAGTGCACCAGAGCGCAACGTGGCAGAAGACACCTCACGAAGCCGGCCGACCCGCGCCAACCCACATGTCACGCCCCCGCACTACCGTCCCCGAAGCGGAGACCCGGCAAAAGCCGCTGAACAACCAATGTCACCGCGAAGGAACACCGGGCAAGCCCAACACCGCGCCACATCCACAAGGCGCAACTTCGCCGACCGCACCCCAAACCTAGATGCAGGCAGCTCAAGCCGCACACCAGGGCCATGACCTGCGCAAACATAGTCGAACGCCGCCCAAGGTCAGTGGCAGACCCCCCAACCTGGGGGCTACGGCCCTTTTCAACCCAATGCCTGTCAAGCCCCTAATGGGGTATCTGCCGGAAATCTGTGGACAAGTCGCGATCCTGTGGACAGGCGGCTTGACAAGCCCTTAGGCGGTCTTGTCGCGGCGTTCGCGGCGGTTGGGTTGCCTGGGCACGATGGTCGGGTTCACGTTCTCCCGGACCGTCTGCTCCGTGATGACCACTTTGGCCACGTCCGTGCGGCTGGGGATGTCGTACATCACCGGTAGCAGCACCTCCTCCATGATGGCTCGTAGGCCTCTGGCGCCGGTGCCGCGGAGGATTGCCTGGTCGGCTATGGCGACCAGGGCCGTTTCGGTGAACTCCAGCTCTACGCCGTCCATGGAGAACAGGCGGTTGTACTGCTTGACCAGGGCGTTGCGGGGCTCGGTCAGGATCTGGACCAGTGACGTCTTGTCCAGGTTCGTGACGCTCGCCACAACGGGCAGTCGGCCGATGAATTCCGGGATCAGGCCGAACTTGATCAGGTCTTCCGGCATCGTGTCGGCGAAGAAGTCCGTGGTGTCGATCTCGGCCTTGGACCTGATCTCGGCACCGAAGCCTAGGCCGCGCTTGCCGATGCGCTCCTGGATGATCCGGTCAAGGCCGGCGAACGCGCCCGCCACGATGAACAGCACGTTCGTCGTGTCGATCTGGATGAACTCCTGGTGCGGGTGCTTGCGACCGCCCTGCGGGGGGACCGACGCCGTCGTGCCCTCCAGGATCTTCAGCAGGGCCTGCTGCACGCCTTCACCGGAAACGTCCCTGGTGATCGACGGGTTTTCACTCTTTCGGGCGATCTTGTCGACCTCGTCGATGTAGATGATGCCGGTTTCGGCACGTTTGACGTCGTAGTCCGCGGCCTGGATCAGCTTCAGCAGGATGTTCTCGACGTCCTCGCCGACGTAGCCCGCCTCCGTGAGCGCGGTGGCGTCCGCGATGGCGAAGGGCACATTCAGCATTTTGGCGAGTGTCTGCGCGAGGTAGGTCTTGCCGCAGCCGGTCGGGCCGAGCATCAGGATGTTCGACTTGGCGAGCTCGACACCCTCGTCCCGGCTGTCGCGGCCGGAGTCGCGGCCTCGGTCGCCGTTCTGGATGCGCTTGTAGTGGTTGTAGACGGCGACGGCCAGGGTGCGCTTGGCATCGTCCTGGCCGATCACGTACTGGTCGAGGAAGTCGTGGATCTCGGCCGGTTTGGGCAGTTCGTCGAGTTTGACGTCCCCGGCCTCGGCCAGCTCCTCCTCGATGATCTCGTTGCAGAGGTCGATGCACTCATCGCAGATGTACACGCCGGGACCGGCAATGAGCTTCTTGACCTGCTTCTGGCTCTTCCCGCAGAAAGAGCACTTCAGCAGGTCCCCGCCATCCCCGATTCGAGCCATGGTCGCTGACCTCTGTCCCCTCCGGCGTGCCGGGAACTGCTCCCGACCTGCCTTCGTTCTCCTGGTAGCTAGGTCCGACCCGGTGGCCGGGGTTCGCGCGCACTGCCTTGTACGTGCCCTGCCGTTGCCATGCCCTGCTCTGGTACGTCACTGCCGTCTTACGTCACTGCCGTTCAAGCACTGCCCTTGACGGTACCCGTCCTGCCGCCCGGAACGGGAGCATCAGACTGCCCTCGACACGCCGAGAGGTGGGAAACCCCGGTCCGCTCGGCGTGTCGCGACAGAAACACCTTCGCTACCTTACGGACAACTTCCGGTAAGGCAGTACTTCGTCCACGATGCCGTAGTCCTTGGCCTCGGCCGCGGTCAGCACCTTGTCCCGCTCGATGTCCTTGCGGACCTCGGCGGCGTCCTTGTTGGTGTGCCTTGCCAGGGTCGACTCAAGCAGCCGCCGGACGCGCTGGATCTCGTTGGCCTGAATCTCCAGGTCGGAGACCTGGCCGTAGACACCTTCTGTCGACGGCTGGTGGATCAGCACGCGGGCATTGGGCAGCGCGTACCGCTTGCCGGGCGTGCCCGCGGACAGCATCACGGCGGCCGCCGACGCCGCCTGGCCGAGGCAGTACGTCTGGATGTCCGGCCGAACGAACTGCATCGTGTCGTAGATGGCCATCAACGAGGTGAACGAGCCACCCGGCGAGTTGATGTAGAGCAGGATGTCGCGGTCCGGGTCCTCCGCCTCGAGGACCAGGAGCTGGGCCATGATGTCGTTGGCCGACGCGTCATCGATCTGCACACCGCAGAAGATGATCCGCTCCTCGAACAGCTTGTTGTACGGGTTGGACTCCTTCATCCCGTAGCTGGTGCGTTCGGTGAACGACGGCAGCACGTACCGTGCCTGCGGCGCCTGGAATCGGCTCTCCGGGAGATGGAACTGACTCACGATGATCTCCTAATACTGGATCGCGCCGGCCCGGTCAGCTGCCGCTGCCGTTGGACTGGTTGCCGCGCGGTGCCGCCACATGGTCGACGAAGCCGTACTCCAGGGCTTCCGATGCGGTGAACCAGCGGTCCCGGTCGGCGTCCTCGGTGATCCGCTCCACCGTCTGGCCGGTCTGTTCCGCGGTCAGCTTCGCCATCTCCCGCTTCCACTTGTTGTAGACCTCTGCCTGGATCGCGATGTCCGACGCGGTGCCACCGACACCGGCGGAGGGCTGGTGCATCATCACGCGGGCGTGCGGCAGCGCGTAGCGCTTGCCCGGCGCGCCGGAGGACAGCAGGAACTGGCCCATCGACGCGGCAAGGCCCATCGCCCAGGTGGCCACGTCGGGCTCGATGAGCTGCATGGTGTCGTAGATCGCCATGCCCGCCGTGACCGAACCGCCCGGCGAGTTGATGTACAGGGTGATGTCCTTCTCGGGATCCTCCGCGGCCAGCAACAGCAGCTGCGCGGTGATCTTGTTCGCGACCTCGTCGTTCACCTCGGACCCGAGGACGATGATCCGTTCCTGGAGCAGCCGCTCGAATACCGAGTCGGTCAGATTGAGCCCCGCGGTGCTGGCCCGCATCCGGGGCGAGAGGTGATGCGTCACATCTGCCTGCCTTCTCGCTGACTTCCGCCACACGGTTCCGGGACTCCGGAGTGTCGGAGTGGTTGCCTTGATCTCCTGTCATCGACAGTAACGAACACGGGCGGTGCGTTCGTCCCGACACCGCCCGCGTTCGCTCACAGCGTGGTAGACAGCGGTCCACCAGCCTCGCGACAGGTCATTCGTCCGAGTTCGGATCACCATCCGCTGTAGCGTCGACCACAGCGGGGACCTCGTCCACCTCGTCCGTGCCCGCCGCTGCCTGCGTGCCGAACAACTCGTCCATGTCGACCGCGTTGCCGGCGGCGTCGGTGACGGTGGCCTGGCGCACCACCGATGCCAATGCCTTGCCGCGCCGCACGTCGGCGAAGATGGCGCCGAGC
Source organism: Candidatus Melainabacteria bacterium (assembly GCA_963702275.1). GTDB lineage: Bacteria > Actinomycetota > Actinomycetes > Mycobacteriales > Pseudonocardiaceae > DATEPR01. The sequence continues at coordinate 40,236 of CAVPCF010000058.1, forward strand.
TGACCGGACTGCTGGGCCCGCTGCACGTACTCGTCCGGGCTCACACCGAAGCGCTGCGCCTGGTAGATGATGCGCTCGGTCAGCTCGCTGTCGTTGACGTTGACGTTCTCGGCGTCCGCGATGCCGTCCAGCACGAGCTGCGTCTTCACGGCCGTCTCGGCCGACTCGCGTATCTCGGCGTCGAACTGCTCCGCGGTCTTGTCCTGGTCGGCCAGCCACTCGGCGAACCGCGCGTCGTCGTGTTCGAAGGCGTGCACGGCGTCGTGCTTGCGCACCTCGATCTCGGCGTCGACGACGGACTCGGGTAGCGGCACCTCGGTCAGGCTCAGCAGTGCTTCCAGGACCTTGTCCCGTGCCTGCACGGCCTGCTGCATCTTCTTCACCCGGCCCAGCCGCTCGCGCAGGTCGCCACGCAGCTCGTCCAGGGTGTCGAACTCGCTGGCCAGCTGGGCGAAGTCGTCGTCAGCGGCCGGCAGTTCGCGTTCCTTGATGGACTGCACGGTCACCGAGACCTCGGCATCCGCGCCGCTGTGCTCACCGGCCAGCAGCTTCGTGGTGAACGCCCTGGTCTCGCCAGCCGCCGCGCCGAGCAGCGCGTCGTCGATGCCGTCGACGAGCTGGTCGGAGCCGACCTCGTAGGACAGGCCGGTGGTGCTGGCGTCCTCGACGGGCTCGCCGTCGACGGTCGCGGACAGGTCGATGACGACGAAGTCGCCGGACTGCACGGGTCGCTGTACGCCGGTCAGCGTGCCGAAACGGGCTCGCAGCTCGTCCAGCTGGGTGTCCACCTCGGCCTCGTCGAGCTCGACGTCGTCGACGCTGACGGCGAGCTCACCGAAGGCCGGCAGGGTGAAGTCGGGGCGGACGTCGACCTCGGCGGAGAACGCGAGTGTCTCGCCGTCCTCGATCTTGGTGACCTCGATGTCCGGCCGGCCGAGGGTGCGTACCTCGCCGCCGTTGACGGCCTCCATGTACTTGGCCGGGATGGCCTCGTTGACCACCTCGTCCAGCACGACGCCACGACCCAGCCGACTCTCCAGCACACGTGCCGGCGCCTTGCCGGGACGGAAGCCGGGAATCCTCACTTGCTTCGCGAGCTTCCGGTATGCGCGGTCGAAGCTCGGCTTGAGCTCGTCGAACGGCACCTCGACGTTGATCCGGACCCGCGTCGGGCTGAGCTGCTCGACGGTGCTCTTCAACGTAGTCTCTTTCCTCGTGCGAACACTGACATAAGCACTTGCATGCGAAACGGCCCGAACCAGTCAGGGCCGGTCGGGGAATCAACGCGAGTCTACGGGGCGTGCCAAGGCCCACGACTGGCGCACTGGTGATACTCGCCGAGTCGCGCACCGAGGAAACCAGACAAGCTGTACGGTACAGCCATCTCCGTCGGGAGAAGGGACGACCGTTGGGTCCACAACGGGTGCTGATCGTGTCCGCGGACATGGGCGAAGGGCACAACGCCACCGGCCGTGCCCTCGACCAGGCGGTCCGTGCGCGCTGGCCCGGCGTCACGGTCGAGTGGCTGGACACCCTGGACGCGATGGGCCGCGGCGTCGGTCCGGTGTTCCGCGGCATCTACGTCACCAACGTGCGCCGCACCCCCTGGCTGTACGAGTTCTTCTATCGCGCGATCCAGCGCCACCGCTGGTTCGCCAGGGCGTCGAAGCGGTTCGTCGGCGCGTGGTGCGGCAGGCGGATGGCGGCCCACATCGCCCGGTTCCGGCCCGACCTCATTCTCTGCACGTACCCGCTGGGCAGTTGCGGTCTCGCGTGGCTGCGCCAGCACCGGGACCTGCGCACGCCCACCGGCGCCTGGGTGTCGGACTTCTCGCCGCACCCGTTCTGGGTGCACGCCGAACTGGACCTGAACCTGGTCATGCACGAGGTGGCGATGGCTCCGGCGACCGAGTGGGTGCCGGGCGCGCGGGTCGCGGTCTCGGCACCGCCGGTGGTCGACGTGTTCGCGCCGGGCGACCGAACCGCCGCAAGGGCCCGCCACGGCCTGCCGGCCGACGGTTTCGTGGCGCTGGTCTCGTGTGGCGCCTTCGGGTTCGGCAGCGTGGAGTCGGCGGCCAGCGTGCTGCTGGACGCCGGGGACGACGTCGTGGTGGTGGTCGCGTGCGCGCGCAACGACGCACTGCGTCGCCGGTTGATCGTCGCGCATCCTGAGGCGGTCGCGACGGGCCGACTGCGTGCCCTCGGCTGGACCGACGACATGGCCGGGCTGACCGTGGCCAGCAGCGTCGTGGTGACCAACGCGGGCGGCGCGACCTCGCTGGAGGCGCTGGCGTGCGGCCGGGCCGTCCTCATGTACCGCCCGATCGCGGCGCACGGCATCGCCAACGCCAATCTGATGGCGGACGCCGGCCTCGCGGAGGTCGTCGCCGACGACGACGAACTCGCCGCGGCCATCCACCGCCTGCGCACCGAACCCGACCGGCTGGCCGCGTTCGAGCGGGCCAGCCTGGCCCACGCGTCCTCCGGCACCGTGGCCGACGGACTGATGGCGCTGCTGGCGGCCGCGGACCCGGCCGAGCCGACCGAACGCCGCCTTCGGGCCGAAGACGCGATGTTCGTGCACGTCCAGACCCCGCAGGTGCCGCAGCAGGTCGGCGCGGTACTGATCCTGGAGGCGAAGCCGGACGGCTCCCCGGCCACCCTGGCCGACGCGGCCCACCTGGTCGACGCGGCACCGGGGCTCTACGGCCGGATCGACCCCGGCTCGGCCTGGCGACACCCGCGCTGGGTGGCACAGCCCGGCCGGGCGATCGACCTGGTCGAACCGGTCGACCTCGGCGGCGACGGCCCGTCCGACCTGGACGGCGCCATGGACGCCTTCTTCTCCGTGCCGCTGGACGGCACCACCGGCACCGGCCGCGCCCAGTTGGTCCGCGGCATGGACAGCGGCCGGTCCGCCCTGCTGATCACGCTGCACCATGCCAGCGCGGACGGCATCGCGGTGATCGGCGCGCTGGTCGGCCGGTGCCGGGGCCAACAGTTCATCGCGGAGGCGGCGCCCACCGACCGACCCACCGCCTGGCAGCGACTGGCGGCGGCCAGGGACCTGGCCACCGGCGTCTGGAGCCTGGCCCGCTCCGGCCGGGCCGCGCCGAGCGACCTGAACGGCCCGATCACCCGCCCGAACCGGCACCACGCCCGGGTCGACCTGTCCGTGGCCGAGGTGCGGCAGGTGGCCCGCGTGTTGGGCGCGCGCACCACCGACGTGGCAACGGCGCTACTCGGCGAGGCGCTGTACCGCGTGCTGCACGCCGACGACGCAAGGCAAGGACCGGACCACCTGCGCGTCATGATGCCCAGGTCCACCCGCACGACCAAGACGTTCCGTACCGCGGGCAACCGCACCGGGGCGGCCGCCATCGACCTGCCCACCGGACCGATGTCGCTGGCGGAGCGGGTGGCCAGAACGAAGGCGGCAACCGACCGTCAGGTCGGCTCGAGCGCGCCACACGCGGCGCACACCGTGGTGTGGCTGCTCGGTCAACTGCCACCGTGGCTGCACGCGACAGCGGCCCGGTTGGTCTACCGGTCGACGTGGTTCAACGCGATCGCGTCGGTGCTGCCCGGCGCCCGCTCCCCCGTGGTCCTCAACGGTTCCCGCATCAGCGTCGTGTACCCGGTGCTGGCGCTGGCACCGGGGGTGAAGCTCTCCATCGGGGTCATGACGTGGGCGGACCTGCTGACCATCTGTTTCGCCGGTGACGCGGACATCAGCAGGACCGTGGACGCGCTGGCCGAGGCGGTGCAGGCGGCGTTCAAGGAAGCCGGGGCGCCCGTCCCATGACCGTCGGGCGGCTGGTTGCGCTGGACGGTGCGATGATCGAGGCACCGCTATGACCGGCACAGCCACCAACCTGTGGATCGCACTGCCAGCGGCGCTGGGCGGTGCGGTCTGCTTCGGTCTGACCGGCGCCCTGCAGCACGCGGCCGCACGGCGGGTCGCGGCACGGCCCGCGTTGCATCCCAGCCTGCTGGCGGACCTGGCCCGTCAGCGGATCTGGCTGTTCTCGCTGCTGGCCAACCTCGGCGGCAGCGCCCTGCAACTGCTCGCGTTGAGCAGCGGCCCGCTGGTCCTTGTCCAGCCGCTGCTGGTCAGCGGCCTGGTGTTCGCCGTGGTCATCCGCAGCATGATCGCCAGGCAGCCGCCTGCCGGCAAGGTCGTGCTGGGCGCCAGCATGTGCGCGGCCGGGCTGGCGGTGTTCCTGTTGCTGGCCAAGCCGTCGGGCGGGGTGGACCGGCTGTCGTTCGGACAGGCACTGCCACTCGCGGTCGGCCTGGCCGCGCTGCTGGCCATCCTGGTCGGCATCGCCTCCAGGTTCGGCGGTGAGATCAGGACGTTCGCGCTGGCCCTTGGTGCGGGCGTGCTGTACGGAGTCACGGCGGGCGTTGCGAAGCTCGCTCTCGGCCTGCTGCACGACGACGGTTTTCTGGCGCTGCTGCGCAGTTGGCCGCTGTACGCGGTGCTGGTGATCGGACCGGCCGGCTTCCTGTTGAACCAGAACGCCTACCAGTCCGACCGGGCGATGGCGCCCGCACTCGCGGTGATCACGGTGACCGACCCGCTGGTGGGCATCGGCGTCGGCGTGCTGTGGCTGCAGGAGGATCTGCAGTCCGGCGTCGGCCCGGTGATCGGGGAGGTGTTCGCGCTGATCGCACTGGCCGTCGGCGTATGGCTCCTGGCCCACGGCGCCCCCCAAATCGAACGCGAGGAGTGCGTAAGAACGCCACAAGAAGGCGTGCCAGGATGACACCACAATCCCGCCACCACGACCGACTTCTTCGCCGCCACAAAGGAGGCAGCCCCCACCACTCCCGGGGGGCGTCCCCTTTCAAACCTACCATTTGTCAAGCTCTAAATGGGGCTTTTGTCGGATTTTCTGACAAGTTGTGGATAACTCCGTTGGCTGTGCACAAGGCGGGTGGAGCGACTTGACAAAGTTGGTCGGGGCACGCGCGTTGGTTACCGGGGCGTCGTCGGGGATCGGCGCCGCTGCGGTTCGTCGGCTGGCTCGGCTTGGTGCGAAGCCGCTCCTTGTCGGGCGGGACGAACAAGCATTGGACGACCTGGCAACGGAAACCGGCGGCGACCGGCTCGCGGTGGACCTGCGCACGCCGAACGTGGCCACCGAGATCGCGGACTGGGCCGGCGAGGTGGACCTGTTGGTGTGCAACGCCGGCATCGGCTGGGCCGGCCCGCTCGACGAGCAACCACTGGCCACGATCGAGGAACTGGTCACAGTGAACCTGACCGCACACCTGACCCTGGCCCGATTGCTGCTCCCCGGCATGGTGGCCCGCAACGAGGGCCACCTGGTCCTGGTGTCCTCGATCGCGGGCTGCCTCGGCGTGGCGGACGAAGCCGTCTACGCCGCGACCAAAGCCGGTCTACGCACCTTCGCGGACAGCGTCCGCCTTGCGCACCACGAAATCGGCGTGACGACTGTCATACCCGGCGTCGTGGACACACCGTTCTTCACAAGGCGCGGCAAGGCATACGACCGGACCCGACCCAAACCGGTGTCCGCGGACCAAGTGGCCGCCGCGCTGGTCAACGCGATTGTGCACAACAAGCCGGAGGTGTTCGTCCCGGCCTGGCTGCGCTTCCCGGCTCGGCTACACGGCGCTTTCCCGACACTGGTGCACCGCATGCAGCGCCGGTTCGGCTGAGCCGAACCGGCGGCTGCGACGGCAGATTACTGTTCGCGCATCGCGCGGATGGACTCCTTCAGGGAACCCATGGTGGCCAGCACGGCGCTGGGCTCGTAGCCGCAGTGCGCCATGCAGTTGTTGCAGCGCGGGTCCTTGCCGCGACCGTAGGAGTCCCAATCCGTCGTCTCGATGAGTTCCTTGTACGTCTGCACGTAGCCGTCGCTCATCAGGTAGCACGGCTTCTGCCAGCCCAGCAGCGAGTACGACGGGATGCCCCACGCCGTGCACTGGAAGTCGACCTTGCCTTCCAGGAAGTCCAGGAACAGCGGCGAGTGCGACAGGCGCCACTTCTTCCTGCGGCCGTCGGCGAACACCTTGCGGAACAGTTCTCGCGTCTCCGTCACGCCCAGGAAGTGGTCCTGGTCGGGGGCCTTCTCGTACGCGTACGCCGGCGAGATCATCATCTCGTCGACCTGGATGTCGTCGTTGAGGAAGTTCAGCACGTCGATGACGGACTGCGGCGTGTCCGTGTTGAAGAACGTGGAGTTGGTGGTGACGCGGAAACCGCGGCCCTTCAGCTCCTTGATCGCCGCCATCGCCTCGTCGAACGTGCCTTCCTGATTGACCGACTCGTCGTGCCGCTCGCGCAGGCCGTCGACGTGGATGGCCCACTGGAAGTACGGCGACGGCTTGAAGTTGAACTTGTCGATCCGCTTGCGCACCAGCAGTGCGTTCGTGCACAGCACCACGAACTTCTTGCGCTTCACCAGTTCCGCCACGATCTGGTCGATCTGCGGGTGCATCAGCGGTTCGCCGCCCGCGATGGACACCATCGGCGCGCCGGACTCCTCGATGGCGGCGACCGCCTGCTCGACCGGCATCCGCTTCTTGAGCACGTCGTGCGGTTGCTGGATCTTGCCACAGCCGGCACACGCCAGGTTGCACGCGAACAACGGTTCCAGCTCGACGACCAACGGGAACTTCTTGTGGCGCAAGATCTTCTGCTTGGCGACGTACGCGCCGACGCGAACAGCCTGCCGCATGGGCACCGGCATTAGTGACGCACCTCCTTGGGGAGTGTGAAACGTACGGTCTCCGTGGCGACGGACCGCTCAGCGATGTCGAGCCTGCCGAGTCCGCCCAACGCGGCGACCAGTTCGGTGACGAGTTCGGGCGGGGCGGATGCCCCGGCGGACACGCCGATCGTGGTGACGCCGGCCAGCCAGGCGAGTTCGACCTCGCCGACGTCGTCCACGAGATACGCCGACGCGCCATCGCGCCGGCGACCTCGACAAGGCGCCGCGAGTTCGACGAGTTCGTCGAGCCCACGACGAGCACCAGTTCGGCGTCGTCGGCCACGTCCCGCACCGCGGCCTGGCGGTTGGTGGTGGCGTAGCAGATGTCGTCTGAGCTGGGGCCGCGCATTTCCGGGAACTTCCGCCGCAGCGCGGCGACGATGCCGTCGGCCTCGTCCACCGCGAGCGTGGTCTGCATGAGGTAGCTGACCCGACGCGGGTCCGGCACCTCGATTGTGTCTACTTCGGACTCGTCCTGGACCAGGATGGTGTGCTCGGGTTCCTCGCCGAGCGTGCCCTCGGTCTCCTCGTGGCCCGCGTGCCCGATGAACAGGATCGTGTCGCCACGCCGGGCGAACCGCCGGGCTTCGTGGTGCACCTTGCCGACCAGCGGGCAGGTCGCGTCCACTACGTCCAGTTCGCGCAGCCGCGCCTCCTGCCGGACGCTCGGGGCGACGCCGTGCGCCGAGAACACCACGGTGGCACCCGCGGGCACCTCGTCCAACTCCTCGACGAACACCGCGCCGCGCCGTTCCAGGTCGGCCACCACGATGGCGTTGTGCACGATCTGCTTGCGCACGTAGACCGGACCGGGCCGCTGGTCAAGCAACCGGGCCACGATGTCGATGGCCCGCTCCACCCCGGCACAGAACGACCGAGGACCGGCCAGCAGCACCCGCCGGTCAGCGACCGCGGCGGCCCACGCCTTGAGCACCGGCCCGAGCCGGCCCAACGTGCTCAGCGCGGTCAGGCCCGCGCCTGCCGTGGCCGGATGGAACAGCGGCCGGCTCGGCGTGTCGACCACGACCCGGAGCACGGCAAGCGGCCCGCCGTCGGCCGCCGCGGCCAGCATCGCCGACTCCATGTCCACGGCCAACGCGCCTGCCGCGGCCAACTCGGCCCGCTCCGGCCCGTGCACCACGTGGTCGGTCGACACGATCGGCCCGGCGTGCACGGTCAACCCCGCCGCCCGCAACGCGCCGACCAGCAACGGCGCCGACGGGCACGCGATCACGCCGTCGGCGGACCGCACCTCCGTGGCCACCACGACATCCCCGGCGGCCGGTCCGTCGGTCAGCGCGCCACAGACACCGGCGACCGCCAGCGCGGCGGGCTGGCGGGCCCGCAGCGCGCGAGCCGCCCTGCGGGACCGGGCCGGTCCCATCCCGGTGCGCACGACCAGTTCGGCCGGCAGGCCACGCCGCACGGCCATGGCCTCCACCCGCAGCGGCGCGGCCACCAAGAGGTCAGGCATCGGTGGCCGCCAGGAAACGGCCAAGCGCGGACAGCGGGAACACCAGGCGGTACAGGTGGTAGTTGATGTAGAAGTCGCCGGGGAAGCCGGTGCCGGTGAAGTACGGCTCGTCCCAGGTGCCGTCGGCCCGCTGGTTGTTAGCCAGCCACGCGATCCCCTGTCGGACCTCGTCGCCCCGCTCCCCCGCCGCCAGCAACGCCATCAGCGCCCACGCGGTCTGCGACGGCGTCGACGTGCCGCGGCCACGCCATGTCGCGTCCACATAGGAGCGCAGGTCCTCGCCCCAGCCGCCGTCGTCGTTCTGCACCTTGCGCAACCAGCGCACCGCGCGCCGGACCGATATGTCCGATGTGGACACACCGACCGCGACAAGAGCCGGGACCACGGCGCCGGTACCGTAGACGTGGTTGGCGCCCCAGCGGCCGAACCAGGACCCGTCGTCCTCCTGCGCGCTCAGCAGCCAGCGCACGCCGCGCTGCGTCGCCGGGTGGTCCGCGAGTCCTTCGGCACCCAACATTTCCACCACATGTGCCGTGACGTCGGCGGATGGCGGGTCGATCACCGCGCCGAAGTCGCAGAACGGCAGCTTGAGGATCAGCTCCCGGGTGTTGTCCGCGTCGAACGCGCCCCACCCACCGTCCTTGGACTGCATGCCGATCAGCCACCGCACACCACGGTCCACCGCGGCCCTGGTGCGGGCGATGTCGGGGTGGCCGCCGCGCCGCAGGGCGAGGACCACCTCGGCGGTGTCGTCGGTGTCCGGGTAGCCGTCGTTGGCGAACTCGAACGCCCAGCCGCCGGGCGCGAGACCGGGGCGGCGGACCGACCAGTCGCCGGGCACGGTGATCTCCTCGCCCAGCATCCAGTCCACGGCCTTGACCACGGCCGGATCGTCGGGCGCGACACCGGCGTCGAGCAGGCCCGTGACCGCGAGGCAGGTGTCCCAGACCGGGGACTGGCAGGCCTCGAACCAGCGGATCGTGCCCTGCTCGGTCTCCTCGCGCACGGTGAAGCCGTCCAGCCCGGCGATGGCCTTGGCCAGGACCGGGTGGTCGAGCTGGTAGCCCATCAGGTGCAGCGCGATGATCGAGTACACCCACGGTGGCTGGATGCCGCCCCAGCCGCCGTCGGCCTCCTGGTGGGCGACGACCCACTCGGTGGCCTGCCGCATCGCCAAGCGCCGCAACGGTTTCACCGGCGAACGCTGGTACACGTGCAGCAGCTTGTCGAGCTGTTCGAACAGGCCGCCGACCGACAGCACCGGCACGGTCGACCGGCGAGGACGGCCGGTGCGCAGTTCGTCGATCCGCACGCCGAGCGGCCGGACAGGGCGGATCGCGTTCACGATGGTCAGCGGCACCACGGTCTGCCGGGCCCAGCAGCCCCAGTCGTAGATGTTCAGCGGGAACCAGGACGGCAGGAAGATCAGCTCCGGTGGCATGATCGGCAGGTCGTCCCAGGACCACTCGCCGAACAACGCCAGCCACATCCGGGTGAACACCCGGGTCGCCTCGATCCCGCCGCTGGCAAGCACATAGGTAGCGGCGGTCCGCATGTGCGACGCGTCCGGGTCATCGCCCGCGAGCCGCAGCGCGACGTAGGCCTCGACCGTGGTGGACAGGTCGGCCGGGCCTTCGTGGAAGTTGGCCCAGGTGCCGTCCGCGCGCTGCTGGGAGCGGATCCAGCGGGCCGCCTGCTCGGTCTGCTCGGCGTC
>CAVPCF010000059.1:0-61332 GCA_963702275.1 Candidatus Melainabacteria bacterium
GCCGCCAACCCAAGCGCTGGTAGAACTCCTTGGCTCGCTCGGCGTCCGATACCGGGACGATGTTGACCTCGAGGCGCATGTCGACCATGTCGATCTCCTAGTGTGATTCCTGGACAGGATTCAATGCCCAGCCGTCGGGAACCTCCCCGGCACGTAGTGACCTCAGGTCGCCGACCAGCACTGGATCAGCGGCGGAAGCGACACCTTTGCTATCGATTCCGACATGGAGCATTGCTGTGTCCACTGTGGTCAGATCGCAGCCTGCCTCGAGGACACGCGCCGGAGGCCGTGGCAGCAGCGGCTTCAGGCGCGCAACGGTATGCGGCACGGCAACGGTTGTCAGATCCATTGGGGCAACACCAAGTCGTGCCCCGCGGGATGAGCGAAGGATTATGGGTGACCAAAATCCCCGCTCACCCCGCACCGGGTACCTAGTAGAGTGTCGCTGCTTAGTTGTGGTCTTTGTGGCTGGGATGCTGTTGTGCGGCAGGTTGTTCCCCTGCCGGACAAGGACGGTTGTTGTGCCAGCACGGAAAAAGTGGTCTGTCAGGTTGGCTGCGCGGGATCGTGACGAGTTGGTCCGGGTGACCACAACGGGTGTTCATCCGGCGTCGATGATCATGCGGGCGCGGGTGCTGCTCGCGTTGGACACCGCGGCCGGTGAGGTGGACGCGACCGAGGTGATCGCGGCCCGGGTAGGGGTCTCGAGTGAGACGCTGCGTCTGGTCGCCAAGCGCTTCGCCGAGACCGGCGGCGACATCTGGGCCACGATCCAGCGCCGGCAGCGCGAGCATCCGCCGGTGCCCTCGCCGGTGACCGGTGAGGTCGAAGCGCGGCTGATCGCCCTGGCGTGCTCGCAGCCGCCGGCGGGGCATGCCCGATGGTCGCTGCGGCTGCTGGAGAAGCACGTCGCGCTCATCGAGGACATCCCCGACCTGGACCACTCCACCATCGGCCGGGTCCTAAAAAAACGCAACTGCGCCCTCATCTGAAGAAGTGCTGGAACATCCCGCCGAAGGCGAACGCGGCCTTCGCAGCAGCGATGGAAGACGTCCTCGCCGTCTACGCCCGGCCCTACGATCCCGCCAGACCGGTGGTGTGCATGGACGAGAAGCCCTACCAACTCCTCGGCCAGGTCCGCGACCCGATCCCCGCCCGGCCCGGACACGACGCCCACGAGGACAGCGAGTACGTCCGCTGCGGCACCTGCTCGATCTTCGTGTGGGTCCAACCCCTGCAAGGGTGGCGCCGCGTGCACGCCCTGTCCCAGCGCACCAGGATCGACTGGGCCACACAGGTCAAACAACTACTGACCGTCGACTACCCCGACGCCGAGACTGTCGTGCTGGTGATGGACAACCTCAACACCCACAACATCGCCTCGCTCTACGAGGCCTTCGAACCCGGCGAGGCCTTCACCCTGGCCCAGCGCCTGGAGATCCACCACACCCCCCAAACACGGGTCCTGGCTCAACATCGCCGAGATCGAAACTCTCCGCACTGACCCGACAGTGCCTCGATCGCCGCATCAACGACCTCGACACCCTCAACACCGAACTCACCGCTTGGCAACACGCCACCAACGCCGACCAACGCCAAGTCCGCTGGCAGTTCACCACCGACGACGCGCGGATCAAACTACGTCACCTATACCCCAAGATCTAGCAGCGACACTCTACTAGGGCAGGCCGGTCTGCACCTTGCCGCCCAGGGTCTTGGCGGTGGTGGCCTGGCTGCCGGTCACCTGCGCGAAGGCCAGCGAGGTGGTCGGGTTGCTCGAGCCCGGCGGCCCGGTCAGTGCACGTGATTCTGCCAGTCGGCCGGTACTCGCTCCGCCGGTCCCGGGATGGTCTGCGTCAACGGGTGGTGCTGCGGCTCAGGCAGTTCCGGTCCCTCGTAGAACTGCTGGGTCCGGTAGTTCCAGAACCACGCCTCGCCCGGCTCGAAGCTGCGCACGAACGGATGCCCGGTCTCCCGCGAGTGGCCGCTGGCGTGCTGCGACGGCGACGAGTCGCAGCACCCGATGTGCCCGCACTGCGCGCACCGTCGCAGGTGCACCCACCAGCCGCCGGCCGCATCGCACTCGACGCAGCCGGTCCCGCTCGGGGTCACCGTCGGGTCGATTCCCGGAATGGTCATGACGAATTCTCCTGTCGCGGGACGAACGGAATGCGGACCGAGAACCGCGTGTCACCGGGCGCGGACTCGACCGACAGGTCGCCGTGGTGCTTGTTCACGACGATCCGCCACGAGATGTCCAACCCGAGCCCGGTGCCGGAACCGACCGGCTTGGTCGTGAAGAACGGCTCGAAGATCCGGTCGCGGACGTCGGCGGGGACACCCGACCCGGTGTCCCGGATCTGCACCAGCAGCCGGTCGTCGTCGCGCGCCGTCGAGATGGTCAGGATGCCGTGACCGGCCATCGCGTCGACGGCGTTGTCGATCAGGTTGGTCCACACCTGGTTCAGCTCGGCCGCGTACACCGGCACCCTCGGCAGCGACTTGTCGTACTCCTTCACCACCGTGATGCCGTCGCCGATCTTCCTGCTGAGCATCAACAGCGTGCTGTTGAGCAGTTCGTGCACGTCGACGACCTGGTAGGGCGCCCGGTCCAGTTGCGAGTACTGCTTGGCGGCCGCCACGAGGGTCGAGATGCGGGTCGTGGCGTCCTCGATCTCCATCATCATCAGCTCGGTGTCGATCGTGTAGTACAGCCACCGGACGGCGCCTTCGAGAATGGCGTCGTCCACGGTGTCCGCGAGCCTGGCCAGCCACTCGACGTCCAGCCCGGCCTGCACGAACGTCGGCGCGATCTCCCAGCCGCCACCGATGCCGTGTTCGTCGAACCAGTCGGTCAGGGCGTCTTCCGCGTCGGTCGCCCCCAGCGGCGTCAGCTCGGGCGCCTTCGACACCTGCTCGACGGCCTCCTCCTGCAACCGCGTCAGCGTCCGCAGCGATTCGCGGTCGTACGAGCCGGAGGTGATGAGCCCCAGCTTCTGCCGCATCCCGGCGACCCGCTCGCGCAGCGACGACGTGGCGCGGACCGCAGCGGCGGCCGGGTTGTTCAGTTCGTGTGTCAGGCCTGCCGAGAGCGAGCCGAGCGCCAGCAGCCGTTCCCGCTGGCCGACGGCCTGCTGCGTGCTCTGCATGCCGTAGAACAGGCCCTCCAGCATGTGCAGCGGCATCGGGAACCAGTCCTGCATGAACTGGGCGAACAGTTCGGCCGACAGCACGTACATCCGCGACGGGACCGTCACGCGCATCGAGTTGTTGTAGTGGTTCACGCCGCGGTCCCGCAGGAACGCGCTCCACGCACCCGCGTACACGCCGACCTGCGTCGTTCTGCTTGTCTCGACGTCCTCGTCGCCCACCCGCCGTGCCAGCGCGATGCCGCCGTCGAGCAGCACGTAGAAGCAGGTCGCCGGGCTGCCCTCGCGGTACACCCAACCTGGTTCGAACAGTTCGACGTGACCGTTGCCGCACAGCCACCCGAGTTGCTCGTCATTGAGCTTCTCGAACAGGAACAGCGTGCGCAGTTCGTCGATGTCACAGGGCAACCGCGGTCGGTCCGTCATGCCTTCTCCAGATACCTGTGCACGAGCATCACCGCCATCGAGCCCTCCCCGACCGCGGACGCGACCCGCTTGCCCGATTCGGACCGTACGTCACCGGCGACGAACACGCCGGGCACGTTCGTCTCCAGGTGGTACGGCGCGCGATCCAGCGGCCAGCCCTTCGGCGCGGCACCACCGACCGCGAGGTCCGGTCCGGCCAGCACGAAGCCCAACTCGTCCCGCGCGACGACGCCGTCCAGCCATTCGGTGCGCGGCGCCGCCCCGATGAACACGAACAGGTGGGCCGCCTCGACCGTCTCGGTCTCGTCGGTCACGCGGTGCCGCAGCGTGATGCGTTCGAGGTGACCGTCGCCGGCCGCGGCGGTGACCTCGGTGCAGGTGCGGACGTGGATGTTCGGGATGTCCGCGAGCTGTTGGATCAGGTAGTGCGACATCGACTGCGTCAGCGACTCGGCACGCACCAGGATCGTCACCGACCGTGCCGCCCGCGCCAGGTACACCGCGGCCTGGCCTGCCGAGTTCGCGCCGCCGACGATGTAGATGTCCTGCTCGGCGCAGCTGGCCGCCTCCGTCAGCGCGGAGCCGTAGTAGACGCCACGGCCGGTGAACGCGTCCAGACCGGGCACCCGCAACTGCCGGTACGCGACGCCCGTCGCGAGGATCACGGTGTGCGCGTCGAGCCGGGCGCCGTCGGCGAACCGGACCGTCCTGGCCGACCCGTTCACCTCGAGGCCGACGACGTCCCGCGTGGTGAGGAGTTCTGCGCCGAACTTCGTCGCCTGCCGCCGGGCCCGGTTGGCCAGTTGGGCGCCGGACACGCCGTCCGGGAAGCCGAGGTAGTTCTCGATCCGGGAGCTCTGGCCCGCCTGCCCACCGGTGGCCGTGCGCTCGACGAGCACGGTCCGCAGGCCCTCGGACGCCCCGTACACGGCCGCGCCGAGACCGGCCGGACCACCGCCGATGATGATCAGGTCGTAGAAGTCCGCCGCAGGCGTCGTCGTCAGGCCGACGGTCGTGGCCAGCTCGCTGTCCGACGGCGCGACGAGCGCGTCACCAGTGGCCGTGATCACCACCGGCAGCGTCCGGCCGTCACGGCCGGCCGCCGAGACCAGTCGCTCGCCCTCCGGTTCGTCCACCTGGTACCAGCGGTACGGGACCTGGTTGCGGGCCAGGAACTCCCGTACCTCCGACGACCGCGCCGACCACCGGTGGCCGACGACCGTGATGTCGGCGCCGGGCCGCCGGTCCTGCGCGGACCAGGTGTCCAGCAGCGCGTCGACGACCGGGTACAGCTTCTCCTCCGGTGGATCCCACGGCTTGAGCAGGTAGTGGTCGAGGTCGACGACGTTGATCGCGTCGATCGCCGCCCCCGTGTCCGCGTACGCGGTGAGCAGCACGCGGCGGGCGTTGGGGTAGAGGTCCATGGCCTGTTCGAGGAACTCGATGCCGTTCATCCCGGGCATCCGGTAGTCCGCGACGATGACGGCGACGAACTCACCACGCAACGTCATCTCGCGGAGCGCCCCGAGTGCCTGTTCGCCCGACTCGGCCCGGATGATGCGGTGCCGGTCGCCGTACCGGCGGCGTAGGTCGCGGGCGACCGCTCGGGACACCCCGGGGTCGTCGTCAACGGTGAGGATCGCGGTACGAGCTGACACGGTCGTCACGATACGGGGCGCGAGCGAGCAACCGCAGCACCGCGGGTGCCAGCGCGACGAGCCGCGGCCGACGGCGCCGACTGCCGCTCAGGACTCCGGGGGAAGCTGGGCGCGGACGTGGTCGGCGTCGGGGAGGCCGAGATCGGTGTAGATGGCAAGGGCCTGCCGCCAGTGCGCACGGGCGGCGTCCGGGTCGACATCCCGGAGGGTGTGCGCGATTCCGTTGTGTGCCTTGGCTTGTTGATGCCGTTGATCGGTGGCCAGCGCCAGCCGCAGGGCGTGCGTGTGATGCTCGCGTGCACGGTCGGGCCTGCCGGCCGCCAGGCATGTCTCGCCAAGGTCGTTGAGCACTTCCATCTCGCTGTGGTCGCCGACGTCCCTGGTCAGCTCGAGCGCCTGCTCGTGATGGTCGATCGCCTCGGTGAACTCGGCACGCAGCCGGTGCACCACGCCGATCTGGTTGAGCGAGTCGGCCTGGCCGGAACCGTTGCCCAGTTTCCGGTGCAGCGCGGCGGACTCGCGCAGGCTGCCCAGCGCCTCGTCGTACCGGCCGAGCCTGGCGGCACAGATTCCCTGTTCCCGCAGGCAGTTGGCCTGCCCCCACGGGTCGCCGACGGCACGCAGCAGGTCGACCGCCTGTTGTTGGTATTCAAGGGCTTCCGAGTACCGGCCGAGTTGCTGGTGCATCCGGCCGAGTGCGGTCAGCGCCGCGCCCTGGCCCCTGCGGTCGCCCAACGCGTGGTGCAGTGCCAGCCCGGCACGGGTGTCGGCCATGGCTTCGGCGTATCGGCCGAGGCGTTCGCGTACCAGGCCGAGATTGCGTAGTGCCGCTGCCTCGCCTGCCTGATCTTCCAGCTTCCGGTAGCCGTCCATGGCGAGTTGGTGATGGTGCAGCGCGGCCGCGAAATCGCCGGTCCGCCAGTAGGCCGTGCCAAGGAACCGCAGGGTGTCCGCGTGTGCGCGGCGGTCGCCGATGCGTTCGGTGGCGGCGAGGGCGAGCTCGTTGGTGGTGATCCAGTCCTGGTAGTAGCCGCGCAGGAAGAAGAAGTACCAGAGGGCGTGCGCGAGCTGCCAGAGATGCGCGTCCTGCTCGCACTCGGCGGCGTACGCGGTGACCGACATCAGGTTGGCGTACTCGGATTCGCACCAGGCCAGGGCCGTCGGCTGGCCGTCGAACACCGGCGTGTGGGCCGGCGGAAAGGCCGATTCCGCGATGGCGTACCGACGGCCGGGCGCGAAGTGCGCCGCGGCGAGATTGGTGGTGTGCAGGTAGTAGTCCAGGACGCGGGTGACGGCGTCGTGCCTGGCCCGCGCCGAATCGTCGCGTTCCGCGGTCTGCCGTGCGTGCTGGCGCAGGAGGTCGTGCAGCCGGAACCGGCCGTCGGAGCGCTGCTCGATCAGATGCGCGTCGAGCAGATCTTCCAACAGGCGCTCGGCTTCTCGGGGTGCCACGCCGATCAACGCGGCCGCAACGTACACGTCGACGGTGTCCACCGGGAGGACGCCCAGCCCGCGGAACAGCCGCTGCTGCGCGGCGGTGAGAAGCTGGTAGGACACGGTGAACGCGGCCGACACGCTGCGGTCGCCGGTGGCCAGCTCGGCGAGTCGGTCGTCGCGCAGCCGGGCCGCGAGGTCGGCGACGGTCCAGGCCGCCCGGCTGCGCAGCCGGGCGGCCGAGATGCGCACCGCAAGCGGCAGGCACCCGCACAGCGCCACCACCTGCCTGGCGGCCGCCGGATCCGGTGTGACCCGCTCGGCCCCCACGATGTCGGTGAACAGCGCGAGGGCGTCCTCGGCGGACAGCACGTCCAGCGACAGGCTGAGCGTGACGTCCAGATCGGTGAGCCGGTTGCGGCTGGTGATCAGCGCAAGACAGCTCGCGGTGCCGGGCAGCAGTGGCCGGACCTGCGCGGCGTCCAGCGCGTTGTCCAGCAGCACAAGGGTTTTCCGGCCGGCCAGCTGCGAGCGCCACAGCCCGGCCCGCTCGTCGAGCGAGTCGGGGATGCGCTCGCCAGGCACACCGAGCGCGCGCAGCAGCGCGGCCAGCGCGGCGGCCGGCTCGACCGGCGGTGTGCCCGGCGTGTGGCCGTGCAGGTCGAGGAAGAGCTGGCCGTCCGGAAAGTGCGCCGTGAGCTGGTGGGCGGTGCGCACGGCCAGCACGGTCTTGCCGATGCCGGCCATTCCGTCGATCGCCGACACCACCACCGCGCCGCCGCGTGTTCGGTCCAGCGTCTCGGCCAGCCGGGCGATCTCCGTCCCACGGCCGGCGAAATCCGTGATGTCCCTTGGCAGTTCGTTGCGCCGCGGCCGACCGGTCGTTGGCGTCAGTGCTGGATCCTCGGTGAGGATCCGCTGGTGGATTTCGCGCAGCGGGGGAGCCGGATCGACGCCGAAAGTGGCAGCCAGCGTGCGGCGCAACCGGTCGTATCTGGCCAACGCGTCGGCCTGCCGGCCACCGTGATACAGCGCGAGCATGAGTTGGCCGGCCAGCCGTTCGTCCAGCGGATGGCGTTCCGCGAGGGCGGGCAGGTCGAGCAGCAGCGGTTTCGGGTCGTTCTGCCGCAGTTGCCGGTCGCCGAGGTCCAGCCGCGCGACCAGTCGCTCGGCGGCCAGTTCCTCGCGTAGTCGGGTGAACCATGGCGTGTCCACGCCGTCGGCGACCTCGCCCTGCCACAGGTCGAGCGCCCGCTCCAGCAACTCCCGAGCGTGGTCGTCGTTCTCGTGCGCCTGGGCCACGAGGCCTCGAATGCGGTGCAGGTCGATCGCGGCGGGGTCCACACCGAGCACATAGCCGGTCGGCTGCTTGGCGATGCTCGCCTCACCGGTGCCGGCCAGCACGCCGCGCAGCCGGGACAGGTAGCTCCACACGCTCTCCCTGGCTCGGTTGGGCAGCCGCTCGCCCCAGACCCGGTCGATGAGTTCCTCGGTCGGCACCGGTCGGTTCGCGTCGACCAGCAGCGCGGCCAGCACGCTGCGCTGCCGCTGGTGGCCCAGGTCGACGAGTTGCCCGTCGAAGCAGGCCGCTACCTCGCCGAGCAGGTGAAACTCCAACCGCACGTCGGTCCCTCCCGGGCAAACCGGTCGTCACCACCGATTCAAGGTTCCCACAAGGTCGACAGCCTGCCGTTACGGCACAGTGATCGGTGCGGGCGTCGGTCAGGGACACCAGGGGGAACCGGCGCCCGGCGGCCCGGGTCCGTCGTCGGAACAGGACGACGGACCCCGGGCCGGCGCGAGGTATCTCGCGGTCAGTTCTGGCGGCGCCGGATCCACCAGAAGCAGGTGCCGGCCAGCACTCCGGCGAGCACCAGGAACATCCCGGTCTCATACCACTGGAGCGGCCAGTAGTGGCTCGCGGGCTGGTAGGTGACGCTTTCGTGCAGGTTGTCGCTCGCGACGCAGGCGCCGAACTGCGCGAAGGACTGCCCGCCGAGTTTTCCGCCGGGGCCCGGGCCGGGAAGGCAGCTTTGGACCGCGTCAAGGGCGACGGGCTGCCCGGTGGAGTTCTCCACCGGTGAGCTGGACAGTATCCACGCGTCCTGCGGCACGTTGAGGCCCGAGATGTAGAACGGCCCGCCGCCGTGGCCGTAAATGCCGCTGGCCTGGCTCATGCTGGCCTGGTCGATGGCGAACGTGGCCGTGGTGGAGGGGAGCAGGTTGGGTCGGATGGTGGTGGGCACGAGGATCTGGATGCCGATGAACACGCCGAGGGTCACGGCCATCGCGGGGATGGTGCGGCGCAGCAGCAGTCCTGCCGTGGTACCCGCGGCGAAGGCGAACGCGGCGTAGGCAAGCGGCACGATGTCGCGCGTGGCGAAGGTCGTGGCGCCGAACCGGCCGCCCTGGAGTTGGTCGAGCGGTCCGGCCCACCAGGTCAGCAGGTAGCTGAGCACCCCTGCGGTGACGACCGACGCGGTGCCGACGCCGGTGAGCTTGACCGCCAGCCACCGGGTGCGCATGACGCTCTGGTTCCACGCGAGTTGGTGGGTGCCGGTCTCCAGTTCACGGCCGATCAGCGGGGCGCCCCAGAAGATGCCGATCAGCGCGGGGGCGGCGATCACGAGGAGTTCGGTGAGGGTGAACGCGACGTTGTAGCTTCGCTGGAACTGGTTGAGCACGGCGTCGCAGTCGTCCAACGGGGTGCACGATGCCAGGTCGCCGGTGTAGGCGTGGTGCATCTGCAGCCCGGTGATCAGGAGGTAGAGCCCGGCGGCGGCGAGTACGGCCACGGCGGTGAGGGCTTGGGCGCGGAATTGGCGCCAGGTGAGCCAGATCATCGCGCGTCCCCCGTCGAGTGAGTGGTGGTGCGGTATCCCGGGTCGGCGGCGCGTTCCAGGTAGGTCAGCACCAGGTCTTCCAGGTTGAGGTGTGCCGCGGCCCAGTCACCGGCGGGCAGCTCGGCCTCGCTGCGCACGGTGAACGTGGACTGCCGGTCGGTGTGCTCTGCCCAGACCACGTCGAGCCCCGCGGGCAGGTCGGTGTCCCTGCGGCGGGTGCACACGATCCGGTGGTGCTGCGCGAGCAGGTTCTCGGTCTCGCCCGCGAGCTGGACACGGGAGGACACCAGCACGATCAGGTAGTCGCAGACGCGTTCGAGGTCGGAGACCAGGTGGGAGGACAGCAGGACGCTGGTGTTGTTCTCGGCGACCGATTCCATCAGGTGGCGCAGGAAGGAGCGGCGGGCGAGCGGGTCGAGGCTGGCGACCGGCTCGTCGAGGATGAGCAGTTCTGGCCGCTTCGCGACGGCGACGGTCAGGGCGAGTTGGGCGCGCTGGCCGCCGGAGAGCTTGCCCGCCTTCTGTTTCGGGTCGAGTTCGAGCTGTTCGATCCGTGCCCGCGCGAGCTGCTGATCCCAGCGGGGGTTCATCTTGGCGCCGAGTGTGAGGTGGTCGGCGACGGACAGGTTCGCGTAGGTGGGGGTGTCCTGGGCGACGTAGCCGACCCTGGCCAGTTGCGCGGGGTCGGCGGCGGGCTGTTCGCCGAGCACCTCGATGCGGCCGGTGGTCGGGGCGAGCATTCCGCAGGCGATCTTCAGCAGGGTGGTCTTGCCGGCGCCGTTGGGTCCGACCAGGCCGACGACGTGCCCCGGCGGGATCTCCAGGGTGCAGTCGGCAAGTGCCTCGCGCCGGCCGTATCTCTTGCCCAGGGCCTGGGCGTGCAGTAGGGCGCTCATTTCTCCTCTTCTGCGCTCTGGCGGAAGGTGTTCTGGAACATCGCGTCGATGCCCGGCTCGGTCAGGCCCGCGGCGCGGGCCTTGGCCAGCCACGCGCGCAGTTCGTCCTGGAGTGGGCCGTGCTCGGCGAGTGAGGCCTGGCCGAGGGACAGGGTGATGAAGGTGCCCACTCCCGGCTTGGCCGCGGCAAAGCCCTGGTGCTCGAGTTCGCGGTAGGCCTTGCTCACGGTGTTCGGGTTGATCGCCACCTTGGCGACCACCTCCTTGACCGTGGGCAGCTTGTCGCCCTCGGAGAGCAGGCCGAGCAGCAGCGCCTGGCGTACCTGCCCGACGATCTGCAGGTAGGGGGCGATGCCGGAGCGCGCGTCGAGATGGAACTCGATCACCCTTACTCCCATTCAACTAGGTTCCTAGTGGAATAGGACTGCATGGACCGGTCGCCTGTCAAGCCCCAGGCGCGCGGCGCCCAGGCCGCGCGGCGATGTCACGGGTCTGGTCGCGCTGCGCGACAGCGGACACGGGCGTTGCCCTGGCACGCACTGTGCGGCCTTTGCGGACGGACCGGCTCGGTCTACTGCCCGCTACACAGTTGGCCGCACAGGTACGGCACGCCGGTCAGCGAGAAATCTCCGATTCCGGACAGCGTCAAGCCGGTCGCCGTCACCGTATTGTCCAGACCATTCGCGCCGTGGTGCGCCTGCAGATAGGGCTGGATGGACTTGGGCATGTTGCGCGTGTTGGGTTCCAGCCCTCGGGACTTCAGTGCGCTGCCCAGATTGGCCTCAGCGGAGCTCGCCCTGGCTGCCGTGACTCTGCCGACGCCGGTCAGCCCGATGCCCGCCACGCCGACGAAAGTACTGGTGGCGTCGAGAGCCGTCTTCCAGTTGGACGCGGTCGGGCTGTTCACATCGCTCCACACGGCCTCGCCGGACTGAATTGTCGAGGCAAGGTCGGCGACGACGGCGAATCCGATCGTGATCTCGCCGATCACCGGAATGCCGGCGGTGAGTACCGCGATCACATCGAAGAGTGGCGCGGAGACCGCGAGTGCCTGAACAGTGGCCGATGCGAGTCGCCCGGCGTCGTGCGCGAGGCACCCGAAGAATCCAGAGCAGGCGTTCGCCCGTGCCTGTGTCGCGGCCTGCTGTTCGGCCTGGAATGCCTGCTGGGCTTCGATGTTGTTCGCGATCGCGGCCTTCTGCGCGGCGATCTCGGCGAGCATGCGCCAGTAGGCGGGGTCGGTGGCGAGTCGGTCGTTGTTGGCGATGCACGCTCGGGTGGTGCAACCATCGGCGTAGTTGCCCTGGGACTGGTTGTACCAGTACTGGTTCGGGTTCGGTCCGCTCGGGTCGCCGTTCGCGGTGCCCTGGGCGCAACCGTCGGCGTAGACGCCGTTGCCACAACCACCGCCCGAACCGCCGCCGCATGCGGGTCCGGTGCCGTTGTCGCGGCAGCCGCTGCCGCCGGAGCCGCACGTGTTGTCGGAGCCGCACGTTCCGTCGTAAGTGCCTCCGCCGCCGCCGGACAGGGTCATCGTCCCGCTCGGGTCCGCGCCGTTGACGGGATCGTCCGCGGCGTAGGCGTAGCCGTTCATCTGGCGTTGGTCGCCCGCTTCGAGCACGGGGTCCACGCTCAGGAAGCGGCCGGTGGTCGGGTCGTAGTGGCGGGCGCCGAGTAGGTCCAGCCCGGTGGCCGGGTCCTGGGGTTGGCCGAGGTAGGCGTGCTGGTCGGCCCATGAGGACTGAACAGTGCCGGCGAGTTGGTTGCCGTAGGGGTCGAAGTAGCGGAACTGGTAGCCGAGTGTGGACTGGTTGACCTGCGCGGTGGCGGTGCCGAGGGCGTTGGTCAGTTCGTAGTAGACAGTGCCGGAGCTCTCGCGTACGACGGTGACGCCGTCGGGAGACGCGGTGTAGTACCGCTGGCCGGTGACCACGCCGTTGCCGGTGTTCATGGTCAGCTGTTCGCCGAACGGAAGGTAGGCGATCACCTGGTTGGCGGCGGGGTCGCGCTGGATCAGCAGTGCGCCGTCGGCCGCGTAGGTGTAGGTGGCGGAGACGCCCGTCGTGGTGTTCTTCGCCGAGGCGACGCGACCCTCGGCGTCGTAGGTGAAGGCCTGTCCCGCGCGTGTTTTGGTGTCACCCGCGTTGTCGTAGCCGTAGCTGCTGGTGGTGCTGCCCTTCGGCCCCGTCGTGGTCACGGACTGGACCGCGTCGGGGGTCGCCGACGCGGTGGTGGCGCCGGTGGCCGCGTTGTACCCGGTGTAGGCCAGCGTCTGGGTGGTGTTGTTGGCAGTCGACGTGACCGAGGTGTCGTGGTTCGTCTGCTGGACCCGGTCGCCGAGTGCGTCGTAGCCGTAGGTCTGCCAGTACGGCGCGGGCCCGCCGGTGACCTTGCCCGCGACCGGGTTGGTGTCGGCGCAGGAGCCGATGCCCTGGATCTGGCCGGTGGTCGGATCGTTGACCTGGTCGGTGGTGGTGAACGCCTGGGTCAGCCTGCCGAGTTGGTCGTAGCTGTAGCACTGGGTGTCGGGGGTGCCGACGCCGGACTGCCGAGTGGAGTCCGATGTGATCAGTCCGGCCTGATCGTAGGTGTAGCTGGTGGTGGCCAGGCTGCTGCTCATGGTCTGCAGCGCGTCGGTTGTCGTGAGCAGCCGATGGGTGGCCTGGTCGTAGGTCTCGGTGCGCTGCAACTGGGAGCCGGAGGTCCCGAAGTTGGTCTGTAGCACCTGACCCTGGGGGGTGTAGTCGACGTTGTCGAGGTAGGTGTAGGTGCCGCCGTAGGCCACCAGCGCGTCGGCCAGGTCGTAGGAGTAGTTGACCTGCTCGCGCGGCAGCCCGCCGTCGCCGCCGTACCGGGTGCCGGCGGGCAGCGAGGTCTCGGTGGTGTACTGGGCGGTGGTCGAGTAGGTGCCGGCCAGGTTCCCCTCCGCGGACGGGATGATCGTGCTCTGCCCGGTCGGCTGGTACAGCGCGGTGTACCCGGCGATTGTCTCGGTATAGGCCTGGGTGGCGTCGTTCGCGCCGTTGGCGTAGCGGGTCTGCGCGGTCGGCCGGCCCTTGGCCAGGGTGTCGTAGGTGAGGGCGGCCAACTGGTCGGCGGCACCCGCGGTGGCGCCGCCGGTGGTGTTGTACTCGGCCGTCTTGCGGTTCAGTTTGTCGTAGCCGTAGGTGAGCTGGTTGCCGTTCGCGTCGGTGGTCGAGGCGACATTGCCCGCCGGGTCGTAGGTGGTGCTGCTGGTGCCGGCGCCCGGATCGACGGCCGTGACCTGCCGGCCGTGCAGGTCGTAGGCCCACGACCAGATGTTGCCGACCGCGTCCTTCATCGTCGCCGTCCTGCCGGCGGGGGTGTAGGTGTACGTGGTCACCGCGGCGTTGGCGGCGTTGTCGGTCGGGGCCGAGGTGGTGTAGGCCCAGCTTGCGATGGTGCGCCCGAGCGCGTCGGCGAACGTGGAGGTCGCGGTCGCACCGGACGGCGGGGAGACGTCGGTCTGGTCCAACCCGCCGTAGGCGGTGGTGGTGGCGTACTGGTTGATGCCGTGAGCGACGGTCAGGAGCCGGGTGGTTCGCCCGAGACCGTCGTAGAAGGTCTCACTCTCCCGAGGTACGACCGAATCGTTGGCGACCTGGAACAGGGTGGTCGACGGGCCGGTGTCCGCGTTGTAGTCGGCGTCGGTGACCTTCACGCTCTGGCCGAGGCTGTTGTAGTGCGTGTCGGTGATCAGCCTGCCCGGCTCGTTGTCCGTGGTGTGCGCCTGGACCTGGATCAGCCGCAGCGAAGCGTCGTAGATGTCCACGGTCGGGGTGTACGAGCCGTCGTCCCGCAGTGTCTGCGTTGTGACGGTCGATGGCGCTGTGTTGCTCACCGCGTAGCTGTAGGTCTGGTCGGCAGGCGCGTTCGAAGCCTGTGCGTGCAGCGGCGACCAGACCGCGGTCAGTCGACCGAGACCGTCGTAAGTCTTGGTCGTCAGCTCGCCGTTGACGTCCGTTGACGCGATCACCATGGCGCGCGCCGGGTCCAGGGTGCTGCTGGAACTCCAGCCGAGCGGGTTGGTGACCGTGACGGTGTCGGGGCTCGCGCCGGGGCTGGAGTACGCGGTGGTCGTGGTGTTGTTGTCCGCGTCGCTGATCGAGCTGACCCGCCCGTACCCGTCGTACTGGGTGGCCGACTGGGTGACGTAGCGCGGGGTGCCGCCGGAGTCGTAGGAGCCCAACGCCTGCGTCCTGGTGATGTCCCCGGCATTGCTCAACGCGCCGAGGGTGCTCGAGTTGTCGTAGAAGGCCAGAGTGTCCGAGACGGTGTTCGACGCGGTCGCCGTCGTGCCGCAGGGGCCCTGGACGGATTTGACCTCGTCGGCGTAGGCAAGCATGTTCGGCACCGAACTGGTGGAGTTGGCGTAGCCCGTCGTCGTGCAGACTTCCGGCACCGCCGAGGTTCCGTCGCCCTTCGCGTCCACGGTCACCGGGCGGCCCGAGGTGTCGTAGGCGCTGTCGGTCCTCGTGCTCCGCCACGTCCCGTCGTGCCACAGCTGATAGCTGCGCGTCTCGTTCGACCGCGGCAGCTGCGCGGTCAACGCCGGCATCGAGTCCGCCATGGTCTCGGTGGCCGTGGTGGTGTAGACCCACGGGCCGTTGACCGACTTCTTCTCGATCGTGGTGCTCGCGCCCAGGTCTGTGTCGGTCTCCAGAGCCCGGCCCCGCAGCCAGTTGGAGTCGGTGACGTTGTCTCCCACGGTGTCCGGCACGCCGACCGAGCGCCGGGTGCCGTCGGCCAGGTAGTCGCCGTCCATGCCCTGCAGGTACGTGGTGACGTTCTGGGTCGGCACGTCCTCGACGCCCGCCACGCCCGACGTGACCGTCACGGTGCGGAACCCGCGGAACTGGTTCCAGGTACGTTGCGCGTCCGGCGTCAGGGGGCTGTCGTCGCGGTGCCATGCCGCGCCCGCGTAGGAGTACTGGGTGACCTGTTGCTCGGACCAGGCGGCAGGCGTCACCCCGTCGCTGACCGTCACCTCGGCAACCGGGTAGATGTTGAACCAGTCCAGGACCGGACCCGTGCCGTTGGTCTGGACCCAGTACTGCGCGAAGCAGTACAACGTGTCCTGATCCGAACTGGACGGCAGCACGTGGTTCACCCGTGAGCAGCTCTGCGACGCACCGAGGTAGTACGAGACCGCGATCTGCGCGCCGGCCTCCGTGGTGATCGAGTCCATCCGGGGCCGATACAACGCGGCGGAGCCGGTGCTGTTGCCATCGACCCGGTTCTGCATCATCTCGGCCAGGAAGGTGATCGGCTTGGTGCCGGCGGACGATCCGCCACCGAGGGTGTCGTTTCCGGTGCGCGTAATACTGGCGAGCCACAGCACCGCGACCGTGCCGTCACCCTGGTCGGCGGACACCGAACTGGAGACCACCCCGGCCTGCGGGGAGGGGAACATCTGGGTGAAGGCGTACGTGTCCACCGTGTGCGCGGTGGCACCGACCCGCACCGTGGTGGTGATCGACGACAGCAGCTTGGTCGTGAAGAACGTCGGGGTGTCGTTGGCGCACGCGCCCGACTGCGTTGGGCAGATCTGGTCCGCCGGCACGTCCGGCCAGTTCGACGTGACCGCGGTATTGGTCAGATTCGAGGTCAGATAGCTGTAGTCGCAGTTGGCGTATCCGGGGTTGCAACGCTCTGCGACGTTGAAGGTGACCGTGTCCACCGGCTGCGTGCCGGCGGTCGCGTCCGAGAGCCGGTAGCCGTACCCGATCTGCCGGAGATACCCGCCCCGGGTGTAGCCGGTGTTGGTGCCGTTGCCCTGTCCGGCGCCGCGATCGTAGTAGTTGGTCTCCGAAACCCAGGTCATGGTCCGCAGGTTGCCGTGCGGATCGACGACGTAGTCCAGGTTCCAGCGCCACGCCATGTTCGCCACGAACGAGTTGCTCCCCGACCCGGCGGCGTTGCACGACGGCGACCCGGCCAGGTACGTCGGGCCGTCGTGCGAGATTGGGCAGTACACCGGCTCGGTCCATGCGCTGCCGGTCGCCGCGTCCGACCCGTTGCCGCCGGGGAGGTGATTCTCGCCGAAGTAGGACCGGGTGCCGTCCGGGGTGACGATCTCCCACGCCTCGCCCTGCCATGCGCCGTTGTTCGCGCCCGCCAGTGGAATGACCTGTGTCCCGTCGTCCTCCTGCAGCTTCCATGCGCCGCCGGAGTCGCGCACCAACGCACCGGAGTGCGCGCCGAGGGAGAGCGACAGAATGTTGCCACCCCAGCACAAGTCGCCCGAGTTGGTGATCCCGTCCTGCGAGCACGGCTGATACGAACGCTCGATGTATCCCGGGGTGTAGTCCCAGCCGTCCCCGAGCCACGAGGCCTGCGAGTTGGTGGCCGACGTGCGCCCGTCCACGCTGCCCGAGTCGTACGAGAGCGTCACGTTCGGCGCGGACCCAGCGCTCGACGGCGGCACGGTGACCGGGTAGCTGTAGGTGAAAGCGCCGGAATTCCCGCCTGCCGACCATGCCCCGGACGGGGAGAGCGAGGTGGCGGCGTAGGTGCCCACCGAACCCGACGCGGTCGAGTCCGCCGCGAGCACTGTGGACGGACCCGCGGACCCGCCGCCGACGGGCACGACGGCCGTGAGCGTGCCGGCCTTGACGTCGTTGGTGAATCGCACCGGAGTCCGCGCCCGGCACGTGGCGAGCCGCGGCGTGCTCAGCGCACAGGCGGGCAGCAGGACGAGTGCGAGCCGGTCGGCGTAGCCGCCGCCGTACGCGCCAGAGAACGCTGCGTAGTTCAGGCTGACCTTGGTGGGAGACGGCGTCGATCTGCCGTCGCCGCGCGCCAGGGTGACGATGACGCCGTTGATCCCCGCGGCCTGTGCGGCCGCTCGGGAGGCGAAGGTCACCGAGGCGGAACCGGCGGCCGCCGATGTGCTGTCCGCGCCGGCGAGGGCGATGGGCAGCGACCCGGCCTGCCGCGCCGCAGGAGAGAGCGCGACCTGCGCGGTGCCACTCGGCCAGGTCACCTTCGGGATCTGATATGGCTTGGGCGCCTTGGCCTTCGCGGTCCGGCCCGCGGGCGGCGCGGTGGCGTTCGTGCCCGGCACGGAGGGCGTGGACTGTGGCTGGATACCGGACCAGAGCGCGACGCCCGGCACCGGACCGCCGACCGTGATCACATCGGCCTGCGCCACCGTGGCAGGCAGAAGTGCCAGGACCACCAGCAGCGCGACGCGTCGTAACACTCGAGCACTCGACGTCAGTCGCCTTGATGCGGACACCCGAATCACGCCGCCCCCCATTGCCGCCGGCACACGCTTCGTATCGGACCGAACCGCGAAGCAGAACGGAACTCTACAGTCAGCCGCCCGGTGTGCGTTACCTTGCGAACCTGTCGATTCCCGCACGACGCGGGACACCACCAGGGGGGAGCACCACTCGTGCACACGGAAAACCCAACCGGGCCACGCATCAGAGCCCGGTCTGTCGCCGTGCTCCTTGTCGTGACTCTCGGTTCCGCCACGCTGCCCGGCGTGACCGCCCACGCGTCGACGTTACGGACGTCAGGTTCCGTGACCACACAGCATGATCCGCGCTACGCTGCGCTGGCCAAGGCGAAGGACACCGGGCAGCCGGTCACCGTCGACGCGTTGACCACATCGGATTCGGTCACCACCGCGGAGCCGAACGGCACGCTGGCCATGACGACGACCGCGCAGCCGACGCGGATGAAGAACGGCGACGGCGCCTGGGAGAACATCGATCCGACACTTGTGCGGAGCCCTGACGGCACGATCGGCACGACCGCGACGCCCAACAGGCTCACCCTGTCCGGCGGGGACACCGGCCCCGCGATCACGGTGACCGACCAGGCCGGGCGCACGATGGCGCTGAGCCTGCCGATCGCCCTGCCGGCACCCGCGCTCTCCGGCGCCACCGCCACCTACCACGCGATCTACCCAGGCGTGGACTTCACCGTCACCGCGCAGCCTTCCGGCGGTTTCAGCGAGGTGTTCACCGTCGGAGACGCCGCCGCCGAAACCCGGGTGCGCGACCTGAAGTTCACCGCGGAACTGACCGGACTGACCCTGCGTGCCACACCGAGCGGCGGGATCGACGCGGTCGACGCGACCACGGGAGCGACGGTCATGTCCGCACCGCCCGCCGCGATGTGGGACTCGGCCGCGGGCGCGGCAGCATCGCCGAGTGCCCCGGCCGACTTCGACACCGTCACCAACCCGGTCTCATCGGCCGCGGGACCGGGCCTCGGCGCGCACACCGGACCGATGCCCGCCACGATCAGCGGCAACACCCTGACGCTGGCGGCCGAGGCGTCCAAACTGGACACCACCGACCCCCGGTACCCGCTCTACCTCGACCCGACCTGGGCAGAGCCGTTCCAGTCCGGTGGCACCATCAACTACACCCAGGCCCAGCAGGGCTGTCCCACCTTCACCTACTGGAACAACGTCACCCAGCCCGGCGTGGGCTACAACGCCTTCAACTCGTGCGTCGGCGCGTTCCGCTCCTACTTCGAGCTGAACACCGCCAACCTCAGCTCCGCCGACAAGATCGTCTCGTCGACCCTGAAGATCAACGAGGTGTACTCGGCCTGGAACAGTTGCAACGAGGGCTCGCAGACCGTCGCGGTGGACTGGACCGGCGCGATCAGCTCGAGCACGGACTGGGGCACCAACGGCAGTGGGCTGCCCGGCATCGTCAAACAGATCACCAGCAGGACGATGGAATCGGTGGGCAACGCCGCCGGCACGATGTGCTCAGGCGGCGTGCTGCCCGGCGACTTCGACCTGACGTCGGCCATCACGTCGATCGCCGCGGGCAACAACCCCAACATCACCATCGGCCTTGTCGGCGACGAATCCGGCAGCAGCCCGAGCCTGATGCGGTTCAACAACAACCCGTCGGTCTACACGGTCTACGACATCCCACCGAGCACCCCGAGCAACCTGGCCGCCAGCCCGACGCCCGTCGACGCGGCCGGCAACGCCGACCAGGACTGCGCCAACGGCACCGTGGGCTTCATGGGCATCTCCAACCTCGGCGGCCAGCACGTCGCCACCCTTTCCGCCACCCTGACCAGCCAGGTCGACACCGCGCAGATGCAGGGCATCTTCACCCTCAGCGACGCCACCGCCAACACCACCGTGGGCAGCTTCGCCTCACGCGGCTTCGTGACCACCGGCGTGAACGTGGGCGTGCAGACGCCCGCCCTGACCGACGGGCACCAGTACGCCTGGTCCCTGCACTCCACCGACCAGTACTTCTCCTCACCGACCAGCGCCACCTGCCGCTTCCAGGTCGACCTGACCCCGCCCGCCAACCCGGTCGTCGACCCGTCCACCACGACCTTCCCGCCGCTGGGCAACGCGACACCGGGCCCGACGACCGGCCAGAGCGGTACCTTCACCGTCAAATCCAGCGACCCGGTCCCCGCCAGCGGCGTCGCCTCCGGCATGAAGGGCTTCTACTACTCCTTCGACAGTCCCGTGCCCGCCACCGGCGCCCACCTGTCCGCCGGCACCGGAAGCCTCGCGATCCCCACCAGCTTCAGCACCTGGGGCGTGCACACCCTCTACGTGCAGGCCGTCGACAACGCCCTGAACGTCTCGGCCCAGACCCAGTACTCGTTCTTCGTGCCGCAGAACACGACGGTCACCGACACCGCGGGCGGGAACCTGACCACCGAAGCGGTCACCGACCTGGTGACCACCGACAGTGGCGGGGGCCTTGGCTACTACCCGGCGGGATCGGACCCCACCGCCAAACCGGTCCCGCTGTCGGTGCCCGCCGACTCGCCCGGCGGCGACTCGTGGGGCAACTACCTGTTCACCCACCGCGGCAATTTCTCCAACAACGACAACAGCACCGGCACGCTGTCCGTCGACGACCTGTGGGCGTTCAACACCAGGACCGGGCGGCTCTACCTGTACAAGAACAACGGCGCCAACCCGTTCCAGAACACCAGGAACTGGACCGAGATCACCAAGGCCGGCATCACCCAGGACAACGGCGGCGACCTCAACCTCCCCGGCCAGCCGCCCTACCAGCCCTGCTACGCCACCCAGGAGACGAACTGCGCCGGCTACCAGGCCAACAGCACCTGGACCGGCCTGACCCAACTGGTGGCCACCAACGACCTGTACGCCACCGACCCGGTCGCCGGCATCGCCGCGAGCGTCCCGTTCGACCTGCTCACCGTCGAGAACGGCAGCCTGTGGCTCTACCAGGCCAACAACGGCGCGCCCGACTACCTGGTCAACCCCGTGCAGCTCGGCAGCCCCGGCGGCGGTGACAGCTGGACCAACTACACGATCACGGCCCCCGGCCCCATCGGCGGCAAACCGTCCCTGTGGGCCCGCAGGAACACCACCGGTGCCGTCTACCAGTACACGATCACCTACGGCCCCGACGGCTATCCCGACCCACTCGCCCTGCCAAGCACCACCTGTGGCGCGGGATCCAGCTGCCCCACTCCGCTGACCATCCCCGGCGCCGGCGGCAACGGCACCGCCACTCTCACCGCCGCCGCCTACCCGCAGCTCACCTCGCCGGGCAACTGGTCCAGCGCCAGCTACCCCGACCTGGTGGCCACCACCGCGAACGGCGAGCTGATCGACTACCCCGGCGGCGTGCCCACCAGCGCCGGCACAGCCACCTTCGTCCCGCCGCACCCGGTCGGCCAGTCCGCCGCCGGCGGCGAGGTCGACTTCGTCTCCGACGGCACCCAGTACCCGTCCGGCTCGACCTGGTCGACGGCCAACGCCCGGATGGGTTTCAACGACGGCGTGCTGACCATCACCAACAAGGCCAACAACGCGGTGTTCTTCACCGCGGGAACCCCCGGCCACCCCAACGCCGTCCTTGTCCTGCAGAGCGACGGCAACTTCGTGCTGTACTCCGACAACAGCGCCGGTCACACCGTGCTGTGGGCCGTCCACGCCGGCAGCGGCAGCCCCTTCACCGTGAACCCGGGTGACAGCGTCGCGCTGCGCGCCGACGGCACCCTCGCCCTCTACACCGACCCCACCCACACCAAACTGATCTGGAGCGACTCCCCTGGCGACGGCACACTGGTAGGCGAACCCACGGGCAAGATCGCGCTCGCCGTTGGCGGCGCGCTCATCTGGTTCCAGAACCCCACCGAGCTGTCCGAAGCCGGATACGCCAACACCACACCCACCACCGTTCCCGACGGCACGATCGACGCCGACCCCACCACCGTCCCCACGGACGGCTCGCTGGCTCGCGATCCCGTCAACGGCGCGGAAGCTGCTGTCGCCGGCCGAGCAGCCATCCACTTCGTCAACAACACCGAGGTCACCGACGCGGGCGACGCCCACGCGACCTTCTTCAACATCTCTCCCGCTTACTACACCGGCATGGCAACCATGCCCACCAACGGCACGCTCGTGAAGGGCGACGCCACCAGCCAGATCTGGCAGATCCAGAACGGACAGAAGATCGCATCCAGCGCCACCGGCGGATACACGGCCGTCAGCGAAAGCTGGCTCGACACCCTGCCCACCGGCTGATACACAACGACTGTCGCGGAAACGGGGCCGCCTCGGGCGGCCCTGTTTCATGCGATGTGAGATCGAGTGCAGCTCAGCCGCGGTGCTCCAGTTGGCTCGCGAACCGCGCCCACATCTCGGCATGACTGCGGGCGGCCATGGCCAGCGCGGACGTACAGTGTGCCGGCAGTTCGCTGATCAGCCGGTCCCGTTCCCGCGCCAGGACCGAATGCGCGTCGAGGAGTTGGAGCATGATCCGGCCCGACTCGTTGTAGCGCAGCGAAGGATCTCGCCGCAGGTAGTCGAAATCGCCGCCCACCTTGATCGTCGTCGGTTTCTGACCGTGACGCGGCAGCGCGGGAGCATGCCCGCTGTGCGTCAGGTTCCGTACGCTTCGCGCGGTCGTCACCGAGACGCCTGCGGCGGCGGCGATTTCGCGCAGCGAGGCGTCCGGCCGGTTGGCGATCACCTCACCGGCCCGCACGCGGCCCTCGGCCGGGTCGCGCGGCCTGCTTCTCCCGTCCTGGCCAACGCGCCACGCCGACTGCGGAATTTCCGCGGTAGCACGCCACCTGATGGCGGCCACGGTCTTGTCCGAGAGCCCTACGGCCGCCGCGACGGCGCGATCCGACCACTGTGGGTGGGTGCGCAGAATACGCGCGGCAGCCGACTTCCGGTCGCCGCGCGACAGCATCAGCCCGTGCGCGGCGTTCAGCCTGACCGCCACGACGAAGGCATCCTCTTCGCTGCCACCGAAGAATCTGGCGTCCACGTACCTGTCACCACGCACCAGCGCGGCCCGGACACGGTGTGCGCCGTCGATCACCTGCATCGTCGCCCGATGCACGAGAATGGCCGGCAACCGCGCTGCCACTTCAGAGAGGTCGCGTACGTGTTCCGCGATCTCGCCGTGGACACGCGGCGACAACGTCACATGTAGTGATCGAACCGGCACCTTTTGTATCGGATATCGCTCGGCGAAGTGCTCGTCGCCAAGCCTTACCGCCTGCTCGATCTCGACGACGTCAGCGGCAGCAACGTCGATCTCCGCGGTCACTCGTACGACCACCCCCTCCACCCGACAGGGCGCGTGGTGCGCCCTGCGTCACCTCAGCACCGTCGGTTGGCACTTGGTGGGCACTTCGCTGGCACATCACCGCGGCCCGACCGGCAAAACCCGCCCTGCCTGTGCGGATGTCCGCGTTACGCTGGATCGTCGGGATGCGTGGGGTGTGGAGGCCGGGGTGGACTTCGCCTTGCTGGGGCCGCTGGTGGTGCGGCGGGACCAGGCCGCCATCCCGGTCCCGACCGGGAAGCAACGAGTGCTGCTCGCGGCCCTGCTGCTGGCCGCAGACCGGGTCATGACCATCGACGACCTGATCGACACGATGTGGGACGGCCGACCACCCGGCTCGGCACGGATCACGTTGCAAGGCCACGTCAAGCGGTTGCGCCGCACCCTCGGCGACCACACCGGATCACCGATCGTGACCCGCCCCGCCGGTTACACCATCACCACCGCCGGTCACGAACTGGACGTCGACCGGTTCAACGTGCTCCTGGCCGACGGGCAGCAACACGCGCGGCGAGACCGCTGGCAGTCCCTCGCGGACACCATGCGCGTCGCCCTCGGACTGTGGCGCGGACAGCCACTGCTGGACGTGCCATCCCAGGCGTTGACGCACACGATGCTGCCGCGGCTGACCGAGATGCGGCTGCGTGCGTTGGGCTGGCGCATCGAGGCGGACATGCGGCTGGACCGGCACGAACAGCTCATCGGCGAGCTGATCGAACTGACCGACGAGTTTCCCCTGCGGGAACGCTTCCACAACCAACTGATGACCGCGCTCTACCGGTCCGGACGCCAGGCCGAGGCGCTGGCCGCCTACCACCACCTGCGGCGACTGCTCGCCGACGAACTCGGAGTTGACCCGGACCCGCAGTCACAACGGCTCTACCACCAGATCCTGGCGGCCGACCCCGCGCTGCTGGCACCGTTGCCGCCCGCCGAGTCCATCGCGTTCCGCGAGCCGATACCGCGACCAGTCCTGGTGCGACCGGCGCAGCTACCCGCCGATCTCGGCGACTTCGTCGGCCGCGGCAGCCAGGTCGGCCACCTGGCCGGCGTGCTCACCGACCGCAGCGAGGACGCCAGCCGGGCACTGCCCGTCGTCGCCGTAACCGGTGTCGGTGGGATCGGCAAGACCACACTGGCGGTGCACGTCGCCCACCACGTCACCGGCACCTTCCCGGACGGTCAGCTGTATGCCGATCTACGCGGCGCGGGCGCGCAGCCGCGGCAGGCCGGCGACGTGCTCGCCCGGTTCCTGCGTGACCTGGGGGTACCCGATGCGGCGGTGCCGGTGGACGAGGAGGAGCGGGTGGTGCGCTATCGCAGCCTGCTCGCCGACCGTCGCATGCTGGTGCTGCTGGACGACGTCCGCGACGCCGCCCAGCTCCGGCCGTTGATTCCCGGCGCGGCCTGCTGCGCGGTCCTGGTCACCAGCCGCAACCGGCTGTCCGGATTGGACGGTGCGACCGTCGTCGCCCTGGACGGCCTGGACACGGCCGACGCGGGGGAGTTGTTCGCCGGCATCGTCGGTACGGACCGCACGGTCGCCGAACCGGCGGCCACCGCCAGGGTCGTGCGGGCGTGTGGCGGGTTTCCGCTGGCGATCCGGATCGCGGCCGACCGACTGGCCACCCGGCCGGGGTGGAGCGTCCGCACCCTGGCCGACCGACTGGCCGACGAGCGCACCCGGCTGCGCGAGTTGCACGTGGCCGATCTGGCTGTCCGGGTCACCTTTCAGACCAGCTATCACGCACTGCCGGCCGCCACGGACCAGGACGGGATCGACCCGGCACGGGCGTTTCGCCTGTTGGCCCTTGTCCCCGATCCCGGCATCGGCCTCGCGGCCGCGGCCGTGCTGTTCGACACGTCGGCGTCGCAGGCAGAGCATGCGTTGGAAACACTGGTCGACACGCACCTGCTGACCGCCCCGGAACCGGGCCGCTACCGATTCCACGACCTGTTGCGCGTCTACGCGGCCGAGCGCGCCGACGCGGAAGAACCCACGCACGTACGCACGGACAGCGTCCACCGCCTGCTCACCTGGTACCTCGCGAGCGCCGCGGCGGCGGATCAGGTGCTCATGCCCGCATCCCGCCCGTTCACCGGCGACGAGCACGTCCCGGACCGGCGGTTCGCCGACTATCGGCAGGCATTGCGCTGGTTGGACATCGAGCACGAGACCCTGCTGGCCGCGACCCGCCAAGCGACCGCGATCGGGCGCACACCACCTTGTCCGGGGATTCGTGGCACGCCTGCGGGCGTTTCTGGGTTGGCGGTGCCACTGGGACGATCTCGTCACGGTGGCGCGCATCGGCGTTGCCAGCGCCAGGGCGTGTGGCGACCGGTCCGGCGAGGCTCATGCGCTCTACGACCTGTGCAAGGGATTCATCCGCCGCAACGAGTTGCGGTCGGCCCAGGACGCGTCGCGCGAGGCATTGGCCATCTTCCGGGAACTGGGGGATCTGCGAGGCGAACTCGCGGCAGCGGGTGGCCTCGGGCATTCCTATTTCTGGTCGGGCCAGTTCGACCAGGCCGCAGAGTTGCTGGAGAGCGCGCTGGTCAGCGCCCAGGATGCCGTCGGCCAACCGTACGAGGCGCGCGCACTGGCGAACCTGGGCTACGTGTGCAACGAACTCGGACAGCACGAGCGGGCGCTGGTCTGTTGTGCGCGAGCGATGACGGTCACGTCCGAAGTGGACAATCCATTCTACCATTGTCTGGCCGAACTCCACCTCGGCCGGGCCTACGCCGGCCTGGGCAGGCACGCCGAGGCCAACGAGCAGTTGGGTCGAGCGCTCGATCTGAGTGAGCGGTTGGGCGCCCACGAACTGCACGGCCTCGCGCTCATGTACCTCGGTGACGTCGAGCACGACCTCGGCCGGGCCGAAACCGCGGTACGAACATGGCAGGAAGCCCACCACATCCTCGTCCGCGTCTCGCACGTCTTCGCCCGCGAGGCCGCCAACCGGCTCGCGCGAACCACCTGACCCACGACCGCACGTCACCGCGGTCTCTGGCGGGCGGAGATCCGTGGTTCACTGCTGCCATGCCAGGGATCGAGCTCCTCGCGGCGGAACTGGACGAGGCGGGCTTGGCGGTCACGACGCTGGAGGCGGTGACGAGCTCCTTCAGCGTCGCCGCGGTGGCCACGTTGCCCGGCGGCGGCCGGGTGTTCGCGAAGACGGATGCGCACGCGGACGTGTTCGAGGTCGAAGCCGCCGGGCTGTCGGCGTTGCGTGAGCTCGGGGGTGTGCGTGTCCCGGACGTGGTCCACGTCTCGCCGCGCCTGCTCGTGCTGGAGGCACTGCGGCCCCGCGGCGACGGGGAGCGGTTCTGGGAAGAGCTCGGCCGTATGGTTGCCGCGCTGCACACGTCCACCGTCCGCGACCGGTTCGGCTGGCACCGCGACGGCTGGCACGGCCCCGGTCGGCTGCGGCAGGACAACTCCTGGGAGACGGACGGGCACGCGTTCTACGCCCAGCACCGAATCCTGCGATGGCTACCGGAACCGCTGGTCGAGGCGGAGTTCGATGGTGAAGAGCGGCGCGCGGTGGAACGGCTGTGCGCCGCGCTGCCTGAGCTGATCCCGCCACACCCGGCCTCGCTCACCCACGGCGACCTGTGGACCGGGAACATCCTCGCCGACGACTCCGGCCGGCCCGCGCTGATCGATCCGGCCGTGTCCTACACGTGGCCCGAGATCGACCTGGCTGAGCTGTGGGTCCAGCGTCGCCCGCCCGCTGCGGACCGGTTCTTCGCCGTGTACGAGGAACTCGCCGGCCCGTTCGCCGGTTGGCAGGATCAGGCGCAGTTGCTCCGCATCTGGGACCTGTTCAGCTCGATCGCGCACGGCCCGGTCACCTGGGGCGCCGCGGACATCGTACGGAAACTGATCGCGCCCTTCCGCCGCAAAACGGAATAGCGCACATCCGCAATAACTACCAGTCGAAATAGATCAACACTCCAGACGTGGACGGAAATTCGGTGGCCGCGGTGCACCGTCTCCCGGTAGCGTCAGTCGGTGCCCGAGTTACAACGCCTACGAGGCGACCATGCCGCAGCGGTCCTGACCTTCGAGTTGGCAAACCGTGTCTACTTCGCCGCCTCGATCTCGGACCGGGGCGACGCGTTCTATGATCAGTTCACCGAACAGTTTCGCGCCCTGCTGGCCGAGCAGGAGGCCCGTGCCGCCGCGTTCTACGTGCTCGTCGCCGAGGACGGCTCGGTCCTGGGTCGGTTCAACCTGGTCTTCGTCAAGCCGGGCACCGCGAAACTTGGTTACCGCGTCGCGCAGCACGTCGCGGGCCGAGGTGTGGCGACCGCCACGGTCCACGAGTTGTGCCGGCTGGCGCCGATGCAACACGGCTTGCACATGATCAGGGCAGCCGCCTCCCGCCAGAATGCCGCGTCCCAACGGGTCCTGGCCAAGACCGGATTCGTTCCCACCGGACCAGTGGACCCAGCCGAACTGGGCGGCAAGCCAGGCACCTGGTACCAGCGCGATCTGGCTGCCGACAACGGCCTCGCTGGATCAACTTGACGCTGCTGGCCGTCGTTCCCGGGCCTGGGTCGATGTCTGTTGAGCTGGCGTCGCGGCCGCGCCTTGCGCGGACCGGACGGCAGGCAAGTGGAGTAACTCGAGTGCCAGCCCGTGGTCAGGCTGACTGCACGATTCTTCCTCAAGCAGCTCCACCAGTGCGGGATACCAATGGGTTCGGTCAGTGAAGCTGTCCCGTAGAACGGGCGAGCTCTGGAGCAAGTCGTGGATCCATTCGCGCCAGCCGATCACATCGGCAGGGACATACTCACGATGGTGGCGCCAAATGTGCTCGGCTATGTCGAGATACAACTCGGCCGCCGCCATTACCCTGTTGTAGTCCGGGTCATTTCCATCGGGTGCCGACTTCGCGCCGAGGAAGTATGGTCGTAAATCCGGATACTGCAGGAGCATGTGGTCAACTTCGAACGCCCGCGTCGTGGTGTCCTGGTACGACATTATCCGGAGGGATCGCCTGCTGAGCCACAAGGTAACAGCTGTCGAGGCAACGGCGACCAGAAGCGCCAGCCCGGCAACCGCGTTGGAGACCCATGCCGTACCCACGTGACCACCTCGACAGCTGGTTCGCCAGGTCGTCCACCAGCCGTCGACGTCCCCGAGTGCCTATCATTGGCCGGCCTTCGCCTGTTACATGGCCAGGGCTGCGCTCGCTGACCGACATCGTCCTCGGCCACGAAGGTGACAGCCGACGTGGGAACCGGCTTTCGGTCATTGCTGGCATCTGTCCGGGTTTTCGTTCCGTTCACACTGTGAGGTCTTGGCAGCGCACTGGTGTTCCGGACGAAACATTCCGGTAATGCCCGATGGCTCTACTGGTTCCCGACACCGGACAGCGTCGTCCCCTCCTTGGTCCACAGCGAGAGGGGTGGCGATGCTGACCTCGATCCCCAGTTCATCGTTGGATGGCATCCGCTGCTCGGTAGCGGTGATAGGTGGCGGACAGGCCGGCCTGTCGATGAGCTGGTGGCTGACCAGGCGCGGCATCGACCACGTGGTGCTGGAACGCGAGCAGGTGGGCCACGAGTGGCGTGCGCGACGCTGGGACACCTTCTGTCTCGTGACGCCGAACTGGCAGTGCCAGCTGCCGGGATTCCCGTATCAGGGCACCGATCCGGACGGTTTCATGCGTCGCGACGAGATCGTGGAGTACCTGGCGGGCTACGCGGCGAGCTTCGACGTGCCGCTGTACGAGGGCGTCGCCGTGACCCGGCTGCGTGGTACCCGGGACGGCGGCTTCGAGCTCCAGACCACTGCCGGCCGGTTCACCGCCGAGCAGGTGGTCGTCGCCACCGGGCCGTACCAGGTGCCGGTCCGTCCTCGGATGGCCGAGCGTATTCCGCCGACCGTGCACCAGTTGCACTCCGGTGCGTACCGCAACCCGGATTCCCTGCCGCCCGGCGAGGTTCTGGTGGTCGGTAGTGGCCAGTCGGGCGCCCAGATCGCCGAGGATCTGCATCTGGCCGGGCGTCAGGTGCACCTCGCGGTCGGGTCCGCGCCTCGGGTGGCGCGCCGCTACCGGGGGCGGGACGTGGTGGCGTGGCTGGCGGACATGGGCTATTACCGCCAGAGCATCGACAAGTTCGCGGACGCCGACGCGGTTCGCTTCCGCGCCAACCACTACGTCACCGGACGGGACGGCGGCCACGATATCGACCTGCGGGCGTTCGCGCTGAAGGGCATGCGGCTCTACGGTCGGGTCAGCGGCATCGACGGTCCCGTCGTCCGGTTCGCCGACGACCTCGGCCGCAACCTCGATGCGGCCGACGCGGTGTCCGAGAGCATCAAGGACTCGGTGGACCAGTGGATCGAGCGCTGGTGTGTTGACGCGCCGGTCGAACCGAGGTACCAGCCGGTGTGGGAGCCCGAGCAGCTGGTCGGCGAAGTGGACCTGACCGACGCCGGCATCACGACGGTGGTGTGGTGCACCGGTTTCGGCCGTGACGACCGGTGGATCGAGGTGCCGGTGTTCGACGGCCGCGGCTACCCGACGCACGACCGGGGCGTGACCAGCTACCCGGGCCTGTACTTCCTCGGCCTGCCCTGGCAGTACACGTGGGGTTCCGGCCGGTTCTGCGGAGTGGACGCCGACGCCGAGTACCTGGCAGGCCGTGTGGTGGCGGCCCGCCGCGACGGCCCGGCCGCCGAGGTGCACTGGATCGCCGGCACCCCGCACAGCACGTGGCCCACCGACGACGAATGGACCGCGCCACGCACCGTCGCCTGATCGTCCACAAACGACACCGAAGGGTGGATCATGCCGCCACGGCTCGTGCACGACGCGCACCGCCATCTCGGCGTGCTGCCCGCCTACCCGTTCTACGGTGGCCCCGCGGTGCATCCCGACCTGAACGCCCGAGGGACCATCGCCGAACTCATCGCGGACATGGACGCCGAGGGTACCGAACGCGCACTGGTCATCCCCAACTACGGCGTGCCCGACCCGGCGATCGCCTTCTCCTTCAACGAGTTGTGCGTCGAGGCGGCCGGCAAGGACGACCGGATCACCGCCGCGCTGTGGGTGTCGCCCCGTCCTGCCGACGCCGAGCGCACCAGCGCCGCGCTGGCGCTGGCCGGCGAACGCGGTGTGCAGGCGCTGAAGCTGAGCTTCCTGTTGGGAGGCAGGGCAAGCGACCCGGACTGCCGACCCGGGCTGGACACCATTTTTGCCGCGGCCCGGGAACACGACCTCGTCGTGCACGTGCACACGTCCCCGGGTGCGGCATCGGACATCAGCGAGGTCGCCGAGCTGGTGCGGGACTACGGCGACACCGTGGCCATCCATCTCGTGCACTTCGGCGGCGGGATGAGCGGCCACATCAAGCTGGTCGGCTCGCTGTTCTTCGACTGGATCGAGGCCGGCAAACGCGTATACACCGACCTGTCCTGGTCGATCGGGTTCGCGCCGCGCTGGCTGGCCGCGGAGATCACCCGGCGCGGCATCGGCCACGACCGCGTGCTGTTCGCCAGCGACGAACCCTGGGGTGATCACGCGGGGGAGCGGGCCAAGCTGGCCGCGGCGACCGGCGACGGCGAGCTTTCCGGACCGGTGTTCCGGGAGACGTTCGACAACCTTTACGGATAAGGAGAATGCGATGCCCGAGTTGACCGACGTCGAGAAGCTGAGCATGGATGAGATCCCGCACCCGTCGCTGCCGGTGGGATCGAGTATCTACGGTGGTACCAAGGTCTTCCCGGACTACCAGGCCGAGGCGGGCGAGGTCTACTTCACGCTCGTGCACGGCATCGCCCACGAGTCGTCGGTGAGTTTCGTGGCGATCCTGCAGGCCACCCGCGCGCTGCGCAAGGGCTTCGAGTCGGCCATCTACTTCTATGGCCCCGGCTCGCTGAACTGCCTTGCCACCAGGGGTTTCCCGACCACCGGTAACTCGGCCTTCCCCGGCGAGCACAACATCAACAGCTCGCTGGCCACCTTCATCAGCGAGGGCGGCAAGGTCTACTGCTGCCGGTTCGGCCTGTCACTGCACGGTGCGCGCGAAGAGGACCTGATCGAGGGCGTCATTCCGACCCACCCGCTCGACGTGCAGGACGCGTTGATCCACTACGCGCGCAAGGGCGCGATCATCAATTCCACCTACATGTTCTAGGAGGTGACGCGGTGGGCACCGACACAGACGATCGAATGGCCGTGCGGGTCGATCTCGCGCTGCTCGGCGTGCGGATGCGGTCGGAAGTGCGGCGGCCGGCCGGCGCCGGTCCCAGTGACGACGGCCATGTGCTCGTGGACGGTGCCAACGCCGCGCTGCCCAACAACCCGGACAGCCCCTATCGCCTCGACGACGGCCGGATCTTTCTAGGTGACCTGGACACCGGACTGTCCCTGGACGTCGTCCGCAGGCCGAGATTCTACGATCTGTCCACGGCGGACGGTGTCCGGTACGAGCAGATCGCCCGGCTGCACGGCGCCGATGTGCTTGCCACCACGGTGGTGCAGACGTGCATCCGCTACGAGCCGGACCAGCGCTGCCGGTTCTGCACCATCGAGGAGTCGCTCCGGTCGGGTGCGACGATCGCGGCCAAGACCCCGGCTCAGTTGGCCGAGGTCGCCGAGGCCGCGGTACGACTGGACGGTGTCCGCCAGATGGTGATGACCACCGGCACCACCGCGGGGCCGGACCGGGGCGCGCGTAACCTGGTGCGCTGCGTGCGTGCCGTGCTGGCCGCAGTGCCCGGCCTGCCGATCCAGGTGCAGATCGAGCCTCCCGCCGACCTGGCGGTGCTCACCGAACTGCGCGATGCCGGCGCGACCGCGATCGGCATCCACGTCGAGTCGATGGACGACGAGGTGCGGCGGCGCTGGATGCCGGGCAAGGGCGCGGTGCCGATGGCCGAGTACGAGGCGGCATGGGACGAAGCGGTGCGGGTGTTCGGCCGCAACCGCGTGTCCACGTACCTGCTGATCGGTCTCGGCGAGGACCCGGACGACCTGGTGGCCGGGGCCGCCGGCCTGATCGAGCGGGGCGTGTACCCGTTCGTGGTGCCGTTCCGGTCGATGCTGGGCACGCTCGCGCGTCGAGACGGCTGGCCGGCACCGGACCGCGAACTGGTGCACGACGTGACCGTCCGGGTGGCCGCACTGTTGCGGGCGGCCGGCATGACCGGCGACGACCAGCAGGCCGGCTGCGCGGCGTGCGGCGCGTGCAGTGTGCTGCGGTCGGCCGGGGGGTGAGCGTGATGTCGTTGGTGGACAACGTGATCTGGGGTGCCGGGATGGACCTGCGCACCGACACGTCTATCCTGCTCGGCGCGCCACCGGCCCTGTGCATCGAGCCGGCCACCGACGCGGATGACCTGCTGGCGTACCGGGCGTTGCGCACCGCGGCCTTCGTGCACGAGCAGGGCCTGTTCACCGGGCACGACCTGGACTGGCACGACGAGGACCCGCGCACGGTGGTCCTCGTGGCTCGCGACCGGACGGGCACCGTGATCGGCGGGGTCCGGCTCGGGCCGGTCGACGAAGGGCCGGACATCGGCTGGTGGTGCGGCAGCCGGTTGGTGGTCGACCGGAACGCCCCGGCCGGCCGTGGCGCGGGCGCGGCCCTGGTCCGGGCGGCCTGCGCGCACGCGGAGAGCGCAGGCGTGCTGCGGTTCGAGGCCACCGTGCAGGAACGTCACGGGCCGCTGTTCGGCCGGCTGGGCTGGCAGCACGTGCGTGCGGAAACCGTGTGCGGCCAACCACATCTGCTGACACGCTGGCCCATTGACCGAGTCCAGGCCCTGGTCGCCGCGACCAAGCAGGCGCTCGGCCCACTGCTGCGCGGCCTCGATCCCGGCGGGGCCGGGTTTGTCGGCGACGACGGTGCCCCGGTTCCGGGCAGTGATCTTGTCGCCGCCTGCGACGCGATCCTGCCGGCCATGGTGGCACGGGACCCCGAATGGGCCGGTTGGTGTTCGGTGCTGGTCAACGTCAACGACCTGGCCGCGATGGGGGCTCACCCGGTCGGGCTGCTGGACGCGATCGGCGCGCGGGACGCCGCGTTCGCCGCGCGGGTCCTGCGTGGGCTACGCGATGCGAGCACGGCCTATGGCGTGCCGGTGCTCGGTGGCCACACCCAACTCGGCGTGCCCGCCGCGCTGAGCGTGACGGCGTTGGGCCGAACAACGGAGCCGGTACCCGGCGGCGCGGGCCGACCCGGTGACCAGATTCGGTACACTGTGGACATCGGCGGCCGCTGGCGGCCTGGTTATGCTGGCAAGCAATGGGATTCGACATCGCACCGAACCGGCGGGCAACTGCGGACGATGATCGACTCGGTGGGCCTGGCCAGGGCGAGAGCGGCGAAGGACGTGTCCATGGCCGGTGTCGCCGGCACGCTGGGCATGCTTGCCGAGGCAAGCGGTTGCGGGGCCGTGCTGGACGTGGCACGGGTACCCCGACCGGCCGGCGCGACCATGGGCGACTGGCTGACGTGCTTCCCCGGTTTCGGCATGCTCACCACCGGGTCCGACGCGCTGCCGGCCGGACCCGCGATGAGTGCCGAGTGCGGCGAGCTCGTGACCGGGGCCGGGGTGCGGCTGCGGTGGCCGGACGGCACCGAGACTTCCGTGATCCCGGGCGGCGTGACAGGGATGGGGCACGCATGAGTTCCGTTCGGCTGGCCGCGGTCGCGGCCCCCTTCGACCGCGACCTGGACGCGGGCTTCGCGCGGATCGCCACGCTGATCGGAGGGGCGCGGGCGGCCGGCGTGTCGTTGCTGGCGCTGCCAGAAGCGTGCCTTGGTGGCTACCTGGCCGACCTGCGCGGCGGCGCGAGCGGTCCGCCCGCGCTGCGGCTGGACGGCCCGGAGATCGCCCGGCTGGCCGCGCTGGCCGGCGACCTGGTGGTCACCGCGGGGTACTGCGAGGACGCCGACGGCGTGAAGTACAACAGCGCCGTCTGCGTCACCGGCGACGGTGTGCTGGGCAACCACCGCAAGGTGCACCAGCCGCTGTCCGAGGACGCCAGTTACGGGGCAGGCGGCGGCTTCGCCGCGTTCGACACGCCGGTCGGCCGGCTGGGCATGATGATCTGCTACGACAAGGCGTTTCCCGAGTCCGCGCGGGCACTGGCGCTGGACGGCGCGCAGCTCGTGGTGTGTATGTCGGCGTGGCCGGGCAGCAGCACGAATCCCTCCCCGGACCTGGCCAGCGATCGGTGGAAGCTGCGGTTCGACCTGTTCGACCAGGCGCGGGCGCTGGAGAACCAGATCGTCTGGCTGTCCGCCAACCAGTCCGGCACGTTCGGCTCGCTGCGGTTCGTGGCCAGTGCCAAGGTGGTCGGACCGGGCGGCGAGATCCTGGCGAGCACCGGCGTGGCCGAGGGTGTCGCGATCGCGGAGCTGGACGTGGCGCGGGCACTGGCAACGGCCCGCCGTGCGATGGCGCATCTGCGCGACCGACGTCCGGAGGCGTATCTGGCAATCGATGCCGATCCCGTGCCGGCTGCGCCATGATGCAACCGTGGGAGTGATCCGGATCGGCGCGGTGGCCGCGACCTTCGGGCGAGACCTGGACTTCGACCTCCAGCGCATCGCCACGATCATCGGGCACGCCCGGCGGGACGGCGTATCGCTGCTCGTGCTGCCCGACGCCGCGCTCGGCGGCTACCTGGCCGACCTGCGCCACCCCGACCCGGACACGCTGCCACCCGCGCTGGACCCGGACGGCGAGCACATCAAGGCAGTGATCGAACTGGCCGCCGAGATGGTGGTCTGTGTCGGCTACCGCGAGGCGGACGGCGACCGCTGCTACAACAGCGCGGTCTGCGTCACCGGCGACGGCGTACTCGGTCGGCA
The DNA here is from genome assembly GCA_963702275.1 of Candidatus Melainabacteria bacterium. Taxonomy (GTDB): domain Bacteria; phylum Actinomycetota; class Actinomycetes; order Mycobacteriales; family Pseudonocardiaceae; genus DATEPR01. Next base: position 34,841 of record CAVPCF010000059.1, read on the forward strand.
CCGCAAGGTGCACCAGCCCGTCGGCGAGTCGGCGGCCTACGCGGCAGGCGACCGGTTCGAGGCGTTCGACACGCCGGCCGGCCGGATCGGCATGCTCGTCGACTACGACAAGACGTTCCCGGAGTCCGCCCGCGCGCTGGCCCTTGACGGCGCCGAGATCCTCGCGTGCCTGTCCGCGTGGCCGACGAGCGTGACCAACCGGGCCCCCCGGATGGCCGACGACCGGCAGTCCCGCCTGTTCGACCTGTACGACCGGGCGCGGGCGGCGGAGAACCAGGTCGTCCTGGTGTCCTCGAACCAGACCGGCACGTTGGGCGGCATGCGGTTCCTCGGTCAGGCCAAGGTGGTCGGCCCCGGCGGCGACATCGTGGCGCGGACGTGGTCCAAGGCCGGTATCGCCATCGCCGAGCTCGATCCGGCCGCCGAGATCGCGGTCGCCCGGCGCGTGCTCAAGCATCTCGACGAGCGCAAACCCGAGGTGTACCGATGAAAGTGGCGTTGTTGACGTACTCGACCAAGCCGCGCGGCGGTGTCGTGCACACACTCGCGCTGGCCGAGGCACTCGCGGCCGCCGGTGTCGACGTCACCGTCTGGACGCTGGGCCGTGGCGGTGACGAGGGGTTCTTCCGGCCGGTGGATCCGAGGGTGCGGCTCGCGATCGTGCCGTTCCCGGACGTACCGGGGGAGGGGGTCGGGCCGCGCGTGCTGCGGTCGATCGCGGTGTTGCGCGCGGCGTTCGACAGTGCCGGCTACGACATCGTCCACGCGCAGGACTGCATCAGCGCCAACGCGGCAGGCCGGTGCGTGCGCACCGTGCACCACATCGACCACTTCACCACGCCGGAACTGGCCGCCTGCCACGAGCGCGCCATCGTCGAGCCGTACGCCCACGTCTGCGTTTCCGCGTCCGTCGCCGACGAACTGCGCGCCGGTTGGGGCCTCGCCGCGACCGTGATCCCCAACGGTGTCGACGCCGACCGGTTCGCCGCGGCGAAGCCGGATCGCCGGTTCGGCGAGTATGTCCTGGCGGTCGGCGGAATCGAGCCGCGCAAGGGCTCCGTCGATCTGCTGGATGCGTTCGCTCTGCTGCGCCGCAGGAAGCCGACCGCGCGGCTGGTGATCGCGGGCGGTGAAACCCTGTTCGACTACCGGGACTACCGGGCACGCTGGGACGCGCGGGCGACCGAACTGCGAGTCGAGCCGCTAGTCCTGGGCCCGGTACCGCACGACGAGCTGCCCGGACTGGTGGCCGGCGCCGCCGCGTTCGCGTTTCCATCCACAAGGGAGGGATTCGGCCTAGCCGCGATGGAGGCGTTGGCGGCCGGGGTGCCACTGGTCACCCGGGACCTGCCGGTGCTGCGGGAGGTGTTCGGCCCAGCGGCCCGATTCGCCAGTGAACCGAACGGTTTCGCCAACGCCCTGTTCGCCGCGATGACCGAACACGACCCTGTCGCCAGGCTGGCCGGCCAGGACCTGGCACGCCGGCATACCTGGGCCGCCGCCGCCGACCGCCACATCAAGCTCTACCGCCGACTGCCACCGGTCGATGCTCAGGCACTCGACGAGTCCGTGCAGGTACTGGACGGAGAGCGCAGCACCGCCGGCGGTGTCGGCTTCCCCAGGTTCGATTGACCTGCTGCTGTACTTCACTGCTGTACGGCCGCGAACTAGAGTGGTGCAATACGGACTAATCAACCTTAGTATAAGACGGCATCGGCCCCCTAAACCTGCTGGCCAGGGGGCCCGATGTAACGTTGGTGGGCGATGCAGGGATCGAACCTGCGACCTCTTCGGTGTGAACCAAGGACGCCATAATGCGCCGGCCTGCGGAAATGCACTTCTGCAGGCCGGCGCCGTTCCGTTCAGGGTCGTTGACCGCAGTTCAGGACCGTTCAATGCGCATGTCTGCTCCCCATTTGCTCTCCAATGTGCTCCCCGGCTGTGTAAAGCTGCTCAGCAGAGGCCACTGACCCGCGCGGCGGTTCGTAGGTGCGCCTGCGGATTGTCTCGGCGCAGCCATCCGCGCCCGATGAGATACCACTTGACCTGCATGGACGTAATTTCGGCACGCACCAATCACCACGGTGTTGACCGGCGCGGCCACGGGGTTCGAAGACATCCCGCAACGCTACCGCCCGACCATCGGCGCACGGGCAAACCACGTCAGAGCCGTGATCAAAGTATGCTCATGGTGTTGGATCTTGACCTGGTCGCATCGCTCAGTCAGCCGACGTAGCCGGTTCCGTCAGTGCTGCCAACGCATCTAGACCGCGCCGCGCCTTCTGATCATTAGGACGCTGGTCGAGCACCTGCTGCCAGTGTTCTCGCGCCGTGTCCCGGTCGCCGGATTCCAGGCAGGCCAGGGCGAGTGCGCTGCGCGCGTCGGGGTCGTGTGGGTACCAGAACACGAATGCCGCGAAGAAGTCGCGTGCGAGGTCCGGGCGGCCGTTGCGGGCTGCAGCGAGGCCGTCGTTGAACAGCCTCGCCGCGTGCGCTCTGATTCGTTGTCGGCCGCGTATGGCGAAGTGGGGGAATGCGAGTTCTTGCGCGGCTGTTTCTCGGTCGTCTGTCGGTTCGGAGTCGACGGTGGTCGGCAAGGGCTTGGTCATCGCGGGCGCCTTTTCGTGCTCAGATCTCGGGGAGGCCGGTGCCGGCCCCGATTTCGCGGACGAATCCTGCCTGGACCTGGTTCAGCCGCACCCGCAGCGTGACGCACTCGTCGATGACGTCATACGGTTTGGTCGCGATCTGCAGCTCAAGGGGGGCTATCTGTTCCTGGACCTTCGCGATCTCCCTCTCCGCGTACTCATCGCGCAGGCTTTGCGCCAGGTGCATCAGCTGCTGTGCGATCTCCCGGATCCGGGCGATCGTGGACTCAGCACGTTCGGTGGGGGACGCTACATAAGGGCTCGACTGCACGTGCTCAAGCCCGAGCAGGTAGTCGAGGAGTTCCTTGAGCTTTCGCACGGCCTCACCGTACGAACGCTGGTCCCGGTTGGTGTAAGCCCGTTCTCCGCTGCGCCTGTGCTCCTCGACTGTTCTGGATATGTCGTCCGCGTCGAAAGGCCTGCCGTCGGGCACGCCGTCGCGCAAGAAGCGGGCGTGCCGCTCGCGGCAGTCCTCGACGAGCTTGTCGAACTCCGCCTTCGGCGGACGCAGTTCGCCCTGGCCCCGGCCCAGCGCGTCGACGAGCCGCCGCATCTGGTCGAATTCGTGCGTCGCCTGTGCCACGTCTCCGCGCTGGTGAGCCTCTTCGAAGGCCTGATGCGCCACTTTCAGCTGCGCTGCGGCTGTGGCCCGCTGACCGGCCGACAGGACGGCCGAATTCTCCTGGAACCGCCGCGTGAGGTCTGTCGCCGCCTCCTGCGTGGGCATCTCGCGTTCGGTCGGCAGTTGCACAGTGGCCTGGTACGGCGTTTCGCCAATCGCACCCTCAACGGTGATCGCGTAGTTCTCGTGCATCACGACATGCATCCGGATCGGCGCGTGCTTCGGCGTCGAGCGCGGCACCCGGACACCGACCACCTGGATCGGCCGGCCCTCCTGGAACAGCCGCAGCTCCACGTTCTCCACGTCTCCGGGGTGGCGGAAGTCGTAGTCCTTCGCGAAGGGCAGTGTCTGGAGCACACCCACGAGCGGGAACTGGCTCGTCTCGTGGTCTTTGCGCACCTCGATGGTGATGAGCTTGTTGTTCTGCGCACCGTTCGCGACCCCGCCGAGCGGCTTGTCGTTGTGTACGAGCGAACGGTCGGCGGCGCCGCGCAGCATGCCGGCGCCGTCGTAGACCGCGAAGCTGAACTCGGTCTCGGCGTCAGCCTGGACTGGAATCCGGGTGAAGGCGAACGAGCCCTCTGCGGTCAGGTCGGCGCTGTCCTCGTAGTCGTCGGCGGTCAACAGGACTCGGCCGCCGCGCAGGTCCACCTCGGGCGACAGGGACTCGACGGTGCCGCCCACGGTGAGCCGGGACGTGCTGGCGGTGCCGGCGCCGCGCAGGCTGATCTTCACCGTGCGCTGCTCGTCGTAGACGATCAGGCCGCCGAGCGCAGCGCCGCGCACCGCCGCACCGAGGGCCACCACGGTGTCGACCTTCTCGTAGACCGGCTCGGCGCACTTGGCGCGCTCACGGCGCTCCGCACCGGCGGTTGGCTCACCGCACAGTTCGCGGGTGACCATTTCGCGGACCAGTGGCATGTGGGTGGACCCGCCAGCCAGGATGACCGCGTCTACGTCGGCCAGGCCGATTCCGGCTCGCTCCTCCGCCCGGGCGATCGCCTCGTGGCAGTGTAGGAAGGTGCGCTTGATGAACGGCTCGGCGATCGTCTCCAGCTCGGACCGCTCCAGTACGGTCTCGACGAAGACCGGTTTGCCGGCCTTGTCGACCAGCAGCCCGCTGTCTCTCAGGATGTACTCGTATTTGTCGGACAGGCCCTTCTTCGCGCCCTCGGCCATCGCCTTGAGCCGGGCGAACCGGCCGCGGTCTTCCTCGTCGCGCTCGGGATCGAGGTCCAGGGCCCAACCGTCGTTCTGGAGCATGGTCTGCAGCCGCCGCGCCAGTGCAGCGTCGATGTCGTCACCGCCGAGCCGGGTGTTGCCACTGATGCCGAGCACGTCGAAGCTGCCCGCGGTGCAGCGCAGGATGCTGACGTCGAAGGTGCCGCCGCCAAGGTCGTAGACGAGGAAGGTGCCGTCCTGGGTCGCGGTGCGCCAGCAGTGGTAGCTCGCCGCGGCGGTCGGCTCGTGTAGCAGGCTGAGCACCTCCAGCCCGGCCAGTTCCGCCGCCTCCCGGGTCGCGTCGATCTGCGGCTGGTCGAAGTAGGCCGGCACGGTCACGACCGCGCGATCCACGATCCACCGTCGCGACGGGCCGTCGAAGGCCGCCACGTCTGTCTCGATCTGCCGCTTCATCTCCGCCAGGATCAGCGCGGAGACCTGCTGCGGGCTCAGTTGCTCGCCGCCGAGGTCGACCGTGGCTGTGGTTCCCATCAGACGCTTGATCGAGCTGATCGGCTCCGGCCTGTCTCCCTTGTGGATGAAGGCGTGGCGTCCGACGATCAGCTCCGGCGCATCAGGGCTGCGCCAGACGCAGCTCGGGGTGGTGACCGACTTTGTGGTCGGATCCTGGTGGATGACGGTGTCGCGGTCGGTGGGATTCATCACCGCGACCGCGCTGTTGGTCGTGCCGAGATCGATCCCGACAGCCTTGCTCACCAACTGAGTCATAGGTTTTCCCGATCCTGTGCCGTGTCTTGTTCGTGTTCCGATTCAGCTGGCGCGCCCATCTGTACCTGCGCGAGCCGCACGATCCTGCCCTCGTGGAAGACCGCGTGCGCCTCGGTCCGCGCGACTACCTTGGCGTCGAACTCCGGCCGGTGCAGCCACGCGTTCACCGTCGTCCAGTCCAGGACCTCCGCGGCCGGCAGGCCGGTGGGGTCGCGCAGTTCGATGTCGTTGTCGGCCAGGATCTGCAGCATCTGGTTCTTGAGGATCGACAGTTGCCGGTGCAGGCCGCGTCGGCCTTGCGCCACGAGGGGCTCCTCGGCCACGTCCGCCAACTGGTCCAGCCTGCCCACCAGCACCGCGAGTTCGAACAACGCCTCGCGCACCTCGCTCGCCGCGGCCTGTGTCCGCTGCTCGGCAGCGTGCAAGTCCTCTGCCGCGCGCCTGACCACGCCGACCATTTCGCTCTCCGGGGAGATGAACTCGCCGGGTACGTCGGGCACCTCGCGTCCGGAAAAGTCGTACCAGTCCAGCGGCGCCTGTGCGGGCTCGACGGACACGGCCGGTTCGGTCCGCTCGGTCGGCTGCGACGCTTCCTCGACCGATCGCTCCAGCCCCTTGCCGTCAGCCGAAGAGGACATCGCGCATCTCCATGAGGGTGACGCCGCCGAACTCGGTGGTCGGCAACGCCCGCAGCTGCGGCAGGACGTCGTCCGGTTCGGCATCGATCACCCAGCGGATCAGGGCCCGCATGGCTGCCCGCGGGTCGAGATCCGCAGGCGAGAGGGTGGCGCCTGCGGCCACACCGCGGACCGGGACCGGAGCGCGCCGGTGGTCGTGGACGAAGTCGGCCCAGCGTTCGTCCTGCTCGTAGTCGGTCCGCGCCGGTTCGGTCCGCTCGTGCTTGGCCCGGGTCAGTGGATGGGTGATCAGCTCTTCCTTGGCCCGGACGATCCGGTCGCGCTCTGTGTCGTCCCGGCACGTCTGGACGAGTTCCTCGGCCCGCTCGACAATCTGTGCGTTCGTCGCGTCCACTTGAAGCCCAAGTTCGTGGAAGGGATTGCGCGGGTGATTCGGCGGCGTCATGCGAGTTCCTGCCTCTTCTTTGCGATCGAGTTGCGGATTTCGGCGATGTAGTCGATGTTGCCACAAATCACTGGGTCGTCGGGCAGAAAGCGGATCGCCTGGAGATGCATCCGTTCGGCCTCGTCCGCCAAGTCCTGTGCGGCGTCGACGTGCTCGGGGGACTTCGCAATGCGCAGCAGGGCTCTGACGTCTCGGACCCGGTCCATGGCGTAGTTGTTGTGGAGGATTCCGATTTGCTCGTTGTCGTCATTCAGGTCGCGCAGTACCTGCTCAGCCTCAGCGAATTCGCCGATCGCGAACAGCCTTTCGCCGTCGGCCCGGCACATCGCCCGCTTGGGCGGGTCCCACTCCGGATTCCAGGCGTCGGCCTTCTCGTGGAGATCGCGCGCCACCGCGAAGAGTTCGGCGCGACGAGTTCCGCCCGCCTTCCTCGCCGAGCGTGACGCGGACAGGCCGCGTGCGTGGGAGAACCAGCCCAGTGCCTTGTTCTCGGCGGTGTGCCCGCGTCCAGGCGTGCACCGGGGCGTGAGCAGTTTCGCGAACGGCGCGATGACGTCGAGGACTGCGGACGCGGCCTCGTCATCGTCCTGGTTGTGGAGGCAGATGAACCAGCCGTATCCCCAGTCCAGCGCGGCGTACAGGACGTTGCTCGGCGGACGTTCGAGCAGGAAGGCGATCTTGAGGTCGCTCAGTGCGGCCTCGTAGTTCTTGTCGACTTTCGAGCGCTCGCCGAGTTGTCGGATCGCCTCGCCGTCGGTCAGTGTCCGCTCCGCCGCCGCGACCAGGTCGGCGCCCCATGCGTCGAGCAGCTTCCCGACCCGCTCGACGATCGGCGCGAAATCGTCTTCGTCGCCGGCCAGGTTGGCGGCCATCGCCATGAACGGACCCTCATCGAGCAGCCGCCTGGTGGCGGTCAACCCGCGCTGGAGGGAGTCCAGGCTGAACAGGTACCGCTCAGCGGTGTCCCGATCGTTCTGCGCCATGGCCTGCGTGAGCCGGGCCTTGTGGTCGGCGAGCAGCGCCTCGGTGATCTCGTCGCGGAACGCCTCGTCGGCCATGTCCGGGAGCGTGAGCCGTGCGAAGTGGGCACGGAGCGCGGGATCGGTGAGCAGCACCGACCACAGCGCCGTGGCGGTGATCCTGGCCTGATCCGTCGTCTGCGGCCCGACCGGGCGGGCGAACGCGTCCTCCCTGGCGAGGATGGCAAGCGTGTGCCAGAGCTCAACGTCGTGACCCGCGCGCCGGGAGGCGATCCGCCACTGGTTCAGGATCAGGTATCCCGCGCCGGATCTCAATGCGTGCCTCAGTCCAGGGTTCGCTGTGATCAGCTCGGCGAGGCGCGGGTGTCGGCCCCGCCATCGGCCGTCGGAGAGCGGCGACCCCGGGAAGAGCGTGGCTGTCAGGGTACCGACCAACTGCTCGGATTCGAGCTCGGCGAAGATCCCGCGGGCTTTGTCTGGCACGTAGAGCGCGGCCAGGCGCATGTGGGCGAGGGCGGCCCCCCGGTCGCCGTCGAGGTCGGCACGAGCGGCCCGGTGGCACAGGAAGCGCCCGTACTCGCGGCGGATCTCGGCGATCTGATCGTCCTCGGCCGGCGTCCGCTCCAGCAGGTCGCGCCAGGCCCGCTCCGCGGTCTCGAAGTCGCCGAGCAGGGTGGCGTAGCACGCGACGGCCAGGCCGCCGATCCTGCCCGACCCGTGCTCGTGGGCGAGGGCCTGCCTCATCGCCGGCGCCAGGACCACGGCGGCGGCGTCGCTGCTGCCGCGTTTGGCGACGCTCAGGATGAGGTGGGGGAGTACGCGCCGCAGGTCCAGGAGGCCGTCCATCTCGTGCTGGTGTGCCAAGGATGCCTCCAGCACCGTGTCCGCGGCGGCCACCGTGTCCCCGGCGGCCGCCAGCCCTATCGCCGCCGCTACCGACAGGGCCGCCGCCACGGTCGCGGGCGCGTCGAAGGGCAGGGGGTTCGGCAGCGCCTTGCCCTCCAGCGCGTTCGCGAGCACGGTGACGAGCGCGACCTCTCCCGGCTGGCCGCTTTCGGACTCCACGGCGCGAAGCCGTCGCACCGCCTCCGCCGGATCCGACTCGGTCAGTGCCAGACCGGCGCCGACGAGGGCGGTAATTGGATCACCTGGCACATCAGCGGGTTTGTCACCGTTCCGCATCCTGGTAGCTGCGGCCCCGCGCCGCGCGGCGCGGCTGATGTCCGGGTCGGACGACCGCTCGCCGAGCTGAATCAGGGTGCTGGCTGCCTCCTGGCGCGCCGCGCCGTCCTCGGCTAGGAGCACCACCCGTAAGGCGGCCTGGGCCAGCGCGGCGCAGTGAGTCTTGGGTGAGAGCCACTCCGGCAGGCGCTGGACGAGGTCTGCGTCCGCTGATTCGGGGGCGCGGACCAGTCGGGCGAGGCCGAGCAGCCGCGCTGTCCACGGCTGCGCCGCCGCATCCTGCCAGTTCACGTCGGCCGGATCCGTCGTCGAAGCCAGCAATTCGGCGACGTGTTTCAGGAGCGAGATCTTGAAGCGGCCCGTGCCGCGCGTCGTCGCGGTGCTCAGTTGTGTGACCGCGTTCCGGGCATGGGCCTGCGCATCGTCGAAGTTCCCGTGCGCCCACGCATCCGCCGTGTCGCGCAGGGCCAGCAGCGCCATGGCGTAGTCGGCCTGAGCAAGCCGGAGACCGGAGAGCGTGGCGAAGTGCGCCGCCGCATCCGCGCCGGCTCCGGCGTGTGCGTCCGCCCACGCGGCGAGCAGGGCCGCCTTCGGGCCTCGCGTGTCACGTAGCAGATCGCGGACCTCGCCGGCCCGACCGCTGTGCACAGCGTCGACGGCAAGCAGCAGCGCCGCACGATTGTGGCCGAGTTCGAGTGCGTGCCGCAGCATCAGGCGGCTGCGCTCCGGATCGGACGTGTGTAGGGCCAGGGCGGTCCAGATCAGCCGCTCGGCGGCGGGCAGGCGGGCGAACAGGGGCGGCGAGAAGGCTTCGGGCTCGAAGGGCAGGCCGCGCACGACGGCCACCGCAAGCGCCGTGCGCAGGGCCTCGAAGAGATCGGTTTGCCGCGCTCCAGGGGTGATCAGGCAACGCACGTCCAGCGTCACAAGCAATTGCCCGTCCGAGATGAGCGCCTCGCGCGCCGCCGCGACCCGCTCGAACCCGTTCGGGACGACCGGGAGAGGTGCGGGCAGCTCCTGCCCTGGCTCGGCGTCCCGCAGCAGGCAGCCAAGCGCCCACCTGCCTGCTTCCCCGCCCAGTGCGTCATAGCTGGCGCGCACGCCTTCAGGGTTCCGGCAGAGCAGGTGCGCCCAGGCAGCGTGGTAGTGGATGTCCGCGTCGGACTGTCCCGTGTCGAGGACCTTCGTGAGCAACGTCTGGGCTTGCCGGGCGTCACCCTCGATGAGGCATGCGCGGCCGAGCGCGTAGTCCCGCCACGGTCCGGTATCGCACCCCGGTGCGATCTCGGCGAGCCTTGCGGTCGTCGCCGGTGGGGCAGCGGACGCGAGTGGGAATGCGCTGGAGCTCCAGCGCACTTCGAGCCAGGCGAGCATCTGACACAGGACCAACAGGTCGGCGCATCGCGGGTCGAGCGCGGCAGCCTTGTGCGCGGCGGCGATCGCCGGGGAGTAATCACGGGCATGCAGGTGCGCGGAGATCAGGCCGCGCAACGCCTCAGCGTGGCCTGCGGAATGCACGAGCGCGGTCGCGAACAGTCGCGCCGCGGACCCAGGACGTTGACGCAGCAGCAGTTCGCCGAGGCCGAGAGCGACCGCGGTGTCCGCCCGTGCTGTCGGGTCACCGAGCCGCATGGCGAGCGAGCATGCCAGGCGCAACCGCTCGGCGTCGCTGTCGAATCCGACGTTCAGGATCGCGGCCACCAGGTTGGCCACGTCGGCCGGCGGATCCGGGCGCCGTGTCAGCACATCCGCGTAGATGGCCAGCTGCGGATCGCCGACGGCCCCGAGCCCGGCCAGCTTGGCCGCGGCGCCGAGCAGGATGTCGTCCTGGATCCACGGCGCTTGGCAGAGCTCGGTGAGCAGGCGATGCGCACGCTGGAGGTCGATGGCGGTGCCTCGGGCAACAGAGGCCTCGGCGATGAGCCACCTGCTCTGAGCCGGGGCGACGACTCTCGCCGCGGCCAGGCGGTCTCCGAACGCACCGAGTCCGTCGAAGTCCGCCTCCCGCAGGTACGGGAAGAAGCGCGCGTCGAGCACTGATTCCAGAAAGGACGGCCACAGCGGCGCGGACGCCTCGCCGAGGGCCTCGAACCGCGGATAGAGCCGGCGCAGGCCGTCCAGTGCGCGGGACGTGTCGTCGTCGGCGAGCGCGCTCGCGCACGCGTTCCGCAGCCGACCGAGCTGGCTGAAGCTTTGTCTGAAGGAACGCACGGGCCTGGCCACGGCGATCACCACCCGTCGCGCACGGCTGTGCCGAGGCGGACCGCGACATGCGGTGCCGCGGGATCGAAGCGGAGCTCGATCCTGGCGCACGCGTGGAACTCGGCGGATCGATCCCGCTCAGCGAGCGTGATCGGATCCTCCACCATCTCGCCCAGCAGCTTCGCGATGATCCGACCCCCTTCCCGTCCATCGGCCCGCACATTGAGCCGGTCACCGGTACGCGCCACGTACTGGACGATCTCCTCGGCGACGACGAGTTCCTTGTCCCGCTTCTCCCGCCAGAACGCGTGCTGCCGGTCGATCTCTTTGCGGCAGATACCCTCCATGGCCGCGAGATCGAGCGGCCGGAAGACCACGACCCTTCTGATCCGCGCGAGCAGTTCGGAGGTGAAGACGGGCTCGTTGTGGCGGGTGACTATCTCACGCAGCGCCGCGCGCACGGCGGTGGCGCTCTCCTCCTGCGACGCTTCGCGTGCCAGCCGCGCGATCACGTCGTGGCCGGCATTGGTCGTCAGGATGAAGATCGCCCGATCGCCGTACGCCTTAATCCCGCGCTGGTCGATGATCCAGCCTTCGTCGAACAGGTTCAGAAAAGGACGCAGTACCTCGGGGTGCGCCTTCTCCGCCTCGTCCAGCAGGACGACGCAGTACGGGTCCGCGTTGAGCTCGTTGATCAGCCGCCCGCCGCTCGAGTGGCCGACGTAACCCGGCGGCGAGCCGAGGAACGCGGAGACACTGTGCGGTTCGGTGAAGTTCCCCATCGGATAGGTCTGCAGACGCTTCGAGGCCGAATACAGATCCGCGACCGCTTTGGCGAGCTCAGTCTTGCCGACACCGGTCAGGCCGGCGAACAGCATCACGGACGCGGGACCCGGCGTCACGGCCGCCAGACCCGAACTGATCCGCCGCAGTTCCTGGGCGAGCGCGCGCACGGCCTCGTCCTGGCCGAGCACGCGTTCAGCGAGCAGGCCCTCATAGTCGAGAGCGTCTTTCACACCGCCGAGCTGGCCGACCGGTACCCTCGAGAGCTCAGCGACCGCGCGCACGACCTCGTCGGCACCGATGCCGGCCGTGGCCCTGTCCCCGGCATGGACTCGGTCGTAATCCAGGTTCTCGCACGCGCGTTGCAGCACCTTGACCGCGGACCGGGGCAACCGGTGGCGCCGCACGAAATCCCCGGCGAGAACCACGGCACGACGCACGGCGGCGTCACAGACCTCGACATCGAACCGGCCGGCCAACTCCCGCGCCGCGCGCCGGGCCATGTCGGAGGCGGTGACCCGGTCCGGTTCGGCCACCTCGATCCGGGTGGTCAGTTCGAGCAACTCGTAGTCGGTGCCGATCAGATCCTCGTAATCATGGCCGGTCAGGACCCCGATGAGATGGAGCTTGCTCGCTATGAGGGCACTTCGGAGCAGGAGGTTGTGCCGCACGCCATCCGGCCCGCGCAGCAGCGCACCGAGTCCGTCCACACAGATCACCACGTCGGTGCGTCCGCTGACAGTACTGATCAGACCGGTCAGCTGTTTCTCGCTCTGCTCAGGTGCCACACCGCGGCAGTCCACGCGCACGAAACGCTTGCGGCGAAGAAACGGGATCTCTCCGGTGGCGGCTCGCCGGGCCAGCTCGCGCAGCAGTGTGGTTCGCCCGACTCCGGGCAGGCCGGTGATCAGCACGTGGTGGTCGGTGCTCCGGTGCAGAGCGCGGCACAGGGCGTCAAAGTAGCCGTCGAGGTGGCAGGACTCGGATATCGCGCCGGTGCGCGCGAGCCAGGTGAGGTCCTCTGAGGGCGGGAGGTACGATGGCAGTTTGTATGCCACCTCGCGCGGGGCCGCGCCTCGCGACTCGCGTATCGCCTCAAGCACGTGTTCACGCAGCCGGCCGACATCGAGCAGGAGCGGTTCGGCACGCAGCACAGCGGCGAGCCGCTCCGATGGGGACTGAAGGACAGCGAGCAGCAGGTACGGCACGTCCACCTGCTCGGCGCCGCGCCACGCCATCGACTCCGTCTGCGCCGTCCGCAGCAGTTCGCACAGCGAGGCGCCGATCTCATCGCGGTGCAACGGGGGCACCGTGTCGCGCCCACGATCCAGCAGTCGAAAGGCGCTCGCGATGCTTTCCGCAGCCTTCGTGACTCCGAGCTGCGGCGGCAGCTGGCGCCGCAGGACGCGGTCCGCGAGACCCTCGGTCTCGGTGAGCAGCGCGAGTAGACAGTGGGGTGTCAGAACCATGTCATGGCCGAGATCGGCGGCGACCTGCGCGGCGTGTTCGAGCACGGCCCAGGCGTTCGCGGTGAACGCCTCGGAGCGCAACCGCCCCGAAGCCTGGTCCCACAGGCTCGGCAGCGGCTCGGTGCTCAGCCGTACCCGCCGTCGTAGCGCCTGGGCCGCAGCCGGAAGGTCGAGGATGGTGAGGTGATCCCGGTCCATTGTGTCCGGATGGTCGAGCACACCGGCGAGCAGCAGTTCCACGCTGACGGGGCCCAGGGCGGCGCGGTCCTTCGTGACGGCGTCGGCGAAGTCGGACAGGGCGTCGAGCAACTCCGGCGCGATGCTGGCCGGTGCCCCGTCGAAGCTGTCACCGTCTACGCCGTGGGGGTTGTAGACCTCGATGACATCGCGGACGTCTTCCAACCTCGCGCCCGGGACCAGGGCGACTTCGAGCGCGGTTCGGATCGCCGCCCGGCGTCCGGCCAAGCAGTCCTCGGCGATCACGTGCAGCAGGTCGCTGCCACGAAGCAGTCCGTTGAAGCGCTTCACCGCGCCGTCGAGCACCTCTCCGACCCGGCCCCCGTCGTCGGCGGCCTGTGAGTCGAGGGTCCCGTCCGGGAAGAACAATGAGGACACCGTGGACACGGGCATAGCTGAATCAGCAGGGGACACAGTCCTTCCTCCGGATCGATCGTGCTGCGGGGCTGACAGGACGGGAGCAGCCGGCTCCGCGATGGGATTGTTTTCCTTCGCGGCACTCGTCCCGAACGGCTCGAACTCCACGAGGCGCGCACAGCGGCGCAGGATGGTCACGCGCTCGCTGTCGGGGACCGGATCGACCGCGAGAGCCAACGGCCTGATTCTCGCGTGCCCGGACGAGCCGTCATCGAATCGGGCTCTGCCGTCGGCGAATTCGGTGTATGTACCAATGGTTATCCGCCGTTCCGAAGTGAAGCTCGGTTCACAGACCCTGCTGACCGGGTAGATTCCGCCGACGATCCCCTGACAGGCATCGATGAGTTCTCCGGAGATGGCATCAGCGGCCGTCATCACGTGCGCCGGCCCGTTGGCTCCCGCGAACACCGTGACCAGCAAGGCGACCATGGCGCGATCTCGGTCGGCCAGCCTGGGCGCGCCCTGAAGCGGTCTACCGCGGTAGTAGAGCGTCAGGGCGTGGGCCAACTGGTCGCCGTCGGGGACCGTTCCCATTCGCCGTCGAATCATCTCCAACAGCGCCATGATGCGCTGATCGGGTACCTCCTCGACTTCACCCGTATCAGACCTCATAGCAGCGGAGGCGTACACGATCTCGCCTCGATCTATGAGTTCGTCGAGCCGCGTCTCCGTGACCGACTCGGTAAAGGGGTCGAGCGCCGTGGTCACTCCGACGACGAGCTGGTCGCGGGAAGACGCCTCACCGAACACGGTGTCCAGCATCCCGGTGTGCCATGCCACATCCGCCAAGTCTTCTATCGACGAGGTCACGGTCATGCCTCGGGCCGGATCAAGGAGCGCATCGAGTCCGGGCAACGGTCTGGGCGGAGAGAACGGCCGGCCACCCTGAACGAAGCCGGCGGCGATATACCTATTGAGAGTCGCGATCCGCCATTGTCCCGGTACTGGATCCTCCGCCAGGATCGCCGCTTCGCAGGATGGGTTTACCAAGACCATGGGGGCGTCGGCGGCATGCCAGACGAGTGCGTTCGCGCGCCAGCTGAGGTTGAGATGGAGACTCGCGGCTTCGGCCGGCAGACGGTGTCGCCACTCCGAGGGCCGACAGTCCTGATGGTGCAAGGAGGCGTATGCCCCGATGGTCAGATCGTCGACGGCGAGCGTGACGTCGTCGGTGAGCAGCTCCTCACCGCAGGTCTGGCAGTCGAGCGGCACGAACGCGTTGGTCAGACCATCGATCACCTTGCCGCCGAGGACGGCGCGGACGCTGTCGGCGACTATGAGTCTGTTGTGCACGTCGTCCCCCTTGTACTTCGGCGATGGTGACGCTGGATGAGACCGCGAGCGGCGCTCACCGGCTGGGAGCGGCGAAATCCCAGTCCAGCTCCCACAGCCGTGCCTCGCCGTCGAGTCCTCCGGTTAGCAGGAATCTGCCGTCTGGCGTCAGACGCATGTCGACCACGGCGTCCTGCCCCGTTTCGATCGTGTGCACGGAAGTGCCGGTCGGTACACTCCAGATTGAAATCGCACCTGCCATATCCCCCACGAAGACGAACCGTCCGTCCGGGCTGAAATGGACAGCGAGCACGCGGCTCTGTCGGCCGGTGAATTCCCAGACGCACTCTCCCGCCGCGTTCCACATCCGGGCGCCAGGCGTTCCGTCCCCACCCACGACGATAAGCCCTCGATCAGCGGTGACGCAGATGCTTCGCGGGTAGTCCTGGTCGCCTGCCGGAATGCACAGGATGCAGCGGCCGCTCTCGAAGTCCCAGAGCCGGATCTCGTCGACCGCCGCGGATGCCAGGGTCTGCCGATCCGGGGTGAGCCACAGAGCGTTGACCCGGCGGGTGTGCCCGGTGAACGTCCGCAACTGGCTCTTGTGATCCACGTCCCAGAGTTCGAGCACGTGGTCTTTGCGGGCGACGACGACCTGGCTGCCGTCGGCGGCGACGGCGGCAGCGGTGAGGATTTGGGCGTCGAGTGGGTGGATGGTGGTGATCTCGGCCCCAGTGGAGACCGACCGCGCGTTGATGCTCCCGTTCTGGTCAACGCAGACGATCCGGCGGCCGTCTCCGCTCAGCCTTATCTCCATGGCGCCGTGGGGCAGTTCACGCAACAGCTTGTTGCCACGCAGGTCCCAAATGCCTGCCTTGTGCTTGCCCCCGTACACCGCATAGCGGGCATCATCGGACAAGTCCGCCGTTAGATGAGCGTCCCCCGGGTCCCCCCATGAGGGCAGCTCGCGCACCGCCCATGCCGCGCGCAGGCCAGTCCGCGGAAGGAGCCTGCCCAGGTCGCGCCAGATCTCCAGCACTCTGGCGTCCCGCTCATAACCGGAGATCGTGCGCGCCTCGCGGAGCAGCTCATGGGCGACCGAGTACCGGTAGTCGGCGATGGCGAAGTCCGCCCTTTGAATGAGATCGCGCGCTCTGTCACCAAAGCTGCCCAGATCGGCGGCCCGGCGGGGCCGGCTGATCTGGAGGTTTCCCCGGTAGCCGACGGGGAGCTTCAATGTCCACGAGCGTACGGTGTTGTCCTGCCCCACGGACTGCACATGGCATCCGTCCTCGGAAAGCCAGATATCGCACACAGCCCCGTCATGCCCGCTCAACGTCCTCAGACAGCGAAGCTCTTCCAGATCCCAGACGCAGACCGCGCCGTCCTCCTGCCCCGAAAGCGCCCAGCGGACGTCCGCGCTGACCGCCAGAGCTGTGATCGCCCCTTGCGTTCGCAACCGGCGCTCGCACCGGCCGGTCGCCACCTTCCACACGCCGATCTGTCGGTCGTCGGCGACGACCGCGTAAGCGCTGTCGCGAGTCCAGGCCATGGCCCTGACGCGATCGCACGAGTCGGCCAGGACACGTACACCTTCCGCATCAGACGGCGAAAGGACCAGCAGGCGGCCTTCAAGACCACCGTGATAGCACAGCAGAGCCGCGCCGTCGGGGCTGCACTCCAGGACGGGGAACTCGCCCCGGCCGCCGAACTGGAACCTCCGGACCAGGGCACCGCGCGTCGTGGTGGTTCCCGGGAGAAGGTTCCAAGCGTGCAGTTCGCCGTTATCGGTCACCGCATACGCCATGGCGCAGTCGGGGCTCATCTGCAGTGCCCTGACCGATCCGGAGGCGTCGGGCGACAGGAGCCGCAGCGACCGGCCGGTGGTGAAGTCCCACAGGCGGGCGTGCTCGCCCTTGATGTAGGTCAAGCCGTGTCTGCCGTCCGGACTGCTGACGCGGACCGACCAGCCGCCGCTGCTTTCACAGCTGCGCAGGCACTCACCGGTGGACACGTCCCACAGTCGGGTCGCGCCGTCCTGGGCTCCGCTGATCAAGCGGGTTCCGTCGAGCGTGAAGCGCACTTGCCAGAACGGGGGAAAGTCGGGATCGGTAAGCCACGGGAGCGGCGTCGTCCGCGCGGGTGCCACATCGCCGATCGCGTCGGATTCGAGAGCCTGGGTCAGCGTTCGGATCTCGGAGTCGTCGGGATGGTCGCGGGCCACCAGTCCAATGACCTCTCGCGCACACCTGGCATCACCCCGTTCGAGGTGCGTCTGCGCGATCAGTGCCCGCCCATGACGAAGATGGCCCGCGTGCAAGCTCGCGCCGTCCAGGGCCGCAAGCAGATCGATGTCAGTGATCTCTCCGCGCCTCCAGCGAAGAAGCCCGATGTTGTAGGTAGAGTCAAGATGCTGAGGGTCCGAGTCCAGAGCCTTGCGGAATTCGATCTCAGCCTCCGTTTGGCCCCCGAGGTCGAGATGCGAGAGCGCCCGGTTGTTGTGTTCGGCTGCGCGCAGTTCCGCCGGTTTCGGCGGAACGAGTCTCGGCTCATCCGGCGCCAGCGCGGCGTGGAGGGCTTCGAGACGCGTCGCGATCTCGGCCATCGATGTCGGACGCTTCTTCGGATCTTCGTCCAGGCAACGGTCCAGCAGTTCTGCAACCGGCTCCGGCATGCGCCGCGAGTCGATCTCGGGAGTGTCGGCCGTCGCCGCAGATGAGCCGGGCCCGACGGTGGCCACGTCATATGCGGCAGCGGACCTGGAGAATATCTCCTTCACGGAAACCGCGAAGCTGTAGATGTCAGATCGCGTGCTGAGCGGTTCTCGCCTCTTCTGCTCTGGGGAGGCGTACGCGGGCGTCAGACCGCCGCCACCCGCCGCCACGAGGGCACCGACATCCAAGGCCCTTCCCTCGAGGACGACGGCCAGGCTCTCGGATATTCCGAAGTCCGTGATCTTCGCAATCCCGTCGGTACCGCCCTCCAGCAGGACGTTCGCAGGCTTCACGTCACAGTGCAGGACGCCCCGGTCGTGCGCGTACTCGAGCCCGCGCGCCATATGGCTACTGATACGTAGAATACGAGCATTGACGTCATCCTCGTCGCCGACGTACAGACTGCCGTCGTCGATCGATTCGCGGAGACTGCCGCCGCGAACGTACTCCGCGAACAGGCGCGGGATCCCGTCGAGCACACGCACGTAGTAACAGCTGCACACGTTGGGATGCAGTCCCAGAGACACCCACCGTTTCGCCTCCGCGACGAAGTTCTCACCGTCATGAGGATCGACGAAGTACTTGGGCAGCAGCGATTTCACCGCGAGGTCGACGCCCCACCCGAGATGCCGAACGCGATGTACCACCCCCATGCCGCCGCGACCGATGATCCGGGTCAACTGGTAGCGCCCGTCCACCACATCACCGGTGTTCCACTGCGCCGGGTGCGCCCCTGAAGTCGTCACCACACCATTCCCTCACTAATCGACGAGGACCGGTCTCCGGGCGAACGAGAAGCATCGTCTTGCAAGGTCGCACTACCTGATGATCAGGGATACATGGTCATTCAGGCGGAGGGTGTCACCATGGCCGACGCGGATGCTCGATCCCCAGTGGATCGGGATCTCCTGATCTCCATTGCGCAGGAGCGCGGCATTGTGGGTCTTGCTCTGGTGGGTGTACGACCAGTCACCGCCAGACAGTTCCAGGTTGCCGTGCTCCCGGCTCACGTCAGGCCTGTCGATGCTGATGTCTTTGCGACTGCGGCCGACGGTTACGTAGCTCGACTCGGTCGTGTAACTGGCAACGGTTCCCTCATCGATGACCACTTGGACATCGAGAGCGTCTTTCAGGGTAGACGGGCCCGCCGTGTACACGCCGTCGTAGGCAACGCGCAGGCGGCCTGACGGCAAGTACAGAGTACTGTCGTTTTCGAGGAACGCCGAATGTCCCGTTTGGATCTCATCCCCGGGAATCCCGGTCAGGTTGGCGAGCTCGGGTGACCTCTGGACCCACTGGTAACCTGGCCGACCGTCGACGTCGTCGAACCATCGAATGGATCCGATGACTTCGGCACCCGGCGCAGCCTGCCCCACGGCCAGCCCACTGGGTGTCTTGAACAGCGGCAGGTCCAATGGCCGGCCGACGAAGACCCGCGGCTGCCGGGCATCACACTCGTCGTGCAGGACGAGCGTCATGGCCGCCTGCGGGGAGGAATCGGCGATCATCGGCGAATAGGAATATCCCGACACAGGTTTCGTCGACAAACCCGGGAATCCGCGAGCCGCACGGAGCTCAGCGGTCACCTCTACCCAGCCGAGCAACGCGTCCTCCTGGCGGACCAGGAACCGGAATTCATAGTTGCCAGCGAGCTGTCGTTCCTGCCCGAGTATGGACCACTCGAGACATGAAGTGCCGACGCCGGTGACGTCGTACACGAGTTTCTGGCGGTTCGTCGTTCGATTCACGCTGCCGCCGACAGGCGAGTAGTCAATCCCTGCGCGGACCATGGTTGAGGCATCGTTGTACTCCGCGGACGGCGAAGGCAGGAACGCCGCCGCGCCCCGGCGGTCGAAAGGGGCCCGCAATTCGGCACGTACCACGAGGTCGGAATTGCGCTGAGGATGAGCAAGCTGTAGCGACACCGGGATCACCACTTCGAGGTGCTGTGCCGCCCCATCGCTCTTGGCCGGCTCCGACGACGCGAAATCGCAGACCATCTGACCCACGCCAACGCTCGCCTCCGTGCCGGAAACGTCCGGCTGGTCGTCCTGGCCGGTCACCGTGAGGTGGTCGATCGACCCCGCCTGTACTACGGCCTGCGGGATGTGCTGGTGACTGTCAGTAGAGTCGACATCGTCGCGTCGTCCAGGACCGTCGGGGTCGCTGGGCAGCAGGACCGGGATCAAGCCCTGTTGTGGGGGCAGGTCGCAGGGCTGGCCGGTGAGCACTCGCAGCAACTCCTCAGTACCGGCGTCGTCGACAGTCCTGATTTGGAAATGGCTGGCGGTGTACGGCTGCAGGAACAGCGGCAGTTCGATGAGATCGTGGCCGGGTAGCAGGACCGGCAACAGTTTCGGCAGCCAGATCCGGCGGTTGGCGTACAACAGGTCGCGGAGTGCGGCGGCCTCGAACTGCACGCCGCGATGTAGGTCTGCAGCCGTGTTGCCGTCGGCGACCTCCCGGTACCGGGAGGATGCGATCACGAGCACATAGTCGACAACACCGAGGCGGTCGGTGATCCACGCTGGCCAGTCCCGACGGGTGGCGTTGTTCCAAATGTCCAGTTCAACCCGAATGCCCCTGGTGGTCAGGAATCGTGCGAGCGTCAGCACGTCGTCCTTGTGCCGCTCGTTGTCATTTGCATACGAGATGAACACCAGCGGCCCGGTGCCGCTGGGAGCATCCGCCTCTGCCATAGCCTTGATCCCTGGGTCGTCAGTCGGTGATTACCAGGCCAGAAGCCTAACAAGAGCAGGGACTCGCCCTCGACAGCACCGTCGCATTTTCAACAATGGACAATGAATATCCTGAGTGGTCAGAAATTGGACAGATGCATTGGGCTCCGCGGTTCCGTGACGCGGGCGTGCTGGGTTGCCTACGGTACGTGGGAGGGTCAGGGCCTGCTTCGCTGGCGGACGGGAGGGTGACCGGCATGGACGCGCGGGAAGCGATCGTGTTGGTGACGGACGCATGACACCGGACAACGGACTGCTGATCATCACCGCCGCCTACACCGGGGCTGCGCTGGGGCGAACTCGCCGGCCTCCAGTGGAGCCGCACCTACCTCGGCGAGGACCCCCGTATTCACGTTGACCGTGGCGTTGGGGCCCTCCACGAGATCCGGGGACGGCTCGAGCTTGGACCGCCGAAGTCGCCCGCCAGCGTCCGTATCGTCCATCTCCCGCCTTCCTCGCGGATGAACTGCGCGCACACCGTCGACGCAACCCGCGCAGCCAGTTCGTGTTCACCGGTCCCGACGGCGGCTTGCATCGCCGGTCCAACTTCCGTCGCCGGACCTGGCTTCCCGCCCTGGTCGGGGACGAAAAGAGGGGATGGTCGCCCCTCAAAGAAGACTTGCACTTGTTGAGTCGGCCTGGGGCGCGGTTCTGGTGTTGCCACCAGCCCGTTTCCCCAGGCCGCTCGCCGAACCCGCCGTACCGATCTCTCGGTAACGGGCTCTCCACGGCGTCTGCCGTCAGGCGGGGTTCGTGGTCGGCCAAGGAGTTGGGATCTTGTAGCCCCGGTAGGTGTAACGGGAGACCGTCACCTTCTCAATCCGGAAGAACTCAACGCCGTCCGCTGCGATCTGCCATCGCCCCGTGGCGGCGGTCAGGTGACGGCGGAGCTGGCCCCAATTCCAGCGGTGGCGTGCCCTCAGCATGTGGGCGAGTCTCCAGAACGTGAAGTCGTCCAGCTTGCTGAAGGTGTGCTTGGCCACCGCGTGTTTGAAATAGTTGGCCCAGCCTCGCATGATCTGGCCCAGCCGGCTCAGCACCGATGCGAGGTCCCACTGCGATGTCTTGTGTGTCAGGGCACGGATCTTCGCCTTCAACGACCGAACGGGCCGATCTCCAATGAAGGTGTAGACGTACCACTTGTTCGTCCCCCTCTTGCGTTTCCACCGGATGCGGAAGCCGAGGAAGCAGAACCCGTCGCCCATGTGCACCACCTGGGTCTTGGCCGGTGACAGCCGCAATCCCATCAGGGCCAGCGTTCGGGCGACGTCTTCGCGTAGCGCTTCGACGTCCTCCCGCGCACCGTGCACCAAGATCACAAAGTCGTCCGCGTAGCGGACAATCCGCCATGTCGGCGCGTCCTTGGGAGTGCCGATAGCCGCGTTTGCCTGGGGTGGACATCGCCCCGCCGGGCTTCCAAGGCTGCATTACGTGCTCATCGAGCGCGGACACAGCGATGTTGAAGATCAACGGGGACAGGATACCGCCCTGTGGCGTGCCGGTGAGAGTCTCGCGGTGCTCCCCGAGTTCGGTGAGCACCCCGGCCTTGAGGAACGCCTTCACCAGGGCCAACACACGCTTGTCCTTGACTCGCGCTCTCACTCGATCCATAGCGAAGGAGTGTGAAAGGTTGTCAAAGGCCGCCTCGATGTCCGCGTCCAGCACCCAGCGGTAGCCTCGGGTGCCGAAGTGGTGGATCTCGGCGATCGCGTCGTGTGGCCGCCGTTTAGGCCGGAACCCGTACGAGACCGGCTGAAAATCGGCCTCGAAAATAGGCTCTAGCACCAGCTTCAGCGCCGCCTGAACGACCCGGTCCGCAATGCCAGGGATGCCGAGCTTGCGGACCTTCCCCGACCCGCCCGGTTTAGGGATCTTACGTTCCCGCACCGGTAAGGGCCGGAACGAGCCGTCCTTCAAGGTGGCCCGTAGGTCGTCCAGGAACCCGGGGACCCCGATCCGCTCTTCGACACCGGCGACCGTGAGGCCGTCGACGCCGGGAGTGTTGGCTCCCCGGTTACCCGCGACCCGATCAAACGCCATGATCAGCGTGGCCGGGTCGTACACGAAGTTGAACAAGTCATCGAACCGGCGGCCAGGATCGGCCACCGCCCAACGGTGAAGCTTGGCCTGCATCTCCGATACCCTCGTCCAAGACCCGACAGGTTCTGAGCGTGGAGCATCGCCATTCGGCGATGCGTCTTCCGGCATTGCAGCCTCCAGTCCTTCTCGAAACCGCTGCCGCCCTTCCCCATGTGCGCGGGCTTTCCCCGGCTCGGAGTACTACGGCGGCTCCGCCCCGTCCCGGACCGATCGGCGGTCAATGCGCCCAGCCCTATCCACCCGTTGGCCACGAGCGGCAAGGGCGAGATCCGGACGGTTCCCGTGTTCACAGTGATTCGCTCGTCGAAGTAGGAGCCCGACTATGCCCCTGCGGCCTCGCTGCGAGTACGCCGCAGTCCTTCCTCACAGCCTCCCTGGCAGCTCATGCCCACCGCCTCGGAAGTTCCCCGCCCACACGCTCGGCGGGTGCGCGCCGCTCCCGGCCCAGATCCACCAGGTTCGAGCCGGTGTCGCATAAAGGGGATGTCACACACGCCGGTTCCTCGCGTACTCCTCTCCGTCCCGCTTGCCGAGCCCGGACCATCTGGCAGTGCTGGCCCGTTCCGGCTTTGTCAGGGCTGCTCCCACCCTCCCCGGCATCACCCGGATCAGGCTGCCCTCAGCTCCACCGTCCCGCTGCGACGGGATCAGCGGCGAAGGTCTCTCACCTCCACTCGAATCACTGCGCCTCACGGCGCACGCACGACCTGCGGCA
This sequence comes from Candidatus Melainabacteria bacterium, assembly GCA_963702275.1. GTDB lineage: Bacteria > Actinomycetota > Actinomycetes > Mycobacteriales > Pseudonocardiaceae > DATEPR01. The sequence goes on from CAVPCF010000059.1 coordinate 57,953, forward strand.
CACGGCGCGACGCGCCTGGCCCGCGATCCAGCGTTGACGTTGGTCGAGGTGCAAACGATCCTGCGGCACGCGCATATCACGCACCACCAGCCCGCTACACCGTGGTCGGGCTGGACGACCTGATCGACAAACTGGCCGAGCACTACCAGCGAGCCGGCGAGCCAGTGCGCTGGATCAGCCGGCTACGACCCGGCCGACGTCGCGGCGGTGTTCGGTGACCAGTAACGCGCTCGGCCCGAGCGTCCGCCCGCACGGCCCGACCACGGGCCGCACCCGCCGGCATGACAGCGACCCCACTGACACACCCGCGTACGGCGCAGGACCGATCACGCCTGCTCTGCCGCCGGCACCCGACAAGCCGCCCAGGCCCCTGGGCGAGCTGGCCACCGCCTCCATCGACGAGATCACGGCGTTGGCCGGTGAGCAGTGCGTGAACCGGGACATGGCCAGGCACACCAAACGGGCCATGCGTGCGTTGCTGGAACATCTTGCCCGGTTCCCTGGCCAAACCTGGCAGCAGCGCTGGGAAGCGGCCGGACTCAACGATCTCGGCCGCTCGTAGCCGAGATCGCCACGGACGATCGGACGCGTCCGGCGCAGCTGAACGGCGCCGCCGAACTCGCCTACTGCATGCGCCTGATTCAGCCGTCGCTGGAGGCGTTCAACGCCACCAAGCACATCCGCTACACCGACCGGTTCCGGCGTCTGGCCAACGACCCCCGGTTGGAGGACTTCAGCGCCAACGCGATGCAGGCGCCGGCCAGCGTCGACCGCCAACAGCAGGCCATCTTCCACGTCTGTGCAGCCCTGACGGTGTTCGGGATCGCATTGGCCGATCTCACGCCGGAAGCGCTGTTGCACTACATCAGCGAGTGCCACCGCCTGCGCACGACGGTGGCCACGACGAAGACCACGCGTGGGTTCGTCGGCGGCCTGGCCTGGGCCGTGCTCTACGACATGGGCGTGTTCCCGCCCACCGCGCCACGGTCGTTGGCCGCGGCCAGGACCCGCGGCCAGCGCACCGTCGAGGAGATGGTCGACCGGTTCCACCTGCGCAACGGCGCGGTCCGTGACCTGCTGGTCGACTACCTGCACCGCCGGTCGGTCGAGGTCGACTACTCGACCTTGGACAACCTGGTGCGCAACCTGGCCGGGACCTTCTGGAAAACGATCGAGGACATCAACCCCGACCAACCCGACCTGCGGCTGGACGAGCACACCGTCCAACGCTGGAAAGAGCGCATCGCCGTGCGGCGCGACGGCAAGCAGCGCAGTTGGCTGGACGGGATCTACCTGGTTGTCCGAGCGTTCTACCTCGACCTGCACACCTGGTCGGCGGCCGAACCCGAACGCTGGGGCCACTGGGTGGCGCCCTGCCCGATCCGCGACACCGACCTGCGGCAATTCCACATCCGCCGCCGACGACTCGCCGAACGCATGGCCAACCGCACCCGAGAACGTCAGCCGCTGTTGCCGGTCCTGTCCCAGCACGTCAACGACCGCTGGAACCACCTGCGCACCATGCTCGACGCCGCCCGCGATACCGCGCTGGGCCAATGCTTCATGGTCGAAGGCACCACCTGGCAGCGCACCTCGACCTCGCACGACCAGGAGAATCACGACCGGCCAGGCGCCACGATCCGAGTGCTCAACCGAGACACCGGGGAACTGGTGCGCCTGTCCCACGAGGAAGACACCACATTCTGGCAATGGGCGATAGTGGAGACGCTGCGCCTGGCCGGCCTGCGGGTCGAAGAACTGTGCGAGCTGACCCACCTCAGCGTCCGCAACTATCGGCGGCCCAACGGCGAGGTCGTGGCCTTGCTGGTCGTCAGCCCCTCCAAGAGCGACCGCGAGCGCGTCATCCCCATGTCGGGCGAGCTGTTCCACGTCATCGCCCAAGTGATCCGCCGGCACACCACCGAGCACGGCACCGTCCCGGTTTGCGTCGGCTACGACCTGGCCGAACGCACTTGGTCCGACCCCATGCCGTTCCTGTTCCAGCACCTGGTCAGCGGCAGCCGCCGCGCCATGAGCACCCGCAAGGCCCGCGAGATCGTCGCCCAAGCGGCAGCGACCCTCATCCCAACGCGACCCGAGTTCGCCGACGTGAAGTTCGCCCCGCACGACTTCCGCCGCCTGCTGGCCACCGAACTGGTCAACAACGGCCTGCCCATCCACATCGGCGCCGCCTTGCTCGGTCACCTCGATGCCCAAACCACCCGCGGCTACGTCGCCGTCTTCGCCGAAGACGTCATTGCCCACTACCAGCAATTCCTGGAGCGCCGCCGCGCTCGCCGACCGGAGGACGAATACCGCCAACCCACAACGGGCGAGTGGAACGAATTCCAGGAACACTTCGACAAGCGCCGGGTCGAACTGGGCTCCTGCGGACGCCCCTACGGCACGCCCTGCCAGCACGAGCACGCCTGCATCCGCTGCCCCATGCTCTCGATCAACCCGAAGATGCTGCCACGGCTGGACGAACTGGAAGAAGACCTGCTGGGCCGCCGCCAGCGCGCCATCGACGAGGGCTGGCAGGGCGAGATCGACGGCATCGACCTGACCCTGACGTTCCTGCGCAGCAAGCGAAACCAGGCACACCGCGCACAGACCATGGCGCCAGGGGTGGTCGTGCTGGGCATGCCCACGACACCTCGTTGACGAGCATGCGCGGCTACCCACGGCCAACCTCGGAGAACTGCGGCGGGAACTCGTCCCAGGTCTGGCCGTCCAGCAGTCGGCCTCCGGCCTTGGGGCTGGCGCCGCCGACCTGCTTGAAGAACAAGGCGACGCCCTGCACCTGGCACCGGTCGCGGATGTTGCGCACCCAGTCCAGGTCGAGCTTCCGAAAGTTCGGGCCGCTTTCCCCGCCGACGATCACCCAGTCGATCCCGGTCAGGTCGAGACTGGGCAGCGGACCCAGCAACGGTTCAAGCGACAGGAACCGGATCGCCGCGGCCGTCCGCCGCAGCTCGTCGGCGCGCCAGCAGTAGTCGTCGGACTCGATCGACGTTCCGATCCACACGTTGGGCAACGGCCACGGTCGTTCACCGTGGATCGCCCAAGCTGGAACGTCCCGTCCAGCAGCGGCGGCGACCATGTCACGGAAGTCCTTGCAGGACAACAGTTTCGCCAGCCTTCGGGGCCGCTTGGTCAGCAATTGGAACTCGTGCTGCTCGGCCGCACCCATCACTGCGAATACGCGCGCGATCGCTTCGTCACTCACGCGGGCATGGGCCAAATCCGACATCGAATTTACGAACACCCGGCGCGGCTTGCGCCACCGCAACGGGTCGGTCAGCGCGTCCTCGTGGAACGTGACACCGAACCCCGGACCGCTGGTGCGCGGATCGCCGTCGTTCTGATACTTCGCCGAT
>CAVPCF010000060.1:0-11239 GCA_963702275.1 Candidatus Melainabacteria bacterium
CGCCGTGATGCACGCGGTGCTGTTGCCACGCGCCTGCGCCACCCAGTTGACCGCGATGGCCGCCGGCCCGCTGCGCGCGTGGACGTCGGAGGCGGAGAGCAGGGAGAAGGCCGCACTGGTCTGGTCCGCCGGCCAGATCGAGGCAGGCTGGCAGTACTGGGTCCGCCGGGTCGCCGCGCTACCGCTGCCGGACTGACGCCGTTGCAACGCGCGTTGGCAGGATCGTTGGCACGAGGGCCGCGGCCAGGAGGATCGCGGCGGCGCTCACGGTGAGTACCAGCGGCAGGTGGGCCGTGGTGCCGCACGTCGCGCCGATGAGGGCGCCGACCAGTTCGGCGAGTGCGTCGCCTGCGAAGAATGTGGCGCCGACCCGGCCGCGTAGTGGGTCGGGGGTGGCGCGCTGCATCGTGGTTTCGATGGTGACCAGCAGTACGGATCCGGGCAGGCCGGCCACGCCGCCGGCGAGCACGGCCACGGCGGCGGTCGGGGCGTTGGCCAGCGCCATGAAACACAGGCCGACGCCAGCCTGTCCGTGTACCAGCAACGCGCCGGCCGAGCGGTGCCGCACGAGGCGCGCGGCCAGCGGTGCGCCAACCAGGTAACCGACGCCGAGTGCGGACAGCAGGTAGCCGATCACCTCGGGGTGGTTGCCGAACCGGGTGGTCATGAACGGGATGAGCAACGCGGTGAAAACGGCGTTGGCGGTGAAGAACGTGACGCTGACCAGCAGTAGCCCACGCAGGGTGGCGTGGTGGCCGACGAACCGCAGTCCCGCGCCGAGTTCCGCCAGCACCGCGCCGATCCTGCCGACAGCCGTTGGCACCGCATGACGGCTGGTTAAAATGATCATCAGCGCGGACACGAGATAACTGGCCGAGTCCAACAGAACCAGGACCGGGAGGCCGAACAGCGACAGCAGCACCCCACCCAGCGGCGCCCCGACCAACCGGACGATGCCGTTGTTGAGCGCGACAAGCGAGTTGGCACTGACGAGTTCCGGCCCGGTACCAACAACTGTCGGCACCAACGCGCGGGCCGCGGGCCGAAAGAAGACGCCGCCGAGGTTCTCCGCGACCAGCGCCAGGTAGAGCCACACCAGCCGGTCCGGCCGGTCGGCCAGCAGGATGCCGACGACCGCGACCGCGCGCAGCAGATCGGTGGCGATCATCAGCCTGCGCCGGTCCCACCGGTCCACGAAGACACCGGCGACCGGCCCGACGAGCAGCGCGGGCAGGCTCTCCGCGGCCAATGTGAGACCGGTGGCCGCGGTCGACCCGGTGAGCCGGAAGACCTGGAACGGCAATGCCACCACCAGCAGTGACGAGCCGAGGTTGGAGATCAGGTTACCGGCGAGCAGGAACCGGAAGTCGACTATCTTCAGCGCGGTGGGCACGTGCCCAAGCTATTCTGTCAGAACACTCAGCGCAACCATGTGTTCCGCAAGAAGAGTCCGGTACCGACCAACGCAGAAACTGGGTGACATGGACGGAGTAGAACTGGGGCGGCGACTGCGAGCGCACCGGACCGCCGACGGCCGCACCATCGCGTCCGTGGCTGCCGACGCCGGGCTGTCCGTGCCCTACATCGCGAACCTGGAGAACGGCCGGGGCAACCCGACCGTGGCCGCGCTGCAACGGCTGGTCGAGGCGCTGGGCATGCGGCTGACCGTGGACCTCGCGCCTGCCGATGACGCCGAAGCGGAGCAGGCGCCGGGCGAACCCAGCGCGGACGCGCTCCGATTCGCCCGGTCCGTACGCTTTCGCACCGAAGTCGCGCGGCTGGCCGAGCGTGCCGGGCTGCCGGAGCGTGCGGCGCACCAGCGGCTGGTCGCCCTGCTCGCCGCCGCGCAGGCCGCCGCGGGCACGGCATTGTCCACCTTGGACTGCCAACGGCTCTTGGACGTGTTGGTGCTGGCCAACTTCGACTGAGTGAGGTCTACTGGAGGTAGCGGGGCAGCGGTGGCTGGGGTGATCGACCTTCCCAGGTGACTGCCAGGAAGTCATCAGACAATCTCCAGCTTGGCTGGACAGGCTCAGCGTCAACACACGGAGACACACGTCGGCACACCGCTGCGCGGATCTCGCCAAGGGAGGAAGAGGATCCTCGTGCTGCTCAGAAAACGGCTGCGGCTGGACAAGCTGCGGTTCGACAAGGTGCGGTTCACCAAGCGACGCGTGATCGTGACGGTGGCCGTCGTGGTCGTCGTCGTCGGTGGTGGCGTCGGGGCTTGGGCGGCGACCCGCCCGGCCGCCGCGACGCCGACCAGCGTTGCCACGGCCGCCACGACCACGTTGCGGCAGACGCTGTCCTCGTCCGGCACCATCGAGCCGGCCCAGCAGGACAACCTGAACTTCGCGGTGTCCGGCCAGGTCACCGCGGTGAACGTGACGGCGGGCGCCCAGGTGACCGCCGGTCAGGCGCTGGCCACGGTCAACTCGGCCGCCCTTTCGGCGACCGTGGCGGAAGCCCAGGCGAGCCTGTCCTCGGACCAGGCACGCGAATCCACCGACTCCGGCAACGGCGCGTCCAGCACCCAGGTCGCGGCCGACCAGGCCGCGGTCACCGCGGCCCAGAACCAGGTGACCAACGCGCAGAGCGCGCTCGCCGAAGCCACCCTCACCTCGCCGATCACCGGCACGGTCGCCTCGGTCAACCTGACCGTCGGGCAGCAGGTGTCCGGCAGCGGCGGCTCGACCGGCAGCAGCGGCGGGTCCGGTGGCACCGGCGGAACGGGCGGCGCGGGCGGTGCCGGCGGGACCGGCGGCGCGGGCACCGGCTCGACCGGCACCGGCACGAGCTCGTCCAGCGACCAGATCGTGGTCATCTCGAACGGCTCGTACGTGGTGAACGCCAGCGTGGACGACACCCAGGTCGGCCAGATCAAGGTCGGCGACCAGGCCGTCATCACGCCGGGCAGCGGCACCACCACCGCCTTCGGCACGGTCACGTCGGTGGCCCTACTGGCCAGTTCGTCGTCCACCGTGCCCAGCTACCCGGTCACGATCGGCGTGACCGGCTCGCCGACCGGCCTCTATCCTGGCGCGTCGGCCTCGGTGCAGATCATCGTCAAGCAGGTCGCCAACGCGCTGGTCATTCCGGCATCGGCGCTGCACTTCACGAACGGCAAGATCACGGTACTGAAGCTGGTCAACGGCAAGCAGACCAGCGTAACGGTCACCACAGGCACCACCCAGGGCGGGCAGATCCAGATCCTGTCCGGGCTGGCCGTCGGCGACCAGGTGGTCACGCCGGGCACGACCCGTGCCGCGGGCACCGGTGGCGCAGGCGCGGGTACCGGCCGTGGCGGTGCCGGCGGGTTCGGCGGCGGTGGCGGCTTCGGCGGCGGCGGTGGGTTCGGCGGTGGCGGCGCTCGGTGGCGGTGGCCTCGGCGGTGGCGGCGGCGGCCGTGGCGGCGCGGCACCTCCGGTTCAGGCGGGCGGCTGAGCCATGTCGATCGATCTCACCCAGCCGATACCGGTGGTGCCGCCGCTGCGCGGGCCGGTCATCGACATCACCGACGTACAGAAGATCTACCGGACCGGATCGCTCGAAGTGGCCGCGCTGCGCGGTGTCTCGCTGCGGATCGAAGAAGGCGAGTACGTCGCGATCATGGGCCCGTCCGGGTCCGGCAAGTCCACCCTGATGCACATCCTGGGCTGCCTCGACGTGGCCACCTCCGGCACGTACCTGCTGGCCGGCCAGGACGTCAGCAACATGAACGAGAACGAGCTCGCGGTGATCCGCAACGAGCGGATCGGGTTCGTCTTCCAGCAGTTCAACCTGCTGACCTCGCTGACGGCGTGGCGCAACGTGGAACTTCCGCTCTGCTACGCGGGCGTCCACCGTGCCGAACGCAAGGCCCGCGCGGTGGAGGTGCTGGAACGGGTCGGGCTCGGCGACCGGGTGCTGCACCGGCCGACCGAGCTGTCCGGCGGCCAGCAGTCCAGGGTCGCGCTGGCCAGGGCACTGGTGAACTCGCCTGCGATGATCCTGGCCGACGAGCCGACCGGCGCGTTGGACAGCACGGCGACCGCGGACGTGCTCAGCGTGTTCGCCGACCTGAACCGCGTCGGCCACACGATCGTGCTGATCACGCACGAGGAGGACGTGGCCGCCACCGCGAACCGTACGATCCGGCTGCGCGACGGGCTGATCGAGTCGGACACACGACGCAAACTGACCGGGGTGTTTGGATCGTGAGCTGGCTGGAGACGATTCGTACGAGCCTGGACGCGATCCGGACACACCGGCTGCGTTCCGGCCTGACCATGCTGGGCATTCTGATCGGCATCGCCGCCGTGATCCTCACCGTCGGTCTCGGTGAGGGCGCCCAGCAACAGGTCGCGTCGGCGATCAACTCGTTGGGCACCAACCTGTTGGTCGTCTCGCCGGGCAGCAGCACGACCGCCGGTGTGCGCGGCGGCCTCGGCACCTCGTCCACGCTGACCGTGAACGACGCGAATTCCCTCGCGTCCCACACGGTCGCGCCGGACATCGCCGCGGTCGCGCCGAGTACCAGCCGGAACTCGACGTTGGCCGTCGGCGCGACCAACTGGACCACCTCGGTCGTCGGCACCACGCCGGACTGGGCCTCGGTGCGCGCGCGGACGGTCGGCGAAGGCCGGTTCATCAACGCGTCGGACGTGGCCAGCGAGGCCGCGGTGACCGTGCTGGCGCCGACCACCGCGCAGCAGCTGTTCGGCTTCGCCGATCCGGTCGGCCGGCAGGTGACCATCGGGAACACCCCGTTCACCGTGATCGGCCTGCTCACCTCGGCGGGCGCGTCGGCCGCGCAGAACCAGGACGACCAGGCCGTCGTGCCGATCAGCACCGCGTCCGACCGGCTGTTCGGTGGCACGACGCGCACGTCGGTCCAGTCGATCTACGTGGAGGCGACGTCGTCCAACTCGCTGTCCGCCGCGTATCAGGAGGCCAACGCCGAACTGATGAACCTGCACCACATCACCACGCCGACCGGCGCCGACTTCACCATCGCCAGCCAGCAGTCCCTGCTGACCACGGCGACCTCGGTGGACAAGACGCTGACCGTGCTGCTCGGCGGCGTCGCCGGCATCTCGCTGCTGGTGGGCGGCATCGGCGTCATGAACATCATGCTGGTGTCGGTGACCGAGCGGATCAGGGAAATCGGCCTGCGCAAGGCGATCGGCGCCAATCCGACCGTGATCCGCCGGCAGTTCCTCGTCGAGGCGTCGGTCCTCGGCCTGGCGGGCGGCCTGCTCGGCGCGCTGCTGGGCATCATCGGCGCGATCACGCTGCCACACCTCATCGCCACCCCGATCACCATCTCCCCCGCCGCCACGATCGGCGCGATCGTCGTCGCGATCGTCATCGGCATGGCGTTCGGGGTCTACCCGGCCAGCCGGGCCGCCCGGCTCGCCCCGATCGACGCCCTCCGAAGCGAATGACCATGACCAAGCAGGGAATGACCTCGCAGCGAATGACCACCATCCAGCCTGGAGCAATGTGATGTCCGCTCAGCGATCCGTTTACCTCGCGCTCGTGGCAGGCGCCCTCGCCATGGCCCTGGCCGCCTGCGGTGGTGGGACCAGCACGCCGACCGCGGCGGGCCCGACGACCACCCGTCCGCCCACGTCCGGCGGCGCCCGGCCGGGCGGCCCGCCACCCGGCACGTTCGGCACCGCGGCCGCCGTCTCCGCGACCAACGTCGAGGTGCAGAACCCGCAGAACGGCCAGGTCACGGTCAACTTCAACGGGTCGACCACGTTCACCGACACGCTGCCCGCCACGCTGGCCGACGTCACGGTCGGCTCGTGCGTGACGGTCGCCGCCGCATCCGGCGGGACGCAGCCCAAGGCGCTGACCGCCCGCACGGTCACCGTGACCGCACCCGCCAGCGGCGGCACGTGCACGGGTGGCGGCGGTTTCGGCGGCGGCGGGGGCGGGGGCGGCGGCCAGCCCGGCACCACCCGGACACCCAACCCGAGCCGGCCGCGGCCGACCGGCGCCAACGGCGCACCAGCCAACTTCGGCGCCGCGTTCGGTTCGGTGACAGCGGTCAGCCCGACCGGTTTCACCGTGCAGGGCGTTGCCCGCGGCACGACGGCGGCCACCACGACGGCGGTCACGGTCAACTCGACCACCACGTACACGAAGACGGCCGCCGCCACGGCCAGCGCGCTCGTGGTCGGTGACTGCGTCACGGCCATCGGCACCGCGGACGACACCGGCGCCGTGGCCGCCACCAGGATCAACATCAGCAAGCCAGGCCCGACCGGCTGCACAGCGGGTCTCGGCCGGTTCCGCGGCGGCGCCGGTGGCGCCGGTGGCGGACCGGGCAACACCGGCACGGGCACGGGTGGTGGCAATGGCTGACCTGCGTCGATGGAAGCGCCGGATCAGGGCGCGCCGGGCCACCGTGATCGTGGTGACCGTGGTCCTGGTCGGCGGTGGCGCCGCGGTCGCGTGGGCGGCCACCCGGCCCGCGAGCACCGCGTACCGGACCGCGTTCGCAGGCCCCGCGTCGGTGACCGACTCGCTGGCCGCGATCGGCACGCTCCAGCCGGTCAGCCAGGCCACCGTGGCGTTCCCGATGTCCGGCCAGGTCGCGTCGGTGGGCGTGCAGGTCGGGTCGTCGGTCGTGGCTGGCCAGACGTTGGCCGTGCTGAACACGACCGGCCTTGCCACCACGGTGAGTTCCGACCAGTCGGCGGTGGCAACGGCCCAGGCCAAGCTGGCCGCCGACCAGACGAGCCAGACGACGGTGCCCGCGTCCCAGACGACGACACCGTCCGCGTCGACCGGGTCGTCGTCCCGGTCCGGTTCGTCGTCCTCGTCGAAGTTGACGACCTTGTTGCAGGGCCTTGCCGCGGACCAGAACGCGGTGCGCAAGGCGCAGCAGCAGGTGGACGCCGACCTGGTGCTGGTGACCGCGGTGGACAAGCAGCTGGCGGCGACGTGCCCCGCGGTCGTGCAGTCGCTGACCGGCGCGCAGTCGAAACCGACCGACCCGCCCGCGACCTCGGACACGACGGCACCGCCGGCCACGAGCGTCACGCCGACGCCGCCACCGGTGGACGTGACGGGCTGCACCGACCTGATCAACCAGGCATCGGCCGACGAGGCCAAGACGGCCACTGACGAACGCGGCCTTTCGACGTCGGTCGCGACGCTGTCCACGGCGCTGAACCAGGTCGTGGCCGCGGTCGGCCAGACGGCCACCACCCCGGCTCCGTCGACGCCCGCTCCCTCGTCGTCGGGCGGCTCCTCGGGAAGTCGCTCGGGGACATCGGGTTCGGGCTCGTCCGGCCCGGCGTCGGCCAACCAGATCGCCGCCGACCAGGCAGCCGTCGACGCGGCGAACGCGCAACTCGCCGCGGCCCAACAGAACCTGGCCGCGGCCACCCTGGTCAGCCCGATCGCCGGCACGGTCGCGGACGTGACCATGACGGCGGGCCAGAACGCGTCGGCCAACTCGACAACGGCCCACATCATGGTCGTCGGCCCCGGCGAGGACGAGGTCATGACCGCGGTGAACGACACCTCGGTCGGCCAGGTGAAGCCCGGCCAACCGGCGACGATCACCCCGGACGGCGTGACGAAGCCGATCGCCGGCAAGGTCACGTCGATCGGCGCGCTGGGCAGCACGACCAGCGGCGGCTCGGCCAGCTACCCGGTCACGATCACCCTGGACCCCACGTCGCAACCGCTGTTCAACGGAGCGACGGCCTCGGTCGCGATCACGCTGGGCACCGCGCAGGCGCCGGTCACCGTGCCGACCTCCGCGGTGCAGACGCTCGGCCCGTTCAGCATCGTGTCCAAAATGGTCAATGGCAAGCCGACCACGACGAGGGTCACGCTTGGGGTGGTGGGCGCGACGGTCACCCAGATCACCAGCGGCCTGAAGGCAGGCGATGAGGTGATGCTGGCCAACATCACCGAGCCGATGCCCACGTCCGGCAACACGAACGCACGCGCCTTCGTCGGCGGCCGAGCGGCTTTCGCCGGCGGTGGTGGCGCGGGTTTCGCCGGCGGTGGCGGTGGCGGGGCCGGTGGCGGCGGGGCTGGTGGTGGCGGCGGTGCGGCAGGTGCCGGTGGCGCCGCGAAGGGTGCGCCCGCCGGCGGCGGCTGAGTCGGCTCTCTCATAACCAGCAAGGAATCTGGCCCGTGAGTGTCGCATTGCGACACTCACGGGCCAGATCAGCATCTGACACCTGAATGGCCGGCGAACGAAGCACATCAACACAAACAGGCTGCTGCCGATGTAAGCCCAACTCCAAAGACAGACCCGCCCAACCCTAGGACGGCCTTGTCCTGCGGGTATGCCGACATGCTGTGGGGCCGACGGGGTGCTCGTCCGTGGTGGCTGACCTGCGCCACGACCTCTTGACGTACGCGGGTGGTCGACGGATTCGGTGTGTGAGGGAGCGGTCCAGGCTCCTGTCGACCGCAGTTCACTCGCCCATCGCTGGGCTGGGGTCTGTCCTTTAGGGTGGTCGGCGTCTTGCTGTCCGCTGTGTGGCTTTTTCCGCACGGTTTGGGCTTCTGCATCACCCCGATACTCCATTGTCGTGACGGTTGGTGGGGTTTGTCAAGGCGGGAAAGAGTACCTTGACAAACCCCACCAACCGCTTTAACAGAGGGCCCGTATCGGGGGTCGGGTAGCCCGGGGGAATCTCTCCAACTAAAATTCCGACAAAACCACTCTAACTGAACTCAGTTCCGCGCCTGGAAATAAGTACTAGTTGAGATTCCCGCATAGAGATGAGACGGGCAAAGCTACCGTGCGCGGATGGCCGGAAAAGCACACCACGCCTACGATCCGAAGCGCCGGACCCGCCGGCATCACTATCAGGAAGGGCCTGGGTTTCTCTTCGTAGCGACCCAGGGTGGACGTCCGCCTCAAGTGCTGCTTGAGGGCAGCCTCCAGCACGTTCGTGAGCGGATGCGAGCGGTGCGTCTGGCAAAGGAGGGCGGTGCCATGGATGCCTATCGCCAGACGGGCTGCTCGCGCCCTTCGCTGTACCGCTGGATTGCCGCCTATGACGCCAAGGGCATCTCCGGCCTCCAAGAGGCGTCACGCCGGCCACACCGACTGCAACCGTGCGTTCCGGCCTGGGTGGAGCGGGTGGTGATCACCGTCCGCCTCCTCACGTACTGGAACTCGAAGCGAATCGCCGCGGAGATGGAGCGCCGCCAGATCTACCGCATCGGTCATGACTACATCGACCGACTGCTCGCAGCGAATGGATGCGCTCGTGGCAGCGTCACCCGGGAGCGCGGCCCACGCTACGAACGGGGACGCCCCAACGAGCTCTGGCACATCGACATCAAGGGTCCGTTCTTCATCCACATGGCCAGCGGTGGCTACGTCAAAACCTGGATCGTTGGCCTGGTGGATGACCATTCTCGATTCGTCATTGGTCTGCGAATTCACACCGACATGCAAGCCGCGCCGATGCTGCGCTGGGTGGAGGACTGCTTCGAGCTCTGTGGGCAGCCACTCGAGCTGATGAGTGACAACGGCATCCCCTTCGTCACCTGGATGCCGTACGTGCTCACCAGCTTCGGCAAACGCTTGCACGAACTGCACATCAACCACCTCCGAACCCAGATCAACTCCCCTTGGACCAACGGCAAGATCGAGGCGTTCTGGCTTGTTCTGCAGACGGAGGTGCTCGATCGCCAGCTCTTCAACACGGTCGGCGAGGCGGAGGCCGCGCTGGCGGGCTTCGTGACCTACTACAACTACCATCGGTTGAGCGGCACGCTGGGCTGGATCACGCCCGCGGAGCGCTACGACAGCACTCCCTCCTCGACCGGGGGTTCACTGACATCCCGGCGTTGGCTCACCTTCAGCCTTGGCTGGACGAACTCATGCAGGCGGCTTGACCCGCCGTGTGACCTGACTCATATGTATCCGGGAACTTCAACTAGTCTGGGGGACCAGGGGTCGCAGGATGGATTTCCTGTGTCCCCGACAGCGCGCAAGTTGACTCAGTGCAGGGATTTTCAGGGCCATCCATTTGGCTCAACCCTGCGGTTACTAGTGGACCGTAACGCTCATTTGATTAGCGTACCAGCTATCATGAGCGCATGTTCGAATCCACTGGAGCCGTGGTCTTGACTGACGTTGAACGCACCGAGTTGGTCCGCCGGGCCAGAGCGCGTCGGTTGCGCAGCTCGGACAGCCAGCGGGCCAAATTGGTGCTGCTGCTCGCTGAGGGAGCGTCGTACGCGGCGATTCAGGAGCGGCTGGGCTGCAGTGCCGTGTACATCAGCCGGTGGAAGCAACGTTTTCTCGCCGAGCGGTTGGCCGGCCTGTATGGCAGGCATCAGGGCAGCCGGGCGACCGCAGCGTCGCAACGGTTGGAGGCGCGCATCCTGGCGCGACTCGGAAGCCACCCCCGGACGGCAGCACCCAGTGGAGTTCGCGCAAGCTGGCCGAGCACCTCGGGGTCTCGCACATGCGCGTGGCTCGGGCCTGGGCCCGGGCGGGGCTGAAGCCGCATCGGCTGGAGCGCTACCTGGCTTCCAACGATCCCGACTTCGAGGCCAAGGCGCTGGACGTCATCGGGCTGTATCTGAATCCGCCGCAACACGCGGTCGTGTTCAGCCTCGACGAGAAGACTGCGATTCAAGCGCTGGATCGGCGTGACCCGATCCTGCCGCTCTCCCCGGGACGCGCCGAGCGGCACGGGTTCGAGTACGTGCGCAATGGCACCTTGTCGCTGTATGCGGCGCTCAACACCAGGACCGGAGAGGTGCTCGGCCGGACCGCGGCACGACACACCAGCGAGGAGTTCGTCGCCTTCCTCGCCAGCCTGGCGGCAGCCCATCCCCGGCGTCGCGAGATCCACGTCATCCTCGACAACCTCTCCACCCACAAGACCCGCCGCGTCGAGGAGTTCCTGGGCCTGCATCCCAACGTGCACTTGCACTTCACGCCCACCTATTCGTCCTGGCTCAACCAGATCGAGCTGTGGTTCAAGAAGGTGGAGCGTGACGTCATCGCCCGGGGCATCTTCACGTCGACCACCGACCTGCACCGCAAGCTGATGCGCTACATCCGCGCCACCAATCGAAACCCCAAGCCGATCAAATGGAGCTACGCCGACCCCAGCCATCGGATCCGTGCTAACCATTCAGCCGTTACGGTCCACTAGTCCTCATTTTCGGAATGGCGACGCACCACGAGCATCACGAGGGTGCTCTCTTGGCGGCTCTGGTGTCACCGCCGAAGACCGTGAGCTGCGGGTGT
>CAVPCF010000061.1:0-5216 GCA_963702275.1 Candidatus Melainabacteria bacterium
GCTGTTATGTACTTCGTTCGGCTCAGTTGTTGTTGGTGCTCGTCGCGTACGTGGTGCTAGCGGGGACCACACCGGAAGTGCTGCGGCAGGCTTGTCGCCATGCGCTGCCGGCGCATCTGGTGCCCGACCGCATCGTGCCGATGGAGCAGATTCCGTTGACACCGTCCGGAAAGCTCGATCATGCCCGGTTGCCCAGCGGTGTCGGGCGGGCGAAACCATGACGCCACCGCGGGCACGGATCGCGATTGTGGGTGGCGGCCCGAGCGCGACGTACGCGATGGAGCGGCTCGCGGCCGCCGTGGGAACCTGGACGCGGCCGGTCGAGATCCACGTCTTCGAGCGCACCGGCGAGTTCGGGTCCGGCCAGGTGCACAGCGCGTCGCAGGCGCCGACCAGCCTGTTGAACCGGATCGCCCGGGAGATCTCGTTCGCGGCCGACGAGAGCGTCAAGGACGCCGGCCCGCTGCTGCCGGCGCACCTGCGGCCGTCGCTGTATCAGTGGTGCCGGGCCGAGTTCGAGCGGACCGGTGATCCCGCGTTCGACATCGAGCCGAACACCTGGCCGGCGCGCTACCTGCACGGTCGCGCGCTGTGCTCGGTGTTCGCGAGTTACGTCGAGATCCTACGGGGCTGTCCGGGCACGAACGTCCACCTCGTGCCGCACGAGGTGATCGACATCGTCGACGAGGGCACATCGCTCGGTGTTGTCACGGACGAGGAGTACGTGTCGGTGGATCATGTGCTGCTGGTGACCGGGCATACGTATCCGGCGTCCGGCAAGGTCGCGACGCGCGACGAGTGGGCGCGGTTCGCGGATGGAGTGTTCCTGCCGACGGCGTACCCGTTGGCCGAGCGGTTGGACGAGCGGGCGGTGCCGCCGGGTTCGGTGGTCGGGTGTGCCGGGACGATGCTGACGGGTATCGACGTGATTCTGCACCTGACCGAGGGGCGTGGTGGCCGGTTCGAGGATGGTGGCTATCGGCCGTCGGGGCGGGAGCCGCGGTCGATCGTGGCGTTCGGCGAGTCCGGGCTGTTCGCGTTCGCGCGGGCGGTGGAACCGGCGCAGAAGCGGCCAAAACGCAAGGGTATGTTCCTGACCAACGACGCCGTCGACTGTCTGCGCGAGTCGGTCGGTGTGCCGATGGTGGTCGACGGTGTCGAGCGGCGGCAGCTGGACTACCAACGGCATCTGCATCCGCTGGTCGTGCTCGAAATGGCGTATGTGTACTACGAGACGTTGCTGGGCACCGAGTTCGGCGACCATGTCGCCGGCGCCGCGATGCCCGCCTACCGCCGGTTCCTGACGCATCCCACGACAGTGGACGAGCTGCTCGCGCCGGTGGAGGCCGAAGTGGACGCGGCGATCGACGTCGTGGACGCGACGCTGCGTGGCGAGTGGGTGTCGGAGTCGCCGCCGTGGTCGCTGGACAAGGCGCTGGACCACTACCGAGCCGTCATGTGCGGCCAGGGACACGCCGAGTTCCTGCGGGACAACCGGTTCAGCTGGGAGCGGACCATTCGACCCGTCCCGTCGGAGCGGTGCACGTCGCCGAATGAGTACCGGGCGGCACTGATCGAGTTCATGGCGCGGGACACGGCGTGGGCCCGCCAGGGCAACCACGTCAACCCGGCGAAGACTGCCGCCGACAGCGTGTGGCGCGGCATGCGGCCAGTCATGGTGTACGGGGTCAACTTCGGTGGTCTCACCTCGGCCTCGCACCGCGCATTCCTGGGCGGCTGGCTGCGCTACCACAACCGGTTGGCGTACGGGCCGGCGCCGGAGGTGATGGCGAAGATCCTTGCGCTGATCGAGCACGGCATCGTGGACGTCACCACCGGGCCGGACGCGACCGTCGAGTGTGGACCGGACCGCTTCTGGGTGGTGGGGCGGCAGACCGGGGCGCGACAGGCCGTGGATGTGTTGGTGGACGCGCGGGTGCACGCGTTCGACGCCGACGCCGATCATGCGCCGCTGTATCCGAACTTGTTGCGGCGCGGGCTGGTCAGCAAGTGGGTCAATCCCGACCATGACGGCGGGCCGGGGTTCGAGCCGGGTGGCCTGCGGCTGTCCGAACGGTTGCACTCGATTCGCGCCGACGGGGTGGAGGATCGTCGGCTGACCGTGATCGGGCCGGCCGTCGAGGGACAGAAGTTCTTCCAGGGCGGGGCGATGAAGCCGGATGCCGATCACCACGCGATGCATCACGCGTTGAAGTGGCTGATCGATCTCGACGCGCAGGTGAACGATGCTTGAGGCGACATACGCATGTTATGGGTACCAGGTGGCGTGTGCGGCGCATCCGCACGCGGCCGAGGTGGTACGGCGGTTCTTCGGGGAGCCGGTCGCCGCGACATCTCCTTCCGTACGGGTTCGGGTCGACGTCGCCGCGGTCGTCGGTGCGGAACCGGTGACGCCACCGTACTTTCCGGACGACTGGGAGCACGCCGATCCAATAGTGATCGATCTGGGGCGGTGTGCGGCGGCGATCTCGCCGGGCGCGGGCACGATCGACGTGTCGTTGGCGGGGGCGGATCTCGGCAATCCGATCGTGTGGGGGCGGTGGCTGCTGGAGAAGGCGTTCCTGCTGCTGACCTTGCGGTCGCCGGAGCACTACGGTCTGCACTCCGGCGCTATCACCGTGGACGGCCACACCGTTGTGGTCACGGCGGACAGCGGCGTCGGCAAGTCGACGTTCGCGGCGTGGGGCCTACGGCGTGGCGCCGCGTTCCTCGGTGAGGATGCCCTGGTGCGGCATCTCGGCGACGACACGGGCCGGTTCTTCGGTTATCCACGGGCCGCGTATCTGGCCCGGACCTGGTGTCCGGTTGGGCCGAGTTGGCGTCGGCCGGCGGCACGCCGGTGCCGGGTCGGGACAAGATGCGGATCGAGTGGCCGGCTGTCTTCGCCAGCCAGTTGGTGGCCGGTGCGGTGCCCGAGGCGTTGCTCGTGTTGACCCGTGCGCACCAGGACATCCGCCCGTTGGGCGTCGACGACGCGGTGTCGCTGTGCCGGTCGGACTTCGCTGCCGGCAAGCCGGCCGGGCCGGTGCTCGACCGTGTCGAGGCGGACGTGCGGGCGCGGTTCGCGACCATGCGGCTGGTCGAGTTCGGGCTGGGCACCGATCTGGACGTGAACTACGAACGGTTGCGCACGCTGCTCACGGTTGGTTAGCGGGCTGGGCGGCGGGGTGTGAGCGGGCCCAGACCCGTTCCATGAAGGAGCACGCGAAGCCCGCGACGCAGACGATCACCGCCAACACGATCCAGCCCGGCTTGCCCCAGTCGATGCACGCCGCGATGACGACGATCGGCGACACGGCTTCGGCCAGGCCGTGCCCGAGACCGATCACGCCCTGGTACTGGCCCTGCGCCTCGGGTTGGGCCATGGCGAAGGACAGTTCGAACGTGCCGGCGGCCTGCCACACCTCTGCCAGCGAATGCACGACGACGCCGACGAGTAACAAGGTCAACGCGAGCCACGCGACCGGCCCGGCCGCCGTGGCCATGAGGACCCACGCCACCACGAACAGCGGACCGGACAGCGCCAGCAGTCGCGCCGCCGACCGCGGCCCGGTGATCGACCGGGTCGCCGGCACCTGCGTGGCGGCGACCAGGGCGGCCTCGAAGAACAGCACGACCGCCGCCATCCAGCGTGGCGCGGTGGTGCGCAGGACGATCCACACCGGCAGCGCCTGGACCAGCACGAAATACTGGAGGCTCGCGACCGACGACGCGGCGGTCAGGCCGAGATAGGACCGGTCGCGCAGCGCGATCCAGCGGCGTTGCTGGGCGGTGTCGTCGCCCGGTTTGTCAGCGGTGCGGGTCGGCGGGAAGTGCGGCAGGCGGGTCAGGATGGCGGCGGCGATCAGGAACGTGACGGTGTCGATCAGGATCATCGTGACGTAGGCAGGGCGCTTGTCGATGGCCAGGACCACGGCGGCGCCGAGCGTGCCGATCGCGAGGCCGACGTTGGTCACGGCGCGCAGGTAGGACCGCAGTTGCGCACCCTTGCCCGCCTCGGTGAGCACGCCGATCATCGCGCCGCGAGCGCTGACCGTGCCCGCACGCCCGATGGCGGCGACGGCGGCGATGATCAGCAACGGCCAGAGTTGATGTACCGCCAGCAGGCTGACACTCGCCACGGCCTCGATGATCATCGAGCCGATGACGACCTCGCGCGAGCCACGGCGGTCGGCCTGGTCGCCGATCAACACGCCAGCCCCGAAGCCGAACAGCGAGCCCACGGTGAGGCCGACACCGGCAGTGGTCGGGCTGAGGCCGGCGGAGCGGATGAGGAAGATCGTGCCGGCGGACAGGAACATACCCATGCCGATGGTGTTGACGATGGTCGACAGGGTCAGCAGTCGCTGATGGGGGTCGTCCGGGCCGCGCAGGGCGGTACGGAGCCTGGCCAACGGAGTCGCGGCGTCATCCGCACCGCCTTTCGAACAGAGTCGGTACAAGCCACGTCGGCGCATCAGAGCACCTCGGCTTGGTGGGCCATGCCCAGCAGTTGGGCGTGTAGGTCCGCGTCGGCCGCTGCCAGTAGCGAGTCCAGTCGATCGTCCATGGACGCCCGGCCAGGTCGGTCACGATCGCGCCGGCCTCGGTGGCTAGCAGGCTGCCGGCTGCCGCGTGCACCGCTGACGTCCAGAACAGGGCGTAACCGGACACTCGGCCCGCCGCCACGTAGGCCAACGACAGCGTCGTGCTCAGCGACCGCAGGTCCCAGCGATCGGCCCGGACCGCCGCCGCCACGAACCGAGCGGCCTGGTCGCGTCGGGCGCCCTCGGCGTGGCTGTCCTCGATCACCACCGTCTCCGTGTCCGGGCTCGCCCGGAGCCGCCGGATATCGCCGTCGGCCGTCAGCGCCCATGCGCCGTGACCTGCCTGGGCTACCAGTACCTCGTCGGTGGACGGGTCGCCGACCACCGCCAGCGTCACCGTCCCGGCCTCGACCAGCGCCAGATTTACGCAGTACAGCGGGATGCCGGATGCGTAGTTGCGGGTTCCGCAGATCGGGTCGACCAGCCAGTACCGGTCGGTCGCAGTGCCGCCGCGTTCCTCGCCGACGACCGCCGTGCCCAGCAGCGCCGCACCTGGTCCTCGATGCGGACGTCCGTCGCTGTCACGACGTCCCGGCCCGACTTGTGGGTGACGGTGTCGGCGCCGTCGCGGACGCGGGCCAGATCCAGGGCGTCGGCGACGGCCCGGAT
>CAVPCF010000062.1:0-39992 GCA_963702275.1 Candidatus Melainabacteria bacterium
CGCGCATACCCGGCACCCAGCCGGCCGAATGCGGTGGTCGGTGTGGACCTCGGGACCAAATCCTTGGCTGTGCTGTCGACCGGTGAGGTCATCGCCAACCCGAAGCATCTTGAGGTGGCGTTGCGGGAGCTGCGCCGGTTGCAGCGTCAAGCCTGTCGGCGTCGGGGGCCGGACAGGCGCACCCGCCAGGTCCCGTCGGTGCGGTGGCGCAAGACCCGGGCCCGCGTCGCGCGCTTGCATGCCGCGGTGGCCAACGCCCGCCGCGAGGGCCTGCACCAGCTCACGACCCGCCTCGTGCGAAGCTACGGCACGATCGTGATCGAGGACCTCAACGTCGCTGGGATGCTGCGCAACCGGCGGTTGGCCCGGCGGATCGCCGGGGTCGGGATGGGCGAGTTGCGTCGCCAAATCGAGTACAAAGCGGTGGGCCGGTGGCCGCGTACATGTCGCGGACCGCTGGTACCCATCATCGAAGACCTGTTCGGGTTGTGGCGCGGTGAAAGCCAAACTGTGCCTGTCCGAACGGGTGTTCCGCTGCGAGCATTGCTTTCTGGTGCTTGATCGCGATGTGAACGCCGCCCGGAACCTCGCCCAGCTCGTGGGCGAGGTGACCGGTGGCATGTCCTCCCCGAGTTGCGGGGCGACAGAAAACGAGCCCGATGGAAACCCTTGTCAGACCCGCACCGCGCGGGCAGCGGGTACCGCCACGGGAAGACCCACGAGGTCAACGCCGCGCCGCAAGGCGACGGCTGCCTGAACAGAGCGGACTCACATTCGCTCACAGTCCACGCAACGGTAATACCGAAGCCGGTCGGGGAATGCCACGATGTCCCCATGGACCTGCCGCACGCCGGGGTACCGGAACTGCCGCCGCTGCCGGCTTCGCTCTGGCAGTCCTGGGAGGTCAGGGCGGCCGTCGCGGCGGGCGCGCCGGGCACCGTGGTGGCGATCGCCAGGAAGGCGCACGGCCTTCGACAGGAGGAGCTCGGCGCGCTGGCCGGGTTCTCCCAGTCGGCGATCTCGCGGCTGGAGTCGGGCAGCAACCTGGCCTACGACCTGCGCATTCTGCGCACACTGCACAAACTGCTCGGCATACCGCCGCGCCTGCTCGGCCTGGCCGACCCGGCGACGCCGGCACCGGTGGGCCGGGCACCGGCCCGGCCCGGCGGGCTGTTCGGCGTGCCGGACGACCTGGTCGGCACCGACCCGGTGGCGCCGGAACTGGTCAGCCACCTGATGATCACGCGGCGGATCCTCAACGACGCGGACAACTGGCGGCGATCCGAACCACTGATGCCGGCGGTCCGCCAGCTCTACCAGCTGGCCGACCGGTTGCGCCGCTCGGCACGCGGTGCGCTGCGGCGGGACATGCTGCGGATCGCGGCGCTCTACGCGGAGTTCTACGGCTGGCTGCACGAGGAGAACGGCGACCTGACCGGCGCGGGCCAGTGGACCGCGCGGGCGCTGGAGCAGGGCCAGGCAGCGGACGACCGCGACATCGTGGCCTACGCGTTCGTCCGGATGAGCCAACTGGCCGAAGTGGACGGTGACGCGGACCGCGTGATCGGGCTGGCAAGGGCGGCACAGCGCGAACAGGGCGTGACCGAACGGGTGCGCGCCGTCGCGTTGCAGCAGGAGGCCCGCGGCTACGCACGCGCCGGGAACGACGTGGCCTGCCTGTCCCGGTTGGACCAGGTGGTCACGCTGGCCGACGGGTTCGAGCCGGTCGCGGGCGACGAGTACGAGATCGGTTACTGCTACACCCGCCACCACGCGGACCTGCAACGGGCCGCCTGCCTGCTGGCGCTGGACCGGCCGCGCGACGCGATCGCCCAGTACCACGACATTCGGCCCAACTGGGGCCTCGTCTGCCATTGGGAGCAGGGCGTGCACACGGCGAAACTGGCGTTGGCGCACGCCAGGTGTGGCGAACTGGAACTGGCCGCTGCCGTCGGTTTCGAGGCGCTGGAACTGGCCGGTGCCGCGGACGCCGCCGTGGTCCGCGGCGAACTGGATCGGCTGCGCGAATGGGCCGACGTGCCGGCGATCGCGGAGCTGACCCAGTTGGCCGCGACACGCTAGGGTCCCGGCCGGGATATCCGGGAGGTCGGTACGTGGACAGTCAGCAGGACGGCAGGGAACCCGAGCGGTCGGGCCGGTTCGACGTGCCGCAGCGGATCGACCTGAGCAAGGCCAATCCGGCCCGGATGTACGACTACTACCTCGGTGGCGCGCACAATTTCGCGGTGGACCGGGAGGCGGCCGAGAAGGTGTTGGCCATGCTGCCCGAAACCAGGACGTTCGCCAGGGACAACCGGGCGTTCCTGCAGCGCGTGGTGCGTTACCTGGTCGTCGAGGCCGGCATCAAACAGTTCCTCGATCTCGGTTCCGGTATTCCGACGGTCGGGAATGTGCACGAGATCGCGCAGGACATCAATCCGGCGTGCCGGGTGGTGTACGTGGACCACGAGCCGGTGGCGGTGGCCCAGTCCCGGCGACTGCTGGCCGGCAACGACAACGCCGCCGTGATCCACGCGGACGTGCGGGACTCGGACCTGGTGCTGTCGCACCAGGAGACCCACCGGCTGCTGGACTTCGACCAGCCGTTGGGCCTGCTGATGCTGCAGGTGCTGCCGTTCGTCCCGGACGCGGACGACCCGGCCGGGATCGTCGCGGCCTACCGGGCGGCCTGCGTGCCGGGCAGCTACCTGGCGCTGGCGCACAGCCTGACGCCGGAGTTCTGGCCGGGGGCGGTGAGCGAGGCCATCGCGTTGTACACCAACAGCACGCACCCGCTGCACTTACGCACGCCCGCGCAGGTGACCGCGCTGTTCGACGGTTACGACCTGATCGAACCGGGTGTGGTGTTCAGTTCGGGCTGGCGGCCGGACCGGCCGGTCAGCCATGAGGACGCGCGACGCAGCCGGGCGGTGGCCGGGCTCGGCAGACTGAATCGGATACCACCAGTTCAGTAATTAGAATCCACGGTAAATAAGTGGCACGGTCGATGCCACCCGCGTATAATCCAAAGGCAATTGCTTGCTGAGTCCAGGTTTGGCGCATGCCGTCCGCCCGCGGCGAAATTCGCGCGAAATTGTCAGAGGCTTTCGCCACAATAGTGACATGTCCGAGCTACTGACCAACCTGGAAAGGCTGTCCGCGATACACCGCACCGCCGGGGACGACACCCTCTGGCAGGGTGCCAAGCACACG
Organism: Candidatus Melainabacteria bacterium; assembly: GCA_963702275.1. GTDB lineage: Bacteria > Actinomycetota > Actinomycetes > Mycobacteriales > Pseudonocardiaceae > DATEPR01. The sequence continues at coordinate 3,214 of CAVPCF010000062.1, forward strand.
GGCAAGCGGTGATCCACATGGTGACCGAGGGAACCCACCTGGCACGGGGACCCCGGTCGCGAGACCGTCGTGACCTGGCCGCGCCGGGTGCCGAGCGGTCGCGTTCGTGCCTGCCTGTCCTGTCCAGCCCGGACCTGCTGACCCGATCGTCGACGGCCTGCCGGCGAGCCGTCGGCAGGTGCCCTGAAACGCTGGTGCCCGGCCACCCTGTCCCGGTCGGGCACCAGCCCATGGGCTCATCGATTCGGCGGCACCAGCCGCAGCGCCAGCCGCGGGCAGTAGGCGACGGCCCGCCGGGCGTAGGGCTCCAGTTCCGGTGGGACGTCGGGCTGTCGGCTGCCGTCTCTCGGCATCGGGTAGCCCCACGGGTCCGCGTCCAACACCTCGGGGAGCAACTCGACGCAGGTACCCCTGCCCTCACACACCGTCCAGTCAACGTGCAGTCTCATCGACGTCCCTCCACTGTGGAGCATCGATCGGCCAGGTGCAGGTCGATCTCGGCGGCGAACACGCGCAACGCGCTGCGCACCAACCGGACCGTGCCGTCCGGGTGATGACACGCGCCCCGGTTCACCACCAGCGCCGCGAGTCGCGCGAGTTGGTCGGGCAGCCGGGGATCCCGCTCGCCCACGGCCAGTCGGTGCAACGTCCTGGCCATCGTCGGCAGGCCGTTGCGGCACGGCCCGCACTGCCGTGCGCTCTGCTCGGCCAGATAGCCGGTGATCCGGGCCGTCTCGACAAGACCGCAGTACGACGCCGGCAGCGCGTGCACCACACCGGCACCCGGTGTCGCGTCGAACGGTGCGAGGCCGGCCCGGGACATCGGCGCGGACACCGCGTCCGCGATCGGCAGCCAGGCGCCGTGGTAGCCGCCGACCAGCACCGCCGACAACGGTGTCGCCGGGCCACCGGCCAAATCCAGCAGGGCGCCAAGGCGAATGCCGTACGGCGCCTGGTAGACCCCTGGCACGGCAACGGCTCCGCCGATCGTGGCCAGGAACGAGCCCGGTTCGGCCTCGGTGCCCGACCGGCGGAACGCGGCAGGGCCACGATGGGCGATCACGGCCAGGTTGGCCAGGGTCTCCACGTTCTGCACCAGCGTCGGCCTGCCGCGCAACCCGGACCGCACGACGAGGTCGACCTTGTCCGTCGGCAGCGCTCGCCTGCCGGCGATCCTGGCGATCACCGCGGACTCCTCGCCCGCGACGAACGTGTCCGGCGCCTCGACAAGGGTCACCGCGAACCGGTCGCGGCCAGACCGTTCGGCCATCGCCTGCCGCATCCGGTCGGCGATCCTTGCGGGCACGTAGAGATAGCAGTCCGCGGCGCCGACCGCCTCCGCGGCCAGTTGCAGCCCGTCCAGCACCAGGTGCGGCGCCCCGGTCAGCAGGGTGCGGTCCTTGGCGCTGGCCGGTTCGCCCTCCGCGCCGTTGCCGATCACCACCGGCCGCTCGCCGATCGCCACCGCGGCCAGCTTGCGCCACGTGGGGAAGCCGGCGCCACCACGGCCGGTCAGCCCGGCCCGTTCCAGCAGCCCGATCAGCCGGCCGCCCGGTCCCTGCCACGGCAACTGCCCGGTGCGCCGCACATGTTCGGACAGGCTCGACGCCGTGAGCGACAGCAACGGTCCGGGGTGCGTCATCGTCGTGGTCATCGGACACCGGCCAGTTCCTTGGCGACGACCTCGCGGGGCCGGGCGGCGAATCCGGTGGACAGCCGCCAGGCCACACAGGCCACGACGAGGCCGACGCAGCCCGCGGCGACCAGCCACAGCCAGAGGCTGCCGTTGTCCGTGCCGGTGCCCAGCGCGTGCGCCACGGCCACCGGCCACGACAGGTAGGCCGCCCAGTGCACGAACCGCCACACGCGGCGGCCGATGCGCTGCCGCAGCAGGCTGGTGACGAGTACCGCGACCAGCAGTTCCGCCGCGATCGTGCCCAACCCCAGCCAGAACGACCGGTACGGGCCGGCGAACGGCAGCACGACGTCCAGCAGTCGCAGCGGCGCGTACGGGTCGAACAGCATCGTGCCGACGTGGATGGCCAGGAACACCAGCGACAACAGGCTGGCACCCCGATGCACCCACTCCACGGCGAACCGCGGCAGGCCGAACACCGGGCGAGCCGACCGGGTCGCGATGCCCAGTGCCACGACCACGCTGAACAGCACCAACGTCACCACACCGGTGCCACGGCCCAGGTACCATAACGCGTTCGTCATGATCCGTCCTCCTGCCAACCGCCGACGGTGAGTACCGAGCCGTCCGCCGCGACGAACCGCCCCGGCCGGTCCAGCCGAGCAGGCGCCGACAACCCCCGCACCAGGGCGGCCGTGCTGGCCGTGTTGGCGTCCACACAGGACGGTGCGGCCACGGATACCGTGCGCCACACCGGATCCACCGGCTGACAGGTCCGCGGGTCGAGCACGTGGTGCAGCAGTCGGTCACCGCGTCGCCACTGGCGGCTGATCGTGCTCGACGTGGCCATGGCCATCCCGGCGGCCAGCGCGACCGTGCAGCGCGGCTGATCCGGACCGTCGCACACCAGCACCTGCCAGTCCGGGCCGTTGCCCGCGGTTGCGATGTCGCCGCCAAGGCTGACCAGCACGTCGGTCTCGCAGAACGTGTGCACCAGGGTGGCACACAGGTCGGCCGCGAACGCCTTGCCGACCGCGCCAAGGTCCAGCCGCACGCCCGGCGGGATCGTCACCTCGTCGCCGTGCAGCCGGATCTGGTGCCAGCCGGGCGCTCGCCGAACCACGACAGGCGCGCTGCCCTCCGTGTCGACGACAGCCAGGTCCCGGTCGTATCCCAGCGACACCATGGCGATGCCGATCGTCGGGTCGACGTCGCCGCCGGTCCACTCGGCCGCGGTGAGCGCGGCGTCGATCAGCGCCGCCAGCAGCGGGCTGACCTCGGCAGGCCGGCCGGGCGCCCGTTCGAGTCCGCGCAGTTCGGAGTCGGGACGGAACCGGCTGCACGCGTCGTCGACGGCCGCCAGCACCGAGTCCACGATCCGCCGGGCCGCCGGCAGGGCGTCCGGGTCGCGGACGACGATGCGCGCCGTGGTGCTCCAGATCGGCCACTGCGCGGTGTCCGGGCCGACCGGCAACAGTGTCGACATGCGGATCACGACCCGGACGACTGGGCCTGCGGGACCGACCCGCTACCCACGTTGACGGTCGGCGTACTGGTGGTCGACGTGCTGGTCGACGTCGACGTGCTGCTGCTCTTCGCCACGGTGTCCGCGTGTGCGAGCACCGCCACCGCGCCCGATCCGACCACGCCCGCCGCGGCGAGCATCGCGGTGATCAGGCCTGCCCTGCGCAGGCCGCGCTCCCTGGCGCCCCTCGGTGTCTGCTGGTCCATGTCAACCAGCGTGTGTGTCGATACTGTGCGCCGACTGTGCCGACCGTGAGGGGAACCTGTGGCCGTGGGTCAGCTCGGCTGGCGCACCACGAGCCCGGCGGCCCGGTAGACCGCGTCGATCACGCTCATGTTCCCGATCGCGTCGGCCGGGTCGGTGAGCACCGGTTCGCCGTCCGCGCACCGCACCGACGAACGCGTCCAACTGGTAGGCGTACGTGGGCCTGCGGGCCAGGTGCTCGGTCCGGCGGCCGTCGTTCGTGCGCACCGAGATCCGGTGCCCCACCTGCGGCGCGAGCGGATTGCGGACCTTCAGCTCGCCGCGCTCCCCCACCGCCCGCGCGCTGATCCGCAGCAGGTCGGTCGACCACAGCGAACACCTGATCCGGCCGGTGTGCCCCCCGGCGAACCGGAGTTCGGCACGCATCGCGCGGTCCACGTCCGCGCCGTGCAGTTCCGCCTTCGCGGACACCACGTCCGGCTCGCCGCCGCCGAGCAGCCGCACCATGTGCACCGCGTAACAGCCCGCGTCCATCATCGCGCCGCCGGCCAGGTCGAGCCGGTAGCGGATGTCGTGGAACCGGGGCAGCGGAAAGCAGACACTGGCCTCGACGTGCCGCAGCGCGCCGAGTTGGCCGGACGTCACGATCTCCAGCATGCGCAGCGCGACCGGGTGGTAGCGGTAGTGGAACGCCTCCATCACGACGAGACCGGACTTCGCGGCCGCGGCAGCCACCACCTTGGCCTCGTCGGCGTTGGCGGTGAACGGTTTCTCGCACAGCACGTGCTTGCCGGCGTCGAGTGCGGCCATGGTCCAGCGGCCGTGCAGGCCGTTGGGCAGCGGGTTGTAGACCGCGTCCAGGCTCGGGTCGGCCAGCAGTGCCTCGTAGCTGTCGTGCACGGTCGGAATGCCGTGCTTGGTCGCGTAGTCCTGCCCACGCCCCCGATCGCGAGCCGCGACCGCGGCGACCACCACGTCCTCACGTGCGCTGGCCGGCTTGAGCAGCGCATTCGGCGCGATCCGAGCCGCACCAAGCACACCGATTCGCAACGGATTCATCCGATCATCCTGGCACGCCCCCCAGATTTGTCACCGATGGCCGATACCCTCACCACCTCACCGACTGGAGGCACCGCAGCCCCCACCTCACCGACCGGAGGCAGGCAGCCCCCACCTCACCGACCGGAGGCAGGCAGGCCCCACCTCACCGACCGGAAGCAGGCAGGCCCCACCACTCCGCGGGGGGCGTCCCATTTCCAACGTACCGTTTGTCAAGCCCCAAAAGGGTTGTTTGCCGGGAAGCTGTGGACAACCCTGTTTGCTGTGGACAGCCAATTTGACTTCTATGGAGCGTGATGTGTCACTTACCCGCCAAGCAATCTCGGATGGAGCCGACCCACTGGGCTGGCGCTACGTGCTGGGCACCCTGTGCATGTCGGTGCCCAGCACCTCACTGGCTCACTCGATCGAGATCGCGGCCGCCGCGGTCGCGGCCTGCGGCTCGGACGCGGACGAACAGCTGCGCGTCGACCCGCGACCGGACCGCGTCGACCTGATCCTCAGCGCTGACCTGGCGCTGGCAGCACGGATCTCGGCGGCCGTGCCCGCGCCAGGACCGCGCGGCCGGTCGGTGCAGTTGCTGGAAATCGGCATCGACGCGCTGGACATCCCCGCCGTCCTGCCGTTCTGGCGAGCGGTACTGGCCTACGTCGGCGACGACGGCGACCTGGTCGACCCGGTCGGGCAGGGCCCGGCGATCTGGTTCCAACAGATGACCGAACCGCGCCCGCAACGCAATCGGATCCACGTCGATGTCTCCGTCCCGCACGACGAAGCACCGGCCCGCATTCGCGCCGCACTCGACGCGGGCGGCGTCCTGGTGTCCGACGAACACGCGCCGGCATGGTGGGTCCTGGCCGACGCGGAGGGCAACGAAGCGTGCGTCAGCACCTGGCAGGGACGCGACTGAGAGTTCATGTCGAGAACGCCCACTGGCGACGGCGCCACCACTACCTGACAACCAAAGCCGCCCGCCTCAAAACGCAGGCTTGATCTACCCATCCACTACTTAAAGTCACGATTGAACGTGAGATCGTGTCCTCAGAGATCAACTTCCTCACCCTTTTGGGTGAATGAGTGACCCTAGGTGTCCAAAGACCCTAGAGACGGCCCCGCGAAGTCGGCCACGATGTGCGAGCACAAACGCAGAGCGCGCGGATGGCACAGGTGACACGTGGCGAACGGTCGCGAGAAATGGGGTCCACGACCATGAGGCTCAGTTCGGTCGCGCAAGACACCTCCAGCCCGACGGGCCGGCAGTCGGCCGGCATCACGATCACGTCCAGCACACCAGCGGTACTCACTGTCGGACCCGTACGCCGCCACAGCAACGCGGACGTGGCGATCGACCTGGCCATCGTGGTGGACGCGGCGGTAGCAGGCGACCGGGCCGCGACCGACCGACTGCTGGCGCTGGTACAGCCGTTGGTGCTGCGGTACTGCCGGGCCAGGATCGGCCGCCAGGAGCGCTCGTTCGCCGCGGCCGACGACGTCGCCCAGGAGGTGTGCATGGCGGTGTTCACGTCGCTGTCCACCTACGTCGACCAGGGCCGCCCGTTCCTGGCGTTCGTGTACGGCATCGCGGCACACAAGGTGGCCGACGCGCACCGGGCCACCGGCCGCAACCGAGTCGACCCGATGGCCGACCCACCGGAGGAGCCGACCACCGAAGCCGGCCCGGAACAGCGACTCCTGCGCAGCGAACTGAGCGCACAACTGGCCGACCTGATGCAGGTCCTGACCCCATCGCAGCGCGAGATCCTCACGCTGCGAGTGGTCGTCGGCCTGTCCGCGGCCGAAACCGCGGAGGCGGTCGGCTCCACCCCGGGCGCGGTCCGGGTGGCCCAGCACCGAGCGCTGACCCACCTCCGGTCGGCCGCCGCCCGTCTGGATCTCACATAGCCGAGCGACCAAGCAGTCAGGACGACGGCGAACGACCAAACCTGGCGAGCTCGGCGCCCAAGCGGCCGCAGAACAGGCCCATCAGCGCGGTGAAGCCCACCAAGAACACCCCGATCGCCAACCAGATGACCGGTATCTGCCAGGGCTGCTCGATGGCTACCGCGTAGACAACGGTCACCGAGAAAACCATGACGTGCGCGGTCACCGCGGTCGCGAGACCAGCCGCCATGCCAGCGTCGACACCATCGCGGCGCGCGGCCAGAAACCCTGACAGGACAGAGTAAGGAAAAAACAGGAACACCGCGATCAGCGGAACCGGCGCATCCCAGTCACGTACCCAGTAGGCCCAGATGAGCATCAGGAGCCCGCACAGCAGCCCGTGCGGACGGATGCCACGCGACCAACTTTCCCACGTGAGGTCCATACCAAACTGTCGTGGGCGCGGGCCCGCCTGTTACGCGTCCGGCAGCACAGCCCCGGTGCCACCTGTGACCCACATCACTCCACCGATGTCGAATGCGGCGACGGATTCTGCGCCCGCGGCCGGTCTTGATTGGACCGAACCCCGACCAATCACTCCGGAGTGTCCAATGTCCGATTCTGTCCAGACCGCCGTAGTCACCGGTGCCAGCCGCGGCTTCGGACGCGCCGTCGCCGCCGCGCTCGTCGCCGCTGGTACCCACGTCATCGGCATCGCGCGCGACGAACAGGAACTGCGGGCCGTACGCGACGAACTCGGCGCGGGCTTCACGCCCGTCGCCGCCGACGCCACCGGCGAAACGCTCGCGGAGAACGTGATCCGCGCACACCGCCCGAGCCTGCTCGTCCTCAACGCCGGCGCCACCCCGCACATGGCACCCGTGCACGAGCAGACCTGGGAAACCTTCAGCCGCAACTGGCACACCGACACCCGGCACGTCTTCACGTGGATCCGAGCGGCGCTACGGGAACCGCTGGCGCCGGGCAGCGTGGTCCTCGCGATGTCCAGCGGCGCCGCGCTCGGCGGATCCCCGCTGTCCGGCGGATACGCCAGCGCCAAGGCCGCCATCCGCTACCTCCGCGGGTACGCGGCCGACGAGTCGACAAGCGCCGGCCTGGACATCCGGTTCATCACGCTGCTGCCGCAGCTGACACCCGCCACCGGCCTCGGCTCGGTCGGCGTTGCGGGCTACGCCGCACGCCAGGGTGTCGACCGGGACACCTTCATCGAAGGCCGCCAGCCGATCCTCACCCCCGAGCAGGTCGCCAAGGCCGTCCTGGACCTCGCCGGGGACCCCGCAAGCGCCCCGGAATACCAGGTCGACGGCACAGGACTACGCCCGATCAGCTGACCAGCCACCTACAGTGAACGCCACCGCACCCCGAGAGAAGCCGCGATGCCAACGGACGCCGAGTTCGCCGCACTGGCGGAGCCGTTCCGGCCGGAGCTGCTCGCGCACTGCTACCGAATCGTGGGCTCGATCCACGACGCCGAGGACCTGGTGCAGGAGACCTATCTGCGCGCGTGGCGCGGGTTCGGCCGGTTCGAGGGCCGTTCGTCGGTGCGGCGGTGGCTGTACAAGATCGCCACCATGGCCTGCCTGACGGCGTTGGAAACACGCTCGCGGCGGCCGCTGCCCTCCGGACTCGGCGCGCCTGCTGACGATCACCGGGTGGCCGTGGCCCCGCGCGAGCCGTCGGTGGCGTGGCTACAGCCCGCGCCCGACGCACTGTTCGGCGCGAACGACCCGGCGGTGATCGTGGCTGGCAAGACCGGAGTGCGGCTGGCCTTCATCGCCGCACTCCAGTTCCTGCCCGCCCGGCAACGGGCCGTACTGACGTTGCGCGATGTGCTGGCGTTCCGGACAACCGAGGTCGCCCAGATGCTGGACACGACAACCGCGGCCGTGGACAGCGCGCTACGCCGCGCCCGCGCCCGCCTCGCCGAGGCCGGACCGGTCCAGGACGATCTGATCGAGCCGGCGGACAAAACCCTGCTGGACAGCTACGTCGACGCGTTCACCCGAGCCGACCCCGACGCGCTGGTGAATCTGCTGCGTGCCGACGTGGAACTGGAAATGCCGCCGATCCCGACCTGGTTCACCGGCCGGCAGGCCGTCGTCGGATTCCTGGCCAGCCGCGTACTACGCGGCAAGGACCAGTGGCGCATGGTGCCCACCCGCGCCAACAGCCAACCCGCCGCCGTCGTCTACCAACGCGCGAGCGAGGACCGGTACGAGGCATACGGCGTCCAGGTCCTGACCCTGACCGACACCCGAATCGCCCGCATCACCTCATTCAACGATCCCAGCCTGGTACCGACATTCGGTCTCGCCCCCGCACTCACAACCTGAACTGCGCCGACCGTCGCTCCATAACATCACTGTCGGGGTGATCGGGGTCGGTATCCGTTTGTGCCACGGGTCGGCACGCGCATATGATTAGGCCGCCGTCGGGTATCGTCTACGCTTCCGTCGACCGGGGGAATCATCATTGAACAGCATCATCATCAATGACTACGACTTCGAGGTCGCTGCCGCGGGCGCACTCCTACTCATATTGTTTCAATTGGTCCCGTCGGCTCGATTACTGACGAAAACGGTCTACCGTGAGGCTTCCTTCGCCTGGGTGCGCGGTGTGGCCCGCGCGAGCGGCTTCATGATCTACATCAAGCCGAGGACCATCTTCCGGGCCACCTGCCTGTGGATCGAGGCGGAACTCCTCAAGCCACGCCCGAAACGCCCAGAACGATTCGAGTTCGCCAACGACCAGAAGTACCGGGAGACCTGCCAGGACTACCAGTCGGAACTCGGGGCATGGCGCAGGTCGGCGCGCGAACGACTCAGTGAACTACTGGACGATACGGCCAGCACCCGGGCGATCATTCCGGTGGAAACGTGCTTCGATCTGTACGAGGCGGAGGAGGGTATCCGGCGCTACTTCGACGCGCGCGGCACCCGGTACCGGAAGCTCGGTGTCGACGCCTATACCTTCGTCTCGATGGTCGAGGTGGCCGAGGGGTTCATCGCACCGCTGCACCTGATCACCGGCCTCTACTCACACTTCGACGAGGACTGGCGACCGATCATCCGGGCATACGGCCGTACGTTCGGCCGCACCGACGATCCGATGAAAGCATCTATCCGAGGCCTGCAACTGTTCCTGTTCGACTGCTGGCTGATGTGGGGCCCGAGCATTCCGATCGGCACCTGTGACCGTTGGAAGGGCGTCAAACTGGTGCAGTTCGGCTACGGCGACGAAAACAACTCGATCTCCCTGCTGAACAGCGACGTGGCGGGGTCCGACAATGCCTTCCTACCACCGAAGACGGACAACGGCGGCAATGCGCCGATGGCGCGCCGCGCCAGGGTCCGGGGACGGCTCGCCTGGATACCCGCGGTCGAACATCCGGACATCTGCCCGGCGCAGCAGCCGGTTTTCAACCGGAAGGGCGGACAACTGGTCCTGCAGGAGACCGACATGCGGCCAGCAGGAGGTACCGCGGAACAGGTCGCACGCCGCTACTACTCGGCGTACATCTGGGTCTGCTTCGTCCTGTGCGACGCGCAGGGCGGTCCGCTGCATCGCGACGAGCCATGGCGGAACATGGTGATCTTCTTCGAACACGGCAATCTCGCCGAGGACTACACGTACGGCGCGTTGAAGGCGCACCTGATCACGAAGTCCTGCCTGTCCCTCGAACGGATGCTGGATGCCGAGAAGGACATCAGCCTGCGGTACGGCTGCGCGATCGACGACTGCGGCTGCGGCGCACCGATAGAGTGGCCACCGCCACCTGGTGAGGCCATCGGGGAACTGATGCGGCAGGAAGAAAGGTTCAGCAAACTGCGCGACGCCGGCCGACTGAGTCTGGAGCCACCGAAGGGATCACAGGGCGTGTACTCGGCCTGCGGCCTGCCGGTCCTGCTCGACCGCTACCTAGACAGCCTCGAGGTAGCGGACGCCGCCGACAGGCTGGCGGCCGAGAAGCGCGCGGCAAGGAAGCGGCTCGCGGCCGAGAGACTCGCGGCCGCGGACCTGGCAGCCACCGACGAGGTAACCCAATGATCGACTTTCGCAGCCTGACCGACTCGGCCGAGGACATAGCCACGCTGACGGATTTCTACAAAACGCTATACACAAATGAATTCCCCGACCCGGACGAGCGCGAGTCGCTACCGAACATGATCGACTATCTCGGCCGGAAGGCCCGAGGCTGGTACGGGCGCAACAACTACCACATTCTGCTGGCGTGGCTGGACGGTCGACTGGTGGGCGGCTCGGTCGTGGATTACCTGGCCGAGCCCAACGTCGGCGTGATCGAGTTCCTGTTCGTGGCCCCCGACGCAAGGCAGTCCGGAATCGGACGGCAGGTGCTCACCCGAACCGAACAGCTACTGGCCGAGGACGCGCGCCGCCTCACCGGCCGCCCGTTGGACGCGGTCGTCGCCGAAATGAACGACCCGCTGGCGCCGTCGAACGTTCGGGACAACCTCGACCCGACCGCCCGCGCGCTGATCTGGCACCGATGGGGCTACGCCGGCCTGGACTTCCCGTACGTGCAGCCGGCGCTGGCCGAGGACACCGCGGCCGTGACAAACCTGATAGTCATCGCCAAGCCGCTGCGACCGGACTGGTCAGCCGCGCTCCCATCAACAACGGTGTTGCGATTCATACACGAGTACCTACGTTGGGCGATACGCATCGACCGGCCGGCCGACTCCGCGGACTACCGCCAGATGGCCGCACACCTCGACCGATGCGACACCGTCCCGACCGTGCCACTGGCCACCTACGTCGGCCGCGACCCTGACCGACCGCTGCACATCCGGGAGATCACCGGACCGGACGACGTGGACTTCGCACCGACAATGCGCCGGTACTGGGCGGCGTTCGGCAACAGCGGACTCGCCGTGGCGGAAGCGGACTTCCTGCAGGCCCTCGCCGACGGCGGCAGCTACCATCTGTGGTCACTGCGGTCGGCCGAAGACGCCCCCATCGACGGGCTCGCGTCGTTCCGCACCCTGTCCACCGCAGGCTTCGCCGGCTACCTGGTACTGGCCGACACGCTGCACCACACCGGCCGACTACGCACACTGGTCGCACGGATCGAAGAGCAGATGCTGCGCGACCAACCAACCGTCCAAGGCTGGTACATCGAGGTCGCCACCAACACCGACAGCACCCCGTTCCGGTCCATCGGCTTCCACCAACTCGCCGTCGACTACCAACAGCCGACCGTCACCGAGCCGCCCGGAGCCGAGCAGACCATCCCGGTCCGCCTGCTGTACAAGCAAGTCGGACGCTGTTACCGGCCCCCAAAGCTGGCCGCGCACGACGTGCTGTCGACCGTGGCGGAGATCCTGGCACAGGTATACAACGTCGCGGAACCCCGCGAACACCCGGCGTTCAAGCTGCTAGCACAGGATCTCGCCAACCAGACCAATCCGGTCGCCCTCGCCTGAGCCAGATCCACCGGCTGACCGATCCCGCGCAACCTCCGCATGGCGACCAAGAGCGTGTGCAGTCTGGCCCACCTGGTCACAGCGCCGATCGTGGTAACCACAGCTGGCTCTCGGCATCCACCCCGCGCAGCACGCCGACCGAGATCCCTAACGATCAGTGAAGCCGCTGGCCGCGAGGAAGCGGCGAGGGCCTGCAACAACGGCCAACCAATCAAACCTGTAAACGACTACAGACATCCCCGTGAACGCTTACTTCCCAGGGATGCTCACTCGGTCGTAATTGTCCGGCCACCACCCTCGTCCATGACCCGCACCGAACAGCGCCACTTGGTGAGCCGTTGCTGTCGTCGCAGTTGTCATTGTGGACCAGGACGGGTGTGGTGTCAGCTTCGACGTAGTTAGGTGTGCAGGGGTATCGATGGTCAGGTTGTAGGTGACCATCGTAGCGGTGTAGTCGTCTACCATCGCGATGGTGACATGGACACCGTTACTGGTTTGGAGCTCATCTCCGGCATGAAGCTGGTCGGCGAGGGTCCAGACATGAGTCCTGGCATCCCAGTACAGGTGGTGCGCCGTGCCGGTGATGGCGGCCAGCCGTATCCAACAAGTGATGTCGGTATCGTTGCGGCTGGGTGTTGCGCGGGCGCAGCTATTCGCTGGACGCCGACATCGTGCCCCTTGCCGGATTGCTCGCGGTCGTGTCCCTGAGACACGGAGAGGCACCATCGGCTAGGGCCGTGGCGCCTTACTCATGTACCAAGCTCACCAATCTGGTCAAGCAGCACTCTCGGCCACACAACAACCCCTTGATCAAGCACTAGATGAAACGGTCGAGGCGGACGGTCCCACCACTCTCCTAATTCGACAGCAGCCGCCCATTCTTCTCCGGTGCTCACCATGGCCTTAAGCAACGACGAGCGCTCTATCGGCTCTGCAGCGAGAAGCTGATCAGAGTTCCTGACAACGACGACATATGAGTCGGCCGGGAGCCAGTCCAGATCTGTCAGGCAGTCCTTCAACGCAGGCCAGTTGGCGCCAAAATAATCGGGGAATTTCAGGATGTGCGCAAAGGCTGCAAAGAGTGTCTCGGATGTTGTAGTGGCACTCCCGTCGAGTTCGACAACGATCCCGACGTTGCCAGCTGCAGTCAATGAGGCAGCTACGGTCGTGCTCTCAAGGTCAGCCCTGACGACCCACGGTGGCTCAGCCGACAGCAACAAGCCCCCAGTATCCTTGGTCATGAGCACCTCCCGATCATGGAATCTGAACGAAATCCCTGTAGCGATCACCAGGGTAGTAGGCGGAGCCACCTGAGCCCGTAGCCAGCCTTTCTTCGCCACGATTCACACCCTTACATATGGATTGACATCCCATTCCCTGTACGTGATTGCGTCGCCTGCGGAGTCGAATTCTAGAAGTAGTTGGCTGCCTGCCGCACCGCAACCGCGTAGGTGGCCGGAGTCGACGCATAGTTAGTCGGTGCTTTGTCGGTCAGGACCAGGTAGTCCAGGTTGGTGGTTCTGCCGCCTGCAGATGGAACTGCGGGTGGCGCAATGGATAGTCCGGGGCCGCAACTCGCCAAATCTGAACCAATTTGATGAACTACCAGTTCCTCAGAAACAGTCGCCCTACAGTTGCGAGGTATTTCATCTCCCGTGGTCCATGGCTTGCCGATTAAAAAATTCAAGCGCATCCGGTTCTCGTTCGATGAGTGCTTCGAAATGCAAAGGATCGTCCACGAGCCTTTGGTAGCCAATCAGAGCCTGCAACCCGTCTCCCCGCCCTCCCGAAGCGAAAACTTCCAGTTTGCAGGCAGTGACCCGTCAACAGTTTCGAAAATGTCAATCGGGTACCAATTCGGCGATGCCGTCTCGTCTTTCAGCAACACTACTAGGCCACCGTTGAATAAGGCTAGGCCATGCACCTCGTAGCTCTCACCTGGCGTGACCTGGAACGACACTCGTTCTGAGTAGTAGAGACCCCGATGTATTGGCCCCGGCGCCCTGCCCTGATTCGTCAAACACCTGAGAATCATCACACCATCACTTGAATTTGAAGCCATCAACTTCGCCAGTCACCGTGTTGCAGTCATAGTCAATTTCCGAGCCGTTCACATTCTTTGACATCTTCACCCAACCGTCACTGGCTGGCCACCTCGGGTCCGACATCTTGATTGGAGGCTGAAGACCTGCCGCTGGATCGGACATTGCCTGCTTCATTTCTAGTTGCTCATTTAGATTAGTTGCCTCGGTCCGTCGTGGTCGGTGTAGGTCACATGCACCGTCGTCGGCTTCGCCGAGGACGGGGATGGGAGTGGTCAGGAACGCACCCACGTTGAGGGCGATGAGCCCCAACGTGGAAAAGAAACCGCCCCAATCGGTCGGCGATATTGACCTCGGGCGACCGCGTAGGTAGCCGAGTCGACGGATAGCTGGTCAGCCCGGCGGGAGATTTCTCCTGTTATTCATCCATTCGTACCCTGGATGAGAGACCTCAGCCGTTCCAAAGCATCACTGGCACCCAAGCGAAGTTGATCCACGTCAAGACCATTAACTTCTGCTCGAACTGTCGGATCCAGGACATAACTATCAACATCTGCGAATAGCCTATCGAGTACCCCAAATACGTCCGCCGAACGATGGGTCGGATCACGCTTGAAGAGGACGAGATAAAGAGTCTCGAACTCCGGAGCGGCAATCCGCCCTTCGATAAAGGTACGGATCAGGATCACATACGGACCAAGGTCGGAAGGCCATCCTTCTGCCTCCCACCAGTACTCATCCACCGCCGAGGCTCCCGTTCTGCATAACGTTCTGAAGCTGATCCGCAGTCATCTGCCAGCCGCTGATGAAGTCTCCAGCTGGTGACTGAATAACGACTAGCCTGGACACCAGGTTGTAGTTGAGAATCGCTGAATTCCCTCTGTAAGTTCCCATGAATCGCGTCGTGGCTGGGTCTTGGACGAAGTCCTGTACCGCCTGACCATACGACTTGAAGCCTGCCGCGCCACGACTCTCAGTAACTCCGAAGTCTCCAGCGTGCTTGAATTTCGCTTCTAGCTGCGAACGGCTAGCTGACAGATCGGGTAGACCGCCGCAGTTGTGTACGAGGACCGGCGTTTGACCGGCGAGGACATAGTAGGTGTGGAGGGTGTTGATGGTCAGGTTATAGGTGACCATCGCGGTGGTGTAGTCGCGTACCGCCAGGATCGTGACCGGGGCGCCACCACTGGTTTGGAGTTGGTTTCCGGCGTGGAGCTGGTCGGCGAGGGTCCAGGCGTGGGTGGTGGCATCCCAATAGAGATGGTGGGCGGTGCCGGTGATGGTGGCCGGGCCGTGTTCGGTGTCGACGGTGACGTCAGTGTAGTCGTGGTCGGTGTAGGTCACATGTACCGCGGTGACCGTGTGTGTCTGGTCCCTCGTACCCGACACCGCACCTGGCACCGCGTTGTCGACGATGTCACCGACCTTGATCTGGTCGATCGGTTTGCTGCTGCCGTCCGCCATGAGCACTGGAGTAGTGCCGGCGAAGCTGTTCGCGCACGCCGACGTGGCATCTTCTGCCGGACTGCTGCTCGTGTCACGACTGGCTGCGGACAGAGCCTCGTCGGCTCGGGTCGCGTCCGAGGCCACGACACTCGCGTCCAACGCGAGTACACCTGCGTCGTCGGCTTCGCCCAGGACGGGGATGGGAGTGGTCAGGAACGCACCTACGTTGAGGGCGATGAGCCCCAACGTGGAAAAGAAACCGCCCCAATCGGTGGGTGAACTGTTCGTCAATAGCGGATCGTTCGCGGGGAACTCGCCAGCTGCCTTGCCGCCGGCAGTGTTGCGGGCGGGTGGCGGTGCCTGCGGCCGACTCACCACCGGCATGTGTTTGTGGTTGTAGGCCTGCCACCACGCTCGCTGCCCGGCGTGGGCGTACCAGGTTCTGGTCGACAATTGCGCGTAGTGCTGGATCTGCGGCGTACGTTGATCATTCGCCGGTGCCCCGACATAGGTGTTGAGCCCTGGCACGGAGTCATCAACCCGCAGTCCAGAGGGGTCGCTGCCGGTGACCGGGTCGTTGCCGGCGTAGTCGTAGCCACCCATCTGAGTCGGGTCGGTCAACTCGAGGATGGGGTCGGCGGAGAGGAACCGGCCTGATGCGGGGCTGTATTCGCGGGCACCGAGGTTTTCCAGGCTGGTCGTGGGGTCGGGGGTGCCGCCGATGTAGCCGGTGTCGCCGCCGGGCCAGGTGGTGGGTGGGGTGCCGCGGGTTTGGCCGAAGGGCAGGTATTGACGTCGGGTGACCGCGTAGGTAGCCGAGTCGACGGATAGCTGGTCGGTGCCTTGTCGGTCGGGGACGAGGTAGACCGGGTTGGTGGTGCCGCCGCCGACGATGGAGCTACGGGTGGCGATGGTAACGCTGCCTAGGTTGTAGTAGCGGGTGGCGGTGGCTGTATTGGTGGTGGTGTTGAGCACCAGTTGTTCGTCACCGAAGAACATCGTGGTTTGACCGGGGTCGCGGCGGATGATCAGGTTGCCACTGCTGTCGTATACGTAGTTGCTGGTGCCGGTGGTCGTGGTGTCGCTGGCCAGATGGTTCTGGTCGTCCCAGGTCAGGGTTTGATTGCCGGTAACACCGCCGGTGATGCCGGTGGTGTTACCGGCCGGGTCGTAGGTGTAGGACGCGGTGTCCTGGGCGGCTTGGGGGCCGGTAGCGGTGCTGGAGGTCAGCGTGTGGGGTTGGTCCGTGGCTGACCCGGGGGTCGGGTAGGTGTTGGTTGTGGTGGTGTCGTTGGTGGTGTTGCCGGCGGTGTCGTGGTCGGTTTGGGTGGCACGGTCGCCTGCCGGGTCGTAGGTCCAGGACTGCCAGTACGGCGCCGGTCCGCCCACGCTCGCACTGCTGCCGGGAGTCGGGGTGCCGGCGCAGTGATCCGTCGCCGTCCACGCCGCGTTCAAACGAGTGGCGTAGTCGTAGCCGAAACATTGGGTGTCGACGGTGGCACCGGCGTTCTGATTGTCGGTGGTCGAGGTGACCAACCCGGCGCCCTGCGAGACCCCGTTGCCGGCGTAGGTGTAGCTGGTGTCGTCCACCACGGTGGACGAATTGGTATCCGTGGTTTGAATATCGGTCGGCGCGTGGGTCTGGTCGTCGTACTGCGTGGCGATCCAGACGTTCCCGTTCGAGGCCGGCAGGGTGTACATCCGAGGCTGGCCGTATTCGGAATAGCCGACCGCCTCGACGTAACTGCCGATGGCACTGCCCAGGGAGGTGGGCTGACCGAACGGGTCGAACCCGATGTCCGCGGCTTCGGATGGCAGCCCGTCGACAGCGGCGTCGTTCGGGCCGGAGTAGATGCCGTTGACGGTGTAGCCGTAGCCGGTGACCAGGCCACCGGAGGGCAGCAGGCCGGCGTCGGTACCGGTGAGAGTCGTGCGCTGCGTTCCTGGTTTCGCGAGCAGGTTGTAGTTCAGGACCGTTTGGGTGTAGGTGTCACCGCCGGTGTAGCTGGTGGTGGAGGCGGGATAGCCCACCGCCTTACGGCTGCCGGAAATACCGACCAGGACGGTGTCGTAGGTCCATGCGGCGATCTTGTTGCCGGCCGCTGGCGCGACATTACCGGTGGTGTCGTACTGGGCGGTCTTGCGTGCGTCGTTGTCGTAGGTGGTGGTGGTTTGCTTGCCGCGCGCGTCGGTGGCCGAGGTGACCAGGCCGGCATTGTCATAAGCCGTGGTGGTGGTGCCGGTGTCCGGGTCCTTTGCCGTGGTCTGTTCGCCGAGCAGGTCGTACTGGTAGGACCAGCTATTGCCGGCCGCGTCCGCGACAGAGGCTTGTTTGCCGGCCGGCGTGTAGGCGTAGTGGGTGGCGGAGTAGTCGCCGGGTGGGTCATTGACCGGGTCGGTCGGTACCCCGGCGTGGTACTGGTACAGGTCCGTGGTGTTGCCGCGGGCGTCGGTAAACGTGGTGGTGGCGGTGGCGCCTTGTGGGGGCACGGTGGTGGTGAAGTTCCCGCCGTAGGCATACGTCGTCTGCCAGGTCGGCGAACCCAACGCGTACGCCGTGGCGGTGGTCTTACGTCCCGCGGAGTCGTACGCGTAGCCGGTGGCCGAGGGCACCTGGCCAGCTTGTGCCTGTACATAGGTGGCGGACACCGCGCTGCTGGTGAAGTAGGGGTCGGTGGTCTCGGACACCGAGCCGTCCGTGTTGTAGATGGTGTCGGTGATGTCGCGCCCGTTGTCCGGGGTCTGGGTCTGTGTTTCCCGGGCGCGTAGCCGCGCGTCGTAGAGGGTTTCGGAGAGCCGGTAGGTGGTGCCGTCCGTGTTGGCGGAGTATGTGTCCACCACTGAGGGACCGGTGTTGGAGACCGTGTAGGTGTACTTGGTGGCTGCGGGGATACCGACCGGGTTGGCCACGGTCAGACGGCCCAGCGCGTCGTACTGCTGGCTGGACACGTACTTCGCCGGGTCCGTTTTGGACTGCGGCAGGTCACGCAGCGGGTCGTAGGTCGTTGTGGTGAGGAACCGCATGGGGTCGGTGACCGCGACGGAAGTGGGTTCGGCTCCGGTCGCCGGGGTGTACGCGGTGGTGGTGGTCTTGCCGTCGCCGTTGGTTGCCGTCAGCGTTCGGCCGTACTGGTCGACCGTGCTGGTCGCCGTGGTGATCAGGTTCGGGGTGGACCCGATGTAGGAACTGGCCTGCTGGGTCATGGTCACGTCACCCACGGTGGGCGCGCCGCCCAGGGTGGTCGACCCGTCGTAGAAGCTGCGGGTATCCGATACGGCGTCGGCGGGCAGGTTCGGGTTGGTGGCGCAGTCGACCGACACGGTGGCGGCTTCGGCGACCAGATCGAGGATCCACGCGGTGGTGTTGTCCGCGTAGCTGGTCGTGGTGCACAGGTGGCCGGACGCGGCGGTCACGTCACCGAGGTCGTTCGTCCTGGTGACCCGCCCGGACGTGTCGTGGGTGTAGTCGGTCTCGGTTTCGCGGGTGCTGCCGTTGGCCAGCGGGGTGAAGATCCTGGTGTCGGCGGTGCCGGTGAGGAACGACTGTTGGGTGGGCAGCCCGGACAGGGTGTGGCTGGCGGTCGCAGCGCTGCTCCATGGGTCGGTGATGGTGTCGGTCACCACCGCCGAGCCGTTGTAGACGGTGGTTTCGTAGGCGGCGCCCGAATACTGGTTCGCGTCGGTCACGGCCGGATCACCGCGGGAGTCGGTCACCGCGACCGAGCGGGTGCCGTTGCCAGGGAGTGTGTCGCCGTTCATGCCGCGGAAATAGCTGTACTGGGTCTTTGTGACCGGATCCGGTGGGGTGCCGGTGGACACGATCATCCCGGCATAGCCGCGCCATTGATCCCATGTGCGTTGACCCGTCGGGGTGAGCGGGTTGTCGTTGTAGTGCCACGCCGGTGCGCCGACGGGGGTGTAGGTGGTGGCGACCGTGTCGTTCGCGGCACCGCCGGTGGGGTCCTGCTCGGTGACGCCGGTGACGATGAACTTGTTGAACCAGTCCAGAATCGGTGCGCTCTGACCGGTCGGGGTCCAGTAGCCCGGGAAGCACAGCATCGTGTTCTGCGACGGGTCCGACGGCCTGCTGGCCCCACAACCGGGCGAGGAGTAGCCGACCGAGATGATTTCCCCGGTTTCGGTGGTGATCCCGGTCAGGCGTTGACGAGTGATCGGGGCGTACCCGATGCCCAGCAGTACCCGGTTGGACAGCGGGGTGCCGGTGAACACCACCGGTGGCATGGTGATCGGCGGCGAGGTCGCCGCGGGTGGTGTCGCGCTCGGCGAGCCGATCGCGTCCGGGTCCTGTCCGGTGTGCGTGATCGACGACAGCCACACCACCGGCGTGGTGCCGTCCCCGGTATCGGGGAAGGAATGCGCCAGCGACCACGAGTCCACAGTGGTCTCGGTGGACCCGTAGAGCGCCTGCGTCTGGATCGAGGACAGCACGTAGTCCGACCAGAACCCAGGTGAGGACACCGCACACGTCGTATTCACCGCGCAGGCCAGGTCCTCTGGCACGTCCGGCCAGCTGGCCGCGGTCGACAGAGACAGCGTCGAGGGATCACAACTGGACTGGGTGCAGCGACCGGCCGAGCCGAACAGCACCTGCGCGGCCGGTTGCGTGGAGTAGACCTGTCCGGCGCGTTGCCCGTACTGGATCTTCGTCAGGTAGCCGCCTCGGATGTAGCTGGCCGTCGCCGTGGTGGCGGGGGCTGTGGTCGGGGTGTCAGCGGCGTAGGCATTGGTTTCGGTGGCGTAGAAGTACGACACCGCGTCGGCGTGGGTGTCCACCACGTAGTCGAGGTTCCAGCGGTAGGCCTGCTGGCACGAGGACGCGGCGAAGTTCGCGTTGTAGCAGGGCTGGCCGGATGCGGTGGCATACACCGGTTCGGTCCACACCGAGTTCGTCGTCGGGTTCCCCGACGCCCAGCCAGGCAACTGGTTGAGGCCGAAGTAGTACTGGGTGCCGTCGGTGGTGGTGACGACGAAGTGTTCGTTGCCCTGGACACCGTTGGGTGCGTTGGGTGAGCCGACGTACTGCACCCGCTCGTTCGAGTCGTCCTGCGGGTGGTAGGTACCGGTGGCGTCGTCGCGGATCAGGACGCTGGTCTGTCCGCCCAACGACAGGGTCAGGGTGTTGTTCGCAGACCAGCAGTTGTCCCCGGTTTGCGACGGGCCCGTCGGGTTCTGCGAACACGGAGAGTATGAGCGCTCGACGAAGCCAGGGCTGTAGTTCCAGCCGTCCCCGATCCAGGAGGGCTGGTTGTTCGTCGAAGACGTCAATCCGTCCACCGACTGCGAGTCGTAGGACAACCCCACGGTCGGTACCAGCCCACCCGGCACGGGCGGCACCGCGATCGGATACGCCCAGCTGAAAGCATCGGCCGAGCCGCCGGCCTGCCACGACCCGGACGGCTTGAGCGAGGTCGCCGTGAAGTCGCCACCACTGCCCGTTGGCGAGGACGCGGCCGCGAACACCATCGTCGGCGCGGTCGTGGTGGGCGCGGCCAGAGCGACGTCCGCCGACACCGTGCCGGCGGCCACATCGGTGCTCGACGCCAGCGGCGTCTGAGTACGACACGCCGGTTTGCCGGGTGTGGTCAGCGCACAGCCGGGTAGCCGCACCAAGCGCAGGCGGGATGCCCAGTCACCACCGAACGCGTCCCGAAAACCGGTGTAACCGATGGTCAGATGCGTTGTCGCGGCACCCGTGGAGCCGTCGGTGCGTTGTACCGACAGCAGCACACCACTCACTCCGACTGCCGTTGACGCCGCACGCGGCAGCACACTGACCTGCTCCGTCGACGCGGCCGGTGCGGCGGCCACAGCGGAGCGCGGGATGCCGGTCGCGCGCGTCGCCGCCGGCCCCAGCCACACCGGTAGCGACCCGGCCCGCACCTGGCTCGCGGATTGTTGGGCAGAGTCGCTGCTGGCACCGGATGTGCCCGCGGGCAGGGAGACCGTCGCGCTACCAGCGGGCCACGTCACAGCTGCGGCGTGCCAGGGCGGCATCGGGGTGGGTGCACGGTAATGGCTGGCCACCGGGGTGACCGGGATCGACTTGTCGTGCGGGATCACCGGTGCCGAGCGCAATGCCGGTGATGCGGCCGCCGGGGTCATCCCGGCGACCATTCCGGCCGTGAGCGCGGCGCTGACCAACAGAACGCCCACCCGCCGGCGGGTTCGTTGGTGCCGGGTTGTTTCGATGGCAGCCCAATGACCGCGTACACGCGACATGACGTGTCTCCCCCAGCTCGCGCGAAACCCCAGACGTCGAATAGCGATCGGACGCTACCAGTCCATCACCGGGTCGTGGAAGACATTTCCACAAGCCCCGCCATTCAAGAACGATGCCTGACCCAAGCAATTTGCATACCGTCACACTACGTGTTCGGCGGCTTGTCCAGACAATGGAACGCCTGGACGTGGCCCCTCGCATTGGGCGAGTCCAGCCAGGTCAGCACCTATGTCGTCACGCAACACTAGTGCCAATGCTGTCATGGCCTTAGGCCGTAGGGGCGAATTACTAGCGCGCGTCACGATGGCGCCGTACATTCCACCGGGACCCGTATCGCGATCCGGTTCAACGTCGATGACACGGGTAGGGATTAGGCCACAAGGGGGAATCCAGTGCGTGTCAACAATGCTGCCCGCCGTGCCGTGTTCGTGGTGGCGCTGGCGGTTGCCGGGTCCTTGGTGGCCGGTGCACCCAGCATCGCGTCTACTTTGGCTCCCCGATCGGCGGCACAACCCGCCACACCGCAGCCGGGACCGCTGGCGACCACCCCGCCCCAGCCCGCGAACCTGATCCCGTTGGACAACGGATTCGGCCCGACCCCCGCCCAGAGCCAAGCCATGGCCCAGGCCGCGACGACCGCCCGCACCAGCAAGAAACCCGTCATGGTGAGCGGACTGACCAGCGAGACACAACAGGTCATCGCCCAACCCCAGGGCGGGTTCACCCTGGCCGCCAACACACAACCGGTACGCACGAAGCAACACAACACGTGGGTACCGGTGGACACCACCCTGCACGCCAATCCGGACGGCACCTGGTCTCCCGCCGCCACCGCGTACGGCACCGTCAGCCTCTCCGGTGGCGGCAGCCACCCGCTGGCCACCACGACCTCTGGCGCCACCACCTACGCGATGTCCTGGCCCACCGCGCTGCCCACCCCCGTCGTGTCCGGCTCCACCGCCACCTATCCCAACGTGCTGCCCGGGGTGGACCTGCAGGTGTCGGCCACCGTGGCCGGCGGGTTCTCCGACGTACTGGTCGTGCACACCGCCGAAGCCGCGCACAATCCCGCCCTCGCGAACCTCACCCTGACCACCACGGTGACCGGCGGACATGCCACCGCCGGCCCACACGGCGGGATCACAGTGACCAGCACGCCTGGCGGGAACACGCTGACCGCCGCCACGCCCCTCATGTGGGACTCCAACACCACCCTGACCGCACCCACCGGCACGATCGCCCCCCGCATCCCGGCCGGGATCACCGTCCGGCCGGATACGTCGGACGCCGTCCACCCTGGGCTGGCCGCTCATCTTGGCGTGGTGCGCACGAAGGTGAGTGCGTCGAGTGTGGACTTGGTGCCCGACCCGCAAGTGCTGACCGGACCGGCGACGATCTACCCGGTCTACATCGACCCGTCGTTCGGCTGGCATCCCACCAACGGCGGCGCACCCGCGTTCGACGACGTCAGACAGGGCCCGCCGTGCACCAACACCTCATTTTTCGGCAGCAACGGCTTCACCGGTGACGGCCGCAGCGTCGGTGTCGGCTACAACAACTGGGACTCCTGTTTCGGCGTGATGCGCAGCTTCTACCAGTGGCAGTTGCCCACGGTGATCTGGGGCGCGCACATCGGCAACGTCACCGGTCAACCCGGCGCCTCCGTCAACATCACCAAGACCTTTTCCGCAGCCTGTGTGACCTCCGCGGACTACCTGCACTGGAGCGGCGGCATCGGGCCCGGCACCAGTTGGAACAGTCAACCCGGCCTCGGCAGCCTCATCGGAACGACCTCCCTCGGCCATACCGGGGCCTGCCCCGGATTCGGTTCCGTCGTGGCCGGCTCCTTCGATGTGACCAGCCAGATCGCCGCCTCGGCGGCCGGTCACGCCACCCAGTTCACCGTCGCGCTGACCGGGAACGAAACCCGCGGCTTCGGCAACCTCGAGTACTCCCGCTTCTCCGACAACCCGGTCCTGCAGATCTCGTTCAACCACATTCCCAACACCCCCGGCGCCAACCAGATGGCCGCGGTGTCCGGCGCGGACAACGCCGGCTGCGCCACCACCGCCCCCTACCCCTACATCGGCAAGACCATCGCCACCAACACTCCCGTGCTGGACGCCACCGTGTCCGACCCGGACTCGGTTGACCACCTGCAGGCCAGCTACCAGTACTGGATCGACGGCACCTCCAATGTCACCACCGCATCCAGCGCCGACAACCTCGCTTCCGGGTCCACCGCCCAATACTCACTACCCAACTCGTTCACCACCAACTTGGCCAACGGGCAGGTCGTGGACTGGCACGTTCGGGTCACCGACGGTGAGGACTGGAGCGGCTGGTCACCGGTGTGCCACTTCACCGCCGAACCCAACGCACCCTCCGCGCCCTCGATCACCTCCGTGGACGGAGCGTTCCCCAACAACGGCACCGTCGGCAACACCGCGGGCACACCGGGACGGTTCACCATCGCAGGGACCGGCGGAGCGGTGACCAAACTGGTCGAGGGGCTCGACCAGGCGCCCCCCGCCACCAACCCGCCCGCCGCGGACATCGCCCCGCTCAACGGTGGTGGCGTGATCACCCCGGCCGCCCGCTGGCAACTCAACGACGGCAGCGGCGGCACCGCGGCGGACTCGATCGGTTCCCATCCCGCCACCCTGACCGGCGGCGCCACCTGGAGCACCGACCCGACCCGCGGCGAGGTGCTTTCCTTCGACGGCACCACCGGATACGCCACGGCGAACGGCCCGGTACTCGATACCACCGGCAATTTCACCATCGCCGCATGGGTCAACCTCGCCAACACCACCACGTACAGCACGGCAGTCAGCCAGGGCGGCGTCAACGCGGCCAGCTTCTACCTGCAGTACTCCAAAGCAGCGAACGCATGGGCGTTCGTCAGCCCCAGCACCGACTCAGGCAATGCCGCCGGCTATCCCATCGCGCACGCCACCAGCCCACCTACACTCAACACCTGGACCCACCTCGCCGGAACCTTCGACGCCACCAGCGACACCATGACCCTCTACGTCAACGGAACCAAGGCCGGCACCACCACCAACCCCACACCATGGAACGGGACCGCGCCACTCACGATCGGCGCCGCGAAGATCGCCGGCGGTGGCGTCGGCAACTACTTCCCGGGCCAGGTCAGTGATGTACAGGCCTACCAGGCGGCATTGTCGGCCACCGACATCGCCCGAATCTACGCCGGTAACGCCACCGGCCCGGCCGGGCGGTGGCGTTTCCTGGAGGGCAGCGGCACCACGAGCGCTGACTCCTCAGGCAATAACCATGCTGTGAATCTGGCCGGCGGCGCGACGTGGTCCGGTGCCGGTAACGGCGGACTGGCCTTGGACGGTGCCACCGGCTACGCCGGCACAGCCGCACCCGTGCTCACCACCACCGGCAGCTACACGGTGTCGGCGTGGGTGAACCTGACCAACACCAACACCTTCAGCACAGCGGTCGGCCAGGGCGGCGTCAACGCGGCCAGCTTCTACCTGCAGTACTCCAAGGCAGCGAACGCATGGGCGTTCGTCAGCCCCAGCAGCGACTCCAACAATCCCACCGGCTATCCCATCGCGCACGCCACCAGCCCACCCACACTCAACACATGGACGCACCTAGCCGGAACCTTCGACGCCACCAGCAACACCATGACCCTCTACGTCAACGGCATCGCGGCCGGCTCCACCATCAACACCACACCGTGGACCGCGACCGGCCCGTTGACCATCGGCGCCGCGAAGCTCGTCGGCGGCACCACGAACAATTACTTCCCGGGCCAGATCACGGACGTACAAACGTATCCCACCGCGCTGAACGCCGCCGAGATCGCCCAGATGTACGCCTCCGCGACCCTGAACGTCACCCCACCCTCGCCGGGCCCGCACTTCCTCTCCGCCTACGCCACTGACGCCGCCGGTGACACATCGGGCCATCAGACCTACCCGTTCATGGCCTCTGCCGACGCGAACCGCACCTGCGCGTCGCTGGCGGCATGCTTCAACAACACCGCCATCAGCCCTGACAACAACCCCGGCCTCGGCGCGGTCGACGGCATCAACTCCTTCTCCGCCACCGACCTGACAAACGCCGGCTGGAACTCCGGCAGCCAGGTCACCGTCAACGGAGCCACCTTCACCCTTCCCAACTACGGCGCCGGCCAGGCCGACAACGTGCTGGCCGCCAACCAAACCATCGCCTACAACCAGAAGTTGTCCGCCACCGGTGGCAGCGCACTGGAATTCCTGGCCACCTCGACCAACGCCAACGCGGCCAGTCCCGGCGCGATCCAGGGCGACAACACGGCCCCCTACGTGCCCGCGGGCATCGCCGTCGCCGGCACATACTGCTTCGATGCCACCAACCCCGCCGCCTACTGCCCCGCCCACGGCACCATCCACTACAGCGATGGCACCGCGCAACCGTTCTACCTGACTGTGCCGGACTGGATACTCGGCCCCGAGCCGTTGGCCGCGATCCAACTGCCGCACGAGAACACCCCGGCCGGACAGGCACCGCGGGTCGCCATGATGTTCCCGTTCTCCGTGCCCCTCACCGCGGGCAAGACCATCGTGTCGGTCACCCTGCCCGACGTCGGCAACGGTGCCAGCCCGACCAGCGGAGCCCTGCACATCTTCGGCATGGCCACCCGCGACACGACCACCGACACAGGCATGACCACGACCGGTGCCGGTGGGAACACCACCACCATCAGTACGCTGCCAACCGGGCAAACCTGGACCGGGGCATGGGGAGCGCCCACCGAAGGCCTGTTCAACTACGGCTACACCTTCTCCAACCAAACCTTCCGCGAGGCCATCAAACCGTCACTGACCGGCAACACCATCCGCGTGAAGTTCGACGACGCCCTCGGCATCAACCCCATCCAGATCGCACACGCCACCATCGCCCTGAGCACCGGCGGCAGTGCACCGTCCCCGGCGACCACGGCTGCTCCGGTCGACCTCGTCTTCGGTGCCAACAACAACAAAGCGGTCACCGTGCCCCAAGGTGGAATGGTCTACTCCAACCCGCTCCCCTTCACCGTGCCCGCCGGGCAGTACGTGTTGGTCTCCTTTCAGATGACCAACACAGCGCAATGGCTGGTCACGCACACCGACACATCCGGTGTCGCCTACCAGTACACCCCCGGACCCGGTACCGGTGACAAGACAGCCGACACCGCAGGAACCGTGTTCCTGGGCAACGGACCCGGCGGACCCTCCACCAACGTCGTCACCGGTCTCGATGTGCAAACCACCGGCACCGCAACCCAGGCCGTCCTTGGCGACGGGTTCATCGACGAAGCCAACACAGGTACACGGCCCACCGCGACCCACGACCTCGCCGACACCCTGACCGGCGCCGAACCGACCACCCCCAGCGGCTACGGCACTCTCGCCGAAGGCATCGAATCCAACCAGATCATGACGGACTACCCGGAACACAACGGCAGCGGACCCGCCGCGCTGTCCCGCATCGACCGCGACATCCTCGACCAACCCAACATCACCACCGTCGTACTCAACGAAGGACTCGAAGACACTCTGAACGGCCGCACCGCCTCAGACCTGGACGCCAACGGCTACACCCAGCTGATCAACAACCTGCAATCCGCCAACATCAACGTCATCGCCATCGGTCAAACCCCGTGCGACGGCTACACCGGCGACGGCGCCACCCCCAACGACCCCTGCACCGCAGCCGTCGACCAACAACGCACGCTGGACAACACCTGGCTCAGCGAACCGCTCAACAACCACGGTCCGGGCACTTCACCCGCGTACTTCTACCTCGACCCCGACGCCGCCATCGGCGTCCCCGACAGCAGCAACGGAGAAACCCAGCTCCACCCCGCCGCTGACTCCGGTGACCACGTCAACCTCACCAACGCCGGTTACGGCGCCCTCACCAGCGCCTATCTGGGTGCCCAGGACACCTGGCCGCTCAACGACGGCACCGGAGCCACCCAGGCAAGCGACGCGGGCAACAACGCCGTCAACCCCTACCTGTTCAACAACCCCCTCGCCGGCAACAACCCCGCCACCCTCACCGGCAACAACCCCACCGCCACCTGGACCACCGACCCCACCCGCGGCACTGTCATGACCCTCGACGGCACCAACAACGAAGCCACCACTGCCGGTCCCGTCCTGACCACCACAGGCAGCTTCACAGTCTCCGCCTGGGCCGACGTGGCCAGTACAAGCCACAACGCGGACATCATCAGTCAGGACGCCACCAACACTTCCGGGTTCGCCCTGCAATACGACGCCACCGACAACCAATGGGCGTTCACGATGCCCACCAGCGACACCACCACACCCACAGTCATCCGGGCCCTGTCCGGCACCGCACCGGCCACCGGAGCGTGGACCCATCTCGTCGGCACCTACAACGCCGCCACCCACACCGTCGCTCTGTACGTCAACGGCACCCTCACCGGCACCGCCACCAACACCACACCCATCAACGCCACCGGCGTCCTGGCGTTGGGCCGCGGCCAGGCCAACGCCACACCCACCGACTACTTCCCCGGCAACCTCTCCACCATCGCCGCCTGGAACTACGCCCTGACACCCACACAGATAACCGCCCTCTACCAACAAATCGGCTGATACCCGCTGGAACGGTGGCCGACGTGAAGTGACACGCCGGCCACCGTTTCCGATCCATGCCCACATCGGATATCAGGCGGATGCGGTGCCCCGCCGGTCCGCGTGCTCAGACCGCCCAACATTCAACGACAGCGGTGCTGTTCTTGACGTAACAGCCACACGGGACTCGAATACCGCACAGGAGGAACATAGGAGTCGGCGAGGGGACTTGAACCCCTAACCTTCCACTTACAAGACGAACATTCAACACCCATCAAGGCTTCTATCAGCAACAACAGCCAATCAAACAAATTCCGTGAACGATTACAGACACACCTTTCCACAGCAGTTCGCGTCACGACCGGCGTCACGCCGCACCTATCCTCCCCGTTCCGCCGTGGCCCATCACGCAAGCCCGTGTCAGACCGACTCAGACAGCCGCGTGTCGGGCGGCACGGACCAGTGCCCGTTCTCGATCACGTTCCACCGAGGCCATCCGCCCGGTGCCCGCACGTCGGGGACGGGGCGCGGCTGAATCGGCTGCCCCAACATCGCCAAGTGATTCCGCACGTCCTGCCACGTTCCCTGATGGATCATCTCAAGTGGGCATACAAGACAAGTCTCACGTGGCTTCCACTTGCAGACGAATCCGCCAACCAAGGCTTGTCGCAGATGGTTGAAGGCCGCGAGGGGAGAATCAGCCCTGAGCAGGTACCAGGTACCGGTCACATCGGTCGCGTCGAGTGCCGCGACAACGTCGGGATGCTGCGGCAGGTAGAGCCGAGAGTCGTGGTAGCGGACGACAAACAGGCGGTCCAGCAGTTCGACCTCGTCTTCGGCTGGCTGGTTGTCGGCGAGCCAGCCGGCCGCATCCTTCCAGGAGCACGGCCCCCACAGCCACTCGCAGGGCGTACGGGCCGCCTCATAGCAGGCATCGAAGTAAAAGAGTTCGTCATCCTGGGGCTGGCCAAGTACGACGATAGACTGGGCCAAGGTCTCACGTTCCGTGGCTGATAGTCCGCTGAACCGCTCGGCAGTGAGCAGAGCGATCGCATCGCCGTCCCGGCTCCACGCCACAACGACGGCGGTACGCCGTACCGGATCGGGATAGAGCCGGCTGCCGGAGGCGGTGACACCCCACAGCCTATTGATGATCTCGGCTACGTCCGCGATTGCCAACGCCGCCATATTGGGCGGTACCAGTTTGTAGCTGGCCGTATGTGCTGCGCGATCGCGGGCCCGCTTCAGCAGATGCTCGTGATGCCGGTTCGCTTGTCCATGCAGCAGGCCCTCGGCGCGAGCCCACTTGAGGAGCGAGGTCAATATGCCGTCGAAGTACAGCGCCTCCCCGTTGCGCAACTGGAGCCGCCAGTTCTTTGGCCTGCGCAGAAGCCGGTCCTCTTGGATGGTCGACCAGTTTCTCAAACGAATCAGGCGTCAGGGAGTGCAACGCCTTGGCGCGAATGACTTGATCTCCACGCGTCACCCTATCTCGACCTGCGGCCGACGGCGCTTCGGCGGACGTGCGGACTGGGCCCAGGCCGGTGAGGTTGAAGTCGTATGCGCATCTGGGCGCCGTTCTCATCGAACATGTCGCGCGCCTCGCCGACCTGGATGGCAGCCCGGCCCCACGTCCGGGTGGCTCTAAAGTCACCTCAGGTGACCAGTCACGGCAACCATGAGGTGGTCGTGATCGGGCGAGGAGGACCGGTGACGGTTGCCCCGGAGGATCCAGAGTTGTTCCGGCGGGCGGTGGCGTCGCTGTCGTCGGTGCGGCCGAGGCCGGAGATAATGATCGCCGGTTCGCTGCGGCCTCGCTTACCGTGTGACACCAACCGTTCCAATCTTGGCATGCGCGTATTTAATCGATCAACCGACTGCTACTGAGCGTATACATCCGCTGGCGTATTGGACTCTGCGGGCTGGCGCCATGAGGGACGCTGGCATCCTGAACACCGCAGACCGACCACTCGCATCCTCGGAGATGCGCTGTACCGACAGACCGACGGCTGGCATTCCGAAGGAGATCAGCCCCGTTCACAACCCCCCTGTTGCGGGAGCCCCTGCCCTTATCAAGGCCGCCGCATCGCTACTGCGATGTGAGCCTCTCCGTGTTGACCGTTCCCCCGTTTGTCCCCCAATCGTGCGACAAATCTGGCAAAGAGTGACTACTCGACAGATACCCAATTGATCGTCCCGCTGACCCTCCTGGGCGGCTACGCTGCCAACTCGACACCACTTTCGGTCGATCAGTGGCGCGGCTGATCGGACGAGGGGCCCGGTGCCGGTCGGGGGGCAGGACCGACACCGGGCTAGGAGCACAATATGTCCAGTAGAACTTGACGAGTACATACACCAGTGGAGCAAACCCTTGCCTCACAAGAGGTTGCGGTCGCTGCTGCCGACGTTACGGACGAACGCGGCTGTTGGCCTGAGCTGGCCCGCTATTCGTGAATGACATCGCGCCCCATCTCGAAGGAACATCATGAGCAGTTGGGCACAGATAGCCGTCGCACTCATCACGACCAGCGGCTACATTGCCGTCGCGCTGATCACAACCCGCCGGAAGCCCCCGGGCGACGATGACGGTCAATGATCATCGGCGGACAGGCGCTCTTTCTCGGCCGTGTTGCGCTCGGTGCGCTGCTCCAGAAGAGCGTGGAGCTCGATCGAACCGACGTCGCCTAGCCGGCGACATCCGCAGTGACCTTCTTCGGGGCATTGATGCCAAGTAACTTGGCCCGGCGCTCCTGGATACGCAGCACCCGATCGAGCGCGGCGAGCACCGGGCCGGAATCCAGCAACTCCTCATCCACCACCCAAGTACCGGACTCGGAACAGTTCGTCCGCCGTTTGGTGACCTTGGCCAAACTGGCGCGGCCTGGGGATCTACAGCACTTGTGCCCTGTTCGGCCAGTTCGGCCAGCGTGTGGCCGAACTGCTGGCTGGCCCCGTACCTGGCCGCGGCCGAATCGAGCGGGATCGGGGTGTTCCCGCTGGTCGACCCACTTCGGTCATGATCGTCACCGCCTGCCGGACTGGCCGGGGTCGATCTCCCACACCGACCGTGCCGGGAACCCGTTGCGGCGGGCCGTCACGCTGACCGGGCGCGGGTGCAGGGTGCGATCGCTGATGCCTTCGGCCTTGGCCGCCTTCATGATCTCCGCTTCGAGAGCAATCCGACGCTGCTGGTGAGTCTTGGTGTCGGTCTCGATCCACTTACTGTTCTCATCCTGGCTGATCGCCCTACGCACCCACGCCACTGCCCGCTCAGGGTCCAGGTCAAGGTCAAACCAGCGCGATGCGCATAACTCACCCGCGGCGGGCGCCGGTGGTCATCGCGGTCCTGATCAGAGTGCCCAGTCAGGGTCACGCCGTGCTTCGGTGACGATCCGGCGGCCTGCTCCAGGGTAGGCGGCTGTGGCTTGGGCGGCGGCGCAACTGGGGATTCGGCTTGCGGTATCGGGCTGATCGTGACCCATCGCCACCGACAGGCTCGCTTGTAGGCGCGCGATAGCATTTATGTGTCGGACGGTCGTCGCGCCTAATGGCTTGCGCTTGTGTGAGCCGCATCGGTGGGCCGTCGAACTGCCCGAGGTACCGGTGGAGTAGCTGGCTGATCGTCGCTTTCGCCTTCGGATTGCGCCGCTCACCGACCTCGATCAGAAACCCGTTCCTGACCCGCTGTGCCTCGTTCTCGATGTTCGGTGTGTCTGCCGGCAGGACCTTCGTCAGGTCATGCCGCCGCTTGGTGATCGGATCGCGTCCTGCGAAGACACGCACCCGCAACGCGCCGCTGGGCAGCTTGTCGATCGTGCCGCGATCCTGGTCTCGCCTAGGCGTTCGAGTTCTGGCCACAGGCCGACACTAGAACCGCTTGCGTCACAGGTGGCGTCACGTCGATCTTGGACACCTGATCGTCCCGAACGTTTCCGCAGGTAGAGAGGGAGCCGGCGAGGGGACTTGAACCCCTAACCTTCCGCTTACAAGAGCGACGTGTCGGCCTGGTTCGGCCGTTTGTCCTGGTCATGACGACCTACAGGCTGCCGATGCTGCACATGATGTCTGTGAGCGGGACAATTTCGCCGACATCATGACCGACAGTTGGTCCACTACAGACGATCACCAACTCCGGGCCACTGTCCTCACTCCGAGCCGGGCTTGTAACCGTCGATGAGGTCGCCAACGGCTGCCGCCACTGGTTGCTGGGAGAGCCACTGCTCAACCGCAGCTTGTAGCATGATTGCCACACGCCATTGGTCGAGTGAGAGCTCGTCGGCCAGGCGGCCGAGCTCGAGCGCGGCTTGGCGGGTCCGGTCGCTTCCAGCAGCGTCCCGCGGTCCGCGGTCCCCAGCTTCTGTGATGATCGATAGAAAGCTATATACGAATACCTCCGCGGCATGCGGCCTACGTTCGCTCACTACAGCGTCAATCTGCGAACGCACAGTTCTTCTCGCCTCATCAGAGACGGGGGTCGCCAGCGCGTCCCGAACGACCTGCCACACCAATTTTGTGTCACCCCTGATGGCATAGCCTCTTCTGTCCATGTCTCGCAGCAGGTTGGGAATGTCTTCGGCCAGGGCTGACGGGATTGCGTCGCCATCGCGAAGGGCTTGTTCGACCTTCCTAAGGCGGATCCGTGCCCATGCAGTCAGCTTGTTCGGGGCGGCCTGCCATCTGGCCAACAAGCGAATGCTGGACAGCAGCCGCCAGTCTGAGCTGTTCACCGCTCGATCAAGTTCCTGTTTGACCAGCCCAACTAGTTCGGGGTCCTCGAACGCGGGCACGAGGTCCTCAGCAAGCCGCACCAAGGCGGGACTTGGTGGCTGGTTCAATGCGGCGAGCGCGTGTTTAGCAATCTGGCGTTGAAATTTCGGTACCTTCGAAGCGACGTCGTCCTCTAGCAGCTCGCCGGCGAGGCGGGATCCCGGTGCTACGAGCCTGAACAGCTCAGATTCGAGGTCGATCGATTCGAGGACGCCGACGAGGTTCTGACGCAGGTGCTCCCGTTCGGTGAAGACTCGACCGGCGGCGAGTAGCCAGGTGTTTCGCCAGTGGCTTGCCGGTGCCAGCACTTCCAGCCGCCGAATCACATCAGCATCTGGCCCAGTGGTGATGGCCCTGGCAGCCATGAACTCCTGCAGGCTGCGCACGTCGTAGCCCACGTGGTCCCGGATCACTGGCGCCAGCAGGACGAGACGGCGTGTGGCGGAATCGACGATGCGGTGGGCCAGGGTTCGGGCTTGGGTGGGCGAGGCGCCTTCCTCCACCATGCGACGAACCGCGAGTTCTTCGAGCTCTTTCTTGGGCAGGGCCGATTCGGCCTCGCCGCTGCGTTCCGCTCGCGCCTGCAGCAGCAGGCCGACGCGCTCATGGAGCGCGTCGACGTCATTCTTCCGTTCATTGAGCAGCGAGCCGTCAGCGCCGGGCTTCGCGACTTCCCGCCGGTAGATGGTGTCGTAGTGGAGTCGAACAGCCGGAACCTGGTGGGTGGAACGCCTGCACGCTGTTCCAGAAGCAGCGACATGATGGTGACCTGCAACGGCGTTCTGATCAGGTGCGCGGTGTTGGGGTCGGCGGCTGCTTGGCTGAGCCGCTGTATGACAACTGCCTCGTGGTCGGGGTCATCGTCGTGACGCACGCGTGCGAGCTCCCGCCCATAGCCCAGCGCCTCCTCGGAAGTGAGATACCGGAGGCTGTAGTGGTCGTAGAACTCAGGGTCGAACTCTGCGTTGTACCCCTGTGGGCGAGTAGTAGCCACCACGAGCAGGTCCGCATCGACCATCGCTGCATCGGTAAGGAACTCCTGGACGCGTTGATCGACGTGCTCGCGTGCTGCTGGGTGAGCGACCTCATCCAAGCCATCGAGCACGAGCAGCCATGGCCAGTTCCTCAACCAGGACCGCAGCAGGGACGGGCCCACGTCCGTGCCTGCTCGGGCGCCAAACCGCTGCGCGATGAACCGTAGTAGATCCAGGTCGGCTCCCCCCGCGACCGCATCACCGAACTCGCTGAGCTTGATCGCCAGCGGCCATCGACGG
Source organism: Candidatus Melainabacteria bacterium (assembly GCA_963702275.1). Taxonomy (GTDB): domain Bacteria; phylum Actinomycetota; class Actinomycetes; order Mycobacteriales; family Pseudonocardiaceae; genus DATEPR01. Next base: position 37,365 of record CAVPCF010000062.1, read on the forward strand.
AATGTTGGCTCCTCGATACCAAGCGTCGCGAGACGGTCTCGCGTGTCCGTGAGCACCGGCCCAGCCGCGCCGAGCGTGTACACCGGTCGATCCCGGAGCAGAGCGACCCGGTACGCCTGACACAGCAGTTGGGTAAGTGTTGTCTTGCCCTGTCCCGGACCGCCCACCAGCACAACATGCCGCGGCCGAGCGCCAAGGGAACTAGGGCGGAGCACTTGATCACCGAGGGCAATAAGGTGATTGATAAGTCGGGGTACCTCCGCGCCGTCCTCGTTCGTGGCCGGGAGATCGACGCCAACCTCCGCGAGAGCCAGTTTTTCGCTTGCCGGGCTTCCAGCCTGGTTGAGGCGAACCCACCGCGAAGCGCCGAGTTCGTGGGCGGCGTGGATCGCAAGGGACTCACTCAGGTCTACGACGTTGCCTTGAAGTACATCGACCAACTTGGCCAGGACGTCGCCGGGCGTGACGAACGCCGCGAAGGCGAGGCGGATATCTGCAAAGGCATCCAGGTAGCGGTTGATCTGGTCGCCGCCCCAGACATCCCACCCCTTCAGGCCCAGTTCGTCCGCATGGTCAGCGATTACGTAGTTCGTTTGGTCGATGCCTCCAGACTCTGGCGTGCTGCTCAGATAGACGTTGGTGGTGAACAGCAGGTAGTCCGGTAGGCCCTGCTTCCTGCGTCGGGAGTTCTTTTTCTCCCAAGCCTTCATCTCGGCGCGGATCTGCCCGAGAAGCCAACTGGTGTCCTGTTGGGTCGTAGTCGGACGAGCGCGGAACTTCGCCTGGAGGACGCCGTATCCTTGCCATGGCCCCGTCTCTGCGGGATCCGGGTAGTTGACCCGGCCGTGGAACGTCGCCTCGCGTCCACCATCGGGCCCGTCACCGAATACCTTGACCGCGGGCCCGAACACCTTGAGCGCGAGCGCCTGCGTCAGGTGCTCGAACTCCCGGGTGCCCAGCCGGCGTAGGTCATAGTCCATAGCCAGCTATCTTGCCGGATGGCTTCGCCAGCCATCGGGCTAGCCGGAACTTCTGGTGGTTGCGGCGTTCGAAGGACCTGCGACGTGTTGAACCCATTCCTGTGTCTCCCGAAGCACCGGGCGACCCCTCACCTCGTGTCCACCGGCCGGGAACGGTCCAATAGTTCGATCGGGTGATTGGTCGTGCAAGACGGGAGCAACGCTGGCTCCGCGATACCGGAACTCACCGGACAGCTTCTACTGTCGAACGGGGTCCGGACCTACCGGTCGTCCAGCGTAAGAGGCGTGTCATGGAACCGAGGCAGTGGGGCTGGTGGACCCGTCACAAGTTGCAGATCCTCAGCGACTATCTCCAAGTGTTCGCAAGGGCAAGTGCCGGCAAGGCCACCGAGCGGCTCTACCTCGACCTGTTCGCCGGCCGCCCGGAGAACACCAGTCGCGAGACGAACGAGGAAATTCTCGGCTCGGTGCGCCGCGCACTTGAGGTGCAACCACCGTTCACACAAGTTCATCTGTTCGAGCTTCCACAGAACGCGCAGGCACTCGACGCCACCTTGCGTCAGCGCTATCCCGACCGCAATGTCCGAATTCACGCGGGTGACGCAACCAGACCGTCCAGCAGGCGCTCCGCGAACTTGCGCCTGTCCGGTGGGCGCCCACGTTCGCGTTCGTTGACCAGCAGGCCGCTGAGGTGCACTGGTCGACACTCCAGCGGATCGCGGCGTTTCGTCGCGGCAAGACCAAGGCCGAGATGTGGATCTTATTCGGCACTAGCTTCCTGCCGCGAGGATTGAACCTGGGGAAGGAGCAGATGAACGCCGAGTTCGGCGATCGCATCACAGCGCTGTTCGGCTCCGAAGAGTGGCTACCTGTGGCCCAAGGACGAAGACGCCATCTCCTCAGCCCGGCAGAGGTCCGGTTCGAACTGGTCAACTTGATGCGCTGGCGCCTCGAGCGGGTGCTCGGGTACCGCGAATCCAGGCCTTCACCATGAAGAACACTAACGGCAAAGATCTGTACGACATGATCTTTGTCTCCGATCATCCTGTCGGAGACAGGGTGATGCGCCACCTTTACGGTAAAGCGTTAGCCGAGCATGAGTCGATGCGCCGAGATGCGCTCGCCCTGCGCCGGGCCAAACGTGAAGATGCGAAGCGTCGCGCAGTTGGCGAGGAGGGCCTATTCGAACTTGATCTAACTTCTGTCCGTGCCCCAAAGCAGGATCTACCGGACGACCGTATCTATGTGCCTGAACCACCGCGTGAGCCGTACCGGCTACCCAGCCGCGCACCGGCCTAGAGTCATCCGCTGATCGCAATGGTGTGCAGACTCGGATTGTCGGATATACGTCCGTTCAGTTCCCGGCCGCCAGCTTTCGGGGTGCGCCCGCCCCATTGCCCCGTTAACTGCACCAACGGGAGTGTCGGCTCGACCTCGACCGGCCGACTGTTGATGATCTCGGCGAGCTGGTGTTGTCGCATGAGGTCTCCCAAGCTCATCGGGGATTGATTGATGGGCGTGCACAGTTGCCCCGCATCGGCGTGGTCGTAGCCGGGGCGACCGCCTCGCTGCCGTGGCTGGTACGTGATGGGGCAGGTCGTGAGGTCGAGCCGGTCAGCAGCTACCTGCGGGACCGGACGTTGGGCGC
>CAVPCF010000063.1:0-3415 GCA_963702275.1 Candidatus Melainabacteria bacterium
AGGCGGATGCTCTGCCAATTGAGCTACGCCGGCGTGGGCCCCAGGGGGTCCTGGACCATGGTAAAGGGCGGCACCGTTTGTCACCTGCGGCTATCGGGCTACTGGGGGTGTGAGCAACGCGTCATTGCCAGTTGGGCTGGTGGTTCGGGTGGGTGAACGGGCTGGTGGGGGTGTACTCAGCGCGGCTGGTCGGGGGCGTTTCGGGCGCCTGAGGCGGGACGTTGGGGGTGTCTGTCGACGGGATTGTGGTGGTGGACACGTTCGGGTGATGGGGGCCACGTCGGGGTGGCGCCATCGTGGGGACGCGGCTGGGGGCGGATCTCACTAGCCTCATGTAGGGGGGCGCCGCTCGGTGCATGACGTTCGGCGGGGTGGCTTTCCGAAATGGCCCGAGCTTGAGGAGGTTCTGCCAGGTGAGCAACGGCCCGGGAGCCGATGGGGCGAACTTCGTCGTCGTCGCGAACCGTCTTCCCGTTGACCTGGAGCGGATGGAGGACGGTACTGAACGGTGGCGGCACAGTCCTGGTGGCCTTGTTACCGCGCTGGAACCGTTTCTTCGCTCCCGTCATGGTGCCTGGGTCGGGTGGCCCGGGGTGGCGGATGCGGACGTTCCGGCATTTTCCGACGAAGGGATGCTGCTACATCCGGTTTCGCTCTCCTCCACCGAGATGCGGGACTACTACGAGGGGTTCTCCAACGGCACGTTGTGGCCGCTCTACCACGACGTGGTCGTCCGGCCTTCGTTCGAGCGGTCCTGGTGGGACAGCTACGTGAAGGTGAACCAGCGCTTCGCGGATGCCTGCGCCGGCATCGCGGCGGACGGGGCCACCGTGGGGTGCAGGACTACCAGCTGCAACTCGTGCCGGCGATGTTGCGGGACCAGCGGCCGGACCTGCGGATCGGGTTCTTTCTGCACATTCCGTTTCCGCCTGTCGAGCTCTTCATGCAACTGCCGTGGCGGACCGAGATCATTCGCGGGCTGTTGGGGGCGGACCTGGCCGGATTCCATCTGCCGGGTGGGGCGCAGAACTTCCTCTGGCTGGCTCGGCGGCTGGTCGGCCTCGAACCGACGCGCGCGGCGGTGGGGGTGCGAACGCGGCCGGGTTTGGTGCAGTTCGGCGATCGAACCGTTCGGGTTGGCGCGTTCCGATCTCCATCGACGCGACCGGGCTGGACATGTTGTCGCGGCGGCGGGACGTGGTGGCGCGGGCCAGAAGATCCGTGCGGATCTGGGCAATCCGAAGAAAATAATGCTCGGTGTCGACCGGCTGGATTACACGAAAGGCATTGACGTCCGGCTTCGCGCGCTGGGAGAACTGCTCGAGGAGAACCGAATCGATCCGGCCGACGTGGTGATGGTGCAACTTGCAACTCCGAGCCGGGAACGGGTCGAGCACTACCGCCAGATGCGCGGCAGCATTGAGGGCCAGGTGGGCCGGATCAACGGCGAGTTCGCGCGGGTCGGCCATCCGGTCGTGCACTACCTGCACCAGTCGGTGGACCGCGAGGAACTCGTCGCCTTCTTCTCGGCTGCTGATGTCATGGTGGTGACACCGGTACGCGACGGCATGAACCTGGTGTGCAAGGAGTACGTGGCCAGCCGGCACGACCTGGGTGGCGTGCTGGTGCTGTCCGAGTTCGCCGGCGCGGCCGCCGAGCTGACCAGCGCGTTGCTGGTCAACCCGCACGATCTCGACGGCGTGAAGACCGCGTTGCTCACCGCGTTGACCATGGATCCGGCCGAGGGCAGGCGCCGGATGCGGGCGCTGCGGCGGCAGGTGCTCACCCACGACGTAGATCGCTGGGCACGTTCCTTCATCGCAGCACTCAACCCCGTTGATCAACCTGAGGTCTTGTACTGATACTGATCTGATTAGGATCGGTAGCTCGATCGGGTGGTCGTCGATGAATTCGTGATGGCGAGTTCACATCGATGACACCTTGGCTTGCTGGCCTGCCGCCAGATTTGACAGCTGTGCGGCTTGCCGGCGATCCCTGGGTCATGGCCATCGGTCAGCTACAGTGCCACCGTCCCAGGCCGGGTTGGGCACCTCTGTCACGCCCTGGGATGTCCCCGTTCCTGCTGTTAGAAAGCCGATCACCGTGACAGCCGAGTCTCTTTCTGTTGAGTTGCGTCGTGCGCTGGTTCGGGTCGCGCGGGTGCCGCGGTTGTTGGTGGCCAGTGACTACGACGGCACCCTGGCGCCGATCGTGGCTGATCCGGAGCGGGCGCGGCCGTTGCCCGAGTCGGTTGGCGCGCTGCGGGTGCTGGCGGGACTGCACGAGACGACGGCCGCGGTGATCTCCGGGCGGGCACTGCGTGACCTGGCGACGCTGTCCCGGCTGCCCTCCGAGGTGCATCTGGTCGGATCGCACGGTTCCGAGTTCGACGTGGGATTCGTGCACGCGCTGGACCAGACCGCGCGCGGTCTGCACCGGCAGTTGGAGACGGTGCTGGAAGAGATCGTGGACGGGGCGACGGGGACCGGCCTCGAGGTGAAGCCCGCGTCGATCGCGGTGCACGTGCGGCGGGCCGAACCGGACATCGCCGCGCGCGTGCTGGCGGCGGTGCGCTCCGGGCCCGCCGGCTGGGAGGGTGTCTCGGTGACGGAGGGCAAGGCCGTCATCGAGCTGGCGGTGGTGTCCACGGACAAGGGCCACGCGCTGGACGTGTTGCGGCACGAGGCAGGCGCGTCGGCCGCCGTGTTCGTCGGCGACGACGTGACCGACGAGCGGGCGTTCGTGCGGCTGGCAGGGCCGGACGTCGGCATCAAGGTGGGCACCGGGCCCAGCGCGGCCGGTTTCCGGGTGTCGGATCCGGACGCGGTGGCGACGGTGCTGGCGCTGCTGGTCGAGGAGCGGCGGGCGTGGCTGTACGGGGAGTCGGCCGCGCCCATCGAACGGCTCAGCATGCTGGCCAACGAGACGTCGGTGGCCCTCGTGTCGCCGGACGCGCGCCTGAACTGGCTGTGCCACCCGGAACCGGACTCGGCCGCGGTGTTCGCGGAACTGGTCGGCGGCGCGGGCGCCGGACACTTCAGCATCAAGCCGGCGCGCGGTGGACTGCCGCTGAGCCAGCGGTACGTGCCGGGGACGATGACGGTGGAGACGCGCTTCTCCCAGGTCGTGGTCACCGACTACCTGGCGCACGGATCACCCGCGCACCGCACGGATCTGGTGCGGGTGCTGACCGGATCGACGCCGGTGCTGGTGAGTTTCGCGCCACGGCCGGAGTTCGGCCAGGTCGGCGTGCGGCTGCGGGCCGAGCCGGACGGGCTGCGGACCGTCGGCACCGGTGACCCGATCGTCCTGCGCTCACCCGGCGTGACCTGGGAGATCACCGGCGACGGCATGCACCAGACCGCGAACGCCACGATCGACCTGGTCAGCGGCGAGCCGCTGGTGCTGGAACTGC
>CAVPCF010000064.1:0-102237 GCA_963702275.1 Candidatus Melainabacteria bacterium
TGGTTCGGGACGATGTTTCCTTTTGTCATAATTTTGGTTCCAGGGATCGTGAGACTCATGCGGCCCTATGCAAGCAGTCTGTCTGTCGGACGACAGTATCCGGAACTCGCAGAGCCTAACAAGAAAATTGTGTGGAGCTGGTCGATACTCGTCGCCATTTTGGTTCTCGCAGCCTTGGCTGTTGCGATCGCTTCTCGATTGTCCGGAGTAAAGTATCGTTGTCGGCGCTTTTGGAGGAACCGTGAACTGGGAGTACTGTTCACGCCGCTGGTCCAGCACAATCGGCCACATCATCCACAGGAAGGCTTGAGGCGGACGCCTCAGCGATGATGGGTGACGGTGGTAACGCTGCGGCCCATTCGTAAAAGTCGGCCGTCGGAGGCAAGTCAGCCTGCCTACCGGCCAGCGCCGCCCGATAGGAGCAGGCGAGATCATCGAGCAGTATTCGACAGGACAGGCCGTCGATGGCCAGGTGGTGAGCAATCACCGCAAGTCGGTCCTCGACGCCGACGACACCGGCGAACAGATGTACTCGGAGAAGGAGCCCGGCACCCCGGTTGAGGACGCGGTGCAACTCGGTGCACACGCCATTGATCACTTGTGCGATCGACTCCTTCGACGGTCCGATCGAGGAGAAAGTCACCACATGCAGCCCATCTGCAGGTCGCGGATCTCCAGGACCGTCCGGGCCGACTGGTTGACGTAACACCTGATGGCGAGCCAGCACGCCCTCGACGGCCTTCGACAAAGCGGCGGCGTCTACGGCTACTCTGCACTGTAGAACGAGGGACTGAAGAGCACGTCCTGGACGTTGGCCTCCTCGATGACCAGCGCGCCCAGCTCGCGTGCCCTGCTGAGCAGAACGGAGTCGAAGTCGGCTCGACGGACCTGGAACGTGTACTCGTACTCCGACGCCTCGGTGAACCGGAAGTCCCGGCGCCCTGGTTGCGCCCCCACATCAGGGTGCCGCCGTACTTGCGGACGTAGCCCATCCTGTCCAGCCGCTCGCGCAGGCCCAGCGCCTCGATCGTGGGCATCGAACCGGTAATCAGCGACTCGCCGACATGGTAACGGGGAAACTTCTCCTTCTCCAGCACCAGCACCTTGTGGCCCTGCTGCGCCAGCAGCCCGGCCGTCGCCGAACCGCCAGGACCGCCGCCGATCACGACGACGTCAAAGTCGTCCTCGCCTGCCATTGTCGTATTTCCTCCGTATCGCATCGGTTCGTCGTCAGTTCCCGCTCCGGTCACGCTGTGCTTCGACGGCCTGGTAGAGGTTCTTGATGTTCGAGCTGCCGGACGTGCGCGCGCCGGCTCGCTCGATGATCTCCAGGAAGATCGTGTTCCTCGGGTGCACGGACTTGGCGAAGATCTGGTAGAGCTGGCCGTCGTGGTCCTCGTCGAGCAGGATGTTCAGCGACCGCACTTCGTCGATGCTGTGCCGGTCGGGTCGCACCCGCTCGGCCAGCGCCGTGTAGTAGGTGTCCGGAGTGGAAAGCAGCTCGATGCCCCGCTCGCCGATCTGGCGGACCGAATCGAGGATGTCGTATGTGGAGAGGGCCATGTGCTGCACCCCGGGGCCACCGTGATCCTTCAGGAAGGCGTCGACGTGGCCGCTCGCCAACGAAGCGTCGGCCTCGATCAGGGTCAGCGTGACCGCCCGTGACTTGCTCTGCACGACCTTGATGAACATCGCCTGGTCGCCTGCCTCGATCTTCTCCGCCAGCGTGAGATCGAAGTCCAGCGTGCGCTGGTAGAACTCGACCGTCTCGTCGATCCGGCCGGGCTCGACGACGACGGCGAAGTGGTCCACTGTGGCCAGTCCGGTGCCCGCGCCGCCGCCGGACACCGTGACGAGCCCGTGCGAGTCGTGCGCGGCGGAGCCGTCCGGGCGCTGCACGAAGGTGTGCGTCACGTCGCCGAAGCCGATGATCGTCGCGGTCACGATGCCGTCCCGCTCGGCAGGCGGCGCGACCGGGCGGGCGCCACCGCGCACGGCCTCGGCGAACGCGGCGGCCGCATCCGGGACCCGCAGGCCGATGTTGGCCACGCCGTCGCCATGCCGCTCGACATAGGCGGTCGCCGGATGGTCGCTCTCGACCGGCTCGGTGAGCACAAGGTTGATCTCACCCTGCCCGACACAAACCGTCCGCACGCCGCCCCGCCCGCCGGGCGAGACCGCTCGGACCACGAAGCCGTAACCGCCCACCAGCCAGTTGACGTTTGTCTCGATGTCGTCGACATAGAATTCCACGTAGTCGACAGCCAGGTTCTCGGAAACCTGCGTTCGCGATGTCATATCTGACCCTCCCGTGGACTGGTATCCACGCTGGCATCCGACACTCGCGCGTGCATCTTTCCGGTTGCCGTACTGGTGGTGGTCAGAGCCGGATCGCGAGTGGTACGACTCAGCGCCGACTCGCGTCGTGCGCGATCGTGGCCACGACCTTGCCGGGGTTGAGGATGCCGGCCGGGTCGAGGGCTGCCTTGATCGCGCGGTGCACTCGGGTGCCGACCGGGCCGAGCTCACGCTCGAGCCAGTCACGCTTCAGCAGACCGACACCGTGCTCGCCGGTGCACGTACCGCCGAGCGCGAGACCCAGTCGCATGATCTCGTCGAACACGATCTGCCCACGTGCCATGACGGACGGATCGGCGCGGTCGACCACGATCACGGGATGCAGGTTGCCGTCGCCCGCGTGCCCGACGACGCCGACCAGGATGTCGTTGGCGGCGGCGATATCCGCGATGCCCTCGATCAGCGCTACCAGCCGGGTACGCGGAACCGCGATGTCGTCGACGACGAGACCGCCGTTGCCGCCGGGGAATCTCGTGGCCGCCAGGTGCGCCATCGCCGGATGGGCGAGCCGACGCGCCGCGAGCATGGCGTCCGCCTCCACCGCGTCACCGGCGACGTACAACTCACCGGCACCCGCCCGCTGACAACACTCGGCCATCGTGTCCAGTTCGGATTCCACGTCGGCGTCGCTCGCGGCGAGCAGCATCGCACCCGCCTCGGTGTCCAACCCCATCGGCCGGTACGCCTCGATGGCCCGCAGGTGGGTGCGGTCGAGAAGTTCCAGCATGCTCGGGATGATCCTGGCCGCCGTGATCGCGGTGACCGCGGCGCCCGCGGCGGTCACCGTCGGGAACACCGCGACGAGCGTGCGTGCCGCACGCGCGGTGGGCCGCAGCCGCACGGTGATCTCCGTGATGACACCCAGCGTCCCCTCGGAGCCCACGAACAGTCGCGTGAGGTCGTAGCCGGCGACACCCTTCGCGGTCTTTCGGCCACAGTGGAGGATCGAGCCGTCGGCGAGCACCACGACGAGACCGATCACGTATTCGCCGGTGACCCCGTATTTCACACAGCACATACCGCCCGCGTTCGTCGCGACGTTACCGCCGATCGTCGAGGTCTCCCACGAGCCGGGGTCCGGCGGGTACGCGAGCCCTTCCTTGGCGACCACGCGGCTCAGTTCGGCGTTGACCACCCCGGCGCCGACGACCGCGATGCCCTCCTCTGGGTCGATCGCGATCTTGTCCAGACCGGTGAGCGAGATGACGACCGCACCGTCCACCGCGTTGGCGCCCCCGGCGAGCCCCGTGCGGGCACCCTGTGGAATGACCGGCAGGCCGTATTCGGCAGCGACTCGAACAGCGGCGGCCACCTCATCGGTGTCGCGCGGCCGGACGACGGCAAGCGGCGCGCCTGCCACGCAGAAGTCCGACTCGTCCCGGAGGTACCCGCGCAGCAGGTCCGGATCGGTCAAGACGCGTTCCGGGCCGGGAAAAGCGGCCCGCAGCCTCGCTACCGCGTCAACGGTGGTGGTGGTCATGTCGCCTGACACTAACCGACCTGCCTGCCGTTGACTTCTCCGAATTTTCGGATTGCGGCCGGGCCGTGAGTATGGCATTTGTGAGGATGTTGACGGTGGGGGTGGGTGTGATGCTGGATTTCTGGATCAGGTTGTCGCCAACCGCGAACTCCGACACCCCTCACCACACCAGGACGGTAACCCTCGTGACCGAGCAGACCCGGCCGCTCACCGGCGCCGAATACATCCAAAGCCTGCGCGACGACCGGGAAATCTACCTCTACGGCGAGCGGGTCAAGGACGTCACCGAACACCCCGCGTTCCACAACCCGGTACGCATGACCGCCCGGCTCTACGACGCGCTGCACGACCCCGAGCACCGCGACGTGCTCACCACGGCGACCGACGCCGGTGGTCCCGGCGGCTACACCCACCGCTTCTACACCACCCCGCACAGCGCCGAGGACCTCGTCGCCGACCAGCGGGCCATCGCCGCGTGGGCGCGGATGAGCTACGGCTGGATGGGCCGCAGCCCCGACTACAAAGCATCCTTCCTCGGCACCCTCGGCGCGAACGCGGACTTCTACAACCCCTTCGCCGACAACGCCCGTCGCTGGTACCGCGAGTCCCAAGAAAAGGTCCTGTACTGGAACCACGCGATCGTGCACCCGCCGGTGGACCGCGACCGGCCGCCGCACGAAGTCGCCGACGTGTTCGTCCACGTGGAACGCGAGACCGACAACGGGCTGATCGTGTCCGGCGCCAAAGTCGTGGCGACCGGGTCGGCGCTGACCCACTACAACTTCATCGCCCACTACGGGTTGCCGATCAAGGACCGCAAGTTCGCCCTCGTGGCCACCGTGCCGATGAACGCGCGCGGGATGAAGCTGATCTGCCGCCAGTCCTACACAGCCGCGGCCGCGCTGACCGGCAGCCCCTTCGACTACCCGCTGTCGTCTCGGCTGGACGAGAACGACACCATCCTGGTGCTGGACAAGGTACTCATCCCATGGGAGAACGTGTTCATTTACGGTGATGTGGCCAAGGTCGGTATGTTCACCGGACAGTCCGGATTCATCGAGCGGTTCACCTTCCACGGCTGCACCCGGCTCGCGGTGAAGTTCGAGTTCATCGCCGGCCTGCTGGCCAAGGCACTGGAGATCACCGGAGTCAGCGACTTCCGCGGCGTGCAAACCCGCCTCGGCGAAGTCCTCGCCTGGCGCAACCTCTTCTGGGGCCTCTCCGACGCCGCCGCCCGCAACCCCATACCATGGCACAACGGCTCAGTACTACCCAACCCCAACTACGGCATGGCATACCGCTGGTTCGCCCAACTCGGCTACGCCAGAATCCGCGAGATCATCCTCCAAGACGTCGCAAGCGGCCTGATCTACCTCAACTCCAGCGCCAAAGACTTCCACAACCCCGACATCCGACCATACCTGGACCGATACCTACGCGGCTCACACGGCATCGACTCGGTCGAGCGGGTCAAGGTCATGAAGCTGCTGTGGGACGCGGTCGGCACCGAATTCGGCGGCCGACACGAACTCTACGAACGCAACTACGCCGGCAACCACGAGAACACCCGAGTGGAGCTGCTGCTCGGACAGATGGCCGACGGGCAACTCGACGGATACAAGGAGCTCGTCGACAAATGCCTGGCCGAGTACGATCTGGATGGCTGGCGAGTTCCGGACATGGCCTCGTTCGCGGAGCTGGGCGAGATGAGCCGCGACCTGCTCGGCGGCTGAACACGGCGGCCAGATCCACTGGTGTGCGTGGGTTAGCCGGTTGTGGTGAGGTGTCGGTGAGTTCACGGGCGGCCAGGTACATGCTGACGCCGGCGTGGCTGTGCAGGGTGGATGTCCCGGCAGGCCATTTCGATCCGGGCCGGAGTCATTTCCCTTATCTGTTATGGGATTCTCAAGGTGGAGCGCGCCCTGCGGACGAACGACCTTGACCGTGCCGGCAACTTCGGAGTTGCTCATACCGACGCCGGTTTCACATACTCGACCTTCGAGTTTCAGGTTCCCAGACTGATAGTGAGGTCGACTGGTATGGAAACCCTGACATTGCAGGTTCTGCTGGGCATCGGTGTGATCATCGCGTGCAGCACGGCCGTTGCTCCGTTGTGTGCACGACTCCGGCAACCGGCGGTGGTCGGACAAATCGTGGTCGGCCTGGCTTTCGGAATGTTGCCGAAACACATCACCGGACTGATCTTTCCGGCCAACGCGTTACCGAGTCTCAACGTGGTCGCTCAGGTCGGTCTCGTACTGTTCCTGTTCACCATCGGCTACGAACTCGACCTCGGCCTGCTCCGGCGCCACGCACGCACGTCGCTACTCACCGCGGGCGGAGCGTTCGCCGTACCGATGCTGCTCGGTACCGGGCTGGCCGTTCTGCTGATCGGCACCAACCTCGGCGGTGTCGCCGCCCTCGCCCATCGAGTCTCGTTCGTGCTGTTCATCGCGGTCGCCATGTCCATCACGGCGGTTCCCGTGCTGGCCTGGATCCTGCGCGATCGCAGCCTCCAAGCCACGCCGGTCGGAGTCGTCGCACTGGCCTCGGCCAGCATCATGGACATCGCCGGTTGGTTGGTCCTCGCCGTCGCCGTCGCTCTCGTGTCCGCCACGGTCCACTCGCTGCTCACCGTCGCGATCCTGCTGCCGACCTACCTCGCGGCGATGATCTGGTTGGTGCGCCCCGCACTTCGTCGATGGATGCGACCCTCGTACACGGTCAGTACCCGAGGGTTTTTGTTGGTCGCGTTGACCATGGCTTCCGCGTGGTGCACCGGCCGCCTCGGTCTGCATGTCATCTTCGGCGCCCTCCTGATCGGCCTGGTGACGCCACGCCAACCGAACGGCACCCCCGACCAGCACCTCCTGCAGTGGATGCACCGTGCCGGCACCGCGCTGCTGCCGGTTTTCTTTGTCGTTACCGGACTGACGGTCAACATCAGCGGGCTGAACGGTACCGACTGGGCCATCTTCGGTGGCGTGTGCGTCCTCGCGATCGTCGGAAAGGTCGGCGGCGGCGCACTCACCGCCCGGGCCAGCCGGCTCCCCGCCCGGGTCTCCCTCACCATCGGCGTTCTGCTCAACACGCGCGGCCTGACCGAACTCATCGCGCTGAACGTCGGCTTTCAGATCGGCCTGCTCAACCGAAATCTCTACGCCATTCTCGTGCTGATGGCCGTGACCACAACGGCAATGACCGGTCCACTGCTCGCCGCAATCGGCAGCAGGCCCACACCGGAGAAGGTCGTCGCCCACGAACCTGCCGCCCAGGAGGCCGCATAACCTGGCACGGCGTATCGCGCCTGACCGGCGCGGTACGCCGTGCCAGGTTGTTGGGCTTACGGGTCAGGCCGCGTCACGCGGTTGGCCTGGCTGTCGCACGGCTGACCCGGCCGTCCACCTTCTCGGCCGGGTCAGCGTGTGGTGGATCCACACCTCAGATCGACGACACGTCAGGTCCGATGTGGAACAGCCGCGCGAACAGCTCCACCAGGGCCGGGTCACCGGTCAACCGGACATTCTTGTCCTCGACCACATCGGCCGCGCTGAGCTCGCCGGACATCAGGCCTTTGAGGGCCATCCCCGATTCGAAAACCAGGTCCGCGCCAGGCAACGGTCCGGCGGCGACCGTCAGTTCGCCGTCGTTGACGCGCAGGTTCACCACGACATCGCCGACCCAGAGCTCGTAGGACACCCGAACGCCGTTGGCATGCGCCGGCTGGAAGGTCGCCCGCATCGCCATGATCAGCGAGTCGCTGGTGACGATTTCCTCGGGACGCGGGACACCGAGCTGGCGGGCACCCCACCGACCGACCATCAGGATGATGTCGTCCAGTTCCTTGCCGTACTCGGTCAGTTCGTACCGAACGGAGCCGTCCGGCCGCGCCACGATGCCGGCATGTTCGAACTCACGCAGCCGGGCGGCCAGGATGTCGGCCGGAATGCGGGGCAGGCCGGTCTGTAGGTCCGCGACTGTCTTCGGCGAGACGAGCAGGTCACGGATGATGAGCAGCGACCAACGCTCGCCGAGCATTTCCAGTGCCCGGGAAACGCCGCAGAACTGCCCATAGCTCCGCCGGGTCATGGCCTGCAGTTCGGAGATGACAGTCTCCATCTCGGCCGACTCGGCAAATCCGAGCACAACGTCGTCTGGTGTCAGCATGCCGGAGTCGCCCGCAGGGCCGACCGTGGTGAGTTGGAAGCGGTCGCCGGCGAACGTCGCCCCTTGCTGGTCGACCATCAGCTTCGTCTTGGGTCCACTCATTTCCCGTTTCCAATCGTCGCGATCATCCGATCGTCCACACCGGACGGTTGTGTTCCGGCCGGCGATCCCGTCCCCGGACCTGTCATGCGCTCTTGGCCGGTGGCGCGGCCAGTTGATCGAACTGACCGTCACAGAACAGCAGCGGCGTGCCTACTTCGCGGCCCATGCCCAACACGTGGCCGAGGAACACCGAGTGATCGCCGCCGTCGTAGGTCGCGACGAGTTCGCATTCCAGCCAGGCGACCGAACCCACCAGCAATGGCACACCGGTATGCGGCCCTGGAAACCAGTCGGTCACGTCGAACTGCTCGATGCCGCTGGGCCGTCGCCGGTCCGCGAAGTACCTGGCCAGTTGCTCCTGGTGAGAACCGAGTACGGAGACCCCGAAACTTCGGGTGGCAAGGATCACCCCGTGCATCCCAGCGGTCCGGGCCACGCAGGTCAACACCAGTGGGGGATGCAACGATACCGAGGTGAACGAGTTCGCGGTCATGCCGTGGGCGTTGTCGCCGCCGGTGGACAGCACCGTCACACCCGTGGCGAACCGGCTGAGTACGGTCCGCAGTTCGCGGGCGTCGTGTTCCCGGCGAGCTGGGAGCCTGGTGACTTCACCGTCATTGGTCACTACCGGACCACCATCCTGGTCGACACGTCCCGGCACCGGCCCTGCCGGCGCAGGTGGTGCACGTACACATTGCCCGCGAGATCGGTCTTCTCGAATCCCACAACGTGATTCATCTCGAAGTAGTCGCCCATCTCAGTACTCCCTCCCCGGACGGCGGCCACCAGTGGTCGGCCTGGTCCGGAGAGCTCGAACACATGGCCACACCACAGAGTGCGGCCGGCGGTCACCGATGTCTTCTCCCACGCTGCCTATTCGATCGTGCCCAAGCATGTCGAACACGCTGCCCCACGTCCGTGGCTGCCACAACCGCGTGCTGTGCGGTACCAGCACCGAGCAAGGCGTCCTCCTGTTCGAGGTGGTCACCGGCTATCGTCACCGAATGAACCACATTCGGGTTCCCTACCACATCGACGAGTACCTGCCCGACCTCGAGCTGCCGCTCGGGTCGGACGTCACGGTCGCCGCCGAACTGCCGGACGGCGACGCGTGGTCGCGCGTCGCGGCTGTCCAGTCGTGCACGAGGGACGCCGTCGACGACAGTGTCCGGCGCGGCGAACGTCCGGTCGTGGTCGCGGGAGACTGCATGGCGTCGCTGGGCACCCTGGCCGGGCTGCAGCGGGCCGGACTGGACCCTGGCATCGTTTGGCTGGATGCCCACGGCGACGTCCAGACCCTGGAGACCACGACGTCGGGTTATCTCGGCGGGCTGCCGCTGCGGATCGCGGTCGGCTATCGGCCGGAACTGATCGCCACGAGCCTTGGCCTGCGGCCTGTTCCGGAGCACCGGGCACTGCTGGTCGGGGCCCGCGACCTCGATCTGCCCGAAGTGGACTACCTGCGACACTCGGAAATCCGCCAACTCACGACAACAGAACTGACCGCGGCTGCCCTGCCGGACGGTCCGCTCTACCTGCACGTGGACCTGGACGTCGTCGACCCGGACGAGGTGCCCCGCCTCCGATTCCCCGCACCGTCCGGACCGACACTGGCCGACGTCACGGCGACGCTGCGCCGCGTGATCACCACGGGACGGGTCGCGGCGATCGGCCTGGCCTGCACGTGGTACCCGGACAGTGCGGCCGCCCAACGGATCGGTTCGCACCTCGATGCCGCGCTGGCGGCGTGGTAGCGATGTCCCACCCGGCACCAAGATCTCGTGTTGTCGGAACCGGGCTGGTCTGCGAGGATGCTCCGTTGTCAAGACTCGAAGGGAGCATCTGATGGCCACTCGTCTCAACCCGTACATCAGCTTTACCGACAACGCACGGCAGGCCATGGAGTTCTACCACGACGTGTTCGGCGGAACCGTGACGCTGAGCACCTTCGGCGAGTTCGGCGCGCCGGGACCGGACGCCGACAAGATCATGCACGGCATGCTCGTAACCGACAGCGGATACACGCTGATGCTCGCCGACACCCCGCAGGGGATGGACTACAACCCCGGCACGAACATCACGGTCAGCCTCAGCGGAGACGACGCCGCGGAACTGCGGCGCTACTGGGAGAAGCTGTCCGACGGCGGCACAGTGTCGGTCCCGCTGGAGAAGCAGATGTGGGGCGACGAGTTCGGTCAGTGCACGGACCGGTTCGGCATCAGCTGGCTGGTCAACATCGGCCAGGCGCAGGCCTGAGACAGCCGGGCCAGGCACCGGGGCAGGTGCCTGGCGAGTGCGGCTCACGCGGGCTGCCGGCGCGGTTCGCCGGGCTGGCGGCCCGCATCGACCTTCTGTCGCTGTTTCCAGTCGACGCGCGACCGGCACTGGCCGGTCAGGCGAGTTCGGCCGCGTAGGCGGCCAGGGAACGGTTGTATCGGGTCAGGTGCGGTGCCAGGGCGGTCAGGGCCATCGACACCGCTTCGCGTTCCCGGTCGACGCTGGTGAGTGCCAGGGCCAGGAAGGCGCGGACCGCGTCATCGAGGTCGTCCGATGGGGCGTCGAGTTCCGCGGTCAACAGGGTGACGCTTTCCGTTGCCTGGCCCAGATTGCGCAGCGAACTGGCCAACTGGATCGTGGCGCGGCGACGCCGGTAACCAGCCAGGCCCGCGGCCAGCGCGGCACGATACCGGCCGACCGCCAGGTCCGGGCGGCCGGTCGAGTCGAACGCCGAGGCCTGTTCGAACAGGCCGATCGGGTCGTCCTGCGGGCGTTCGGCGACCAGCTTCGCCATCTCGGCGGGGAAGTCCTCGTGGCTATCGATCGATGCCCACAGCAGCGCCAGTCGCCGCTCCCAGTCCGGTTCGTCCATCCGCGCAGCCTGACACACCGAGTCCGGCCAGTTGCGACAGGAGCCCCTTTGACGTCCGTGTCGCGGCGGCCGCGACCACGGACGACGGGTCGAGTCGATGATCGCGGTGGTGGGTAACGGGGTTGCGTCCGGCGTGGAGGTGAACCAGGTCGCGCAGTTCTCCGATCGGCCACGCACTCCTGGCGGGCGGACTGGCGCGGACAACCACCGCCTACCAGGAGCTCGCCTCGTTCAGCGTCCGGCTTTCGATCAGATCGAGGTCGAAGTCGGTCGCACCCTGGAAGATCGGGTCTGCTCCGGTCTGACCGTTGATCACGGGGAGGAGCGTCCTGCCCGCGGCCAACATCTGCGTGAGCGCCAGATACGTGTTGGCCCAGAAGACCGTCCGCTGCCGGCCATGATTCTGGCCTAATCGGGTTTGCGGTGGCGGCGTCCGCACGCCAGACGGTGTCCCACAGCCGGCGCAGCGACTCGATGCCCCAAGAGATGTCCGGCCAGGTATGAATTTCATCGGCAACCATAGAGATGCGTCATACCCCTGGCCAGTCGAAACTAACAGTAACATTGATTTCCGGGAAAAGGAGCACCCCATGGTGGCCGAGTTAACAGGCCGTACCACAGCGATCACGGACCGCAGTGCACACACCAGCACAACCAGAAAAACGAAACGCCAATACTTTCCAGAACTCCACGGGATTCGCGCCATCGCAGTCCTCGCGATGCTCCTCCTCCACACCTCACTAGCCGCCGGCGCTCTATATTACACCGGCCACAAAGGCGCCGGTCTCCTCTCCATACCATTGGAACGATTCGGCCGCGAGGGACTGCCGATCCTATTCGCACTAACCGGACTGCTCATTTTCCGCCCCTTCGCACTAGCCATCCTCACGAACGCCCCCAAACCGAAACTCGGAACATACACCTGGCGCCGCATACTGCGGATCTTCCCAGGATACTGGCTACTCGCCGCCGTCATTCTACTCACCATCGACCTACCGAACATCACCGGTATCGGATACCTGCTCCGAGTCGTGCTCATGCAGGACGTCTACAACGCCAACGCTATTCCAACCGGCATGGAACAAACATGGAGCATGGCCTCGGACACGGCGAGCTACGCGCTCATCCCGTTGCTGGCCTGGCTGTGCACCAAGATCACCCGCGGCGTGGCCGACCCGGTCGCCAAAGCGAAGCGCATGCTCATCCCGATGGCGGCCCTCATCCTGCTCGGCTACGGCTACTTCGGCTGGGCGCACCAGGCCGTATTCGGCCCGTGGTCGAACCAGGGCCTCATCCCACTCGGCTGGTTCGGGTTCGTGACCGTCGGCATGGCCCTGGCGACGTTGTCGGCCCTCGCCGAGACCGTACCGGGCACATTCCTCGGTTGGTACCGCATCGCGGCCCGCCGCCCGGTCCTGTGCTGGGGCCTGGCACTGGCGACCATCCTCCTGTTCTGCTTCTCCCCGTTCGGTGACCAGGGCGCCAACAACTACCCGAATGTGGCGATCGCACTGTTCGACCAACCAATCGACCTGATGATCGTGACGTTGGTGATGGCACCGCTGACGGTGCCGAACGCGCGGCGGACATTCATCACGAAAGCGCTGACCTGGCGACCACTGGTCTTCATGGCCACGATCTCCTACGGCGTCTACCTGTGGCACATCGCGGTCATCTACTGGCTGCTGGGCGGCGTGCTGGGCAACCACAACCTGGTATGGGCACTGGCGGTCGTGATCAGCACAAGCACAGTCCTGGCGACCATCAGCTACTACCTGGTGGAACGACCGGCACTGACACTACGCCGCCGACTGGGTAAAACGACGACGGGACCAAGCGTCGAGGTACTCGCGAGCACGGCGAGCCGGTAACGAATTCCTCTCCCACAAGACCCCTGGTGCCGGACCCACCAGGAATCGGGTTCCCACCGGGGGTCGTCGCGCCGCTCGAACCCACGGCTGTGCACCCGCACAATCAGGCGGCCGACCGCCTGTTCAAACAGCAGGACCCCGGACCCGCAGGGAAGCCGCGGAAAAGCGCCCTGGTGATCGGCAAGTTGTCGTGCCCATACAACGCCGCGACGAAGCGGCAGACCACCGCGACCAGATTGGCGCCCTGCTGAAGCCGCCGGTCTCTGTCAGGAGCCCGCGCCCGTGACAGAGACCAGTTCTGGGTCGGCGTTATGTCACGGTTGGGCGAGAGCGCCGCGACGTCGTGACGCGCAGGAAGAACGCCTGCGCCCGGACGAAGCCCTGGCGGTCAAGCTCGGCTGACCTATGAGAGGGCCGCGCGCCACGCGTCGTTGCCGAACTGGGCCGCGCCCGCCGGCCGGATCCGGTCGGCGAAGTAGCGCGCCAAGTGGTCCTGGTCCGCGGCGAGGACGGACACGCACCCCCGACGGTGCGCACCGTAACCCGGTCGCGAATCGGTACATCACATCCCGCAACGACGGCCCGTCCGGCTCGCGGGCCGCACGGGCGACGGTGTCGCCGATGGCAGACACGTCACGCTCCCACCGGCTGCGCGGCCGGTTCGCCCTGGACCGCGTCCGCCGTGGAAATCGGATGGTCCGAGTACGGCACCAGCGCTCGGCGCAGTTCCACGGGCACCACGGAGGGCACCGTGCGCGTGTTCGGCCCGCGCATGCAGCCGATCCGCTGCGACCCGGTGGCGACCAGTTTCTCCTCGCCCCGCACGACCTTCACGTAGTCGAACCGGAACTGGATCTGTGTCTGGGTCATCTCGTCGAGGCTCATCCGGATCGACAGATCGTCGAACGCGTAGATGTCGGCGAGATACTCACACTCGACCTTGAGCGTGAAGAGTTTCAGGTCGTCCTCCGCGATCTCCGCGAGCACGCTCGGTGCCTTCTCCCGCAGGAACCGCTCACGGCAGTGTCCCTGCCACCGCATGTAGTTCACGTAATAGACATTGCCGACGATGTTGGTCTCCTCGAATCCCACGGTGTGGCGGATCTCGTAATAATCAGCCATGGCAGCGCTCCTCTGTGGACAGTACGGCGAAGACGACGGGGTCTGGCCGGTCATTGATGGTCGTCACCCAGGTGGCGACGACGTCGTCGCCGGCCCGCAGCAGGACCCACCCATCGGGTCCACCGCGATCCATGTTCAGCGCCGACGTGGCGCCGGTCGTGCGGAGAGATGCCAACGCACCCGAGACCCTGGCCGTCGCCACGGTCGCGGGCTCGCCGGTCTCGGCCATCAGCCGGTCTCGCAGATCGACGTGATCACCGAGCACACCGGCTTGCTCCGCCGTTGACCAGCCGAGCACGGTCCCGATGTGACAACCGAGCCGTTCTCGTCCGGTCACCAGCAGGGTCATGCCGGCGTCGTGGGCGGCGGACACGTTGACGCCCACGGCTTCTGGTCGGCCGTCCGGGCCGTACCGCAGTCGGACCGGGTGGCCGAACGCTCGGCCGGCGGCCAGGTCGACCCATCCCCGCAGGTCTGCCGGTTCGGCCGGCGCCGGGTCCGGTTCGACGATCACCGTGCGGTGGCCGCCCAGCAGGTCGCGCAGCGTCCGCTCGATGTGCGGCCCGACGAGTGCCGGCACCCACGGTCCGGTCTCGCCGTGGACGGCTTCGATGAAGTCGCTCCGCTCGCCGGCCAGGAAGGTCAGGCCCTCCCAGCGTTCGACGACCGTGCCGGTCGGATCGAGCACATCGACGTCGTAGCAATGGATGTCGCCGTCCTGGCCGCGCTCGAGGGCGTCCACGGTGACGTACTCCGTGTCCTGGTCCGCCGGCGCGGACAGGTAGAGCCGCGCGACGCCCAGCGGCACCAGAGTGGCGCCTGGGACGCTCGCCCGGACGGCCTGCAGCACCGCGTCCCGGGTGCCCGGGTCGGCCGCGTGAAGTTTCTGTGGCAGGTCGGGGGCGAACCACGCTGCCTGCGACGTCGCGCCGACCTCGGCCACCACACGCGTCGCGGTCACCCTTCTGTAGCCGAGCAGCCGCTGGAAACGCTTGCCCTGGAACAGGATCCCGCCGTAGAGCTCGGTGATCGGGTCCAGTTGGATCGAGGGCAGCGGCAGCCGGCAGGCCGGTTCCCGAACCGGATGCAGGCCCGGCCGGGGATTGCGCAGCCGAGCCCGGATGTGGTCGGTGGCGAAACCGGTCCGCGCGCTGCGGACGACCACGTCCACCGTCTCGGTGTCGCGGACCAGCGCGGCCAGCCGAATCGTCGTCGACTCCCCCGCCGGCACGACAAGGGGCTCGCCGAACTCGACGTTCTCCAGCAGCGGCGGGCCGCTGCGCCCGGCAAGGGCCGCTGCCACCTGGACCATCGCCTCGATGCCCAGCGTGGGCGGGAACGTCGGTTCGCCCGCCGGCACGTGGTCGCCGAGATACGGGTCGGTGTCCGCGGTCAGCTCGGTCTCGGTCACCAGCTCGACACCCGGGTAGTGCACCAGGACCCGGTCCACGAAACGGGTTCGCGGCAGCACGGACGGGCCGGTCAGCTTCGGTAGCCCCGCGATCCGACCGGTCACCAGGATCTCGGGACCGACCGACGGATCGGCGAGTATCCGGCGCAACACCGCCAGGGCGCCGTCCATGGGGATCGGTGAGTCGCGGCGCCGTTCAGTGGCCGCAACCGTGTCCGCCGACCAGGCCACCGTCACGGCCCGCGTGCGTGGCCGCTCGCGTCCGAATCGGACGGTCAGCTCGGCGGCCCAGTCGTCCGCCAGGGCGTGCTGCGGCAGGCCGCTCGGGCCGACCCGGCCCGCGATGCCGCCGAACGTCACGAGCAGCTTGATCCGGTCGGCGACCACCGCGTCGAGCACCGCACGCAGGCCGACCACCTTCGGCGCGACGGTCCGTTGGAACGACGCGAGATCGGGCGCGGTGTTCGACTCATGGGCCGCGGGTCCGTGCATGATGGCTGTCACGGTGCCCAGATCGGCCTCGATCCGGCCGACCGCGGCCGCCACCTCCGCCGGTGCGGTCAGGTCGACCCGTTCGTACCGGTGGCGGACGTCGGCCGAGGCGAGCCGGGCCAGGTTCGCGGCGAGGTGCACGTCCGTCGCGGGGTCCGTCGGCCCGAGTAACGCGACCCGGGCGCCGGAATCCCGCGCGACGGCCAGCGCGCACTCGGCGGTACCGCTGCCACCGGTCGCCAGCAGCACATCGGTGTCGCCGAGCGGGGACGACACGATCACGCCGGCCTGCTTTGGCACGGCACGCAACACCGGCACCGTGCGGTTGCCGTCCGCGTCGTAGCGCGCCTCGACGAAACCGTTGGTGGCGAGAACTTCCGCGACGACCCGCCGCACCGCCGCCGCCACCTCCCCCGGCACGTCGGGCGCCGGGTCGGCAAGGCCGACCACGGTGGTCGCCCCGGCCGGGTGCAGCGTGCGCGCGAGTGCGGCGGCACCCAGCCGGTTCTGGACGACGACGAATCGCAGGCCCGGTCGGGCCGTGGCCGCTCGGCCGGCGTCGAGGATCAGCGGGATGTGGTCCTCGCCGCTGTCGGGTAGGCAGAGCAGGACACCGTCGCCGATTCCGGCTGCTGTCAACGCGGCGCACAGCGGTCCGCCCAGCGGATGGCCCGACGGCGCGAACACCGACCAGGTGCTCGGCTCTGGGGTATAGGCCAGCTGTGGCGGTACCGCTGTGCGCACGTACTCAAGGGCGAACGGCGCGACCCACGGGTCGATGCCCGGGGTGTCTTCTGGCGCGGCGCGGCGCGCTTCGCTCGATCCGACGGCTGTTTCCCAATACTTCGGCAGCGGCCGGATCACCCGGCCGGCCAACAGCACGGTGGCGTCCACGGTGGCGCCGAGTGCGTGCGCCGCGCCGAGTGCCCGCAGCAGGGGCACCAGCGAACGGCTGTCGGTGTCCACGGACAGCGATGGCACGAGTGGGCGAACCAGATCGGTCAGCGCGTGGCCCGGTCCGACCTCGACCGCGAGTTGAACATCGGCGATTGCGGTGGTCAGTGCGGCCTCGGTGTGGTCCGCCGCGCCGGACAGCTGGTCCAGCGCCAGTGCCCGCGGGTCGGCGTCGGCGGTCAGTGGGCGGCCGGTCGCCGTCGAGACGACAGGGCGGGTCAGCGGTGCGATCGTGGCCGTGGCGAGTTGGTCGGCGATCGTGCCGGCGCTGGACAGCCGCAGCAACTGGCCGCCGCCCAGTGCGCCGCCCCAGGTCAACGCGGTCAGCTCGCCGAGACCGGGCCCGACCGCGATGTCGCCGTCGACACCCAGCGCGCGCAGTACACGGGTCGCGGCAAGTGATGCCGCTACGACACAGGGCGCTGCCGCGTCCGGCAGCGGCGTCCAGGTCGGCGGCCGGCCGGCACTACCCGGTCCGCCGGCCAGCCGGACGATGTTGTCCGCCAACGCGAACCGGCGCTGGATCGCGCCGACGACGCCGTCGTTGCCGTGCCCGGGGAAGAGGTACGCGATCCGGGCGGCCGCGCCGGCCGCCGTCCCGAGGAAGATGCCATCGTCCGCCAGCAAAGCGGTGTCCTGGCCGGTGTCCAGCACGTCGCACAGCCGGGTCAGCTTGTGGTGCGCGTCATCGGGACCGGTGGCCACGACGGCGGCCCGCACCGGCTGCCCGGGCAGTCTCCGTCCCCGACAGTCCCACCCGAGTTCGGTGGCCAGGATGCCGGCCAGGTCGGTGAGTTCCGCGCCGGCCAGGCGTGGCGTGAGCGCGACGAGCCGCGCGATCTTGTGCCGGAGCACCGTCGTGTCCGGCGCGTCCAGCAGCAGCAGTTCGGCGTCCTGCCGGCCGGCGGCCAGGGCCACCGTCCGCTTGGCGAGGCCACTGGCGCGACGGCGGCCGGGCGGCTCCTCGATCGTGAGGTGCGTGTTGATGCGGCCGGCGCCCCTGGCCGACACTCCGGCCCGGACCGGCCGGTCGGCCGGCCACAGCGCGGCGTCGCGCGGCACGTACTGGCCCGCTGTCGGGGCCGGGTCCGGCTCGTGGTGGCCGGCCGAGGGCGGAATCACCTGGTGGTGCACGGCGAGCACGGCAAGGACCAGGCCGGCGATCCCGCCCTCTGCGCCCATCGCGCCGAGGGCGGCCGGGTGGACGTCGGGGTTGGCCGACCGTCGCGCCACTGACACGGCATCGGCGACCGCCGTGTCGTGACCCTCGAAGTAGGAGACGGTGTCGATGCCGTAGCCGGCGCGCCGGTAGGCGCGGCCCAGGGCCCGCCGGTGTCCGTTCGTGCCGTCACGGCCGTCCGAGGACACGCCCCACCCGGTGATGCTGGCGTAGATCCGGCGGCCGCGGGTGATCGCGTCGTCCTCGCGCATCAGCACCAGCAGGCCCGCGCCGTCGTCGCACGGGCCGATGACGCCCGCGATGGCGACGTCGACGTCGTGGTCAGCCAGTGACGCGGCCGCGGCGACCACCGGCAGCAGCGTGGCCGCGCCCCCGGTGCCGACGGTGAAGCCGCCACCGCCGAGGTTGAAGTGGTCGCGGATGGCACCGGCGATCGCGTCGTGGGCGCCGTGATATCGGCTCGCATGGTTCGCGGTGCCATCGCCGTTGGCCAACACCACCGATGTGGCCGCGGTGGGCAGTCCGTAGCCGTCGCGGAATCCGGCGTCGGCCAGGGCCGTGGACACCACGTCCAGCGCCAACCGGCCGATCCGGTCGGCGACCGCTGACGCGGCATACCCATCCCGGAACGACAGGCGACCGGACAGCACGTTCTCCCACAGCTCACCCGGGGAGGTGGCGTCAGGATAACGAAGGCCGATCCCGACGATCGCGATCCGGTGCTTGTTCCGCATACTTCACCGCCCTCTTCTCCCACCGCGGTGCTACGCTCGCCGGGCCCATGAAAGTAATGGGGACAACGGGGATCGCCTCACCTCTGATATGTGAACTCGTCATACTGTGCGCCTGACGACTTCCCGGTGTCTTCTCCCACGGTGCCCTCCCGCAGGGCCTATTCGACGGCGCATTCGCCGGCGGGTCGGTTCTTCTCCGGTATTGCCACCGGGTCGCTGTGCCGATGGCCACGGGAGTGCGCACGAATGAAGTGGACATGGCGCGCGCACGGGGCCAGGATTGTGCGGTATCCGATACTCCATACAGTTATGCGGTCATGACCAGCGACGCGGACGAGACGGCGGATCACGTCGCCAGGAGAGTCCGATATGGAGCTACCGCGCTACGGCACGACAAGAGACGGCGGCGGATCTCCCGGTGGGAGGTCCGCCGCCGTCTGTCATGGGATGCGGGTGGCCATATGAATTATCCATATCCAGGTCCATGACGGTGACACTGGCCCGGCCTGACGTTCGGACGCAGAATAATAATCTCGAGCAGTTCGCTCACTGGCCGGAAGGGAGCGGAATGTGCCAGGAACGACGCGTGCGGTGAAGAATCGCCTCTTCGAGGCGGACGATCTCCGTCTCGACCAGATCGTGGTCGCACTGAACAACCTGCCAAGCTGGGGACACCAGGAAGTGTTACGGCGCCTGATCCGCGTCGTGGCGCGGTACGAGCGCACCGGGGACACCGCGGTCGTCGACCACTTCATGGAGAGCCTCGCCATGACCGCGCGGATGGAGCGCAATCCCGCGTACGTGATGGCGACCGCCGAATCCGAGGCGCCGGGCGAACCACGGGACATCCAGGACGTGATAGCGGAGATCGAGGCGCGTCACCGTGGCGACGGGACGTAGACGCCGTCGTCTCAACATGGGTGTGGCGCGTCTCGAGAAATGGGCGGAGACCGCCGCTCAGGCGGAGAAGAACGCGGTATACGAAGTATTGTTCGCCGTCTCCGACGGTTCTGTTTTTCGGGGCCACAAGGTGTTGGAAGACGTCCAGCGCCCTGGCGAGTTCTTCGTGTTGGTGCGGGAGAACCTGGTCCTCAAGATCGGCATGTACCCCCACGACAACTTCGGCATCGTTTACATCGGCACGTTGGACGACGCTCCGGACCTGAACCTGGACATCGCCTAGCCAGGGCCCCGGTACCCGTGAGTTGGGCCAGCGACCGGCAACGATGGCGCACGTCGGTGCAGCGGATACCGACGCAATGGCTATTGCGGTCACGGGTACGGATGTGCGAGTCTGCGACGGCGTTCGTAGTCGATGCTGTCGATTTGGTTAACGTACGGAGGGGCACCATGTCATCAATGGACATTCCTGGTCTCGACGTGTCCACCCGGGTACGCGCCCGGGACATTCCCATGACCGCGGTCGCAAATGTCGCACGTAAGTTGTTACTGATCTCGGGCGCCGTGGACGCCACCGACCACGACGTGTCGATGTCCATCGCACTGCCCGGTCCCGGCCGCTGGACGGTGGTCAAGGCCGAGACCAACCTGACCGACCAGACGTGGGTCGCCATGCAGATCACCACAGACGAGGACACCACGTTCGTCAGCGATAGCGACACGATGATCACGTCGTGCCAGTTCAGCAAGACGTTCATGACGCCCGACCTACGCCGCCTCACCTACTACCAGGGCGAGGTCCGCCCCGGCGAGGCGGCCGTCAAGATGTTCGACCTCGAGTGCACCAGTGGCCGGCCTACCTACGCGCACGCCCGCTACAGCCGGGTCGCCACGGACACCGTCGAGCAGTCGGAAGACATGCTGGACAAGCTGATCGCCGACGGTATGCCGCAGAAACCGGTGCTCGAACTGATCGTGCCGGTCACCGTCATCGGATGACCGAGCAGCGGACCACATCGATGGCTGGCTCGCCGAAACGATCCAGCCATCGGTGTCTTGGGGGATAGATGCCGACGGTCTTCATGCCGCCACCGCACCTGCTGGACTCGGTGCGTGGCCGGGACTGGCCGTACTGCCCCGAACTCGGCAGGCCGGCACGTGTCGCGCGGCCACCGGCCGACGCCGACGTGGTGATCGTCGGCGCCGGCCCGGCCGGGCTCGCCGTGGCCGCCGCGCTGTGGCACCTCGGCATCCGCGACGTCGTCCTGCTGGACCGCGGCGGCGTGCCGGCGCAGCGGTTCTTCGCCCGGATCGACGGGCTCAACCAGCGGGTGCTGCGCTCCCCCTACGAGCACCACCCCGGTGTCGAGGGCTACCACGACTGCGAACTGCTGGACTTCGCCCGGCTGCACTGGGCGCACCTGAGCGCGGTGGAACGCAGAGAGATCAGGATGAGCCAGGCGGGCCACCGCTCTGTGGTGCCGGTCGACGTGTTCGAGGCGTTCTGCCACCAGGTCGCCGCGACACACCAGGTGTATCCCAGGACGTGGCAGGCGACCGTGCGCCGGTTACGACCCGACGCCGACGGCGTGGTGCTGCGCACCGACGACGGCGAGGTGAGGGCGCGGTTCGTGGCGCTGTGCCTCGGCGAGGAACGCCGGACCGCGCCGACCGACTGGTACGACGGCGAACTGCCCGACCGGGTCGGCTACTGGGACGAGCCGACCCCGGACGCCGAGTCCGTTGTCGTCGTCGGCGCCGGGCTGACCGGCGCGCACCTGGTGCTGAAGGCCATGGACGCGGGCGCTCGGGTGCACTGGGTGCTGCGCGCGACCGAGGAGCGCTACCAGTGTTCCGACGTGAACGCCTCGTTCTTCCGGGCAGAGGGTCGTGCCCGGTTCGACGGCGTGCCGTGGGCCGACCGGCTGATGCTGATGCGCCGGGAACGGCGGGCCAGCGTGATGTTCGAGTTCCGCCCGCTGCTGCGCGAGGCCGAGGCGAGTGGCCAACTCGTGGTGCACCGGGGCCGGACGGTCACCGGGGTCGAGCGCGGCGCCGTGCGGCTCGCGGACGGCGACCGGATCGCCGGTGACCACGTCGTCCTGGCGCTGGGCACGCTCCCGTCGATCGGCGACGGACTGCTGTCGGCCGACCTGGTCGGTGCCCGGGACGGCTGGCCGGACCTTGACGAGCGCACGCTGGCATACCGCGCGGCGCCCCGGGTGTTCGCGGTCGGCGCCGCGGCCTGCATGGTGCTCGGGCCTGCCGCGCGCAACATCGACGGCCACCGGGTGGCCACCGCACGGGTCGCCGCCACGATCGCGGCCGGCCTGGAGGAACGAGCACGGGACGAGGTGGCCTCCCATGCGTGACCACGAAACCGATTCCGCGTTCGTGCTGCCCGCGGTCGACCAGCCGGCGGCGACCGAGACCGGCGTGATCCTGGCCGGCCTCGACACCGAACGGCTGCTGGCCGGGCTCGGCGTGGCGAGCCTCGGCGACGACCCGACCATGGTGACGCTGCTGGTCGACCAGCTCCGGCACGGCGGCGGCGAACTGACGGTCGACGTCGCGCTGCGGATCGGCGCCCGGCGGTGGCACACGGTCCGGCCGGCACTGGCAGCGGCGGGCCACGGCGCGTCGGTGTCCGGCTCGGTGCGGCAGGCGTGGGCGGCGGCCACGCGGGTCGTGGACGCCGCCGACATCGGCCTGCTCGGCCCGGCAGGCCGCGCGTACCTCGCCGCGTGCTGGCTGCGCCACGACGGAATCGACGAACTGGCAGCGCATTTTCCGTTGGTCCAGCGGAAAGAACGGGCCACGAGCCGACAGGAGACAAGCCGTGCCATATCTGAAGTCACTGCCTGAGGACGCCATGCTGCTCCAGGTGTTCCGCGCCTACCCGGACACCGCGCGGCCACTGCTGGACTACCACGAACTCGTCATGCGCGGCCCTTCGCCGTTCACCGTCGCGGAACGGGAACTCATCGCGGCCTACGTGTCCGGCGTCAACGAGTGCGGCTACTGCCACGGCGTGCACACGGCCACCGCTGAGGCGTTCGGCGTGCCGCCGGGCCTGCTGGCGGCGTTGCTGGCCGATCTGGACACGGCGCCGATCGACGACCGGATGCGTGCCGTGCTGCGCTACGTCGGCAAGCTGACCACGTCGCTGTCGCGGCTGACCGACGAGGACGCGGCCGCGGTGCTGGCAGCGGGCTGGGAAGAGCGGGCGCTGCACGACGCCGTCATCGTGTGCGCGCTGTTCAACTTCATGAATCGAATGGTCAACGGCCTCGGCATCAAGGCGGACGACACGTACTTCGCCCTGTCCGGCACCCGCCTGCGCGACGTCGGCTACCTCGGCCTCGCGGCACTCATGGACGGGTAAGCGCATCGGCGATCCGCGCGCCATCCGCTGATCGGCTGAATTCCCGGGCGGACACCTATGAAAAACACAGGTGTCCGAGCATGACCGCAGCACTGGTCATGTCGGTCGTGCTCGTCCAAGATCTGCCCTAACCGCGGGTGTCACCTGGGGAGGGTGCGATGCAGCCGGCCATGTCTGGGCATTCCGAGCACGAGCCCGATGGCGCGACCACGCCGCGGATGGGCTTCAAACGACACCTGCGCGTCGAGGTTTCCGATGGCGAGCGGGTGTACCTGTTCTCCGAACGCGGGATGCGGGTGCTCAACGGTGCCGCCGTGTCCGCGGTGGCGCCGCTGCTGGACGGTTCCCGGGACGTCCCGGGCCTGCTGCGGGACGTCCCGGCCGGCATGTCCGCGGAACAGGTCGCGGTGGTCGTCGGGCGGCTGATGGACGCCGGTGTGGTGGCCATGCGCGGCAACGACGTGGCGCCCGACGAGGCAGCGCTGGCCTACTGGGAAGGCGCTGGCGTCGACGCGACCAGTGCCGCGCTGCGGACCGCGCAGGGCACGATCGGCCTGCACACGATCGGCGACGTCAGCGCCGACGCGGCCGCGGCCGCGCTGTGCGCGGCCGGACTGCGCACGATCGTCGAAACCGACTACCGCCGGTCGAGCCCGGCGGCCGACCTGTCCGTCGTGCTGTGCGACGACTACCTCAATCCCGGCCTCGCCACGGTGGACGCGGCACACCGCGACGTAGGACGGCCGTGGCTGCTCGCCAAGCCGACCGGCGCGACAGTGTGGGTCGGCCCGGTGTTCCAGCCGCCAGGACCGGGTTGCTGGCACTGCCTGCAGGGCAGGCTGTGGCTGCACCGCACGGCGGAATCGCATGCGCAGACGGCGCTGGGCCGTCGGGGGCCCGCCAGCTTCCCCGCGGTGAGCGTGCCCGCGTTACGCGCCACCGCACTGCATCTGGTCGCGCTGGAGGCGACCAAATGGCTGGCTGGCCTCCGGCATCCGCAGCAGAGTGCCGTCTGGACGTTCGACAGTCTCGACCTGGCCGGCAAGCGCCACGACTTCCGCGCCGCGCCGCAGTGCGCCAACTGTGGCGAACCGAGCCTGATGCGGCAGCAGACGCGTCGGCCGGTGGTGCTGGTGTCGCGGGCGAAGGTGGCCGACGGCGGCGGCGGGCACCGCGCGCTGTCCCCGGAACAGACGCGCGACCGCTACCAGCACCTGATCAGCCCGATCACCGGCATCATCAAGGAGATCCGCAGGGACGACCGTGGGCCCGCGTTCTTCAACGCCTTCCGGTCCGGCGCGAACCTCGCGGCGCGCGGGCAGGACCTGGACACGTTCAAGGCGGTGCTGCGACAGGAGAACGGCGGCAAGGGCGTCACCGCGATCCACGCCGAGGTCGGCGCGATGTGCGAGGCGATCGAGCGGTACTCTGGCAACTTCCACGGCGACGAGGAGACCGTCCGGGGCAGCCTGCGCTCGCTGGGCGACCGGGCGATTCACCCCAACGCCTGCCAGTTGTTCCATGAACGCCAATACCGTAACCGCTTGCGCTGGAACGCGGCGCACTCGCCGTTCCAGTGGGTCACCAGGGAGTTCGACCAGGACACCGAACTCGACTGGACGCCGGTGTGGTCGCTGACCGAGCAGCGGCACCGCCTGCTGCCCACCAGCATGTTGTACTTCGGCACGCCCGCGGAGCGCGGTGGCCGCATGCTGCTCGCCGACTCCAACGGCAACGCGGCGGGCGGCTGCCTCGAGGACGCCGTGCTGCAGGGAATGCTCGAACTCGTCGAGCGGGACGGGGTCGCGCTGTGGTGGTACAACCGCACGCCGATGCCCGCCGTCGACCTGGACTCCTTCGGTGACTCGTGGGTCGACGAGCTGCGGGACGTGTACGCGGCACTGCACCGCGAGGTGTGGGTGCTCGACCTGACCGCGGATCTGCTGGTGCCCACCATGGTCGCGGTGTCCCGGCGCACCGACTCCGAGCGCGAGGAGCTCATCTTCGGCTTCGGCGCGCACCTCGACCCGCGGCTCGCGCTGCGGCGAGCGCTGACCGAGCTGAACCAGATGGTGCCTCCGCTGGCCGGATTCACCGACGACGCCGGCGCGATCGAGCGCCACGACCCGGATTTCGCGCGGTGGTGGCGCGAGGCGACCCTCGCAGGCCACCCGTACCTGGCGCCCGACCCGGCACAGCGGCCGCGCACGCCTTCCGGCTACACGTACACCCGCCACCAGGACATCCACGCCGAGGTAACACTGTTGCGACACCGGATGGAAGCGCAGGGCATGGAGGTGCTCGTGCTGGACCAGACCCGGCCGGACGCCGGCCTGCCGGTGGTCAAGGTGATCGTGCCAGGCCTGCGCCACTTCTGGGCCAGGTTCGCGCCGGGCAGGCTCTACGACGTGCCGGTCCGGCTCGGCAGGCGGGCGACCCCGATCGACTACGACGACCTCAATCCGTTCCCCATCTTTCTCTGAGCCTCCGTCACCACAGGGAGCAGGACGGTGCCCAACGACCTTCCATCCCCCACCACCGAGCGAATAGAGCTGTGGTCGCTTCGTGAGGACGTCCTCGTGGAGGACGGCCTCGGTGACGACGAACTCGTCGCGGTCACCAGATGGGCGGAGATCAGGGTCGACGGCGCGGACGAGACCGTGCGGGAGTCGTTGCGCCGCATGACGCTGGGCCCGGTCTCGCTGGAGAACGTGCTGGCCGTCGGACATTCCGGCAACGGCCACGTCGGCACGACGGACAGCATAACTGGTCTGGACAATATTGGCGATCGGCTGGCATGGCCGAACCTGTTGCGGGTACTGGATCTGCTGAGCGGCTCGGTGGTCCGCTCGCTCGGCCTGTCCGATGGGGACGCCCCGCTGCTGTCCGCGGTGCCGATCACGCCACACGCATCCTTCCACCCGGCCGACATCGATCCGTCCCGACCCCTGCGGCTCTCCCGCTTCGCCGCCATCCGGGCCAGCGGCGGCGAACTGATGGTGGAGTCCCCGCTGGCCCAGTACCACGTGGTGCTGCACCGGCACCTGGCGTCCAGGGTGGTCATCGCGTTGAGCGACGCGACGACGATCGACGCGGTCGCCAAACTGCTGGACGTGGCGCCGGATGTGGTCGCCGACATCGTGGGTTACCTGGCGGGCACGGGAATCGTGCTGGTCGGCGACCGGGTCGGCCACCCGACGATGGCCCGCTTCGCCGAGGACGACGACCCGACGCTGACCCGGTGGTCGTACCACGACCTGTTGTTCCACTCGCGCAGCAGGATGGGCCGCTACGGCGGCCAGACCGGCGCGGTGTTCCCGCACGCGGACACGCATCCCTCGCCGGAACTGGTGAAGCCGATGCGGTCGGGCCGGCGCTTTCAGTTGTACCGGCCCAGGATCGTCGATCTCATCAAGTCGGACCCGCCACTGACCGCGGTGCTGGAGAACACCAGAACGAGTGCCGACCTGACGGACCGCAGGCTTACCGCCGAGCAACTCGGCGAGCTTCTGTTCCGTGCCGCGCGAATCCGTTCCGTATCATCGGAGTCCGTCGGCACCGAGGTGAGTTATGACGTGTCCGATCGTCCCTATCTGAGCATCAACGGGCTCTACGAACTGGAACTCTATGTCAGCGTGCACAACTGCGCGGACCTGCCGCGCGGGACGTACCACTACGACCCCGAGTTCCACGCCCTCACGCTCGTCAACGACTCGGAACTGGATCTGGACGAACTGTTGGACAGTGCGCGGGTGGCCGCCAGGTCACCCGTGCAGCCACCCATCCTGATCACGATGACCGCACGGGTGGCGCGATTTTCCTGGATGTACGGCGGGATCGGCTACTCGCTGACCCTGGCGCATGTGGGCGCACTACAACAGACACTGTGCTTGGTGGCCAACGCAATGGGCCTCGCGGCCTGTGCGCCCGCTGTGGATCCCGGCGACGTGCTGGACAGCGCGCTGCAACTGGGATGGCCCAGCGAAGTGGGAGTTGGTGAATTCCTTGTTGGTTGAGATTACTTCGCACGGAGATTTCCCTGATAGCATCCCTGCTGGGTGGGCACGCTCCGGGTCGACACACGGACGGCTGGGGGGACGGTTATGTCGGCTTCCTCGAACGTAGTCGAGCCGATGGTGGATGCCCCCGTGGACACACTCGGTATGGACCGAAAGCCAAGGTTGGCCTGGACCGTGATGCGCGCGGTCGTGGTGGCCGTGTTCTGTGCCGACGGTGTGGTCGCGCTGTTGGGGGTATGGCAGTCCGGCGAATCGATCTGGCGGACCGGACTCGCGCTCGTGGTGCTGGCCACGGCCGTCTACATCCAGTTGGCCTACTTCAGCCGCCCGCACTCGTGGGCGCCGTCGCCGCGCTCCTACGCGCTGCTGGCCGTGCAGGCGGCACTGGCGTATCTGCCGTTCCTGGAGTTCCAGTCGAACTGGATCGACCTGCAGACCTTCCTCAGCGGCTCGATCCTGCTCGTGTTGCCGGCCGCGGCCGCATGGCCACTGTTCACCGCGGTCATCGGAAGCGTGGCGTGGCTGGACTATTCCCTCGGCGACCACACGACGCTCGGCCTGATCTACAACTCGGTGGGCAGCGCGGTGCTCGGCGTGAACGTGTACCTGCTGTCCCGGCTGGCCGGTCTGGTCGGCGAGTTGCACACGGCCCGCAACGAACTGGCCCAGCTCGCGGTGGCCGACGAGCGCCTGCGCTTCGCGCGAGACCTGCACGACCTGCTCGGTCTGAGCCTGTCGGCCATCACACTCAAGGGCGAGCTCGCACACCGCCTGGTACACACCTATCCGGCACGAGCCAAACAGGAAGTCGCCGAGATCATCGACATCGGCCGCCGCGCACTGGCCGACGTGCGCTCCGTGGCCAAGGGATACCAGGACCTGTCACTGGAACAGGAGGCGTGGTCGGCCAAGTCCGTACTGGCCGCGTCCAACATCGACACGCACCTGGAACTGGACTACCAGGAGCTGCCGATACCCGTGCGCACCACGCTGGGCGCGGTGCTGCGCGAGGGCGTGACGAACGTGCTGCGGCACAGCAAGGCCGAACGCTGCGAGATCGTCGTCCACCAGATGGCCGGCGAGGTGTCCTTGGACATCCTCAACGACGGCGTCGGCGATGACGACGACAACGAGCCGGACGTGGACGGCGGCAGCGGTATCCGCAATCTGTCCGGCCGGGTCGCCGAGCTGAGCGGCCGGACGAGCGCCGGCCTCGAGCCGGACGGCCGATTCCGGCTGCGCGTGACCATCCCACTGGAGACCGAACGGTTCGAACCGGACAATCCGCACGACGGGCCCGATGACCCGCCCGTCGGCACGCCCGGCGGGCTGCCCGACCGAGGCGCCCAACCCAGGGTGGTGCCCCGCGAGCCGGACACCAGGAGCCGAGAACGGACGACGTCACCCGTGCACGCACGCACGACGGCGGTGTTGATCACGCTCTTCTTCACCGGCATCGTCGGAGTCGCGGTGGTCCACCTGATGCAGGAGACCACGGACCCGGTCAAGCGCGCATCCGGCATCGGCTTCCTGGCGGCATTGCTGATACTGCAACTGGCGTATTTCAACCGGGTCAGCAGTCGGCCCCGGTCCGGACTGAGCTATGCGCTGCTGTTCGTGCAGGCCGCCCTGATCTACTTGCCGCTGATCCAGCTCGGGCCTGCGTGGATCAGCCAGCCGGGTTTCCTGGCCGGCAGCGCGCTGCTGATGCTGTCGCCGTTGCTGGGCTGGACGGTGTTCGTCGCGGTCGTCGGCTCGGTCATCTGGGTGCACGCGGTCACCACCGGCGACATCTACAACGTCGTCTTCAACGGCGCGACCGTGGTGATCACCGGCTTGATCGTGTTCGGCGTGACGTCGCTGACCAGGCTGATCGCCGAACTGGCCGAGACGAGAACCCAGCTCGCCAGGATGGCGATCTCCGAAGAACGGCTGCGGTTCGCGCGGGACCTGCACGACCTGCTGGGCCTGAGCCTGTCGGCGATGACGCTCAAGAGCGAGCTGACCCAGCGCCTGCTGGACATCGACCAGGACAAGGCGGCCGAGGAGCTGGTGGAGATCCTGGGCCTGGCCAGGCAGGCGCTGGCCGACGTCCGTTCGGTCGCCAGCAGCTACCGGGAGCTGTCGCTCGACGACGAGTACCGCTCCGCCGAGTCCGTGCTCACCGCCGCTGACGTGCGGGTTCGCATGGACGTCCAGTACACCGAGCTGCCGGTGCTGGTCCGGACGGTGCTGGCTGTCGTGCTTCGCGAGGGTGTCACCAACGTGCTGCGGCACTGCAAGGCCGAGCACTGCGACATCGTGATCCGCCAGGTCGACGGCGAGGTCAGCCTCGACATCGTCAACGACGGCGTCGCCATGCGGGAACTGTTGCCCGCGACCGGGTCCAACGGCGTCGTCGTGGTCGCCGGCAGCGGCATCCGCAACCTGTCCTACCGGGTGGCCAAACTCGGTGGCGAACTGCACACCGGACTGGACGCGGACGGCCGCTTCCGGCTACGGGTCGGCGTACCGGTATAGACCGACCCACCCCACCCCGGCGGGCCTACAACCAGCCAGATTCCTTGGCGATCCGGATCGCATCCACCCGATTGCGGGCGTTGAGCTTGGTCACCGCCGTGGTCAGATAGTTGCGCACGGTCCCGGCCGACAGATACAACCGAGACGCGATATCCACCGCGTTCGCCCCGTCCGCCGCCATCCGCAGCACCTCCACCTCCCGGCCGGTCAACGGACAGTCCGCGGTATCCCACGCGGCCAACGCCAGATCACTGTCCACCACCCGGCGACCGATGGAGACATCACGGATCGCGCTGGCCAGCTTGTCCGGTGGCGCGTCCTTGAGCAGGAAACCACCCACCTTCGCGGCCAACGCCCTGCGCAGGGTGCCCGGCCGGCCCAGGCTCGTGAGGATCAACGTCCGACAGTTCGGCAACTGTTCATGCAGCTCAGCCGCTGCCGTGAGGCCATCTTTACCCGGCAGGTCAATATCGATCACCGCGACGTCGGGCTGGGTCGTCCTGGCAGTCGGCATGATGTCGTTGCCCCCGGCGACCTCGGCCACCACCTCGATGTCCGACTCCATCCTGAGCAACGCCACGAGCGCACCACGAACCATGTGCACGTCCTCCGCGATCAGGACCTTGATCACCACCGCGGGCGCCTCCCCACTCCCCAACTGCATTACCACCGCTCACCGGTCTGTGATTACCCCAACCGGCGGTGTGCACTCATCAGCCGAACCACAATGGACCACGAGTACCGGCCAAAGCAAGCGAACGCGCCACTCTGGTGGGGCGGTAAACCGGCCAGCCGCCGTTCATCATGACACAGGCATCATGACCATCATGACACGAACGCAATAGAACGTAATGCATCGACGCCCGCTGCCAGCCCAATGGCGGAATCGACGATAAGCCGCCAGCCTGCGGCGCCGGGCAAGAATATCATCCACGTTGGGCCGGTGCACCCCACCATGCGTTCGACGGAATGAGTGAATATGGCGATTTGTCACCCACAGCGATCATTCGAGTTCGGCCGGTGACCATCGGCGGGTGCCAAGTGGATCCGACTGTGATCATGTCCCGCCCGGGTCGACACTCCGGTAGAGGGCTGGCTGGGATGTCGCCGATGTCCTCGCCGCACCGACAACAGTGCTGTTCGGCAGGTTGCGACGCTTCGATGTTGTCGCACTACGTGATCAATTGATCACTTCTGGTAGCCTCGCTCGCCGTACTCTCGCTGCCTCGAAACCCTGCCGTTCATAACATCAACCCCACCGCGGACCGGTCCGGTCACGATGGGGTCGACAGGCTACTGGCCGCCGCAGGCGGCCACTGGTGCTCCGGCACGGCACCCATCTGGCGTGGATGCCGGTCGGTCGATGGTACCCGTGCGGATCCGAGCCAGGTCCCGCCGAGCACCTTCTCCCAACCAGTCAGTGCCGTTCAATTCACCCAGGAAACGATGTTCACACCAAAGCAGCGGCGCTGTGGAAAGCACGGCCACAAACAGAGGTGGGGACCGGCAGCCTCGATTCCTCGGGGTTGGACCACTGATCGAATGTGTCGATCACTAATTCGACCAGCAGGTCAGTGCTGTTTAGTTGGGCCAGGTCGAAGCCGATGCTGGACATCAATGACATTGTGTTGGCGGACACGCTAGCAGACATTGGGGACCCCTAAGTCGCGGCGGCTTTCGCGGCGTGGTACGTTCCTCTAGTTGTGAATAGTGCGTGCCGCGCTCCGACAAGACCAGTGCCGGCCTCACCGGCGGCCCGTGTTCTTTTCATACGCCAGCTGGTATTGCGACTACTCCGTTCGCTGCACCGATTTTAGCCGTAACTTGATCGTTTACCACTTTTCGCGCAAAGTCGGCGCCAACTCAACTTTGGGTAATTTGTTGATTGCGGACCGTGATACCCAGGGCCATTCATGATCGAACCCGAGCGGCCAGCGCGGCACCCGCGACCAGGTCGACGCACCATCCGACCACCACAGTCGCCAACCCGGACCTCGACAGCCACCGGCCGCCGGCGCGATCACCGCGCGTGCCGGAATTGTCTGGACAACACCGGGAAATGGGGCCGTAGGGTGCCGACAATGACCAGTCGACAGGCCGAACAATGAGGTCTTCATATCGCGATTAATGAGGAAAACACGCATATGGGTGATTCGGACACTGGCCACGAGCCGAGTGCATGTCGGAAGATCCGATAAGCCCGACCCAGCTATGACGAAATTTCGGGGGCGCACCGGAATCGTCCCGCCACCAAGCGACCGGGGGTGCGATGTCGTCGAGTGTGGTGTTGCGCGGCAGGGGGCCGCTGAGCCGGTCGGTCCGCGACGCGCGGGCGGCTGGCGGCGAGCCGATGGCGATGACGGCGGGCCTGTTGATCGAGAACAACCAGGCGCCGCCGCCAGGGCTCGCCCACCACGTGCGCCTGCGTGCGCCGAGCTCCGCCGAGGACATTCAGCTCGACCTGCGGGCCCGCCCGCGGGGTCGCACCGACCCCTGACCCGGTCGGTGATCAGCCCACCCCGACCGGCAGTGACCTCGGAGGAGATGTGTCAATGACCAACTTCGTGCAGAACATCGATGCGGCGGAAGCGCTGTGCGACGAGCTGATCGCCGCGGGCTTCACGCCGTTCGTCAGCACCCAGACCGACACGTTCTCGGCCCTGCACGAGGCGCTCGACGAGCGGGCGGGCGTGCTCATCGTGCCGCGCGACGACAACGCCATCGCCATCGCGGCCGGGGTGGCGCTGGCCGGCGGCTGCCCGGCGGTCCTGCTGTCCGACGCCGGCATCAGCGGCTGCGCGGACGCCATCGCCTCGCTCGTCACGCCCCACCAGACGCCGCTGCTGCTGGTGATCGCGCTGGGCGGCGAACGGCCCGGCAACGCGGCCGGCCCGGACCCCATGAGGCTGGCGGAACTGCTGATGGCGGAACTGGGCGTGCGGACGGTGGTGGTCGACGCGGGTGCCCGGCCGTCCACCGCGGTGCGGCTGGCGCGGGAGATCGTGCGGGAGGACCTCCGTCCCGCCGCGTTACTGGTGCCCCTCGACGCATTCGGATGGCCCGCATGAACAGGACAACGGCAGTACGCGCGATCATCACCGCGACCAGGCACCAACCGGTCATCTTCACGTCGGGCGACGTGACGCGCATCGCGCGGGACATCGCCGACCGGCCGACCCATTTCTACCTGGCGGGGTCGAACGGACTCGCGTCGTCGACCGGGATCGGTGTCGCACTGCAGACCCACGGCACGACCGTCGTGGTGGACGGCTACGGCAGCGTGCTGACCAACCTCGCCGGGCTGGTGACCGCGGGCATGCTGACCGACCTGCCGCTGGTGCACATCGTGCTGGACGACGCGTGGTACGCCTCCGAGGGCGGCGAGGCGGCGCGGGCCGGCCGGGCCGACCTGTGCGGGATGGCGCGGGCCGCGGGCTACGCCCGGGTGCACAACGTGGACCGGTTGGACACTTTCGTGCGC
This sequence comes from Candidatus Melainabacteria bacterium, assembly GCA_963702275.1. Taxonomy (GTDB): domain Bacteria; phylum Actinomycetota; class Actinomycetes; order Mycobacteriales; family Pseudonocardiaceae; genus DATEPR01. Next base: position 33,046 of record CAVPCF010000064.1, read on the forward strand.
GTCATCAAACGTGAGATCACCACGTGTACCGCACCGGTTTTCCTGCGCTGCGCGCTGCACGACGGCGACGACGGTCCGACACCCAACCGCGCCGGACTCGGCTACCTGGACAACACAGTGCTGTTCCCCGGTCACCGCGCGGGCCCGCCGGACTGGATCACGTCCGCGGCGGCCTGACCACAGCGGACGTCCGCCGGTCGGTAGCCGCACCCGGGCCGGACCATGAAAATTTCATACCGTGTACCGGCAAGAACACATACCGATACTGATGATCAGGACACTTCGAACGCGCTCGATCGGTCGATATTCTGACAACAACCAGAATTCCACGTTCCTGTGCACGCACGCGGCATGCGACGTCTCGACGAAAGGACGACGCGATGGATGAGACGATCCTCCGAGCCGTTGAGCGAGCGATCCATACCATGAAGAACAATCTTGGCGATCGGCTCACCATCGACGACCTGGCGCGCTCCGCGATGTTCAGCAAGTTCCATTTCTCGCGGGTGTTCCAACGCGCCACGGGGGTGTCCCCCGGCCGTTTCCTGTCCGCCATGCGCCTCGCCGAGGCGAAGCGACTGCTGCTCGCGACGTCGATCACCGTGGCCGACATCGGCCACCAGGTCGGCTACAACAGCGTCGGCACGTTCAGCTCCCGGTTCCGCAGCAGCGTCGGTGTACCGCCCATCACGTACCGCAGGCTCGGCGGTGTCGTGTCCAGTGTCCCGGTGGACGAACGGCCCGTGCCCAGTGCGCGGACGGCCACCGTGCGGGGCACGGTCTACTCGTCGCCGATGAACCGGTTCGGGGCCGTCTTCATCGGACTGTTCCCCGGCCGGGTGCCCGAGGGCGCCCCGGTCCGGTACACGGTGCTCTACGGCCCCGGTTCGTACCTGCTGCCCAACGTGCCCGCCGGTACCTGGTACCTGACGGCACACGCCATGGGGACGAGCCCGCACGAGGGGGGCGAGATCCGGTACGTCGGATTCCAGGATCAGCCCATCACCACGCGATACGACACCGCGGCCCGACCGATCGACCTGCACCTGCGGCCGGCACGTCCGGTCGACCCGCCGCTGCTGCTCGCGTTGCCCGACCTCAACCGTGAGGCCGCGGCGCTCGCGCTCGACATCGCGGTATAGCGGCTACAGCCTGCCACGCAGCACCCACGGGCCCGAGAACATCGGTTTGGCCAGGGGTGCTGCGCAGGTACGACGAGCCGCCGGTGCCCGGCTTCTGGGCCGATGATGCGTCCACCATGGACATGTGCAACTCCCCGCATCCGCACCCCGCCCGGGAAACACAGCAACCCGCGAGAATTCCTCGCGGGTTGCTTCACTGTCCCCGAATTCGACTCCGAGCGGGGGGTTGCGCTTCAGCCGGCGTCGGGCGTGGTGCCGACGATGTGGAAGATCTCGGTGAACCGGGCCAGCAGGGCCGGGTCGCCGGTGTAGACCGCGCCGTACGCGGTGGCGTCCGCCGGGCTGATCTCGCCGGACATGAGGCCCTTGAGGGCCATGCCCGGCTCCAGGTGCAGATCGGCGTCCGGGAGCGGGCCCGCGGCGGCCCGGAGCGCGCCGTCGGTCACCTTCAGGTGGAAGACGATCTCACCGATCCGCAGCTCGAAGCTAGCCCGGACATCCGCCGCCGCCTGCTGCTGGAACGTGGCGCGCATCGCCATGATCAGCGAGGAGGTCGTGACGATCTCCTCAGGCCGGGGGGTGCCGAGCAGCCGTGCGCCCCACTGGCCGAGGCGCAGGGTGATGTCGTCGAGCTGCGCACCGAACTCGGTCAGCTCGTACAGCACCGGATCTGCCGGGTTGGGCGACAACTTGCGCTGGAGGACGCCGGAGTGTTCCATCTCGCGCAGCCGGGCGTGCAGGATGTCCGTCGTGATGCGGGGCAGGCCCTCGCGGAGCTCGGCGAAGCTCTTGGCGGACACCAGAAGGTCGCGGACGATCAACATCGCCCACCGCTCGCCGACGACCTCCAGCGCCCGCGAGAGACCGCAGAACTGGCCGTAGGTCCGCCTGGTCATCGCCTCCAGTTCGGAGATGATCGTTTCCATCTGGCCGGACCCGTCGACGCCGAACACGACGTCGTCCAGCGACGCCTCCCGCTCCTGCGCTTCGGTCGTGGTCAGTTGAAACCGGTCGTTCGAAATCGTCACGCCCTGCTGGTCGACCACCAGCTTCCATTTGGCATCAGCCATTTGCTCAGTTCCCATCAGCTCGATCGTCATACGGTCCGCACCGCGCGTACAGGCTGGGGACTGTTCGCCGGTCATGTCCAGGGTGCCAGGAAAGTCACGCCGACGGCAGTGTCCACATCACGATGGCGCACTGAAATATACCTGGGCCCGCCATGACAAATTCATATCCCGGACTGGCAAGAGCAGGCCCAAGGCCTTTCTGTGCGAAAGCACGACGCCGGACTGCGGCATAATGGTATCCGCACCGGGCTGCCGGGAGTGGCACGGCAGCCTGGTGCGGAGTCTCTTGCGGGCTCAGACCTTTCGTCGCCCAGGCGACGGGTACAGAGGCCGCACGGCCGATGAACCGGGCATCCAAACGCATTCCATGAGATATCCACAACCCTTGTCCGGGGTCGATTGCGCAAGGGCCAGGATCATGTCCAGTCGCCGACTGCCTTGTCGGTGACGAGCACTGCGGCACCGAGCTTGCCGTCGACAAGAGCGGACAGCCCGGCAACGGTGGGGTTGGGCACGTACTCCCGAACGGAAACGGCCACCCCGAACCGATCCCGGATGCGGTCGAGCAACTGCGGCACCAGCAGGGAATGCCCGCCCGACGCGAAGAACGAATCGTCCGCGCTGTCCGGCTGCCGGCCGACCAGTTCGGCCCAGATGCCGGCGATGACGCGCTCCACCGGCGTCCTCGGCGGCTGCCTTGTGGCCACGGTGGACGGTCCGGGGTTCGGCAGCCGCTGCCGGTCGACGTTGCCGCCGAGATCGCGCGGCAGGCCGATCACGGTCTTGAACGACACCGGCAGCTTCGCGCGGCCGAACCAGCCGCGCAGGTGCGCCCGCCACACGTCCGCGCGTGCGACGGCGCGGCCGTCCGCGGCCCGGACCGGCACCACGTAGGCCACCAGCCCGGTCACCAGGCCGTCCGCGTCGGGCACGCCGACGACCGCGCATTCGGCCACCGACTCGTGCGTCAGCAGCGTCGACTCGACGTCGGTCAGCTCGACCCGGGTGCCGTGGCACCGCACCTGGAGGTCGCCGCGGCCGCGGAACTCCAGCAGGCCGTCCCAGCGCCGCCGGGCGAAGTCCCCGGTGCGGTAACAGGTGCCGTCCGCGACCTGGTACTCGTCGAGGCCGGCGACCGGCCGGAAGGCGGACCGCTCTGGTGCCTCGGCGGCGACGTGGCCGGGCACGATGTACGGGCTGCGGATCACGACCTGGCCGACGGTGCCGTCCGGGCACGGGCGGTCGGCCTCGTCCAGGATCAGCACCTGCCGGCCGGGAATCGGCCTGCCGATCGGGACCGGGCCGCGCCCGGTGCCGGTGACCTCGTGCCAGGTCGCCAGGATCGACTCGGTCGGGCCGTACAGGTTGACCAGCCGGGCGCCGGGCAGCGCCGCGCGCAGCGTGTTGGCCAACTCCCCCGGCAGTGCCTCGCCTGCCAGCAGCAGGTGGTCCAGCTTGGCCGGCGACGGGCCGGCGTCGGCCGCGGTGATCGCGCGCCCGATCTCGCGCGCGAAGCTGGGCACGGTCTGCAGGAGGGTGATGCGCTCGGTGGCCAGCCATTCGACGATCTTGTCCGGGTCCGCCCTGATCCGCTCCGGCACCGGATACAGCGCGGCGCCCGCGACGAGCGTGGCGAAGATCTCCACCAGGCCGGCGTCGTAGCCGGACGCGGCCCACTGCGCGACCCGCGCCGACGGCCCTGCCACGAACTCGTCGGACCACCAGCCGATGAACTGCGCGAAACCGCGGTGGGTCTGGGCGATGCCCTTGGGCCGCCCCGTCGATCCGGACGTGTAGGCGACGTAGACCAGGTCGTCCAGCCCGACCGCTTCCGTTGCCGGTTCCGCTGCTGGTGAAAGCTCGGTCAGGTCGACGATCCGGCCGTCGGGCCCGTCGCGGTACCAGTCGATCAGGTCGTCGCCCGCCGGCATGCCGTCCAGTACCAGGCACACCGGTCGCAGGTCGGCCAGCACTGCCCTGCCCCGCTGGCCGTCGTCGCCGGTGTCGACGGACACCAGGTGCGCGCCCGCGTCGAGTACCCCGAGCAGCGCGGCGACCTGGCGCGGCCCGCTCGGCATCCGCACCGCGACCGCCCGGCCTGCGACCCCGTCCCCGGCCCGCAGCGCCGCGGTGAGCGCGGCGGCCTGCTCGGTCAGTTCCCGGTACGTCAACGAGTCGGCGCCGAGTACCACGGCGGGCGCGTCCGGCTGTTGTGCCGCGACGCGGTGCACCCGTTCGGCCACGGTCAGCCGGACCGGCTCGGCCACGTCGATCCAGTCCGCGTCGCGCACCGCGGCCCGCACCCGGCTCGGCTCGTCCAGCGGCAGCGCGGCCACCGGCAGGTCCGGGTCGGCCAGCGCGGCGGCCAGCAGCGTGCGGAGCTGCTCGAGGACGCGCCGCGCGGAGGACCGCTCGAACATGCTGGTACGGAAGGCAAGCGTGCCGCTCAGCGTCTCGTCGACCCGGTCCACGGTCAGCGTCAGGTCGGCCAGGACCACGGTGGTGTCCAGCGGCAGCGGGCGGACGAGCGCGCCGACCAGGTCGAGCACGGCCTCCGGGTCCTGGCGGAACACGAAGGCGGCGTCGGACAGCGGCGGCACGCGCAGGTCACGGTCCGCGTTGAGCGCCCGCACGAGCTGGTCGAACGGCAAACCCCGGTGGCGCAACGCATCATCGGCGGTCACCGTGACGCGGTCGAGCAGTTCCCGGAAACTGGGCGAGCCCGACGCGTCCGCGCACACCACGACCGGTTCCCGGCAGGGCCCGACGATCCGCGCGAACTCGGGTCTTGACCGGACCGGCACCGGCACCGCGACCGCGATCCGCTCCTCGCCGCCGTAGCGGTGCAGCAGGGCCTGGAACGCGGTCAGCATCGCGGCGAACGGCGTGGTCCCGCTCGTCGCGCACAGCCGGGCCAGCGGCTCGGCGATCCGCTCGCCCCAGTCGAAGGCCACCAGGCCGCCGTCGCCGCTCGGCGCCGCGGTCCGGGCACGGTCGGCCGGCAGGGTGAGCCGCGCTGGCGTGGGTGTCAGCGCGTCGGTCCACCAGTCCACGAGCGCGCGGAACCGGCCGGACGCGATGCGGCGGCGCTGCCAGCGCGCGAAGTCGGCGTACTGCGCGCGGGGCGCCGGCAGGTCGTGGGCACTCCGGCCGGCCAACTGAGCCGAGTAGGCGCCGGACAGCTCCTCGAGGACGATCGACGTGGACTCCTCGTCCGTGACGGCCTGGTGCAGCAGCAGCACGACGAGGTGCTCTGTCGGTGTCACCCGCGCCACCACGAGCCGGGCGAGCGGCCCGGTCGCCAGGTCGAGCGGGGTGGCGGCCAGGTCGGCGCACCACCGCTGTGCCTCGGCGTCCCCGGCGAGCGTCGGCACGGTGCCCAGGTCGTCGAACGACGAGACTTCGGCGCGCTCCCCCGCGATGAGCTGCAGCGGCCTGCCGTCCCGGGACACCAGCGTGGTCCGCAGGCCCTCGTGCCGGGCGACCAGCCCGGACCACGCGGCGCGCAGGGCGTCCACCCGTAACTCGCCGGTCACCCGGTAGGCCCTGCTCACCTGATAGGTCGGGGCACCGTGCACGCAGGTATCCACGAACCACAAGCCGTCCTGCGCGGCGGACGTCACCGCCCGGTGGGCGCCGAACTCGCGGGTGGAAGGTGCGTGAGTCACTCTGGTTCCCCTCGTCCCGTGGCGAGCATGCGCATACCGCGCCATCGTCACGCCGTGGTGACCTGGCCGGCATCTTCCCGAGTGCCACATGAGTGACGATCGACACAAAGATCCAGAAGGTCCAGCACGTCCGATGACGCCGCCGGTTGGGTGGCCGGCCGTGGCCGAGCAAATAGAAAAAGAATCATTCTCATATTTGCTACGATAACGATGTGGACACCAGCATCAACGCTGGTCAGCCGCGTTTGTCCACGAGATCACCGTCGTTTTCGGACACCCCGGCCGGTCTTTTCCACTTTGTGTCCACTATCTGTCTACTGTCGCGGAAGTTGGCTCCCCCAACGCGTCCATCTGCCGTAACGAGCGCAACCCGATCGCGATTGCCCGGATGCTGGCTAACGATCGGGTGGACGCCCGAAGCTGGAGGAGGGCACTGTGGACACGGTTCACGAGCTCAATGACCTGCGTCGCGGGCGCGGCCTGAACGCGGCCAATCTCGGTTCCCGGATCGGGCCGAGGCTGCGGTCGGCCTGTGCGGTGGACGAGACGGACAGCGCGGCCGAGATTCGGCGGAAGGTCGTGTCGCGCCTGACCGCGTTGTGCGGGCAACTGCCCGAGGACCTGCGCATCGCGGCCGCCGTCGCGCTGGCGCTGCACGACATCGGCGTCGGCGAATTCCTGGACCGGCGGATCGCCTGGCTCGCCGAACACTTCGACCGCGACCCGCGCACCGCCCGCAGGCGGGTCGACACGGCGTTCCGCCTGCTCGGCGAACGAATCGACGACGAGGACGCGCCGCCGGACGAGACGCCGGAGGGCTGGTACGTCGAGTCACTCAACGCGGTGCTGCTGGTGGACACCGAACCGGCGCAGCTCATCGAGGAGCGCACCATCGTGGCCACCGTCGACGGACTGTCCGAGATCAACGTCTCCCTGCGTGCGCCGCGTGGCGCCAGCGAGCCAGGCGAACTGATCGAGGCGACGATGACGCACGGCGGCGAGATCGTGGCAACACAACACATCGACGCCGGCCACACAAGATTCCGCATCCGGCTGTCGGAGACGTTGTCGTCTGGCCGGCGCCACGACTACGGCATCCGGTTCGACTCCTACCCGAGGTCGTGGTCGCAGCCCTACGACCGGCTCGCGCCGCTGGACCGCTGCGAGCACTTCACCGTCCGAGTGCGGTTCGGTGGTGAGACCCAACCCGACCTGGTCTGGCAACTGCGCCGCCATGGCATGAACTACGGCCTGCAGTGGTCGGCCTGAGGCTCGCGTCCCGGCCGGTCCCCTCGACCGGCCGGGACTACCTGCGCCGCGCCAACGGCCACCTGCGCAAGTCGGTGCTGGCTCTCGCGTGCCTGAATCGCGTGATGTCGTTGCCGGTCGCGGACATCACGCAGTTCGGCCGCCCGATCGCCAATTCGTTGGGCCTGCGGCCGGCATCGAACGCGGTGCGCGACATCCTGTGCCAGGACCGCGCCCTGGCCGCCTGGATCGCCCGCGACTGCCTCGTCGCCCTCGACGCCCTGCTCGGCACGGCGTGGGCCACCGCGATGGCCGCCGCCGGCATCCGACCCGGTCGGACCGACCTGCCCGAACCGGCACGCGTCCTGGCGTACCGCGCCATCGCGCTGTTCGTCGGCATCAAAGGCGGCGACCGAACCTTCTACCAACGGCTGTTCGCCACACGAAACCCGTGCGCCGCCGACGAGATCACGGCGTGGACCGGCGCCGTGATCGGCCGCCTCCATAGCGCTGGACAACTCCCGGACCTACCGTGGATGTCCGCCCAGTTCCACACGGTCCCGCCGATGCTGACGCCGGGCTGGTACCCCAACCCGTACCTGATGGGCGAAATCCGCGCGGGCGAGGCGACCTGGCAGCGCCACTGGAACGGCGCCGACTGGACCGACCGGATCCGGATGCGTGGCATGACCGGCTGGCAGGAACAGATCAATTCCCTCTTCGCAGCGCCACCCAACTGAGTCCGCGCGAATATGCTATTACTGCAACAGCCTATCGGGTGAATGCGGAATTCGGCTGGATCTGATTGTCTTGGAGACAATTGATCAGCCGAGTTCGGGAGGACACATGGGCAGCACTGGCCCGCAGAAGCTCGTGACCGTGGTTCGCAGTGGGTTGGCCGGGGACGTGCAGCACGTCCGCCGGCAGCGAGACCTCAGCCTCGAGGTCGTCTGTGGGGAACTGGGCTGGCAGCAGTCCAAACTGTCCAGAATGGAGAACGGCCAGCAGTGCATCGCCACCGCCGACCTGGCTTCGCTGCTGGTCGTCTACAAGGTGAAGGGCCGCGAACGCGGTGAACTCCTACACCTCGTGGATCGCCAGGACGAACCCGGCCGCTGGATACTCAATCCACCGGTAGCGACGACGCCTCTGATGCGTCTTGAGGCGGACGCCACATCGCTGGTCAGCGCAGAGCCCTTGCTGGTACCTGGGTTGATCCAGACAGCTGACTACGCCCGCGCGGTGATGGCGGCCGAAGATGTGCCGCCCGAGCTGTTCGAATCGCGGCTTGAGACCAGGAGCGTAAGGCAGCGCGTTCTCGACAAGGCCAAGCCACCCATGTTGGACGTGATCTTGGAAGAGACCGTGTTGCGTCGGCCTTTTGGCGGCAGCGCGGTCATCGCGCGGCAGTTGCAGGCCCTGCTGGAGGCCGCTGATCGTCCGAATGTGCGAGTGCGGGTAGTGCCCGGCCACGTCAGTACCGATGTCGGATTCTCCTGGCCGGTCTATGTGATTGGGCTCCCGCATGCCGAGACTGTCATCCAACTGGAGAGCAAGGCATCGGTCGTCTACATTGAAGACAAGCCGATGATCGAGTACTACCAACGCTATGCGGCGAAGTTGGGCAAGGCCGCGCTGAATCCTGCTCAGTCGATTGCCCTCATTGCTATGATCGCAAAGGAGCACAAGATGAAGTGAGGGCCGATGAGCGATCTGACCTGGCGGAAGTCGACCTACAGCGGCGGATCGACAGACGGCAACTGCGTGGAGCTGGCTACGCAGGGGGCGGTGCGGGACAGCAAGAACCCCACCGGGCCGATCCTGTCCGTGGACGTGACCGCACTCGTCGCCGCCGTCAAGGCGGGTCAGATCGCCTAACCGGTTGCCGGGCGACCGGCAACCGTCATAGCGTCCTCGTCGAAGTAGACGTCGAAGGCGGCCAGCAGCCGCTCGTCGAACTGTAGTTCCGAGTCGCTTCCCCGACGCAGGGCGACTCCGGTGGCCAGCACCTGCACCAGGGACACGAAGGCGGACAGCGACCGCAGGACCGTCACGCCGCCGGTTTCCACGTAACAGGTCACGTCGGCGTACGGCACGAGTGGCGACGCCGGATTGTCGGTCAGCGCGATCGTGTGCAGGCCCCGTGCCTTCGCCTCGGCGAGTGCGCGCACGGTGTCGGCGGTGTAGCGGTGAATGGACATCGCCACGAACACGTCGTCGGGCGACAGGTCACGTAGTTCGTCGGCGATCATGCTGGTGGCCGGGGTGAGTTGGTGGACTCGCGGGCGGACAAGGCGCAGCAGGTACGACAACAGGTATGCCACGGTGAAACACTTGCGCAGCCCCAACACGTGCACGTGGTCGGCCTCGGCGAGCAGGTCCACCGCGCGCGTCCAGCTCGCCGGGTCCAGCCGGGCGAACGTGCGGGCGATGTTCTGCTGGTCGTGTTCGACGGCCGCGCCGAGCAGTTCCTCGGTTTCGGTGAGTTCGGCGGCCTGTTCGAAGCGGCGAACCAGTTGCGCCTGTTCGGCCAGTTGCTGCCGGCACAGCTTCACCAGCGCCGGATAGCCGGACAGGCCGAGGGATGCGGCGAACCGGACCAACGACGACTCGTGCACCTCGGCGATCTTGGCCGTCTCGCCGATGCTGCGGAATGCGGTCGCCTCCGGGTCGGCCAGCAGGACCCGCGCGATGCGGCGCTGCCCGGCGGCCAACGTCGGCATCCTGGCCTGTAACTCGGCCCGCAGCTCCGGGTAGTTGCGCGGCGGTAGCGCCATGACCCCTCGATTCCTGTCGTCGGCACCTCACGGTACCTGCGACACGCAACTGGAGTTGCGTCCGGTTCCGGACATCCGATGCAACTTGACTTGCATGCTAGCGTCGATCTGCAACTGACTCCAGCATCAGGAGCTGAGCATGGCGATCCGCCATTCCGCGACCCTGGCCGTCAACGAGCGCCTCAAGGCCCGCAGGGCGGCGGGCGAGCCGGTGCTCCATCTCGCGTTCGGCGAAGCCGGCCTGCCGGTGCTGCCGTCGCTGGCCGCGGTACTCGCGGATTCGGTGCGGCACAACGACTACGGCCCGGTGACGGGCATACCGGCGGCGCGGGCCGCCGCTGCCGGCTACTTCGAGCGCCGGGGCCTGCCGGCCGATCCGGACCAGATCGTGCTGGCGCCGGGCAGCAAGGCACTGCTGTTCGCGCTGCTGGCGGTGCTGCCAGGGGACGTCGTGCTGCCGGTGCCGTCCTGGGTCAGCTACGCGGCGCAGGCGGCGTTGGCCGGCAAGCACGTGATCGGCGTGCCGATCCCGGCGCGGGCGGGCGGCGTGCCCGATCCGGACCGGCTGGTCGGCGCACTCGCCGACGCGCGGGCCGCCGGCAGGCGGCCCGGCATCCTGGTGCTCACCGTGCCGGACAACCCGACCGGCACGCTGCCCACCCGCGACCTGCTGGCGCAGGTGTGCCGGATCGCCGAGCGGCACGGAATCGTAGTCGTCTCCGACGAGATCTACCGTGACCTGTGCCGGACACCGTCGGACTTCCACAGCCCGGCCGAACTCCTGCCGGACCGGACCGTGATCACCAGCGGCCTGAGCAAGAACCTGGCGCTGGGCGGCTACCGGATCGGCTTCACCCGCGTGCCAACGGAACTGCGCACCGCACGCGCCGGCCTGATCGGCGTGGCCAGCGAGGTCTGGTCCAGCCTGGCCGGCCCGATGCAACGGGTCGCGGCCGCGGCTTTGGCAGAACCGCAGGCGGTGACGGAGCGAATCGCCGCCAGCCGACGACTGCACGGCACGGTCGCCACCCAGGTGCACCGACTGTTCACCGAAGCCGGCATCGACTGCCGCCCACCAGAAGGCGCGTTCTACCTGTACCCGGACTTCGCCGCCCACCGGGAAACCCTCGGCGTGACCACCGGCCAACAGCTGGCGGACCTGCTACTGGACCGCTACGGCGTTGGCGTACTGGCCGGCATCGAATTCGGCGACGACCCACAAGCGTTGCGCTGCCGAGTGGCCACCAGCCTGCTCTACGGACAGACCGACGAACAGCGCATGACCAGCCTGACCAGCACGCAACCGCTGGCCCTGCCGTGGATCGCGGACAGCGTGGCCCACCTGGCCACGACCCTCGCCGACCTCATCACCCGACGAACGGTTCGGCCAACCGCATAACCACCAAGCTGACCGCCGCGATGGTCACGAAACGACCGCCCGTGGCGGATTGCTCAAGCTGCCGGCGGCATGGACGTCTCTATCATCGGGACAAGGTCGGCTTGTTCCGCGAAGTCGGGGGAATTCCGTCATGAACAACACGCTGTTCCGTCGTGCCCGCATGCTGTTCGGTGTCGGTGTCGGTGTCGGTGTCGGCGTCGGCGCGGTTCTGCTCGGCCTGTGCGCATCCGCATGCGGATCGTCCACAGCGGCGTCCGGCACGACGCCAATTCCGACGAGTAGCGCCGAGTCGGGCCCGCGAAACGTCGCGCCCACCACATCGATTCCGGTGACCACGGCTCGTCCCGCCGCAACCACCACGCAACCGCCCCACACGACGAGCCCGATCCCCAAGCCCGTACCGATACTGGGCACCCAGTGGGGGGTGCCGGGCGGGCAGAAAGGGTACGGCACCGCGCATCCGGACACGATCTTCAACGGCGGTGACCCGACCGGCCTGGTGACCGGCGTGCACTGGCAATCCTGGGGCGGCCCGGTCGCGATCGCGTCCGGGATGAGTTACGACCCCGGCAACTCCATCGTCGCGAACAGCGTCCTGCGAGCGGTCACCGTCGAGGCATTCAACCTCGGCGTCTGTCACGGCACGCTGATGTATCAGGCCATTGAATGGTACGTCCCCGCCGACGGCCAGAAATTCGACCCGCACATCTACATCAACATCTGCACCGGCACCTACGTCGGTTCTCGTTGATCGTCAGACCTCGCGGGTCATCAGTGCCTGGTCGGCGAAGTCCTGCGGGCGCAACGGCCAGCCGGTGCGCAGGTCAAGCGACAACGTCCGGCACGTCGCCCGCCACAACCGCTGCTGGGCCGCGGCACTCGCGGCCGCACGCGGCAACTGGTGCGCCCGACGGCCGCGCAGATAGGCGCCGTTGAGCACCGCCCCGCTGGTGCACGCGTACAACACCGCGTCGACCATCAGGCCACGCGACAAAGGGCCGGGCGCGGCGCCCATCTCCATGCCGGCCGGTTGGATCGTGAGGCTGCGGCAGCCGGTGCCGCGCAGCTTGGCGGCCATGGTCTGGCTGAGCATCATCACGGCCAGCTTGGACTCGGTGTACGACCAGGCCGGATAGTAGCGGCGGCCGCCGCCCAACTCGGTGGTCTTCGGTACACCGAAGCGGTGCTGGTCGCGCACCACGTGCACGATTCGGCCCACCGAACTGTTGCGCACCAACGGCATCAGCCCCAGCGCCACCAGCGCCGGGCCAAGGTAGTTGACCTGCCAGGTGAGCTCGTTGCCGTCCTCGGTGACCGTGCGCACGCGCGGCGGCAGCAGGTCGACCGCGTTCACCACGAAGTCCACCTCGTCCGTGGTGCGGGTGCACTGGCGGATCAGCTCCCGGGTGGCCGGCAGGCTGGCGAAGTCCGCCGGCACCGCCACCACCTGGCAGCGCTCGTCCACGGCGCCCAACTCGGCACACAAATCGGTCAATTCGTCCTCGACCATACCGTGCACGAACAGGGTCGAGCTGAGCCCGATCAGTCTTCTGGCGATCTCGGCGCCGAGTTCACCGCTCGCACCGAGTACCAGTGCGGTACGCCGTAGCGTGCCCATGGCGATGCCCCCGTCGGTCCGAACCAGGCGGCCAACCCGCAAGGTCCACAGGAACCATCGGCCAGAATCGCCGACCGTTACGCGACTGACGAGTTCATGCCATTTTCGAAGGTCAGCGGACGAGCAAAAAGACAGGGCCACCCAGAATGGGCCCGATCAGCGCCCCCGCGATCACCTGAGCCACCGTGTGGTCTCCCACCGCGACCCTGGACCACCCGATGAGCACGACAAAAGGTGTCAACAGCAGCAAGAGCGGCCCGTACAGCAGGACCAGCGTGGCGACCGCACCGCCGGCCACCGCCGAATGCAAGGAAATCTTCCACCAGCGGGTGACAATGGCGCAGGCGAACAATGTCGCCAACATCGCCACGTCCAGCGCTGTCACGTCCGGCGGCGCGTGACCGAACAGCAGAATGGCCAGGCCGAGCACCGTCGATGCGAGGCACAGCAGCAACGGCACCGTCCTGCCGTCGCGATTGCGCACGTGGTGGCCGTCCCACCGGCCCAGCCGCGCGCCGCGCACGATGAACGCCATCGGCAGGACGCTGGAGAACACCGCGACCACCAGCCCCCACAGCACGGTGCGGCCGAACTGGTGCCCGGTGGCGTGCCAGGCGACGGCCAGCGGCAGCAGCACCACCACGACGGCGGGCGAACACACCTCGGTAACGATCGCAGCGACCCGCGACGGCGTGTTGGTGGTGCTCACCCGCCCATTCGTACCACGACGTACCGGCCCAATCCGCCCAAGCGGGCACCGGCCGACTGGTGTCGGCGGCGCGGGCGCGGCACAGTATGCGAATACCGATAGACCTGGGTGGGCCGACGGGCCCACGGGCCAGCGAGGTGGAGCGTGGACACGGAGCGGCGCGACCGGATTGTCGTCGGCATCGACGAGGGCGCGCAGAGCGCGCTCGCCGTGGAATGGGCCGCCCGCGAGGCGCAGGCGGCCGGCTTGCCACTGGCCCTGGTGCACGGCGAGGCGGACCGATACGCCGTCGCCGTGATCGACCCCGGCATCGTGCCCGCGATGGAACTGGCGGTCCGCCAGGCCGACCCGCGCAGGCTCGTGGCCGACACGGCCGACGTGGTGCACCGGATCGCGCCGGACATCGAGGTGATCACGCACATCGAGCCGGGCAGCCCCGTCGGCGTGCTGTGCCGGCAGGCCGAGACGGCGACCATGGTGGTGCTGGGCAGCGAGGGCTCCGGCCTGTTCGCGGAACTGGTCTTCGGCTCGGTGTGCGGCACACTCGCGGTGCGCAGCCGGTGCCCGGTGGTCGCGGTGCGGGCGGCGCCGGAGTCGGTCGCATTCGACGCACCGGTCGCGGTCGGCGTCGACGGCACCTCGGTGTCCCACGCCGCACTCGCGTTCGCATTCGACCTGGCCGACCGCCACAATGTCGGCGTCCGGGCAGTACACGTGATGCCGCCATCGGCCGGCCGCGACCCGGACGAGCAGGAAAAGCACCGATGGCGCACCGCGGACTCGATGGCGGCGTTGGCGACCCAGTACCCGAAGGTGGACATCGACCTGGACTTCGCGATCGGCGAGCCGGTACCGATCCTGACCGCCCGGTCGGCCGGCTGCCGACTGCTCGTGGTCGGCTCACGTGGCCGTGGCGTGGCTGCCGGGTTGCTGTCCGGCTCGGTCAGCCAGTCCCTGTTGCGCAGCATTAGAGGCCCGATCGCGGTGGTACGCAAGGATTGCGTACCCGCGGCACCGTCCACAACGCACTGATTTGTGTTGTTACAGCGTGGCCAGCGTGCCGCGCAGTATCTTGCCGGTCGCGTTGCGCGGCAGTTCTTCCAGGAAGATCACGTCCCTAGGCACCTTGTAGCGGGCCAGGTTCGCTCGGACGTGGTCGCGTACCTCGTCCTCGTTCAGGGTGGCGCCGGGTGCCGGGACCACGAACGCGCGCAGCCGTTGGCCGAAGTCCGGATCTGCCACGCCGATCACGGCCGCGTCCGACACGTCCGGCCGGGACACCAACAGGTTCTCGATCTCGGCTGGGAACACGTTCTCGCCGCCGGACACGATCATGTCGTCGTCCCTGCCATCCACGAACAGCAGGCCACGCTTGTCGAAATGGCCGATGTCGCCGCTGGACAGCAGGCCGTCGATGATCTCCTTGTGCCCGCCGCCGGTGTAGCCGCCGAAGGCCAGCTCACTGCCGACGAACACCCGGCCGCGCACGCCGGGCTCCCGCACGCGCCGGCCGTCGCCGTCGTACAGCCGGATCACGCAGCCCCGGGGCGGCCTGCCGACCGTGCCCGGCGCGGCGCGCAGCTCGCCGGGTGTCGCGACGGTGGCCACGGCGACCTCGGTCGAGCCGTACAGGTTGTAGAGCACGTCGCCGAACATGTCCAGGGTGCGGTCGCTGACGTCCGGTGTGAGCGCCGAGCCCGCGGTCAGGATCACCTCGAGCCGGCTGGTGTCGTATCGCTTCCGTACGTCGTGGTCCAGGTCCAGGATCCGGCGCAGCATCGTGGGCACCAGCACCACCGCGGTGCACCGGTTGTCCGCGAGCGCGCGGAGGGTGGCCTCCGGTTCGAACCGGCGCCGCACCACCACGGTGGAGCCGAGCGCGAGCGTCACGATCAGCTGGGAGAGCCCGGTCGCGTGGAACATCGGCGACGCGATGAACATCGAACCGCCCTGGCGCAACGGAATCCGCTCCAGCAGGTGCGTCGCGGCCAGCGGTGAGCGCACCTGCCGCGGCGCACCCTTCGGTGTGCCGGTGGTGCCGCTGGTCAACAGCACGACATGCCCGGCCGACGCCGGGCTGGGCACCGGGTGGCTGCTCGTGCTGGCGATCAGGTCGGCCAGCTTGACGATGTCCGGGCCGGTGTCGGCAGGCGTGTCGGACCAGGCGAGATAGCGCGGCACGTCGGTCCGGACCGCGCCGAGCAGTTCGGTGAACTCCTGGTCGTAGGTCAGCGCGGAGACGCCCTCGCGCTCGGCCACGTCGGCCAGCTGCGGGCGACTGAACCCGGTGTTCAGCAGCAGCAGGCGGGCACCGAGCTTGGCCGACGCCAGCATGCAGTCCACCAGCCAGCGGTGATCCCGGCAGAGCACCGCGATGACCGAGTCCGGCCCGAGCCCGTGTGCGGCCCACGCCCTGGCCAGCGCGTTGGACCGCTCGTCGAGCTCGCAGAAGGTCAGCGGGCCCAGCTCGTCCACCATCGCCAGCGCGTGCGGCTCACGACGGGCGGCGTGCTGCGCCGCGCCCGCGATCGGCCCGAGCCTGCGGACCGCCAGGATCGACCGGATGCCCTCGTCCGGCCGGATCGGGTCGAGCAGCCCCGCCCTGCGCAGCACGTCGAGCCGGGGCGGCAGGTCGACGAGCTGACCGAGGTAGTCCGACAGGTGCTTCAGCACTGAATCTCCTGTGATCGTCACGGTATCTACCGGCAATCAGGATTTCACCTACCGCCGGTATGTCAACCCGGGGCCGGGTTGTCGGTGGTCAGGCGCAGAATTGCGGTGTGCTGGTAGCGGTGGTGCCGGAGCCCGACGGCGGCGGTCGCCTGCGACCGCTGTCCGAGGACGGCACACCCACCGGTCCGGCCACGCACGTCGCCGACCTGGCCGGCCGGATCGCCGAACTGGAGCGCGCCGACCATCCGCGCTGGCTGTGGGCATCCGGCGCGGAGGACTATCCGGCCCTGTTCGCGGCGGGGGCCCGGGTGGACCGTTCGCACGACGTCGGCCTGGTCGAGGGCATCCTGCTCAACCACGCCGGCCGGCACAGCGAACCAAGAGGCCTGGCCGCCGCGCTGGCCAGGGCCCTGGACCTGCCGGTACCCGACGATCCACCACTGGCCCGGCACGACGTGCAACCCGCCCTGTTCGAGCCGACACCGGACGCACTACCCGGCGACGCTGATCCGTTGGACGCGCTGATCACCGTCTACCGGACCCAACGCGAGCGGTTGGCCGAGGCGCCGCACCCCGACCGCCTGCGCCTGCTGGCCGCCGCCGAGTCGGCCAGCGCGCTGGCGGCCGTCGAGATGAGCCACTACGGCCTGCCGTGGCGAACCGACGTCCACGCGGCACTGCTGACGGACTTGCTCGGCCCGAAACCGGCGTCCGGCGCCCGTCCGCGCAAGCTGGCCGAACTGGCCGAGCAGATCAGCGTCGCGTTCGGCGGCCGGGAGATCAACCCGGATCATCCGGGCAGCGTGGTGCGGGCGTTCGGGAAGGCCGGCATCGACGTGCCGTCCAGCAGGGCGTGGGTGCTGCGGCAGGTCGAGCACCCGGCCGTGGCACCGTTGCTGGAGTACAAGGAACTGTCCAGGCTGTACGTGGCGCACGGCTGGTCATGGCTGGACGCCTGGGTCCACAACGGACGGTTTCGGCCGGAATGGGTGGTCGGCGGCGTGGTGTCCGGCCGATGGGCGACCAGGGGCGGCGGCGCGTTGCAGGTGCCGAAACTGCTCCGCGCGGCGGTCCGCGCCGATCCCGATTGGACGTTCGTGGCCGCCGATGCCGCGCAGTTGGAGCCACGGGTGCTTGCCGCGCTGTCGGAGGACGACCGGCTGGCTGAGGTGTCCGGCGACCACGACCTGTACGCCAGCCTGGCGAAGGACTCGTTCGCTGACGACCGGGGCAAGGCCAAGATCGCGATGCTGTCCGCTATGTACGGCGGGACGAGCGGTGGGGCCGGTCCGTTGCTGGCGATCCTGCGGCGTCGGTTTCCGCGCGCCGTTGGCTATGTCGAGGACGCGGCTCGGGCGGGTGAGGCGGGGCAGTTGGTTCGGTCTCGGTTGGGCCGGACGTCGCCGCCGCCTTCCGCAGCCCGCCAGGAACTACTGGCCGGCACCGGTGACGAACGTCGGTCCCGGCAGGCGGCTCGGGAATGGGGGCGCTTCACCCGCAACTTCGTGGTTCAGGCTAGTGCGGCGGATTGGACGGCGGCGTTGCTGGCCAGCCTGCGGACCGGGCTGGCTGTTCGGGCCCCTGCTGCGCAACTGGTCTTCTTTCAACACGACGAAGTTCTGGTGCACTGCCGGCTTGCGGACGCGGACGTGGTGGTGGATGAGGTTGGCGCGGCTGCTAATACCGCGAGTGCCTTGGTGTTCGGGCCTACTGCGGTGCGCTTTCCGTTGGCGGCCAAGGTGGTTGACTGTTATGCGGATGCCAAGTGAGTCTTTGGCCTTGCTGCGGCCTGGGATCGGGGAAAAGCAGGTAGAACTGGTCAAAGAGGCTATGCCACGAGGCGTTCGAAGTCCCGCCGGAAATTGGAAGAGCCGCCTCGGTTGGGAGCCTACTTCTATTCGTCCGGCGAGTTCCGTGGGGTGGCGGTCGCTGGCGCCTCGGTTGGGAGCCCGCTCTTGTTCGTCCGGCGGGTTCTGTTCAGTGATGGTCGCTGGTGGTTGCGATCGCTTGTCCCAGAACTAGAGCAAACGCGACCCGCCGGACAAAACGAGAGCAGGCTCCCAACTGGGGCGCCAGCGAACAGGACCCGCCGGACGAACAAGAGCAGGCTCCCAACCGAGGCGCTCTTTCGCTTCCAGTGGACCTGGCCTAAACAACGCGGCATTCCCTCGTTTACCCAGTCCTTCTGCATCACCCCGATACGGGCCCTCTTTAAAGCGGTTGTTGGGGGTTTGTCAAGGTACTCTTTCCCGCCTTGACAAACCCCCAACAACCGTCACGACAATGACGGATCGGGGTGATGCAGAAGCCCAAAGCGCGAGGACCCAGCCAATCAACTAGTCACGCAGCAGAGCGTCCGGACCGAGGTCGTGCACGGACCGATACCCAGCAAGCCCAAGAGTCAGATCAGTCTCAGCAAGCACACTACGCAACACATGCCGAACACCATCCGCCCCACCCAACCCCAACCCATAGGCATACGGCCGACCAAGCAGCACGGCCCGAGCCCCAAGAGCGAGCGCCTTGATCACATCCGACCCACCACGCACCCCAGAATCAAACAGCACAGCCAGCTGGGAACCAACAGCCGCCGCAATAGCAGGCAACGCATCCAGCGCCCCGATCGCCCCATCGACCTGCCGACCACCATGATTGGACACAATGATGCCGTCCATCCCAGCAGCGGCGGCCCGGCGGGCGTCGTCAACGTGCTGAATGCCCTTGAGCACGATCGGACCGTCCCAGTGTTCACGGAGAAACGGCAGGTCATCCCACGTTCGATCGGTGCCCGTGAACATCGGCACCCACTTCAACAGGGCAGGCGTCAGGTCCTCCTCCGGCGCGCGTTCCAGGCCGGCCCGGAACACCGGATCGGAGAACGACACCGCAGTGCCGACACCTCGGATGAACGGCAGGTAGGCCTGGTCGAGGTCGGCCGGACGCCAGCCGAGCGTCCACGTGTCCAGCGTGACGACCAGGACCGTGAACCCTGCGGACCGAGCCCGGTCCAGGATGCTGGCGCAGACGGCGTCGTCGTTGGGCCGGTAGAGCTGGAACCAGCGCGGCCCACTTCCGTTGGCGGAAGCGACATCCTCAATGGAGTGGGACGACGCCGTCGACATCACCATCGGCACACCGAGCGACGCGGCCGCCCGAGCGGTCGCCAGTTCACCGTCGACGTGCAGGATCGACTGGACGCCGATCGGCGCGAGCAGCACCGGTGCCGGCATCTCGGTGCCGAGGACGGTCGTGCTCAGGTCGCGGATCGTCGAACCGGTCAGCATTCTGGGGACCAGGCGCCACCGTTCGAAGGCTGCCAGGTTTGCCCGGTTGGTCGCGCCCGAGCCGGCTGCGCCCGCGACGTAGCCGAAGACCCCCGGTGCCAGGGCCGCGCCCGCCACCTGCTCCAGCGCGCTGCCGTTGGTGGTGAACGGCGGCAACTGGCCGCCAAGGCCCGCGAGATAGATCTCGTTCTGGTACCCACTTGACTGGCCTGGCACTGGCTACCGTCCCTCGGTTCGGCGATTTGTCGGTGCCGAGCCTAGGTCCCCTGGCACGATGCGGCGATGACGGACGAAACGATCGCCGTTCGGCGCTGGCGGCCGGACGTCGACCTGGCTCGCCTGGTCGAGGTCAGCATGGCCGCGGACCTGATGTTCGCGGACTTCGGACTGTCGCTGCCACCGGACGATCCAACCGCGGCACTGCACCACGCCGAGCACGTGCTGGTCGCGGGCTGCCCCGCCGTCGGCTTCGCGGAGATCGACACCGTCGACGGTCGGGCCCACCTGGCCGGTCTGGCCGTCCACCCGGCACACGGCAGGCTCGGCATCGGCGGCCGACTACTCACCGCCGCCTGCGAAGTGGCTGCCGAGGCCGGCCACACCGAGATGACACTGACCACGTTCGTGGACGTGCCATGGAACGCCCGCTGGTATGCCGCCCGAGGATTCGCCGAACTGCCTGCCGACACGTGGGGCCAGGGCCTGCGCGCGGTATGGGCGGCCGAACGTGCGGCGGGCATCATCGTCGCACCGCGCGTTGCGACGATCCGGTCACTCTGAGTGGACGTCGGCGTATCGCAGTACCCGCAGGCCTTCCAGTCGCACGGCGTCGGGATAGATGGCGCGGTAGATGTTGCAGTTCGGCGACCGGACGTCGAACCTGCCGGTCGCCCGGAACGTGGCCGCCGCGCAGCCGCCCGAACACCAGTGCCGCCAGGTGCAGTCGCGACAACCAGCCTTGTCCTCGACGAGGAGGTTCCGGATGCCGACCGAATCATTCCGGATGGCCGTCACCGGGTCGGTGGTCCGGATGTCGCCGACGGTGTCCCCGATCTCCATGTGGCACTTGGCGATGTTGCCGTGTTGGTCGATGACGACGTAGTCCTCGCCGACGCCGCAGGACCGGCTTCTCGGCTCGAGCAACTGTCCCCGGTCCAGCACCGAGCCAAGGACGCTCCATCGTGGCAGGAACTCCTCGATGACGGCGAACGCGTCACGGATGCCGGCCACCATGGCCTGCTCCTCGTACTGGAGGTCGGCGAAGGTGGACGCGCATTCGTTGTCGCGGAAGAAATTGAAGCTGAAGGTCAGCTCGCGTTCCAGTGCGAACCGGACGACGGGCGCCACTGCGGCCACGTTCCGCCCGGTGATCGTAATCGAGATGTGCGGCGACACACCGACGGCGATCAGGCGGTCGATGGTCCGCATCACCATGGCCGACGACGGTTTCCCGCCCAGCGTCGGCCGTTGCGCGTCGTGCGCGGCGCCGATGCCGTCCAACGAGATCATGATCCGGATGTCACGGTCGGCCAACTGCCGGGCGAAGTCGTCCCGGATGGCGACGCCGTTGCTCAGTAGCACAGCGCTGAGACCGAGACCGGCCGCCGCGCAGCGTGCCAGCGCGTAGTCGTGCAGCTCGATCACCACGCCGGCATTGAGGCTGGCCTCGCCGCCCGCGTATTTCAGGCGCAATTCCCGGAAGCCGTTGCGTACCGCGGAGCCGACCAGCGCCTCGACCGATTCCCGTGCCACATCCCGGGTCATCGATTCTGGTGATTTGTGCACATAGCAATAAGGGCATTTGAGATTGCAGTTGTTGGTCACGTGCAGCCACGCGACCAATTGCTCACTCCGGCCGAACTCCGGCACGGGTGGGACGCCGACCTGACACACGATGTCATGTGCGTACAACCGTCGGATTACCTCGGTGGCCTCGTCCTCAGCGAATCCGGCGGCGACCAGATCGTCCAGCGACGCGGGACCGGCGAGTTGCTCGAAGATCGAGTACGCCACCGAATTCACCACCACGACGCCGCCATTGCCGAACGGCCCGAAAAGGACGGTATGGTCATCATCCAGGGGCAGTTCAAGAACACCGTCCGCTTTGACCAGTCTACCGGCCGGCACCTGTGGCAGGACCTTGGGCTGGTGCCCCGATGTACTCACCGGACATGCGCAGTCTTCGCAGGAGTGGACCAGCAGCTCGGGCGAACCGGCGATATCCACTACGGACAGTGCGACCGCTGCCCGGTCACTCGAGATCATGGCGAAAGCTTCCCACTCCCCCGAGCGGGGGGAGGACCGGGGTCCGACGGGCTCAGTAAAGCCGCTCTAGCTGCGACAACAACATCGTCGACCGGTCGCCGGACGCCAGCTTCGACCAGTCTGCCCGCAGCCGGTGATACCACTCAGCCTGCGTGGCCACCGGGAGCTGGGCAAACAGACCCTCGAACTTGTCGAACTCGCTCGCCAGGGCAGCAAGCCCATGCGATCCGACCTTGCGGTCGACCAGCACACGGAACCCGTCGGAATAGCGTCGGACCGCCCTTGCCAGCTCGCCGGTGCCGCTCACCAGGTAGTCCTGCACGGCCAGATGACCCTGCAGGAGTTCCCACCTGCCCTTGAAATCCGGGAAACGGTATTCCCGCAGCGCGTCCTCCACCTCGGCGGCGCGCGCGTCGATGAGCTCCCGATAGCGCGGCTCGCCGGTTTCGGTCCACACCCGGTAGCTCAGCTCCAGGTACTCGATCAGGCTGGCGGACAGGAACCAGCCGTCGGCGATCCGGTGGGCCTCGTCGATCGCGGTGTCGAAATAGGCCAGCCCGTCATCCGGGTCGTCCCGGCCGAAGATCCGGCCTGCGCGGTTGAGCGCGGACGGATACCACCGGACCGCCTGGTCGCGGCAGATGTCCAGCGCCCTGAGGATCAGCAGCTTCGACTGGTCGACCGGTTCGTCGACCAGGTCGAGCCCGGCGTCGTGGGCCTGGAACAGGCA
This sequence comes from Candidatus Melainabacteria bacterium, assembly GCA_963702275.1. Lineage (GTDB taxonomy): Bacteria > Actinomycetota > Actinomycetes > Mycobacteriales > Pseudonocardiaceae > DATEPR01. The sequence continues at coordinate 55,629 of CAVPCF010000064.1, forward strand.
GACCGCCTGTTCCTGGAGCACAAGGCCGATCCACTGCCAGTTGCGCTGCCGCACGAACAGGGCCTCTGCCTGCTTGTAGCATTCCCAGGCGTCCTGGAACTGGCGTTCGTAACGGTGGACCTCGCCCGCGACGCTCATCGACACGGCGACGCCGTGGTCGCTGCCCAGCTTCCGCCGAGTGCCCATCGCGCTCGTGACGAGACCGCGCGCCTCCTCGTACTGGCCCTGCAGCGCCTTCAGATAGGCCCAGTTGGTCTGGATCGACGCCAGTTCCTCGCGGTATTTCTCCGGACGGCCCGGCCCGACGATATCGCCGATCAACTCGGAGGCGCGACCGTACTGAATGTCCGCCTCGCGCCAGTTGCCGACATTGCGTGAATAGAAACCGAGTTCCTTGAACGCCTGCGCGAGGCGCCGCTCTCGGCGCGGCGACACGAGGTGCGCCGCCTGATCGCGTGCGAGGTCGAAGTGCAGGCGTGCCTGCTTGACCTCACCCGGCACCCGCATGCAGGCATTGCCCCGCTCGTTGGCGAGCTTGTAGCGCGAGTCGGTGTCGGCGTGCGCTTCCGGCAACCGGTTCAGCAGGCTCAACGCGGGCCGTGACTGGGAGTTCTGGATGAGGAACCGGGCTATGTTGAGCCCGATCACGAGATAGCGTCCCGGCTGGTCGGTGAGCCACATCCGGAATCGCTCGACCACCACGCCGACCGCGTCGCGTTGGGGTTTCTCCTGGCGTGCCGGCGGCAGAAATCGTTCCAGTTCGTGGCAGACGAGTTCCTGGAACTGTAGGTCATGCTGCTTTGCCGCGGTCGCGAACTGCTCGACGAACTGGTCGGTGCCCCGCTGGAAGTCGCTCAACAACAAGTAGTGCAGGCGTGCCGTGCGGAGTTGGTCCAGCTCCCGCTTGTGCGTGTCCAGCTCGTCCACGCGTTTCAGGGTGGCCTCGTCCGGCTCGCCGTCCGCGTCGAAGATCGCCGAGAGTTGCCTTCGCACGGTCGACGGTCCGTCGCCGACGAGCTTGTCGTAGGCGCGTGCCGCTTTCTGCCACAGGTCGAGTCGCCATCGCTCGTCCTGGTCGTGCATGGGTATCAGCCGCAGGGCGAGTTCCTCGGCGAACGCGTCGTGCAGGGTGACGTACCGGTGATTCGCCCTCGGTCGGATCCACGGCTGCGCGCACAGTTCGCGCCACGCGTGGGCCCAGTCCTTGACGCCGGGCGGCAGTTCGCGATCGTCCATCAGTACGCGCCAGATGCGCTGGTCCACGCTGTGCCGCACGACAGCGAGCCGCTTGATCGCCTCAGGCCAGAACTCGGTGCTCCGATAGGGCGTGACCAGCCTGCGCCGGAACGCCTCGCGTGGCGGTTCGCCGGACGCGGATCGGGCCGTCATCTCCGGCGGCGGTCCGGACTGGCGCAGGTAGTCCACGGCGAGCGCCAACCACAGCGGGTGCCCGTCGGTCAGTTCCACCAACCGTTGCTTGTCAGCAGCGGTCAACAACGCGCCGAGCACGCTCGCGTCCAGGAACGCCAGCGCGTCCGTCGGCCGGAATCCGGCCAGGTCCAGCCGTGTCGTGTCGATGCCCTCGCGCGGATCCTGCAGGTACTCGAGGATGTTGTCCTTGTCCTCCCAGCCCCGGGTGGGCCGCCCGGACAGGATGAACAGCGTGCCCGGCAACGCCTTCATCAGCTGTGTCAGGCTCAGCAGCAGATACATGCTGCGGATCGTCTCGACGGTGTCGAGCGTGATGACCACCGTCGCCCCGGTCTCGGCCACGAAACTGCGATAGCACTCGACGAACGCCTCGCGCATCCGGCTGTGGTGGCTGGCCACCGTGTCCCGGCCGACCCGTCCGACGACGTATTTGGGCAGCTTCGCCAGGTAGGTGAGGAACGGCTCGAAATATCGTTTTCGCGGGTCGAGCTGGTCGGCGACCAACCGCTGTAAGTTCTCCAGCAGCCAGAAGTTCGAGTCGTCGATGTCCACCGGCGAAATCCACCTGATGTCGGCATCGACGTGGTCCTCGTCGGCGAGCGCCCTGACGAGCTTCGTCTTGCCGACGCCGCCGACGCCGTACAGCAGAACGACGCGGCTGCACCGGTCCACGCGGACACGGTCGACCTCTGCCCGGATCAGCTTTTCTTCGGCACGGGGCACATAGCCCGCGACCGGCGGCGGTACCGGCTCCATCAGGCACCTCCAGCGATCGTTTCACCGATCGAAGCCAGGACGTTCTCGAAAAGCCGGTTGTCACTAGAACTGACTAGGGTAGCAAACTCGGTGTCATCCTGCGCCCTGTTCCGCACGAATTCCACGAGTTCCATCGCCGTGTAGCTCACCGGGCGCACGAACATCCTGGTCAGCTCGACAGACTTGGCGAGGAGTAATCGGGATAGTTCCGCCGGTTGCTCGTGCAGCAGAGTGGTTGCCTCGTGCCACAGGCACTCCAGCAGCACCACGCCTTGTTCCGGGCCGTCGAACCGGTCGGCCCAGCCATCGTAGAAGCGCCGTGCAACCGCATGTGCACGCAGCCGCACCGAAAGATCCGGATAATAGTAACGATAAAGCAGTCTGCGGATCGGCGGATTCAGCACGTGCCATATCTCCTCCGACGGCTGTTTCAACAGCGCGGTGCGTCCCAGTGCCTCCCACAACTGGTCCAGCGTCCAATTCGCGTCGTTGAGCGCCTGATCGAAATCCTGGTCCGCGGCGAGGTGATACTTGAGATGCGAGACGGTGAACAGCCGATACGGCGTGATCGCCCGCAGCGCGCGTTCCAGCACCTTCTTGCGTGGCGCGAAGTCGACGTCGTCGAGCGGGAGCAGGCTCTGGATCGCCAGCAGGTCCCCCGCGATGTAGGGCCGGGCGACGATGCTGAACGCCGTCTCGTCGTTGCACTGGTCGATCACGAGGAACTCGTTGTCCTGGGCCCAGCGCAGGCACTCGACCAGCAACGCGGGCAGTCCCTCGCTCAGCGCGTGCAGCGCCTGCGCCCACCTCTCCCGGTCGTTTCGGCCGAACTCGCGGCCCAGTTCGTCCACCGCCTGCCGGACGACGATGACCCCGAACTCCCGCAGCGGCAGCGTCTCGAAGAGCTTCGACCGGCCGGAGCGCCCGAATCCCCGCCATTCACGCTGGTGCCGGCTGGCGACCACGACGCCGAGGCGCGTCCTGGGATTGCCGGCCCGGTCCAGATGCTGGTAGATCGAGGTGAGCGCGAGCCGGAACTGTTCCACACACTCGGGGGTCATCAGTTCCGCGCTGTCCAGCAGGCACAACTGCAAACAGGACCGCCTGCTGACCTTCTTGGCGATCCCGACCTCCTCGTCCGGTGTCAGGGTGCCCGAGCGGGGCGGGTCCACGTTCAGCAGGGTGCACAGCAACTGGCCCCAGTCCGATCGCAACTCGTGCGGATACGCCCGCAGATCGACGCGCCGGGACTGACAATCCGGTTGTCTCGCCTTGAGTTCGAAAGCCACTCGTTCCAGGAACCAGGACTTGCCCATTCTCGGCGGCGCGAGCACCAGCCACAGGTCCTGGCCGTTCAACGTGGTCAGGCCATCGACGACCCGCCTGATCTCGTCGCGCCGGTTGTGGAATCTGGGCTGCGGCGTGCCGTCCCGCTCCGGGTCCGGTGCTGGTCGCTCCTGTTCCAGCGCAAGCGTGGCAACGGCGCGTTGGAGCTTGTCCTCCCGCACCGGCGGCAGCAGGTCGACCCAGTCGATCGTGCGCATGAAACCCGTATTGTCGTAAGGCGTCTCGACGGCGTGGAAGACGTACACGAACTGCCTACGGAGGCCACCCTCCCGTACCAGCGCCAGTTGTCGTTCCTTTCGGCACCAGTGCGAGGCCAGATAAGCCGGCGACACCAGGGCGACGAACAGATCGGCTTCCTCGAGCGCGGCCTCGATCAACTCGACGAAGTTCTGCCCCCGCTGCTCACGGTCCTCGTAGTAGAACACTTCGGCGCCGGCAGCGCGCAGGGCCCCGGCCACCCGCAACGCGATCCCCGACTCCGGATTGGCATAGCTCAGAAAGATCCGTGTCATCGAACACCCCGACGCCTCAGGTGAGCAGCGGACGTCGGGCGAGGATCCCCCGTAGCCACCGCACCTCCGTCCCGCGACGAGAACGACCTGCCGCGCCGGTCGCGACCGGGAGGTCCTCGGCTGAGGAGACAACGCTACCCGAACAATGTCCGTCGGAGCATCCACATCAACATGGCAGAACAACGACAGCAGCGAGGATTGACCCGCCAATGACAGGCAGGGCGAAAACAGGACAGATAGTGGACAGCCGACCGATTGCGGCGACCGGGACCTGCCCGAATTTGAGGTCTGCCGCGTTCGAGATTCTCATTCGCGCGGAATAATCGCGGCGCGGATCAGCAGAACCGCACCCGGGCTTTTTCTTGTTGACAGTTTTGTTGGCTGCCGCCATTTCGACGTACCGGTCGACTGCCGTTCAGACCACCTCATTGCTCCGGGTGGTGGTGGCGACGGACCGGCACTCCGGGCAATTGCGCCATCCGAATGTCGGTCGCGCCACTCGAACGCGTCGTTGTCGGCGAGCATGTCCACGAATTAGGCTGGTTGGTCGGCAGCGGCTCCTCGCCTGCATGCGGATCCTGCCGGAGAGGTGGCGGTCGTGGCCGATTTCCATGGTGGCGTCCGAGGGCACCTGTTGGCGAGTCACCGGCTTATCTTCGGCGCGTTGATCGTCATCGCGCTGGTTTCCGGTTATTTGGGGTTTGCCGCATTTCTCCGTGGGAGTACGCAATTCGGTCACAGCCCGTTCGACCTGGTGTACGACGATCTCCAGCTGTTCGTGCTCGGACCGTTCCCGCTGCAACAGGGCGGCACCGATTTCCCGGTCACCCTCCAGATCGGCCGTTTCGTCGCGCCGCTGGTCACCGTCTACGCCTTCATCGAGGCGGGCAGGCTGTTTCTCGCCGCCGAGCTGCGGCGCTGGCGAATCCAGCGGATCCGGGGACACATGGTGGTCTGCGGATCGGGCTCGATGGCCAGGCTGCTCGCGGGTCGACTTGTCGAGGCGGGCCACGAGGTGGTGACCGTGCAGCCGAGCCCGGTGGCGGCCGGCCGACCGGGGCGCGGTGAGGTCTTCGGCGACCCACGCCTGCCCGAGGTGCTGCGGGCCGCGTCCGTGCACCGCGCGACCACGCTCTACGCGTGCGCCGACAACACCGCGACCAACACCGCGATCGCGCTGGCCGCCGCCCGCACGGCCCGGCGCAACGGGCCCGATCTGGCCATCTACACGCCGGTTGCCGATCCTGATCTCTGCCTGGCCCTGCAGGCCCGTCATCTTGGCCGGTCCAGGCGGTCGAGCACCCGGTTCGAGTTCTTCAACATCGACGAGGTGGCCGCCAGGAAACTGTTCACCGACCAGCCGCCCACCAGCGTCGACGGCAGGCCGCCTCGGGTGCTCGTGGTGGGCGCGAGCTCGTTCGGCCGCGCGGTCGTGGTGGAACTGGCCCGACGCTGGCGGGCCAGGCAGCCGACGCCGAGCGCGGTGCCCACGGTGGTGCTCGTCGACGAACAGGCGTCCGCGGCGGTGGCCGCGATCACCTACCGGTACCAGTTCGTGCCGCAGGCCTGCGATCTGCGGCCGTTCGACGGCGCGCTGGCGGAACTGCTGGCGAAGACGGACGTGGACGAACGGCCGACCACGGTGTTCGTCTGCCTTGCCGACGAGGAGGCGTGCCTGCGGACCGCGCTGACCGCCGACACGCTCTGGCACGCGGGTGCCGGGTCGGTCACCGTGCGCCTCGGCAGGCTGGCCGGACTGCGACAGGCGTTCGACGGCGCGGCAGGCGATTCGCTGCTCGACGAGGTGGACGGCGTGCTGCGGCTGTTCGACGTGCTCGACGCGGCGTGTGATCCGGACCTGATCCGCGAGGACCTGATCGAGCGGCTGGCCAGGGTGGTGCACGACCGCTACCGCGTCGCCTGCGGCAAGCGTGGCGAGCAGCTGGCCGGCAACGCGTCCATGGTGGACTGGGAGCACCTGTCCGCCGCGCTGCGGCGCAGCTGCCGGAATCAGGCGGCGGACGTCGGCCGCAAACTGCGCGCGATCGGGTGCACGCTCGCGCCGCGAGTGACACCCGGCGAGGACTTCGACCTGACCGACGACAAGGTCGAACTGCTGGCACGGATGGAGCAGCACCGCTGGATGACCGAACGCACCGAGGACGGCTGGACGTACGGACCGGCCAGGGACGAGGTCGCCCGCCGGCACCCCGACCTGACGCCGTGGGAACTGCTGTCTACCGTGGCGCAGGCCAAGAACCGTGACGCGATGCGCGAGTTCGCCGACATCATCGCCGACGCGGGCTTCCGCATCGTGCAACTCTGACGGGGGGACCGAATGCCTCGAATCGGCGTCACCGGACACACGCTGTTGTCGGCGGACACCGCCACGATGGTGTACGACGCGCTGTGCGACGAGCTGAGACGCTACCGGGCGTCGCGGTTACACGGCATCACGTGCCTCGCGGTCGGCGCCGACCAACTGTTCGCCAACGCCGTGCTCGCCGTGGGTGGCACCTTCGAGGCCATCGTGCCGGCGGCCGACTATCGCGACAAGGTGGTCAGCGCCGACAACCGGCCCGAGTTCGACGAGCTCGTCGGCCGGGCGGAACGGGTCACCCACATGCCCTTCGCCCGATCCGGGCCTGAGGCGTACATGGCGGCCAGCGAGGAAGTGCTGCGGCGCAGCGAACTGCTGTTCGCGGTGTGGGACGGATCGACGGCGGGCCGGTTGGGCGAGACGGGTGCGGTGGTGGCCGCGGCGCGGGCCCACAACCTCCAGGTGCGCGTGCTGTGGCCCGCCAACGCCATCCGCTCTACCAGGTGACCGGCAGCAGGTGGCGTCGGGCGCGAGACCCTCGGTCAGAATGTGGCGATCGGGTTGACCGGGCTGCCGGACGTACCGGCAAAGCGGACCGGCGCGACCGCGAGGTGGAACTCCCACTGGCCCAGCTCGGCAGCCGTCCTCGCGCACACCTCCAGGTCGCAGTTGTCCAGCAGCCACAAACCCATCGCGACGAGGCCCACGGCGTGCACCGGCATCAACACGTCGTCGTACCCCGAGGGCTGAACGTCCTGGGGGGTGTCAGCGCCGATCAGCGCGACCTCCCGTTCCCGCAGCCACGGCAGGCAGGAAGCGTGCCAGCCGGCCTGCGTGACACCGCCGGCCGCACCGGCCTCGTGCCGGACCCGGCCATACCCGGTCCGCAGCAGTACCGCATCACCGGATCGCACCCGCACACCCTGGCGACGCTCGGCCTCCTCCAGATCGTCGGGAAACACACCCTGCCCCGGCTCCAACCACGGCACATCGCGGACCCTCGCAATGTCCAGCAGGACACCACGCGTGCTGATCCCGTTCGCCGCCGCCGTGACGGCCGCCCACGCCGATCCCGTTGCGGCGTCGACCAACGAGTGCGACCGCCCGTTGTACATCGTGCCGTCCCAGAAGATGTGGCACGGCGAGTCGACGTGGGTGATCGTGTTGCCGTGGAACGTGATGCCCAGCCGCTCGGTCGAATAGCCCCAGCGCCGGTCGTTGCGGAACGCGACCGGCATGTGCTCGGCACCGGGCATGTCGGCGGCGCACGGGCACGTCGTCGTCGACCGCTCCATGTCCTCCGGTACGGCAACCTCCCAGGCGCACGACACGCTCCTGCCGTGGCGCACGGCCCGCGCCGCCGCCAGCCGGACGTCGTCGGTGATGTGGTTCAGCGTGCCGAGCTCGTCGTCCTCGCCCCACCGTCCCCAGTTCGACAGCGTGGTGAAGTAGCCGAACACGTCGTCCTGGGTGGGCATCGGTCGCCCCGCTGTCATTCGAGCACCGACTCCTCCGGTCACGCGGTTCGAGCACCGCGGGCAGGGTATCCCGCCTTCTCCTGTGACACGCCAAGGCCCGCTGGACCGGCATGACATTCACCAGCGCCGGCTCAGGTGACGCGGAAGGCGTCCGCGATCAGGTACGTGCCGGATCGCATGACGGCCTTGAGGGTGTGCGGGCCCGCGGACAGGCCGCTTCTGCTGTAGACCTGGCTCTGGAACACGCGGGTGGCGGTGGCGCAGTTCACCGTCCGGTCCAGGACGCCGTCGATGAAGACGTCGACCTGGCCCTCGTCGGAGTTCGTCTCGGTGATCAGGTCGATGCCGGTGCCGTTGAAGGCGATCGTGTACGAGTCGCCGATGTGGGTGGACGCCCAGACGTCGTTCATGAACGAGCTGTTGCCGCCCCGGCTCGAGTTCTTCCAGTCCCAGCCGGAGCCGGTGTAGACCACGCCCGCGGTGTCGTTGAGTTCCTCGGCCGCGGTGGACTTGGCGAAGGTCACCGTGGTGTTGGCCTGGTTGCGCCAGATCGTCAGCTTCATGGACGCGCCGCCTGCCAGTGCCTGGTAGACGGTCCAGAAGCTGTTGCGATCGGTCACCTGGGTGCCGTTGATCGCCCGGATGACGTCGCCCGCCTTCAGGCCGTTCGTGCCGGCGTAGGACGTCGACGGCACGGTCTGCAGGTAGACGCCGTTGGTGTCGCCGAGCCCGACCGACGACTGGATCGCGGTCGACCAGATGCTGGTCACCGTGGCGCCCATCAGCGGCTCCTGCTGGGCGGTGATGCCGGTGCTGGTCACGCCGGGGAAATTGACCGGCGGCGGGGTGGGCGCGCCTGGCACGCCGAACGTGTTCATGGCGAAGTTGGTGAAGCCAAGGCCCAGCGCCGGTGATCCGGCGCTGACGGTGTAGTCGAGCATCGACGGGTTGGTGAACGGGCTGCCGTTGGCGAAGGCGGGGTCCGCGACCCGGGAGTGCGTGTCGAGGCCGTTGCCCGACCAGTTGCCGCCCAGTCCGGCGACCGCGTTTCCGTTGTCCCAGAACAGGTTGTCGTCCGCGGTGTACTTCGCGGTGGCCGGGTCGCTCTGGGTGAGGCTGTACGCCTGCGCGGAGAGGGTGATGTTGTGCTGGATCACGTCGCCGTCGTTGGCGTGCGAGACCTGTTCGAAGATCGAGCCGTTGACGAGGATGTTGTTCTTGACGGTCCGATCGAAGCCGTCGCGCAGCTTGATGCCGGCGTTCAGCAGCAGGTTGTTCGTCAGCTGGTAGTTGCTGGACCCGTCGTCGAGGTCGATGGTCCACTCGGAGTTGTGCCAGATGCGGTTGTGGTCGATGACGTTGGGCTGGACGACGTCGAGCAGCGCGAACTGCTTCTGCGTGGCGTCGCTGGCGTTGAGCGGCCAGAAGCGGTCGCGGCCCCACGCGTTGATCGGGCCGTGGTCACCGGTCTCCTTGACGCAGTCGAAGATGTCGTTGCCCTGGATCAGGTCGCCGCCCCAGGTGCCGTCGTTGATGTTCAGGCAGGCGCGCGGGCTGCCGTGGATCGAGTTGCCCAGCACGCGGATGCCTTGGCTCATCGAGATGTTCACGCCGGCGGACTCCTTCTCGAACTGTCCGTTGTCCGCCATGTCGTTGCCCTGGATGGTGATGTTCCTCGGGTAGTCCTGGGTCTTGGGGCCCGGTGTCGTGTCGTTCAGCGTCCGGACCGGATTCGCCCAGGTGGACGGGTCGCGCACGGCGGCTTCCGAGCCGACCGTCTGCACGTCGGTGGCGCCGAGGCTACGGAACCTGTTGTTGGCGACCATGTTGCCGCTGTTGAAGCCGTCCATGAAGACGCCGTTGCCGCCGAGCTGGTCGAACACCGAGTTCGTGACCGCGATGTTCTGCGCGTTCTTCGTGTAGAAGGCGCCGGTGCGGGCCACGGCCCAGTCGCCCAGTTGCAGTGGTTCGTAGGTGTGGTCGAACAGGGTGCGGTGGGTCGCGGTGAAGGTGAATCCGGCGAACGTGATGTCGTGCGCGGGCTGGCCGCTCGACGCGCCCTCGACGTGGATCAGCTCGTCCTGCTCCGCGGTCTGCACCGTCGCCTGCGCCGGGTTCACCCCGGCGGGCGGGAAGAAGTAGAGCGTGCCGGCGGTCTTGTCGTAGTACCACTCGCCTGGCGCGTCGAGTTCCTCGAGGACGTTCTCCGCGACGACGTGGTTGGTGTCCATCGGCAGGGCCGGGTTGCTACAGGCGGCCTCCCTGTTGTTGTCGCCGACCCACGTCAGGGCCAGGGTGCCGTCGGCGTTGCGGCCGTTGACCCGGAACGACGCGCCACCCCAGGTGTTGCAGTGCAGGGCCCGCAGATCCGCCAGCTCCGGGTGTGCCCAGTGCGCGGCACGTGCCTGGATCGCGGCGAGCGTCGTGGAACCGGCGAGGACCTGTTGGGTCGGGTCGACGTTCGGGAAGCGGGCCAGCACCTGCCGCTGCCCGTTGACGAGCAGGCCGTCCATGGTCAGTCCGGCGCCGACCTGCGTGGTGAGGACACCGGGCCGCTTCGGGTCCGGTGACCAGGAACCGGTGACCAGCCGGCCGCCCGCGATCGTCACCTGCTGCCCGGCCGCGGCGCGCCAGGCCACCGGGGCCGAGGCGGAGCCCGAGTCCGCGACGCCGAACCGCAGCGCCTGGGAGAGCTGGTAGGTGCCGCCGGCGACCTGGACGCTTGGCGCGATGTTCGCCGTGAGTGCCTGCCGGACCTTGGCCTGGGCCGCGCCGAGGGTGCGCAGTGGTTGCGCCGCGCTCGTGCCCGGGTTGGCGTCGTTGCCGTTCGTCGCGACGAAGAACGTCTGGCTGGTGGCCGCCGCCGCGGTGGCCGTCACCGAGCCGAAGCTGGTGAGCGCCGCGGTGGCGACCACTATGCCGACGAACCAGCGTGATGAGCGTTGGTGAGCCATGGGGTGCCTGCCTGTCAACGTTGACGGACGTGGACGGCGGGGTTCGGACAGCTCGCGACCACTCGTCAACTCGGACTCACCGCCCGAGATGATCGGATGAATCTACGGGTGATGTCAGCGAACCTCGACCAGATCGCACACCATGTTCTAATACATCCGATGTTTATGCAAGGGCTCAGGTTCGGTCAGTCACCCCTGCGCCGGCTCGGCATGGCCGTACTCGTCGTGCCAGTTCCACCACTCGTACGGCTTGGTCCTGGGGTAGCCCTCGGGTGAGTCCTCCCAGTCCTCCTGGCGCCCGAGCGCGGTGATGTCCAGGTAACTCCAGGTGCTCCCCATCGCCTCGTCACCACGGTCGTGGACGAAGTAGGTGCGAAAGACGCTGTCGCCCTCACGGATGAACGCGTTGGTGCCGTGCCATTCGTTGACACCGAAGTCGGTGTCGAACTCGTCGGTCATCGTGTACCAGGGCATCGCCCAGTCCATCCGCGCCTTCAACCGCGCGATGTCCGGCTGGGGCGCGCGCGAGACGAAGACGAGAGTGGTGTCCCGCGCGTTCAGGTGGGCGACGTGGGCGACCTGGTCGGCCACCAGGGAACAGCCGGTGCACGCGTGGTCGGGCCAGCCGAACACGCCGGGCTCGAAGAAAGCACGATAGACGATCAACTGACGACGACCCGCGAACAGCTCGAGCAGGCTCGCTCGACCGTCGGGCCCGTCGAACGCGTACTCCTTCGCCACCGCCAGCCACGGCATCCGCCGGCGCTCCGCCGCCATCGCGTCGCGGGCGCGGGTCAGCTCCTTCTCCTTGACGAGCAGCCGCTGGCGCGCCGCCTCCCACTCCTGCGGCGTGACGATCGAGGGGGTTTCCATTGTGGTGTCCGCCTTTCAGTTCTGAGTCGAGGCGCTACTGGGGGTTCCGGTCGAGGTGGTCGGTCAACGCGTCGAGCGGGCCGTCCCAGTCGCGGGCCAACGCGGCCAGGAACTGTTGCGCCACCCGCATCGGCGCGGAACGCAGCCGGTACCGCACCCGCCGCCGCTCCCCCGGTTCGGCCGTCACAAGGCCGGCGTCGGCCAGCAGGGTCAGGTGCTTGGCGATCGCCTGCCGCGTGATCGGCAGACGGTCTGCCAGGTCCGTGACCGTGACCGGACCGGCCGCGGCCAGTGTGGCCAGGATGGCGCGCCGGCTCGGGTCGGCCAGTGCAGTGAAGACCTGTTCGGCGACCGCCTCCCGGTCAGGCGGCATCGAGGTAGTCGACCAGTTCGCCCAGTTCGCTCGCCCAGCCCTGGGTGTTGCCATCGTGCGCCTTGCGATGGGCGTCCTCGGGCAGTTGGGCGAAACCGGTCTCGACCACCGTCAGCCGCGTGCCGACGCCGACCGGCTCGAGCGTGAACTCGACGTAGGTGCGACGCGGATCGTCCTGGGGCAACCCGTAGATGTGCCAGGTGAAGCCGAACACCGCCGGCTCCTCCACTCGTTCCACCCGCATGTCGGCGATGTCGCCGCCGTCCCACTTCATCCCGGCCGAGCCGCCAGGACGCAGGTCGATCGTTGCCTCGTTGCCGAACCAGGCACTCAGTCCCTCGGCCGTGGTGAGTGCCGCCCACACCGTGGCAGGCGGGTGCGCGATCTCGACGGTCCGCTCGATGCGATCAGGAAATCCCATGACAGCCTCCCACAAGTAGCAATCGGACGGTTGCCACCGTATGGCAACCGTCCGATTGCGTCAACAGGCGTGGGCTTACCAGCGGATGGCGGTGAAGTCGACTCGTTGGGGCGTGAGTGCGCCGGTGCGGTCGGTCAGGTCACGGAGGCGCCGCGTCATCTCGTCGATGGGTAGTCGCTTGCGGTCGCCGTGGCCGGGCAGCAGCCATTCGAAACGCAGTCGTGGGGCGGTGCGCCGCAGTGACGCGGCCAGTTCGGTGATGGAGTACCAGGTGACGCTGGGGAACACTTCGATGTCGCCGGTCGTGCGGGACCACGCGAAACTGTCGCCGCTGAAGCAGTATGCGTCGTCGGCCAGATAGAGGACGCTGCCCTTGGTGTGGCCGGGAAGGGGGTGCGCGGTCAGGCCGTCGGCGAGCTGGATCGGCGCTGTGCCGCGCAGGATCTGGTCGGCGTCGGGGGCCGCGTCGAGGTCGTCCTCGTGGATCCAGAGGCGCGCGCCGAAACGGTCGGCGTAGCGGCGGCCGTGCGCGGCGTGATCGCGATGGGTCAGCAGGACGTCGGTCACCCTGCCGAGTGCTTCGTATTTGCCGGCCAGGGTTTCACTCCAGCGCGGCGTGTCGATCATCACCAGGCCGTTGCCGCGGCGCAACAGATACGAATTGGCGCCCGCGGTGTGCGTCGAGTTGTGGCCACACAGGTGGACACGCTCGTCCAGCGGCATCGGGAACGGGTCCGACGCCGGGTCCAGCGGCCGCGCGCCATTTCTGATCGACCGGGTGTGGCAGGCGTACGCCGCGGCTGACACGGCCTGCTCCTCTGCGTCGGTCCGTGGCTGGCGAATGATCACCGAGCGGCCGTCGGCCTCACCGATCAGTCCCGGGGCGAGTTGGCGGGCGACGTCACAGTTCGTGCAGCGCTGATCAATATGCCAATCGGTCATGAATATCTGACTAGCACATCGACTATTGAAATACAAACGTTGACATTACTGTGGAACGCTGCTCGCGAAGCGCGGGAACCGGCGCGATAGTGTGATCTCGATGGGAACATCGGGAGAAGCACGCGACCGCCTCTCGGCGCTCGGCGAACAGATGATCGAGATCCACGAATGGCTGCGGGCCGACCTGCTCGACCTCGGCGAGGAGGTCGACGCGTACCTCGCCGGACGCACCGGCCGGCCGCGCGGGCTGAAGGCGCACTGCCTCGCCTTCTGCTCGGCGGTGGGCCGCCACCACACCGGCGAGGACACCGGCGCGTTTCCCGTACTGGCGCGTGACTTCCCGGAGCTGCGGCCGGTGCTCGACAAGCTGGAACAGGACCACGTCCTGGTCCGCGGCCTGCTGCGGAGCCTGGCACGCCTGCTGGCCGGCATCCCGGACGAGCCGGGGGACGAGGACGCCGAGCGGGTCCGCGGCGAACTGGCCGGGTTGGGCGCCATCCTTGCGTCGCACTTCAGCTTCGAGGAACGGCGTATCGTCGCGGCGCTCGACTCGCTGCCCAGCGGTGTCGGCACGGCAGAGCAACTGTTCGGCCTCGCGGCACCCGACGTCGGCTCCCGGTAGCCGGGCGGCGCTCAGAGACGTTCGAAGCGAAACGGGGCAAGGGTTTCGTCCTGGTGCCGGCCCAGTACTTCGGCCGCGACCAGGTCGCCGACGTGCACGCTCAACGTCGCACCGCTGTGCGAGACGGCGAAATGGAAGTTGGGCAGCGCCAGCGCGCGGCCGAGTACCGGCAGGCCGTCCGACGGGATCGGCCGCTCCCCCACGCGCACGCTTTCCACGGTCGCGTCGCGGATGCCCGGGTACAGCGCGCGGCCCGCGTCGACGACCGTGTCGACCGCGGCGCCATCGCCGTCGGTCTCGTCGATGTCCGTGCTGTGCAACAGGAGTCGGCCGCCACCGTCGGGACGGAGGTTGACGCGCGGTGCGTGCACGACGCGGGCCACCGAGACCGCGACCGGCGACGTGTAGATCAGCACACCCCGCCTGTTGCGCATCGGCAGGGCCAGGCCGGCGAGTTCGGCGACGCGTGCGGCCTGTGGCCCTGCGCAGTTCACCACGGCATCCACGTCGAGCCGCCGGCCGGACGCGAGCCGGACCGCGCGCACCACACCGTCGCCGATGTCGAAACCGGTGACCGCGTCGTGGCGCACCACCTCGGCAACGCCGACCAGCAGGTGGGCGATCACGCGGGTCGGCTCGATCCAGCCCTCGTCCGGGAAGTACGCGATCTCGTCGGCGGGCAGCGCGGCCGGATCGATGTCCGGTTCGAGGCGCAGGGTTTCGGCGCGGGTCAGCCAGCGCGCGTCGTAGCCGTAGTCAAGGACGCCTGCGACCTTCGCCCGCAGATCCGCTCGAGCGGCACCGTCGTCGGCCCATTCCAGGTTGCCGCCATCGTGGTACCAGTCGCCGTTCGTCGTCTGGGCCGCGAGTTTCCGGTGCGCGGCCATGCCGGCGACGTTCAGTTCGTGGTACGCCCTCGGCTCCTTGCCGCAGGAGTTGAGCCAGGAGAACGTGGCGCCGGACGTCCCGCCGCCCGGCGCGCCCGCGTCGACCACGGCGACCCGGGCGCCACGCCGGGTCAGCGCGGCGGCCACCGCCGCGCCGTACACCCCGGCGCCGACGACGACCACGCGCGCGACCACGCCTCACCATAGCGACCGAGCGCCTACCTCTACGATTCCGCGGGTGACCGCCTACCACGACCTCGAGTTCGAGCACCTGGACACCTCGCCCCTGCCGCTGCGCCAGCAGCAGATCCTGACCACGATCCGGGACTGGGTGATCAGGCACGGTTACTCGCCGAGCACCCGGCAGATCGGCGACGCGGTCGGCCTGCGGTCATCGTCGTCGGTGTCCAAACACCTGACGAGCCTTGAGGAGAAGGGGTTTCTGCGGCGTAGCAGCACGATGTCCCGGCCGATCGACGTGCGGATGTTCCTGCAGGAGCCCGCAACGCGGGAATCCGCGGAGGACTCGGTGACCGTGCCCGTAGTCGGCGACATCGCGGCGGGAAGTCCCATTATCGCGGAGGAACACTTCGACGACGTGCTGACGCTGCCCCGCGAACTCACCGGGCGCGGCAACGTCTTCGGCCTGCGGGTGCGCGGCGACTCGATGATCGACGCGGCGATCTGTGACGGCGACATCGTCGTGGTGCGACAGCAATCCGAGGCCCATTCCGGGCAGATCGTCGCCGCGATGATCGACGACGAGGCCACCGTCAAGGTGTACCGCCGCCGCAACGGCCACGTCTATCTCGAACCGCGCAACCCCGCCTACGACGTCATCGACGGCGACCGGGCCGTCGTGCTGGGCGCCGTCGTCTCGGTACTCCGCAGTGTCTGAAGCTATCCCGGCTGGGTGACGGGCAGCGTCAGCCGCGTGTCCTCGTGATGAATGGTGTGGCCTGCCGCCTTCAGGCCGTTGCCGGTCGCCATGGGTTCGCCGGTGCCGAGGTTGCGGGCGTACTGGGGGTGGGCGCCGCCGGCGAATTGGAGCCGGATGCGGTGGCCCGCCCGGACGCGGTGGGCGCAGGGAGACAGCCGTGCGGTGAGGTGCTGGATTTCGCCGGCGGCGACGGCGGCATCGAGCCGGACCATGGTGTCGGTGATGTTGTGCGAACGGCCCCTTCGGTCCACGTCGCACAGGCGGATGGCCAGGTCGGCGTGGGGATTGTCGACGCTGACCGAGACGTGGACGACCGGGAACCCCTCGAATTCGAGATCGGCGGTCAGTGCCGGCGTGGTGAAGGTCAGGACATCCGGCCGTGCCTCCAGGTCGCCGTTGTCCTGTACACCGGCACCCGCAGCGAGCCTGCGGCCGCCGACCGACGGTGTGGGGTCGATCGGGTCGAACCGGAATGTCGACCGGCCCTCGGCGGCGGTCGCGCCCAACAGCCCGCCGTCGTCGGGATACCAGTGGGTCTCGGTGTGATCGGGTGGCCAGGACGCCGCGGCACGCCAGGTGTCGGCGCCGGTGACGAAGGTGTGCACCGGCTGGGCACGCGGGGCTTCGCGCTTGCCCAGGTGGGTGTCCAGCCAGGTCAGGGCCTCGTTGTCGATGACGGCGGATCCCTTGACCAGGTGGCCGATGTGCGTCCATGGGCCGATCGTCATGGCGACGTCGACACCCCTGGCGCGAAGGGTCTCGTACTGCTGGACGGTCTGTCCGACGAAGAGGTCCTGCCAGCCGCCGACGAGCAGGGTCGGCGTCCGAACCCGTTGCAGGGCTTCGGTTGCGTTGTAGGGCTGCCAGTACGGGTCGGCAAGGTCCTGGTGGGCCAGCCAGTCGAGGTACCAGGGTGCTCGTCCATTGAGGACTGTCTCGGCCGCCCGCGTCATGGGCAGGCCCGCGAACGCGGCCCGCAGCCGGTTGGCTCGTTGCCGGTTTCCGGTGAGCTGGCGGAGCAGGCTGGGCCGGTGCCCGAACGGGACACTGTTGGTGTCGGCCCAGCCGAGGAACGTCTCCAGTGCGAACGCGTCGTTCTCCCAGATGGCGGCGCTGAAGTCGTGTGGTCCCGCGATCAGCACCCCGGCCCGGAGTTCCGGCGGTGGGTCCATCAGCAGGGCCCACTGGGTGAAGGCCAGGTAGGACATACCCATGGTGGCAAGTTCGCCGTTGAACCAGGGCTGTTCGCGTAGCCAGGCGACGGTGTCCTGTGCGTCGTCGGCTTCCCGGACCATCGGCTGGAAGGTGTCGGTGGAGCCCGCGGTGCCCCGGCAGCTCTGCAGGAGCACGTGGTAACCCCGCGCGGCGAACGTGGCGCCCTGGAGCAGGGCGCCCGGAATGCCGCGGCCGTAGGGCGTGCGGATGAGGATCGTGCCGCCGCCGTGCGGGACCACCGGGGCGTAGTGGTCGCCGACCAGTTCAAACCCGTCCCTGGTCGGCGTGCGCAGGCCGCGCTCGACGACGTAGGCGTTCCGTGGCGGCGGCAACTTCCGCAGCCGGCGGAAGACGCGATCCAGCGTATGAGTGGCCAGGCCGGGTGATGTCACGATGACACCTCGATGTGTGCGAGTCGCGGGTAGCCAGGAGTCTACAGTACGGTGACGCGACTCAATCACTCAGTTGAGTGTCCAATGTGGTCCGGGGTGGCCGCGGCGACCAGGCCGGCGGCGATCGTGCGGGCGGCCGTCTTGGCGCTGGGGTCGTGGTCCATCCAGGCGCTGATCCCGGCGCCGTCGTAGAGCAGGACCAGTTGCTGGGCCAGCGACTTCGGGTCGGTCGCGTGGGCCTGTTGCGCGAGGTCGAAGAACAGGTCGTGCAGCCACGTGCGGTAGTCGGCGGTGGCCTGCTCGACGGTCCCGCCCGCCGGGGCGTCGGCGGCCGCGCCGACGAACGCGCAGCCGCGGAACCCCGGCTCGGTGAAGGACAGGCCCTGCACCTCGAACGCGCCGACCAGACGCTCCTTCGGCGTCCGGTAGCGGGTGACCAGCTCGCGGGCCATGCGGTCGGCCGTTGCGGCGTGCCGCGCCCGCAGGTAGGCGCGGACCAGGCCGTCCTTGCTGCCGAAGGCGCTGTACAGCGTCGCCTTCGCGACACCGGCGTGCTCGATGACCCGCTCGATCCCGACCGACTGGACACCCTCGCGATAGAACAGCTCGTCCGCGGCGGCCAGCAGCCGCGCCCGCGCGGCCGCGCTGCGCTCCTGGGGTGACGGCATCTTGGCAGACATGCGCCCAGCATAGCAGACAGGTCGGTCTGTCTGCATTGAGTCGAGCGTCACCGTTGACTAAGCCAGACCGGTCTGTCTACGTTAGATCTTGCCAGACAGACCGGTCTGGACAACATCGTTTGACAACACGTGAAAGGCGCGTCCCATGTCCGAGGAGAGCTCGAACCTCGACCTGCACCCCACCGTCGCCCTGGTCACCGGCGCCACGTCCGGCATCGGCAAGGCCGTGGCGAAGCGGCTGGCCGCCGACGGGATGTCCGTCATCGTGGTCGGCCGCAACACCAGGCGCGGCGCCGAGACCGTCGACGAGATCGCCGCGGCGGGCGGCCGTGCCCGGTTCGTCGAAGCCGACCTCGAGGACCCGGCCGACATCGCACGGCTCGCCGCCGACGTCGGCGAGATCGACGTACTGGTCAACAACGCCGGTCGCGCCGTGTGGGCACCGACCGAGGACATGAAGGTCGCCGACTTCGACTCGATGTTCGCCAGCAACGTCCGCGCGCCGTTCCTGCTGGCCGCCGCGTTCGCCCCGGCGATGGCGGCGAAGGGCGCCGGCAGTGTGATCAACATCGGCAGCATGGCCGGCAGCGTCGGCCTGGCCACGGGTGCCGCGTACGGGGCCACCAAGGCCGCGTTGGCGTCGCTGGCGCGGGCCTGGACCGCCGAGTACGGCGGCCGTGGCGTCCGCTTCAACACCGTCGCACCCGGCCCGGTCTACACCAGGCCAGAGAACCGCGACCGGTTCGACGCGCTCGGCAGGACGACCGCGCTCAAGCGCGCCGCGGAGCCCGCCGAGATCGCCGACGTCGTCGCCTTCCTCGTCTCGCCGCAGGCCGGCTACGTCACCGGCGCGACCATCGCCGTCGACGGCGGCCGCACCGCCATCTGACTCCGGAAAGGACAGTCATCGTGAGCAACACCGTGTACGGCGTGAGCTTCGACGCCGCCGACGCCGAGAAGCTCGCCCACTTCTGGGCCGACACACTCGGCAGGACCATCGCAGCGGGCGCGAGCACCGAGTTCGCCACGCTCGACCCGGACGGCCCGAACCCGCGACTCAGCTTCCACCAGGTGCCCGAGCCGAAGTCGGCGAAGAACCGGCTGCACTTCGACCTCGTCAGCACCACGTTCGACGCCGAAACCGAACGACTGCTCGCACTCGGCGCGACCCGGATCCGCGACCTCACCAGCGGCACCGCCCGCTGGACGACGTTCGCCGACCCGGAGGGCAACGAGTTCGACCTCGTCGCCGGCTGACCGGCGGTCCGATCGAAAGGCGGCAGTGCCATGGAAAATGCCATGGAGTACGCACCGAGCCCGAGCGACGGGTCCGCGACCAGGTCGCCCGGTACGAGGCCACCGACGGCCGCGACGGCGGCACCCTGGACGGCCATCCGGTGGTCATCCTCACCACCACCGGCGCGAAGACCGGCAAGCTCCGCAAGACCCCGCTGCTCCGGATCGAGCAGGACGGCGTCTACGCCGTGGTCGCGTCGGCGGGCGGCGCGCCGGAACATCCGGCCTGGTACCGCAACGTCGTCGCCGATCCGGTGGTGCGACTGCGGACCACGAGCAGGTCCACCTGGTCCGCGCGCGGGAGGTGCACGGCGAGGAGAAGGCCCGCTGGTGGCGGGTTGCCGAGGCCGACTGGCCGCACTTCCCGGAGTACCGCGCCAAAGCGAACGGCCGGGAGATCCCGGTGGTGCTCCTCGAACCCATGCGCACACCCTGAGTTCGGCGGCGGGCCCGGTTCGCGCCGCACCTGGTCGACGGCGGACACTTCTTAGTGCACGATCACTTCCCGACGTGCTGGACGTCGTCACCGGGGCGGTGTCCGCGAAGGAGGCAACCGATGGCAGCTGAGTTCGGCTCGGTGCTCACCGCGCACATGATCACCGCCACCTGGTCCGATGACGACGGCTGGAGCGAACCGACACCCACGCCGCGCGGCGCACTGCCACTGGACGCGGCCGCGCTCGGCCTGCACTACGGCCAGGCCGTGTTCGAAGGACTCAAGGCCCACCGGCGCCACGACGGCGGCATCTCGATCTTCCGCCCGCACGCGTACGCCCGGCGCATGCGGAACTCCGCGGCCCGGCTCGCGATGCCGCAACCCCCGGAAGAGCTCTTCCTGAACGCCGTCAGCCAGTTGGTTCGGCTGGACGGCGACGCGCTGCCCGACGATCCGGCGCTCAGCCTCTACCTGCGGCCGCTGCTCATCGCCAGCGAACCGGTACTGGCGCTGCGTCCCGCCCGCGAGTACCTGTTCGTGGTGCTGGCGTTCGTCACCGGCGGGTTCTTCGCGGGCGGAGCCCCGATCTCGGTCTGGGTGTCCACCGACCACGTGCGCGCGGCGCCCGGCGGCGCTGGCGCGGCCAAGTGGCCGGGCAACTACGCGCCGACCTTCGTCGCGCAGGCCGAGGCACAGCGGCGCGGCTGCCAGCAAGTGGTGTGGCTGGACGCCGTCGAACGGCGGTGGGTCGAGGAGATGGGCGGCATGAACATGTTCTTCGTGCGCGACAGCGGGGAGCTCACCACGCCGCCGCTGACCGGCACGATCCTGCCCGGCGTCACCAGGGACAGCATCCTCGAACTGGGCGCCGACCTGGGCCACCCGGTGGTGGAGAAGCCGATCAGCCTGGCCGAGTGGCGGCAGGACTGCCGTTCCGGCGCGATCACGGAGACGATCGCCTGCGGCACCGCCGCCATCGTCACGTCCGTCGGCCACGTCCGCACCGCCCAGGACGAGTGGACGATCGGGAACGGCGACAGTCCGGTCGCGGCCGAGTTGCGCGGCGCGATCCGCGAGTTGCATCGCGGGCTCGCCCCCGATCCGCGGGGCTGGCTGTATCCGGTGACCTGACCTCATTTGGTGCGCAACGCCGGGTGCGGTGGTCGAGCTACGCCGCGTCTCTGTTCGGTTTCCGTTTGGTGTCACGGACGATCAGCAGTCGTTCGCGGTGATGTTCCTCGTGCAGGTCACGTCGCCGGGCGTGCAACAACTGCGCCAGCGTGATCACGCCAAGTACCCGGGTCGGATCGGCGCGCTCGACAACGGGCGCACGGGTCACGTGCCCGATGGCGAGCTTGTTGGCGACCTCACGCAGCGTGTCGTCGTGGTAGACGACCGGCGAGGCGGTCGTGCCCACCAGCACGACGGGATCCCGGGTCATGACCTCGTGCGCGAAGAACGTCTCCAGGGGGTCGGTGGTGTACTCCCTGGTCAGGTGCAGCCGTCGACGCGCGATCTTCTCGGTCAGCACCGACCGCTTCAGCAGCAGCACCGACACCCCGTACGCCGACACCGACGCCACGATCAGCGGCACCAGATCGTTCCACGCATGCGTCAACTCCAGGGTGAACAGGATCCCGGTCAGCGGGGACCGCATCACCCCGCCGACCACCGCCGCCAGCCCGCACATGGCCCAGAACCCGGCCGTGACGTGCGGCAGCACACCGCCTTCCGCCGCACCGAGTGCCGCGCCGATCATGAACACCGGTGCCAGCACCCCGCCGGACGTTCCAGAACCCAGCGACAGCGACCAGATCAGCGTCTTGACCACCAGGATGCCCACGATCAACGCGGCCGTGGCGCGGCCGGTGAGCAACTGGTCGATCACGTCGTAGCCCACGCCGAGCGCGCGGGGTTCGAGCAGGCCACCGATACCGACGATCAGGCCGCCCAGCGCGGGCCACCACATCCAGTGCACCGGCAGCCGGGCGAAGGCGTCCTCGGCGAAGTAGACCAGCGCGGTCGCGGCGATCGCCAGGAACCCGCCGGTGATGCCGGGCACCAACGCGAATCCGTCGGCAACCGGACCGGGCGCCGTGGCCGGGGCGACGACGCCGAAGATGGGTCCGGTGCCCAGCAGGAAGCCCCGGCACACGGTGCTGATCAACACCGCCGCGGTGACCGGGATCAGGCTGCGGGGCCGCCATTCGAACAGCAGCAGTTCGACGGCGAGCAGGATCGACGCCATGGGCGCGTTGAAGGTGGCGGCCATCCCGCCAGCCGCGCCGGCGACCAGCAGCGTCTTGCGCTCGTCCGCGGACAGCTTGAGCAGTTGGGCCAGGATCGAGCCGACCGCGCCGCCGGTCATGATGATCGGGCCCTCCGCGCCGAACGGGCCGCCGCTGCCGATGCTGATCGCCGCCGACACCGGCTTGAGCACCGCGACGCGCGGCGCGATCCGACTGCCACCGATCAGGATCGCCTCGATCGCCTCCGGCATGCCGTGGCCCCGGATCTTCTCCGACCCGTAGCGCGCCATCGCCCCGATCACCAAACCACCCACCACAGGCGCCACCAACACCAGCCACCAGGGGTGGTGCACGGCGCCCGGCGCGACCAGCGCCGCCCCCACTCGCTGGTAGAACACCAGATTGGTGATCAACCCGATCAGCCGCAGCAGCCCGAACGCCGCCAGCGCGGCGCCGCCGCCGACCGGCACGGCGAGCGCGGCGATCAGGAGCATCCTTGGCCGCACATGGAAGTCACCCAGGTGGGTGGCCCGTGATCCGCCGCCGGGCACCGCGGTGGGCGCGGCAGTCACAGCGGACCGGGCCCGACGGCGCCGACGCCGGGCACCGCGGCGGCCGCGGCGACAAGCGCGCGGGCCGCGGCGACCACCGTCCGGCGACGCGTCGGTGCCACCTGTGCCAGCACCGCGCGCAACGCGGCATGCCGGCGCCGAAGGACCTTGGCCACCACGCCACGGCCCAGGTCCGTGACCTCGATGGTGACCACGCTGCGCTTGTGTACGTCGCCCCCGCGCGCCAGATAGCCACCGGCTTCGAGCTTGTCGGACAACCGGGTCACCGACGAGGCGTTCACCCCCATCGCCGACGCAAGCCGGGAGCACGACACCCGTCCCAGGCCTTCCAGCACCAGCAACAGCCGCATCTGCGGAAAGGTCATACCGGGTGGGGCGGCGTGCGCACTGTCCCACGCGATGCCGACCAGCACCCGGGTCAGCGCCTCCAACGCCGCCGCGTCCTGGTCCACCGCCTGCTCGGTTACTTGCATACAGCAATACTTGCCAGTCGCAACGGAGATGGTCAACCGGCACCGTGCGGTCATGGTCCAGGTCACCGGGATCATCCGGTGTCGGCACCGGTGATCGCCTGCCTCGCCCCGGTGCGCGGCCGGCTGGCGCCCGGAACGGCGCTGTCCGTGCTGTTTTTGTCCGGTCCGACAAATTCGGGCCGCGCTTTTTGTCACGCCGTTGACAATATCCGCGCCGGCGCGTGCTTCTTACTCGCGCTTTCTTGCCTGCCCTGATACCTGCCGGTAACGTACTGACGGGTAAGTTGTCCACGGCAGGCGACAACTTACGGTACGGAGCAACGAATCGCGAATCGCCGTTCGGGCGTAGTCACACGCCCGAACGGCGGACACCACAATCATTTCGTTGGTGTATTCACCGACTGTTGGGAGCAAACCCATGTTAGGTCATCGCACTCGGATTGTCGCCAGGCGAGGACTCGTGATCGGCGTCGCGGGCGTCGTGGCGGGCCTTCTCGGCGCCGGGATCGCGTCAGCCGACGTCGGGGTGAACCAGTTCCTGAGCTGGAGCGGCAACTTCCCGATCATCGGCACGCTCGATCCCATCGTCACCGACACCGTCGCCACGATTCCCAGCCCGGTGACGGTCGGCCAGGCAAGCGCCAGCTTCCCGGTCTCCGTCACGATCGACGCCCCACCCCTGGCCACGACCGGCCTCGAGACCGTCGGCGCGGCCTCCACCAGCGGTACCGCCGACGTCACCGTCCAGTCCACCGACTCCGCAGGCCTGACCACGACCGAGGACGTCCAGCTCACCATCCCGCCGACGGCGACACCGGCGGACGGCTCCGACTTCGTGGTGACCGCCAACGGCACCGCGACCGTCCCTGCCATCGCGACCGCGGGCAATGTCAAGCTCACCGTGCTCTCCCCCGCGTCCACGACGCTCACCCCGGTCGACGCGAACGGCAATCCGACGGCTCTCGGGACGTTCACCGTCACCCTGACCCAGGACACCACCGGGCCGTCACAGAATCCCACCAATGATCCGACGCTGGGCACGATCGTCGCCCAGTAGCGGCATTTCCGCACCGAATCCAGGCCGGACGGGATGACACATTCTCCGGCGATTCCGACGAGTGCGCGCAAAGAATAGTGCGCACGCGCGACCAGGGAGGTGCCATGCGTCGACCGGTGACCGTGCAGGGGCGAGCACTGGTCGGCGTCGGCATCATCGGGGCGCTCGTCGTGGTCGCCGGGGCGATCGCGGGTGCGGGACCGGCAGGTGGCGACCAGCAGGCGGCCGCCACCTGGTCCGACGCCTGTGTCTCCCCGTCCGGCTCGCAATCGGTGTCCGTCGCGGCGCCCACGACGTCCGCCGCTGTGGCCACCTCCAACCAGCCGATCGAGTCGTCGGCCAGCGGCTCTGCCGTCACGTTCACCGGGACGGTGCCGTCGGCAAGACCGGCTGGCGCCGGTGACATCAACTGCACCCTCGACAGTGGACAGAACCCGGTGCTGGCCACCGTCCCGATGCCCACTCAGCGCACGGCAACCCCCGTCGACCCGAACTGCCCGACGCCGACGGTGGTGCCACTCGTGGAGACGGCCGACGTCGTCGGGCGCACCAACCTGAACAAGCTCGGCGAGTCCGTCGACATCGGGGCCGGCACGATCGTGCTGACCAGCGTGGGCACCGGCAAGACGCCGCAGGGCGACTTCCTGCTGTGCTGGACGGCGAAGATCACGCTGGCGCCGTCAAGGTCGACCGTGCTCACGTTCGGCTTCCAGCCGACCTTCGCCACCATGACGACGACCCAGGTCGGCACGATGCTCGTGGAGACCTGGCAGCACGCGGGTGTGCCGATGGCCACCGTGACCGGCCAGGAGAACATCGCGCTGAGCGACGTGACCGTGAACTGCGTGCCGGACGCGAACGGCACGTGCGTCGGCCACGGCGCGCCGCTCGACGTCGGGCCGCACTGCCGCACGTCGACGCCGGTCGCGATCAACCTGTCCGGTATCCCGCCCTACCAGCCGCTGGTCGGCGGGCCGCTGCAAGGTGTGCTGACGATCCCGCCGTTCACCGGTTGCGGCGTGACGGAGAACCTCGATCCGCTGCTGAGCGCGCCGCTGTCGGGCGCTGGCGATCTCATCCGCATCATCCAGGGCACCCCGTGCAGTTCGTTCATCCCGAGCTGCGTGCCCAAACCGCCGACCTTCAAATAGGGGTGCCGCGCATGACCGTCCAGACGAAACCGCTGCCCACGACCCGGGCGCTGCGCCAGACCGGTCGGCTGTTCGCGTTGGGCATCTCCGTGGTGCGCCTGACCTTCCGGCGTCCGTTCCAGTTCCGCGAGTTCGTGGAGCAGTTCTGGTTCGTGGCCAGCGTGACGATCCTGCCGACCGCGCTGGTGTCCATCCCGTTCGGCGCCGTCATCGCGCTGCACCTCGGCTCGCTCACCCAGCAGTTGGGCGCGGAGTCGTTCACCGGGGCGGCGAGCGTGCTGGCGATCATCCAGCAGGCAGGCCCGCTGGTCACCGCGCTGCTCGTGGCGGGGGCGGGCGGTTCGGCGATCTGCGCGGACATCGGCTCGCGCAGCATCCGCGAGGAGATCGACGCGATGGAGGTGCTGGGCGTCTCGCCGATCCAGCGGCTCATCGTGCCGCGCGTGCTGGCGATGATGCTGGTCGCGGTGCTGCTCAACGGGATGGTGTCGGTGGTCGGCGTGCTCGGCGGCTACTTCTTCAACGTGATCCTGCAGGGCGGCACGCCAGGTGCCTACCTGGCCAGCTTCTCCGCGCTGGCGCAGCTTTCCGACCTGTGGATCAGCGAGCTGAAGGCGATCATCTTCGGGTTCATCGCCGGGATCGTCGCCGCGTACCGGGGTCTGCACCCGGCGGGCGGCCCGAAGGGTGTCGGCGACGCGGTGAACCAGTCCGTTGTCGTCACGTTCCTGCTGCTGTTCTTCGTGAACTTCGTGCTCACCGCGATCTACCTGCAACTCGTGCCGGCGAAGGGAATGTGACGGGATGAGCGTCGTCACCTCCGGGCGCTATCTCGGTTGGCTGGACCGGCTCGGCGACCAGCTCACGTTCTACCTGCGCGCGCTGGCCTGGACGCCGCGCGCCGTCCGGCGCTACCTGCGCGAGGTGATGCGGCTGCTGGCCGAGGTCAGCTTCGGCTCCGGCGCCCTTGGCGTCATCGGCGGCACGATCGGCGTGATGATCGGCATGACGGTCTTCACCGGTGTCGTCGTCGGCCTGCAGGGCTACGCGGCACTCAACCAGTTGGGCACGGCGGCGTTCACCGGCTTCATCTCGGCCTATTTCAACACCCGTGAGATCGCGCCGCTGGTGGCCGGGCTCGCGCTGTCGGCCACGGTCGGCGCCGGGTTCACCGCGCAGTTGGGCGCGATGCGGATCTCCGAGGAGGTCGACGCGCTCGAGGTGATGGGCATCCCGAGCCTGCCCTACCTGGTCACCACCCGGATCGTGGCAGGTGTCGTGGCGATCATCCCGCTGTACGGGATCGGCCTGCTGTCCTCGTACCTGGCGTCACGGGAGATCACCGTGCTGGTCAACCACCAGTCCGCCGGCACGTACGACCACTACTTCGCGCTGTTCCTGCCGCCGGCGGACGTGCTGTGGTCGTTCGTGAAGGTGCTGATCTTCAGCACGATGGTGGTGCTCGCGCACTGCTACTACGGCTATCGCGCGACCGGCGGTCCGGCCGGCGTCGGCATCGCGGTCGGCCGGGCCGTGCGGACGGCGATCGTGACCATCAGCATCACGGACTTCTTCCTGAGCCTCGCCATCTGGGGTGCCACGACGACGGTGAAGGTGGCGGGATGAACTGGTTCACCGTCCGGCGGCGCCTTGTCGGCATCGTCTTCCTGCTCGTGTTCGCGTTGCTGGTGTGGCTGTCGATCGCGTTGTACGACAAGCAGTTCACGCCCGTCGCGCTCGTCACGCTGACCACCGGCAGCGCCGGCAACGAACTGCATCCGCACGCCGACGTGGAGGCACGCGGGGTGGTCGTCGGCGAGGTGCGGTCGATCTCGTCGACCGGCGACACGGCCGTGCTGCGGTTGGCGATCCAGCCGGACAAGGTGCATCTGCTGCCCGCCAACGTGTCCGCCGAACTGCTGCCCAAGACACTGTTCGGCGAACGCTACGTGGACCTCGTGTTGCCGGCGGCTCCGGTGGCGGCGCGGCTGGCCGACGGCAGTGCCATCGCGGAGGACAGATCCAGCTCGGCGATCGAACTGGACCGCGTGCTGGCCGACCTGCTGCCGACGCTGTCCGCGGTGCAGCCGGAAAAGCTGTCGACGACGCTGACGGCCGTGTCCACCGCGCTGTCCGGCCGCGGCGCCGAACTGGGCAGGACGCTGGCCGAGCTCGGTGACTACCTCGGCAGGCTCAACCCGCAGCTGCCGGCGCTGGACCGGGACATCACGCAGCTGGTCAGCGTGGCCAACGCCTACGACCAGGCGACGCCGGACATCCTCGGTGCCCTGGACGACCTGACCACGACGTCGAAAACCGTGGTGGCCGAACAGAACCAGCTCGCCACGCTCTACTCGACGGTGGTGTCGTCGGCCGGCACGATCACCGACTTCCTGCAACAGAACCAGGACACGCTGATCCGGCTGGCCGCCGACAGCAAGGACACGCTCGCGCTGCTGGCGCGCTACTCCGACGAGTTCCCCTGCACGCTGCAGGCGCTCGTGAACTTCGAGCCCGCGGTGGACAAGGTACTCGGCAAGGGCACGAACCAGCCCGGCCTGCACATCACCGCCGATGTGGTGCCGGACAAGGGAAAGTACGTCTACCCCCAGAATCTGCCGTTGTACGGCGACAAGACCGGCCCGCACTGCTACCCGCTCGGCCAGCCGTTCCCGGGTGTCGCACTGGACGACGGCGCCACGACCGTGAACACCGCAGCGGAGAACGAGCTGATCACCGAGCTGGCGTCACCGGTGGTCGGGAAGCCACCCGCGACGCTGCCGAACTGGACCAGCATGCTGCTCGGCCCGATCTACCGCGGCACGGAGGTGACGGTCAAGTGAAAAGCATTGCCGGGCCACTGATCAAGGGCATCGTGTTCGCCGCTGTCACGGTGGCCGCGACGGCAACGCTCGGCATCACGATCGCCAACACCGACGTCGGCGCCACCACCAGCTACTCCGCCGTCTTCACCGACGTGACGTCGCTGAACGTCGGCGACGACGTGCGGATCGCGGGGGTGCGGGTCGGTCAGGTCGAGCAGATCGCCGTCACCCGGCAGCGGCTGGCCAGGGTGGCGTTCGCGGTGTCCGCCGACCGTGTGCTGCCCGCGTCGGTCACCGCGACCATCAAGTACCGCAACCTGGTCGGCCAGCGGTACATCGCACTGGACCAGGGCGCAGGCCCGATGGGCACGCTCGCGCCCGGCGCCACGATCGACATCGCCCACACGCACCCCGCGCTCGACCTCACCGACCTGTTCAACGGCTTCAAACCGCTGTTCCAGGCACTGTCACCGACGGACGTGAACCAGCTCTCCAACGAGATCGTCCAAGTCCTGCAAGGAGAAGCCGGCACGGTGGACAGCCTGATCGCACACACCGCGTCCCTGACAACGACACTGGCCGGCCGCGACCAGGTGATCGGCCAGGTGATCGACAACCTCAACTCCGTCCTGAACACGGTGAACTCGCGCGGCGGCGAACTCTCCGACCTGGTCACCACGCTGCAACAGCTGGTGTCCGGGCTCGCCGCCGACCGCCAGCCGATCGGCGACGCGATCACCGGCATCGGCAGCCTCACCAACAGCACCGCGGGCCTGCTGCAACTGGGCAGAGCACCACTGCAACAGGACATCGCGGCGCTCGGGCAGCTCTTCACGAATCTCGCGGACAACTCCGGAACCGTGGACACGTTCCTGCACAACCTGCCGATCAAGTACCAGCAACTCGGCACGCTGGCGTCGCACGGGTCGTGGCTGAACTTCTACCTGTGTTCGGCGACCGTGACCGGCGCCACCACGGACGGCGGCAGCCCGCCCACCGGCCTGCCCGTGACCGCGGCGAGGTGTCAGGGGTGACGCCGATCAGGGAACGGAATCCGGTGACCGTCGGCGCGGTCGGCCTCGTGGCGCTCGTCATCGTCGGCCTGTTCGCCTACTTCTACGACGACCTGCCGCTGATCGGCGGCGGCACCACCTACACGGCCGACTTCACCGAGTCGGCGGGCCTGGTGACCGGCAACGAGGTGCGGGTCGCCGGGGTGAAGGTCGGCACGGTGACCGGCGTGACCCTGGCCGGCGACCGGGTCCGGGTGCGCTTCAAGGTCAAGGACACCTGGGTCGGCAACCGGAGCACCGCGGCGATCAAGATCAAGACCCTGCTCGGCGCGAAGTACCTGGCCGTCGACCCGCTCGGCCCCGCGGCGCAGAACCCTGGCCAGGACATCCCGACGAGCAGAACCGTGTCGCCCTACGACGTGTCGGAGGCGTTCAACGGCCTCGCCGACACGGTGGGCCAGATCGACACGAAGCAGCTCGCGAACAGCTTCGAGGCGATCTCCCAGACGTTCGGCGACTCAGCGCCCGACGTGCACCAGGCCCTCACCGGCCTGGCGGCGCTGTCCACCACGATCGCGTCGCGCGACAACCAGCTCGCCGAACTCCTTGCCAACACGAAGAAACTCACCGGGGTACTCGCCCAGGACGACAGCGAGTTCGCGGCGCTGCTCAATGACGGCAACCAGTTGCTTGCCGAGCTGCAGAACCGGCGCACCGCGATCGCCGACCTGCTCACCGGCACCCAGCAGCTCGCCACGCAACTGTCCGGCGTCGTCACGGACAACACGGCGCAGCTCACGCCGATGCTGCGTGAACTCGGCCAGGTCACGGACGTCCTGCAGCGCAACCAGTCCAATCTGGACAAGGCGCTGGCACTGGCCGGGCCGTACTACCGGCTGGTCGGCAACTCGCTGGGCAACGGCAGGTGGATGGACGCCTACCTGTGTGGGCTGATCCCGCCCAACTATCTGCCCCCGGGCACCGGGCCGGCCACCGGCTGCGAGCCGCCGCGGACCCTGGGAGGCAAGTGATGTTCCGCACCAGGAAAGCCAAGCGCGCCGCCCGTTACGTCGCGGCCGCGCTGGCGCTCGCGCTGGTCGGCACGGGTGCGGTGTGGTGGGTGTTCCGTGACATGGGCGCGAAGACGATCTCCGCGTACTTCGCCGAGACCGTCGGCGTCTATCCGGGGTCGGACCTGCGGGTGCTCGGGGTGACGGTCGGCACGGTGGACTCGGTCACGCCGGTCGGCACGGGCGTGCGCGTGACGATGACGGTCGACGGTGACGTGACCGTCCCGGCGGACGCCTCGGCCGTCGTGGTCTCGCCGAGCGTGGTCAGCGACCGGTACGTGCAGCTCGCGCCCGCGTACTCCGGTGGCCCCGCGATGCGCGACGGCGCCGTGATCCCGGTCAGCAGGACGGCGACGCCGGTCGAGCTGGATCAGTTGTACAACAGCCTCAACCAGCTCACCACGGCGCTGGGACCGGGCGGCGCCAATGCGAACGGCGCGCTGTCGGACCTGCTGAACACCGGCGCGGCGAACCTGGCCGGCAACGGGCCCGCGCTCGGCACCGTCATCCAGCAGCTCGGTGCGGCGGCGCGGACGCTGAACGGCTCGTCGGACAACCTGTTCGGCACGATCACGAACCTCCAGCAGTTCACCACCACGCTGAAGAACAACGACAGCCAGGTGCGCACCGCGATCAACCAGCTCGCCTCGGTGTCCGGCTTCCTGGCCGGCGACCGAACCGATCTCGGCGCCGCGCTGAGCGAGCTGGCCACGGCACTGGGCCAGGTGCGGGACTTCATCAGCGGCAACAGAAGCCTCATCAAGTCCGATGTAGACAAGCTGGCGTCGATAACGCAACTGCTGGTGAACCAGCGGACTTCGCTGGCGGAGTCGCTGGACGTCTTCCCGCTGGCGGCGACGAACCTGCTCGGCGCCTACGACCCGAGCCACCTCACGCTGAACGGCCGCGCGGACCTGCTGGAACTGAGCGCGATCGGCGCGTTCCAGAACGATCCACCGCCGCTGCCACTGCCGTCGGCCGACCAGGTGCCCGGATTGCCGTTCGGAGGTGGGCACTGATGCGCTGGCAGATCTGGGCGGCCCTCGGCGTCGCGCTGTTGACGGCGGGTTGCGGTTCGGGCGGCATCTATGACATCCCGCTGCCCGGCGGCGCGGACCTCGGTGACCACCCGTACGAGGTGACGGCGCAGTTCGGCGACGTGCTGGACCTGGTGCCGCAGGCGGCGGTGAAGGTCGACGAGGTGGCCGTCGGGCGCGTGACCCGGATCAGCCTGCCGGCGAACGGATGGACCGCGAACGTCACGATGCAGGTCAACGGTGACGTGCACCTGCCGGCGAACACGACCGCGTCGCTGAACCAGTCCAGCCTGCTCGGCGAGAAGTACGTCGCGCTCGCGGCCCCGACGGACCAGGCACCGACCGGCACGCTGGCCGACCACGCGGTGATCCCGATCGCGCGAACCGGCCGCAACCCGCAGGTCGAGGAAGTCCTCGGCGCGCTGTCGATGCTGCTCAACGGCGGCGGCATCGCCCAACTGCGCACCATCTCGCAACAGCTCAACGACGCGCTGACCGGCAACGAGCCGCAGATCCGTGCGGTACTCCGGAACCTGGACCAGGTCGTGGCGAACCTCGACGCGCACAAGCAGGACATCACCGACGCGCTGGTGGGCATCGACCGGCTGTCGGCCACGATCGCCACGCGGGACAACGAGGTCGGCGCCGTGCTGGACGATCTGACACCCGGGCTGAAGGTGCTCGACCAGCAGCGCGGCCAACTCGTGGCCATGCTCAACTCCCTGAACACGCTGTCCGGCGTGGCCGTCGACACCGTCAACCGCAGCCGGGACGACCTGGTCGCCGACCTGCGGTCGCTCCAGCCGACGCTGCGACAGCTCGCGAACGCGGGCCAGGCACTGCCGCAGGCACTGCAGGTGCTGCTCACGTACCCGTTCACCGACACGGTCCTGAACGACGTCAAGGGCGACTACCTCAACGTCTACGTGTCGGTCGTGGCACCGCAGGGCACGCAGGTCCTGCCGCCGATCACGTCCATCGCGCAGGGTGGTGGGCACTGATGCTCACCGTCGGCACCCGCGTCAAGATCATCGCGTTCCTGCTGGTGGGGATCACCGTCGTGGCCTACGTCGGCCTCCGCTACGCCGATCTGGGCCGCTACGTCGGGCTGCGCGGCTACTACGTGGTCCAGCTCGACGTGGCTGACGGCGGCGGCATCTTCACCAACGCCGAGGTCACCTACCGGGGTGTGCCGGTCGGGCGGGTCGGCAACCTGAACCTGACCACCACCGGCGTCGAGGTGGACCTGCGGATCGACGACTCGGCGCCGCGGATCCCCGCGTCGGTCAAGGCGGCGGTGGCCGACCGGTCGGCGGTCGGTGAGCAGTACGTGGACCTGCGGCCCACCAAGGATTCCGCGCCTTATCTGGCCGACGGCTCGACCATCCGGCGCCAGGACACCACGCTGCCGCCGCCAGTGCAGGACGTGTTGCGCAACGTCGACAGCCTGGCGGCGTCGGTGCCGGCGCAGTCGCTGCGGACCGTCGTCGACGAGCTCTACAACGCGACCAACGGTCAGGGCCCCAATCTCCAGACACTGCTGGACAGCGGTTCCGCGCTCACCACGTCCGCCCTGCGGTCGGTGCCACAGCAGACCGCGCTCATCGGCGACAGCCAGACGGTGCTGGCCACCCAGTCGGCCGAGTCCGACGCGCTGGCCGCCTTCGGCCGCGACGCGAAACTGCTTGCCGGCCAGCTCGACTCGTCCGATCCGGACCTGCGCAGGCTCATCGACGCGGCACCGCAGGCGATCAGCCAGGTCAGCGGCCTGTTGCAGGACACCAATCCCGGACTGTCCGTGCTGTTGGCGAACCTGCTCACCACGTCGGAACTGACCATGACCCGCCAGAACGGCATCGAGGAACTGCTGTCGGTGACACCCGCTGCCGTGGCCGCGGGCTCGTCGGTGATCACCAACGACGGCGCCACGTTCGGCCTCGCGCTGACGTTCTTCGACCCGACGCCCTGCACGGCCGGGTACCAGGGCACGCCCGACCGGAACGGGCTGGACGTCTCGCCGCAGGCGCCCCTGAACGTGCACGCGAGTTGCACGCTGTCGCCCAGCACCGGCGTCGACGTGCGCGGCTCGGCCAACGCACCCAGCGGCGGTCCGGTCCCGGCACCGGTCGCCCCCGCCGCCCTGCGAAACCTGGGGCAACCCGTCGGCCCGACCACATTGGCCGGCCTGCTCGACGTAGCACCGAAAAGCAAGTAACCCCAACCATGTCAGGAGTAGCTCATGCTTCGACCGAGACTCCGTCCCCTGTTGATCGCCGCAGCCGCGGGGCTGGTCGCCCTTGCCGTGGCGGCACCGGCCGCGAACGCCAGTCCGACACCGCAGGCCGACCCGACACTGAACGCGACCTACGCGGTCAACGGCAGCACCACCATCAAGTCCACCAACTCCACCATGACGCTCGGCCCCGGCACGCTGACCGCGGCCCTTGACGTGAAGACGCTGGCGTTCACCTCGAACCTGACCCTGCCGGCGGCGACCGGCTCGTTCACCGAACTGGGCTTCGTGCCGGTCACCGCGACGACCGAGTTCATCCAGGACGGTGCCATCACCGGCAACGACGTGAACGGCGGCATCACCGCGACCGCGAACATCATCATCAAGCTGACCAAGGTCACCGTCGCGGGCCTCCCGGTGCCCGTCGGCAACAACTGCCAGACCTCGCCTGCCACGATCAACCTGGTGTCCGGCAAGGGGTTCAACGTACTGCTCGGCGGCCCGGTGTCCGGCACGTTCACCATCCCGAACTTCGCCAACTGCGGCTTCAGCACGGCGATCCTGAACGCGGTGATTCCCGGCGCCGGGAACACCATCGACCTGACCCTGGGCAAGCCCACCGTCACCGTCGGGTGACGCGGTCGGGCGGGCGACTGCCGTCGCCCGCCCGCACCGTCCACTCAGGACATCTCACGCTCCCGCAACCGAGTCGCGCGCAGCACCAGCTCGATCGCGAACCTGCCGTCCGGGTCCGCGAGCTGGTCGCCGAACGTCTTCTCCAACTGGCGCATGCGGTAGCGGACGGTCTGCGGGTGCACGTGCAGCCGGTCCGCGATCTCGGCCGCGCTGCCCCGCGTCTCCAGCCAGACGCCGAGCGTCTCGACCAGCCGCGTGCGCTGTTTGGGCGTCAGGCCGTCGAGTTTGCCGAACTCGCGGCGGGCCAGTTGGTCGACCAGCGCGTTGTCGGATGTCAGCCACAGCGTTGGCATGCAGTCCACGCAGCGCGTCACCCGATCGTCGCCGAGCAGTCCCGCCTCGGCCAGGTCGAGTGCCTGCCTTGCCCAGCGCAGGGAATCCGGTGCCTCGCCGAGCCGCACGGTGAGCCCGACGGCGAGCCGCCCCTCCGGGATCGCGGTCGCCAGCCTGGCCTGCCGGCCCGCGCCGACCTGGCCGGGTACCAGCAGATACGGGTCCGGCCTGCGGATGTCCAGCAGGATGTCCCCGTCCAGCATCGGCATCGCGCACTTCGCGCCAGCGGCGACAGCCACCAGCGTGACCTCGTCCGGCAGGGTCCACCCGGCCAGCGCCGCCAACTCCTCGGTCGCGCCACGCGGCACCGCGGGCGACTCAAGGAGCAGGTGCAGCAGCCTGCGGCGCCATTTCGCCACCGCGCCTGCCGAACGGGCCTGCGCCGCCACATAGCCGTCGTGCGACAGCGAGGCGAGCTCGTCGATGTAGCCGAACAGGGCGTCGGCGAGCAGCGACATCACCGACGAGGACAGGTTGTGCCGCCTGCCCGTCCGCATCAGCCGCTGCCAGGCCACCCGCGCGCCGACCCGGTACGCCGACTGCAGCGAGTCCAAGCTGCGCCCTTCGATGGCCTCGTTGTGGCCCAGCTTGCGGCACACGTCGTCACGCCGGTCGTGGCGGGTGCCGGGATCGGCGACGTGGTCCACGAACGCGAGCAGCGCCTGCTCGACGCCGATCCGCATCGCGTGGCCGTACGGCCCGTCCAGCGGGCGCGCGTACTCGGGGATCGTGCGGCGGATCTCCGTGATGATCTCGTCGCCGACCGCGGTCAGCTCCGGCCGCAGCAGCCCGGCGAGGCCACGGGGCAGCGCGGCGGGCTCACCGGCGGTGTCCAACGGATGCGTCATCGAGTCCGTGCTCCTCTCGCCGTATCAGTGCCGTCTCGGGCCAGCCGTCCGGTGACTGATTTTCGACATGGGTGCACACGTGGTGACAAGACACATAGCCGCAGGCTAGCGCCACGAGGCCGGCAGGCCAGCACCCGAACGGTGCTATCTGTTGGGGCGATTGGCACTGTTCGTCCGCCGCTGAACGGTGCCGCGCGCCGCACACCCCTTGACGTGGACCGACCAACCCGCCGACCCGAGACCGGGCCACAACCATTTTCTGTCAACTATCCTGGCGGATGGCAATTCTTGATAGCGGAATTGTGAATGCTCAAGGAGCACGGACCTAACGAAGTACGACATCCTGTCGACCAGGTTCGCGTCGTCGCGGATTCGCTGCTAGCGTTTTGGCTACGGCAGCCGGGGCTAGGGAGAGCGCGCTCATGGCCACACTCACGCAACAGGAAGTCGACGCCAGCCGCGCCGAACGCAAGGCCGGTCGCGGTTTCTGGCTCGTCGCGGTGATCTCGTTCTGCTATTTGTTCTCGGTCAGCGCCCCGTCGCCGTTGTACGGTGTCTACGCCGCCGAATGGCACTTCACGCAATCCACGATGACCATCGTCTTCGGCGTGTACGCGGTGACCCTGATCGTCGCGATGGTGCTCGCGGGTTCGCTTTCCGATGCCATCGGCCGCAAGCCCGTCATCGCCGCCGCGCTCGTCGTGCAGTGTGCCGCGTTGGTGCTGTTCCTGCTCGCCAGCAGCGTTGGCTGGCTGTTCGCCGCACGGCTGACGCAGGGTTGCGCGACGGGCCTGGTCACCGCGGCCGTGGCCGCCGCGCTCGTCGACCTCCAGCCGGCCGGGCGGCCAGGACGCGCCGCGCTGGTCAACTCGGCGGTGCCGGCCGCAGGCCTTGCCTTCGGGGCGCTGACCAGCGGCCTGTTGATCCAGTACGGGCCCGCGCCGACGAAGCTCATCTTCTGGCTGCTGCTCGGGGCCTTCGTCGTGATGATCCTGGTGCTGGCCCTGGTTCCGGAGACGGTTTCGGAGCGTCGCAGGCCGACGCTCGGCTCACGGATCGGTGTGGAGCGCCCGGTGCGACGGGCGTTTCTCGCCACGCTCCCGGTGGTCGTGGCCGTCTGGTCGCTGAACGGCCTGTACCTGTCGCTTGGCCCGTCGCTCGCGCTGACGCTGGCGCACTCCCACAGCGGACTGCTCGGCGGTGCCGTCATCTTCCTGCTGTGCGGCTGCGCCTGCGTGACGGGCATCGCCCTGCACAACCGTGCGCCGCGGCAGATCATGCTGCTGGGCTGCGCACTGCTGGGCACCGGAGTCCTCATCACGGTGCTGGCCGTCGTCATGACACTGCCGGTGCTGCTGTATCTCGGCACGGCGGTCTCGGGCTGCGGGTTCGGCGCCGCGTTCCTCGGTTCGTTCCGCACGCTGGCCGGCCTCGCCGTGCCGGAGCACCGCAGTGCGTTGATCGGCGCCATCTATGTGGTCGCGTATCTCGCGTTCTCGGTTCCCGCCGTCATCGCCGGCGTGCTCACCACCCGAATCGGTCTGCACAGCACCGCGATCGGCTACGGCATCGTGGTCGCCGCGCTCGCCTGGGTCGCACTGCCGGCCGTGGCCAAGCACTGCTACCGGTCGCCGGTCGACTGCTGACCAAGCTGCGCCATCCTGACCAACGAGGCATGCTCGTGCGAGCAACCGGGTACCGCGGTGATGCGTCCGGACTAGTGACGGCCCGCAACCGGGCAGGCGACGAGCACGATCGGGAAGGCGCCGGACATGGGACAGCCCTGGCAGGGCGGCGGAGGCGGTTACGAACCGCATCGACCGCCGGTCAATCCTCGCCCGCACAACAGGGTCCTGACCGACCAGCGCGGCTACCCGCTCCCCGCCAACAACCGGCCGGGTGGCAGGCCACCCGGTGGTGGGCCGCCGCCCGCGCCGCCGCGGCGTCGCAGGAGGTGGCGGATTCGGCGGATTGTCGCCATCGTGCTGGTGCTGTTGGTGGTCGGCGCGGTCGTGACGTGGTTCTCCATGGACTCGTCGCTCCATCGGGTGAACGCGCTGAGTGACTATGCCGGCCGGCCTGCGCAGGGCGCCGGCACGAACTGGCTGGTGGTCGGGTCGGACTCCCGGCAGGGCCTCACCAACGCGCAGGCGGCGCAGTTGCACACCGGTGACGCGTCCTCGGTCTCCGGCGGCAGGACCGACACCATCATGGTGGTGCACCTGCCGGCCAACAGCACGAAGCCGACCATGGTCAGCCTGCTGCGCGATTCCTGGGTGTCGATTCCGGGCCACGGCAACAACAAGATCAACGCGGCGTACGCGTTCGGTGGACCGTCGCTGCTGGTGCAGACGGTGGAGCAGGCGACAGGGCTGCGGATCGACCACTACGCGGAGATCGGCCTCGGTGGCTTCGCCAGCGTGGTGGACGACGTGGGTGGCGTGACGATGTGCCTGCCGCAGGCCGTGCAGGACAGCTACGCGGGCATCAACCTGCCGGCCGGCTGCCAGAACCTGAACGGGGCGAACGCGTTGGGCTACGTGCGCAGCCGCCATGCCTTCGCGACCAGCGACTTCGCCCGCACCCAGCACCAGCGCGAGTTCCTCGGCGCGCTGGCCGGCAAGATCACCAGCCCTGGTGTGCTGTTGAACCCGTTCGCGCTGTTCCCGGTGTTGTTCGACCTGCCGGGGAACCTGACCGTCGACAACGGCGACCACCTCCAGGACCTCATCGGCCTCGGCTGGAGCATGCGCGGCATCTCCAACGGCAGCCTGGTCACAACAGCCGTGCCGATCAGCGGGCCGACCGGCGGCTCGCTGCTGTGGGACAAGCCGAAGTCGAAGGAGCTGTTCGACGACCTGAACACCGACCAGGCCGTACCGAGCAGCCTGGTCACCAACGCGTAGTCCGGACCCGTGCGCGATCGCAGGCGGCCGCCCAGGTAACCGAGCAGGGCGCCGGTGATGGTCCACTCGGGGATCACGAACAGCGCGGCCCGCACCAGGTCGAGATTGATGAACGTGCGCATGGACGACTGGCCGCTGGTGGCGAAGGTGATCACTTTCTGCGACTGCTGGCTGACCGTGCCGAGGAACAGGTTGTCGATGGCGAAGAAGCTCAGCATGGCCACCGTGGCGATCACGAACCCCGCAGCGGCGCCGGACTTGACGCCGGCATGTCGGGTGGTCGACCGCCGTGTGCCGCGCGCCCCGATCGCCGCCAGGACTACGAAGCCACCCAGGTACACGACGACGACGCTGATCAGGTTCCACGGGCCGCCGGCGTTGTCGTCGAAGGCGGCCGGGAACACCACGTTGGCCAGGACGTTGACCGCCGCCACGAGCGCGGCGAAGGGCAGTCCGGCATAGATAGCCTTGCGCACCACCGGAAAGGCGGGTAGCACGGCGGTGCTCGCGGGTCTTGCCAGCAGGTGGGCGTCCAGGGCGCCGACGACGATGTCCAGCGCGAGGGACACGGTGTTGCGCCGGCCGCTGGTCAGCAGCGCGCGGAGCATGTCGGTGAACTCCTCGCGGTAGCGCTGCTGCCACCACGCGGGGAACAGTCCGGTCAGCGCGATCAGCAGGCGGGTGCGCAGCCGACGGCGACTCATGCGCCGGCCAAGCGCCGCAGGCCGACGGTGGTGACGGTGCGGGCGTGCTGTAAGTAGGCGGTGAGTGCGGCCGCGCCGGCCGCGGTGAGCCGGTAGGGCCTGCGGCGTTGGTCGGCGGCCAGTGCCTCGATGAGGCCGTGGCGTTCCAGTCGGGTCAACGCGCCGTACAGGGTGCCGGGCCCCATGGCCACGTCGGCGAACGTCTCGATGTCCTGGATCAGGGCGTAGCCGTGTTTGTCGCCGTCGGCAAGGCTGCTCAGGATGAGCACGGCCGGGTTGGCGAACCGGCCCAGGTCCGGCGGGCCGTCATCTCTATTACGTGGCACGATACATTGTGGCGCGTAGTAGCCGGTGCGTGTCAAGGAACACTTTCAACACACCGCGGTGACTATCGTCGTAACTGCACCTGGGGGCTTGAGTGGAACGGCGAACAACAAGGCGGCTGGTGACCGTGGCGGTGGCCGCGGTGCTGGTCGGCGGCCTGGCCACCGCGGCCGTCCTGGTCGCCGACCACCGGAGAACGGCAACGGCCGGGAGCCACCTGCCGGTCGTGCGGACCTCGGCGGCGCCCACGAGCACCGCGCCCGCCGCGCTGTCACCGGTGCTCGCCGTCAAGATCGACAATGTCGCGGACGCGCGGCCGCAGACCGGGGTCGGAGCGGCGGACGTCGTGTACGTCGAACTGGTCGAGGGTGGTCTGACCCGGCTGATGGCGGTGTACTCCGGCCACCTGCCGCCCGCGATCGGCCCGGTCCGCAGCGCGCGGCGCACCGATCTGGACCTGCTGGCCCAGTACGGCCGGCCGACACTGGCCTATTCCGGTGCCGCACAACAGATCCTGACACTCCTGCACGGCGCGCCACTGGTCAACGCATCGCCGACGGAGGCGGACAACGCCTACTACCGTGGCGACACCCATGCCGCGCCGCACAACCTGTACGTCCAGCCGGCCAAGCTGCCCGCCGCCGCGGCACCGCCGTCGGCGACCTTGCAGTTCGGTCCGGCACCGCCCGGCGGCACACCGACCGCGACCCAGCGAGTCAGCTACCCGGCGGCTGTCTACGACTTCACGTGGTCGGCCGCGGCCGGGCGGTGGCTCGTGTCGATGGACGGCACACCGGACGT
Source organism: Candidatus Melainabacteria bacterium (assembly GCA_963702275.1). Lineage (GTDB taxonomy): Bacteria > Actinomycetota > Actinomycetes > Mycobacteriales > Pseudonocardiaceae > DATEPR01. The sequence continues at coordinate 95,796 of CAVPCF010000064.1, forward strand.
GACCACCGACTCGGGTCAGCTGAGTGCGGCGACGGTCGTGATCCAGCACGTGCTGGTGCACGCCGACCCGACCGACGTGGACGTCGCGGGCAACCCCGGCCAGGTCTCCGAGACGGTGGGCACCGGATCGGCCACGGTGCTGCGCGACGGGCAGTCGTTCGCGGCGACCTGGTCCCGCCCGACCGCACCGGATTCGACCCGCTACACCACGGCCAGCGGCACCCCGCTGCCGCTGGCACCGGGCCCGGTGTGGATTCTGCTGGTACCCGCATAGCTCACTCGGGATTGCAGCGAAATCCGCAAGCAATGGACGAATCCGTTGGTGAGGCGCCATTCTGGACGTCCCTGCACAGCCTACGAAAACGGGAGTTCGCATGCGCATGCGGCGGATCACGATAGTCGCGGCAGTCCTGATGGGCGTCGCCGCCTCGGTCGGTGGGGTGACGTCGGCGTCGGCGACCATCCAGCCGGCGAAGTTCGCGGCCAGGGACGAGGGCTTCGGCGCCACTTTGGCGCTCGCCGAGCAGAACGCGAGGCAGACCATCCAGGGCGACTACGGCCCCTGCACCAACGTCATCGTCTACGCCGACGGCCAGAACAGCAGCGGCACGTGGTGGGCCGACGTCAGCGGTGAATGCACGGCCTTCCACTGACGACGAAGTGGCATCCGCCACGAATGCCACCGAGGAGCCAGCGGCAAATCAGGCGCGCGTCACCTCCTGCTTCGCCACTGCCGTCCTTGTCGACGATGCCACTGCGATGCTGGCGAACGTCCAGATGCCCAAATACCACGACCACCGGTAGGTACCGGCCGGCCGAGCCGCCCACCCGCCCGGCTGCGCCGGTACCGGCCGCGCTCCCCGTCGAGTCGGACCGCCGTGGCTCTCCGGTACTCCATCGCGAGGCCAACGGCAAACCGCTGATCTGGTTGGACAACGCAGCGACGACACAGAAACCAAGGCCGGCCATCGAGTCCACCGCCGAGGCCGGCAACGCCCGGGGCCAGGAGAATGCGCACCCGGGCGCCGAGACTGTCCTGACCCCGTTGGCGCACCATGCCAACATCGTGCCACGGCAACTTCTCGCCGACCAGCGAAAATGAACGCGCTCGCCCCACCCCCGGGTGGACGTCCTTTACTTGCTCAGCAGTGTGACCGTCAGCGTCGCGCGGTAATTGCCGGCCGGCGTGCCGAACGGGATCCGCAGGTCCAGGCCGGCACCCAGCACCGTGGTGCCGGCGCCGTGACCGGCCAGGGCGGCCGCCAACGCGGCCGTGGTGCCCAGACCGGGGTTGTTCGGCGCGACCAGGCCACCGACGGTCACGTCATTGGCCGCGTCGGGAGTGGTGATCGCGGGCGTCCAACCCAGCCCGTTGCCGCTGAAGGTGTTGGCACCGCTGGTGAAGTCGCCGACCGAACCGGTCTCGTCCCAGCCGGGCTCCCCTGGCAGGCGGCTGTCGGTGACCGTCACCGGGCTCAGCGATCCGGTCGAGTCCAACGCGGTGCCGATGTTCGTCGGCGTCGACATCGTGACCGGCGTGCCGTCCACGGTCAGCGTCAGGCCGCCGCTGGACACCGCGCCGAGGCCGACCTGGATCGTCTCCTGGTTGCCGCCCGGCGGCGGGGTCGCGTCGCCGCACTGAGTCGTGCCCTGTCTGTCGCAGGACTGCGGGAAGGGATCGGTGTTCGCGAGGGTGTTGGTGCCGTCGGTGGAGAACGTGGGGTTGTTGCAGGTCTGGATGTCGATGTTCGGGATGTTCGCGCCGGGAATCCGGCGCAGTTGGTCGAAACCGGCCTGCACCAGGTTGATCGGCAGCGCCGAGTAACCCAGCGCGTCGACCTGGTTCTGCCCTTGGCACAACGCGTACTTGCCGAAGTCGGCGAGGGTGAAGCCCTTCGCTGTGGTGAACCCGTCCTCGACCGCGGTCGGCACGATCAGGTACGAGTAGCCCGACAGCGGATACGTACGCGGGTCCGGATTGGTATAGACCTGCGACAGGTTCTCGGTGAGGTCGCTGTTGAGCTGGGCCTTGAGCAGCGACACCGCAACATGTCCTGCGGTCGGGGCGGTGTAGTAGCCGGCCGCGTTGAGCACCTTGGCCACCGGGAAGCCGCTCTGCAGCGCGTAGGAGTACTCGACGTACCCGATCGAGCCGTTGGCGCCCGCCTGCTGGACGTACCCGGTCACGCCGAGGTCACCGTTCTGCGCGACGAATCCGGACCCGGGCAGCACCGGATAGGTGGAGGTCTGGGTGCACGGGCTGCGGCCGACCAACTGGCAGTACGCCGTCCAGTCGGCACCCTGGGTGGCGACCAACCATTGGGTGAGCTGCGATGTGGACCCCGCCCCGTCCGAGCGAACCACCGGCACGACCCGGATCGCCGGCAGGGACAGCCCCGGATTGTCCGCGGCGATGGCCGGGTCGTTCCACATCGTGATGGTGCCGGTGAAGATGCCCGCGATCACCGGCCCGGACAGGCGCAGGTTCGTCACCCGCCGCGTGCCGATGGCGAGGTTGTACACGAAGCTGAGGCCGCCCGCGGTGTCCGGCACGTAGGCGAAGCCGCGCGTCGGCCGCGGATCGACGTTGGTGCCGTCCACCACGCCGTACGGGACGTCGGAAGCGGCCCAGTCGACCGTGCCGTTCCGGAATTGGTTGCGACCGGTCGTGGAACCCACCGCCGAGTAGCCGACGGGCATCCCGAGCTGGGAAACGTTTCTGATCCACGAGTTGATCGCGTTGGACGACCACGTCGACCCAGACCCGGTGATCGGCACGTAAGTCGCAGCGACCGCGACCGGCGAGCCGACCACGACGGCCAGCAATGCCCCGCCCACCACAGCCCAACGGCGAACAAGAAAACGGACATCGAGCACGCGGCAGCCCCCCACGATCGCCATGCCCCGACTTGCCTGCGCACTACATCATGCGCGAGCGACCGTCCCGCCGAAATCGAACCGAATTCTGCGTGAACGCACCGCGCACGCCGATGGGGCGGCGGTTCGGCAGCGCTGATGGCCTGGTCCCCGTATTGTGGCGCCATGCTCAGTGGCTGAGGGGGCGGGCGATGATCGAAGCGAGACGTCTCACCAAGCGTTACGGCGACAAACTGGCCGTCGACGACCTGTCCTTCACGGTCGAACGCGGCAAGGTGACCGGATTCCTCGGCCCGAACGGGGCCGGCAAATCGACCACGATGCGCCTGATCCTGGGGCTTGACCGGCCCAATTCGGGCGACGCGACCATCGACGGCAAGCACTACCGCGACCTGGCCGCGCCGCTGCGCGTCGTCGGTGCGCTGCTGGAGGCCCGCGCCATGCATCCGGGCCGCACCGCGTACAACCACCTGCTGTTCCTTGCCCAGACCCAGGGACTGGACCGCAGGCGGGTCGACGAGGTCATCGACCTGGTCGGGTTGCACGAGGTCGCGCGCAAGCGCTCCGGCGGTTTCTCGCTGGGCATGGGGCAGCGACTGGGCATCGCGGCGGCGCTGCTGGGCAACCCGTCGGTGCTGGTGCTGGACGAACCCGTCAACGGACTCGACCCGGAAGGTGTGGTCTGGATCCGGAACCTGATGAAGCACCTGGCCGGCGAAGGCCGGACCGTCTTCGTGTCCAGCCACCTGATGAACGAGATGGCGGTCACCGCGGAGCACCTGATCGTGATCGGGCGCGGGAAACTGGTGGCCGACTGCTCGACGGAGGAATTCATCGAGCGCAGCACCGACCAGACCGTGGTGGTGCACAGCCCGGACGCGGCGAAACTGGCCGAGGCCATCGCCCAGGAGGGCGGCACGGCCACCCCGGACGGCGACGACGGGATGCTGACCGTCGCCGGCATGGCGGCCCGCCGGGTCGGTGAACTCGCCGCGCGCGACGGCCTCGTCCTCTACGAACTCACCACGAAACGCGGCTCGCTGGAACAGGCGTTCATGGAACTGACAAGGGACAGCGTCGAATACGGCAACACGTCCCTCCCGCAGCCGCAGGTAGGTGCCTGATGACCACGACCACCGCTCCCCCGGTAATCCAGCGGCCCGGGTTCGGCCACACCATGGTGGCCGAGTGGACCAAGATCCGGTCGGTTCGGTCCACGGTGTGGTCGCTGATCCTGCTCGTCGTGCTCGATCTGGGATTCACCGCGTTGTTCACGTTGCTGACCGTTGCCCAGTGGGACCGGACGGGTCCGGCCGAGCGGGCGTCGGTGATCGCCGATCCGACCAGTGTGATTCTGGGCAGCGGCCTGCAGTTGAGCCAGTTGACGGTGTGTGTGCTCGGGGTGATCGTGATCGCGTCGGAATATTCGAGCGGCATGATTCGTGCCAGCCTGCTCGCGGTGCCGCGGCGGATTCCGGTGCTCGCGGCCAAGGCACTGGTGTTCGGGCTGCTGATCTTCGTGCTCGGCACGGTCGTGTCGTTCGCGTCGTTCTTCATCGGCGCACCCATTCTGCACAGCAGGGCGCCGGTGTCGCTGAGTGATCCGGGGGTGCTGCGGGCGGTCATCGGTGGTGGCCTGTATCTGACGATGCTGGGGCTGTTCGCGCTGGCCGTCGGGGCGATCGTGCGGCATGTCGCGGCCGGTATCACGGTGGTGATCGGGCTGGTGTTGGTGCTGGCGCCGTTGGCCCAGTTGCTGCCGGGGACGATCGGCAAGCACGTGCACGCCTATCTGCCGTCCGAGGCGGGTCGGCTGATCGGCCAGACCGTGCAACGGCCCGGTGACCTGCTGTCGCCGTGGCAGGGGTACGCGGTGTTCGGTGCGTGGACGGCGGCCATGTTGATCGTCGCCGGCATCCTGCTGACCCGCCGGGACGCGTGAACGATGGCGGACGAACTACAACTGCTTGGCGCGGCCGGACAGGTACTGACACGAGTTCGCGCGGCGGCGATAGCGCAGTCGGCAAGCGAGATGGCGCAACTCTATGCCGTCGACGCGGTGCATGAGTTCCCGTTCACCAGGCCGGGTGCACCATCACGTCTCGTGGGCCGAGATGCCATCATGGAGTTCGTCGCTGCCGCCTGGCAGGGTCCGCTGAAGTACGAGCGCTATCAGACCCTTTCCGCTTATACGACGAACGACCCGAGTACCGTCGTTGTCGAACAAGAAGTCCACGGAACCAGCTCCACCACCGGCCCGTTCATCCTGCCGAATCTCGTTGTGCTTACCGTGGCCGACAACAGAATCCAGCGCTTTCGCGACTTCGTGAACATTCTCGCGGCTTTCGAGGCGATCGGGCACGAACTCTGACCTCACTTCACGGCTCCCAACGCAAGGCCGGCCACGAAGTGTCGCTGGAAGCGCAGGAACACCGCGACCGTCGGGACGGCGGCAAGTACCGAACCGGCCGCGATCACGTTCCACATGGACACGTACTGGCCCTGTAGGCCCAACAGCGCCGGTGTCACTGGCATCTCGGTGTCCGTGCGCAGCACCGAGATCGACCACAGCAGGTCGTTGAACACCCAGGTGAACGCCAGCGCCGCCAATGCCGCAAGCGCGGGTCGGGTCAACGGCAGGATGATGCGGGTGAACACCTGCCACGTGTTGGCGCCGTCGATGACGGCGGCCTGCTGGATCTCCGCCGGGATGCCGCCCATGAAGCCCTGTAGTACGAACGTGTAGAAGCCGAGGCCGAAGCCGATCTGGACGGCGATCAGCGCGGGCAGCGTGTCGTAGATGCCGAGCAGTTCGGTCAGCTTCGATACCGGGACGAGCAGGATCTGCGGCGGCAACAGGTTGCCGCCCAACATGAGCAGCAGCAGCGACCGGCGCAGCGGGATGCGGTAGCGGCTCAGCGCGAACGCGGCCATGGACGCCAGCGCCAGCGTGATCGCGACGGTCGGGATGGTCACCACGAAGCTGTTGATCATCGCCTGCATCTCGCCGCCGCCGGTCCATGCCTGCGCGAACGGGCTGAACGTGAACGAGTGCGGCAGGCTGCCGACGCCGTTTGCCGCGATGTCACCGAAATCGCGGAACGCCGTGACGACGACCAGCAGGATCGGCAGCACCCACAGCAGCGACAGCCCGCCCACCAGCACGTGGTAGCAGACGGTGCCCGGCCAGCGCCTGCGGCGGCGCACGAGTACGGCCGCCGTTGGCGCGACGGTGGCCGGGCGGATGACGGTCTGAGTCACTCGGCCTCCCGGAAGGCGCGCACCAGATACGTGACGATCACGCCGAACGCGAGCACGAAGATCACCACGGCCAGCGCGGACGCGTACCCGAGCTGTACCGACTGGAACGCCGTCGAGTACAGGTAGGTGGAGAGCAGTTCGGACGAGTGGTACGGCCCACCCCTGGTCAGTGCCCATGCCACGTCGAACGACCGCAGCGAGTCGATCACGATGACCGACAGGACGACGGCGTTGACGCCGCGCAGTTGTGGCAGCGTGATCCTGGTGAAGCGTTGCCACCGGTTGGCACCGTCCACTGTGGCCA